>NZ_KE952940.1 GCF_000466405.1 Atopobium sp. oral taxon 810 str. F0209 | reverse complement strand
CTGGCTAACGGCGCGCCTCCTACCCGATTAGGTCATCAACCCAGTCTCGTGTGTTCTTTGCACAGGACAAGAAAACCATTCGCTATGCGGGCGGAATCTCCCATGTGCTGTTTATCGAAACAGTTTTGCTCTATACATCCCCATACAGGCAGAATCGCATATCATTTGAGAAGAGAGCTGTCCCCAGGCATTATCCGCTTGCATTGCACATGCGGGGAAGTGGGGAAAATTTTGTTTGTGCTTGGTAAGCGTTGCTCAGCAAGGAGTGAGATTATGCACAACGTTCGCGAGATTTGCGAAGATAGCTGGTGGTTGGGCGCATCTGATAGGCGACTAGAGCTTTTTGAAAACACCTATCCCACGCCTGCGGGTATGTCGTATGACAACTATCTTATTTTGGATGAGAAAACCTGTTTGATGGATGGCACTGATGAGGCTGTCATGCTGCAGGTAATGGAAAATCTTGAGTATTTGCTTGCGGGACGCAAACTCGATTATATGGTTGTGGATCATATGGAGCCCGACCATTGCCGTATGATTCCTCAGCTGGTGGAGCGCTATCCCGAGATTAAGTTTGTGGCTACAGCCAAGGCTTTTGAGTTGATGTCACAATTTTTTGATTTTGATGTTGCTCCTCATGCAATTACGGTCAAGGAAAACGACACACTTGAATTGGGTCACCATACTCTGCAGTTCTTCTTGGCTCCTATGGTTCACTGGCCTGAGGTTATGGTTTCCTACGATCAGTTGACGGGCGTTTTGTATTCTGCCGATGCTTTTGGTGAGTTTGGCGCCTTGGGTGGCAATATCTTTGCTGACGAGGTTGATTGGGAGCATGACTGGCTGGATGAGGCTCGTCGCTACTACGTGAATATCGTGGGCAAGTATGGTTTGCAAACCAATATGCTGCTCAAAAAAGCTGCCAAGTTGGATATCCGTATGATTTGTCCGCTGCATGGCCATATCTGGCGTAAGGACTTTAATCTCATCCTTGATAAGTACGTCAAGTGGGCAAGCTACGAACCCGAGGTCGATTCTGTCGCAATCTTCTATGGCTCTATTTATGGCGATACGGCTGCTGCGGCCGATATTCTTGCTGGCAAGTTGGCTGAGCGAGGCATGCGCGATGTGCGCGTTTACGATAGCTCCAAGACTATGACCTCCGAGCTTGTCTCTGTTGCCTTCCAATACTCCAAACTTGTCTTTGCCTGTGCTACCTATAATATGGGCATCTTTGATAGCATGCGCACTTTGCTGGATGATATTGCGGCTCATGTCCTTAAGAATCGCGTTGTCGGCATCATGGAAAATGGCAGTTGGGCTCCTCAGGCAGGCAAGCTCATCCAAGCACAAGTTGAGGCCATGCCCAACATGACTATTCTTGAACCTATGGTGCATCTGCGTTCCGGTGTTAAGGAAGCTAATCTCGTCGAGATTGAGGCTTTGGCAGACGCACTCGTTTCCGCCTAATTCACCGTAACTTACGCACCATTCATCCGCTTAGGGAGAATCCTAGGCGGATTTTTCTTGACATACTGTATATATAAGGTATATACAGTATGTACGCAATTAACAGAAGAAAAGGAGAGGGAAACTAGCGTGGAGATTGTGATTTCTAACTCCTCTGGCAAACCCATCTATGAGCAGATTGCAGATCAGTTGAGGGCGGCTGTTCTGGCAGGTGAGCTTACTCCCGGTGAGCAGCTCCCATCCATTCGGAGTCTTGCGACGAGCCTACGCATTAGTGCTATTACAACCAAACGTGCATATGCAGAGCTTGAGACCCAAGGCATTTTGGAAACTGTCCCTGGTAAAGGTTGCTTTGTAGCAGGTATCGATCCAGGGCTGCTGCGAGAAGAGCAACTCAGGCGGGTGGAAGCAGCGCTTGCGCAAGCGGCCAATGCGGCGCGAACTGCTTCGATTGATTCTCAACAACTACACGAAATGCTTGACTTGGTTCTCGAGGAGGAGCAATGAGCATGAAAGCATATGTGGGTACAGGCGCTCAGAGTGCTGCGCATTTTGCAAAGAAGTCTTTGGATATGGATAACAAACTGCCCCTTGGTAGTCTTGACTTGTCAGGGGAGATCTGCGATCTGAGATTGCGCGGGATTGGCAAAAGTTATGGTGAGTTTGCCCTTCAGTCGGTATCTCTTGATGTGCCTCGAGGATCAATTGTGGGTTTGGTGGGGCGTAACGGTGCAGGTAAAACTACGCTTATGAAAATTGCGCTCGGTTGCGTGAAATCTGATTCTGGATCAGTTGAGCTCTTTGGCAAAACGCGAGACAATCTCTCTGGTACGGAGCTCACCGCTCTCAAAGCGCGCATAGGTTATGTGAGTTCGGTCTGCGCGTATCCGTTGCAAATGAGTGTGGCACAGGTTGCAACTATGTATAGCTTGGCATATCCAAAGCTTGACTATCAGTTGCTAGAGAATCTGCTTGAGCGTATGGGTTTGCTAAAGTCAAATCCAAAGCCACATCGTTCATATGCTGCCCGCAAAAAGGTGGGAGAGCTTTCTCGTGGTATGGGTATGAAATTGCAGCTGGCTTGCGTGCTTGCCTGCGGCGCAGATTTGCTGGTAATGGACGAACCTACGGCAGGTCTTGATCCTATTGTGCGCGATGAAGTGCTCGATATTTTGCGCGAGTGCATGGGGGACGGCACGAAATCAATTCTCATTTCTAGCCATATTACCAGCGATCTTGAGCATATCGCAGACTATATCGTGATGCTTGAAGAGGGCAAAATTGCATTTGCAAGTGATTGTGACCGCATTTATGACGAAATGGGTGTGGCTCATTTGCGTGGCGAGGAGCTGGAGCATCTGCTAGCAAGTGGTTATATTCCTGCCGGTCAAATCCGTATAGTAAAGCGTGACTTCTCTTGGGACGTGCTTGTTCCCAACCGTGCTCAGTTTGAGCGTAACTTCCCAAATTTTGCCATCGACAAGGCGACAATCGACGAGACCATGACCCTCGTTGCGAAGGGAGAGCTGAGATAAATGCTTGCAGTTCTTTATGCAGATTGGTGCCAGTTTTTGCGTAAACTCCCGCAGTATCTTCTGGCATTTGCGGCTGTAATCATTATCGTAGGGGCGGGTGCAGTCTTTGGAGGAGACGACGTAGATATTGCTCAAGTCACGATAACAAACTTGCAGATACAGATTTCGCTCACAATTTGCTTTATGGTGGTTTATATCTTGCTAACGGGTGCCTTCCGAGATGATGAGGCAAATAGTTGGCAGCAGGCGCGTGACGCTCTGCCTCTGACGCGAGCTCAAGTGGTAACAGGACGTTATGCTTTTGTGTTTGCGGCAATTATTACGGTAACTGTAGTTTGTGTGCTACTAAATGGTTTGTTGGTACTTGCAATACAACAATTCGACATTGATGCTTTGGAAAACATGGCAGAGGTTGGACCTGTACTAGTAGCTACTGCCTTGATGCTGCTTGTGCTACTTTCGTTTCAAATGCCTGTTTTGTTTTGGTGGGGAGCTCAACGTGGTTGGTTTGTTTTGACACTACCCGCGCTACTTCCCTTGTTGATGACTTTTAACGCTGTGAAGCAAGGCTTTTTGTTAGCAGTAGAAACGCTGTCAAAGTTGTATGTGCAGCTAGGAATGGGGTGGAGTTTAGTTGCTGCGGCGTTACTTGTGGGTTTGCTCTACTTTGCTTCGCTAAAACTCTCGCAGAGACTTTACGCAAAAAGGGATTTGTAAGAAAAAGCACCTGGGACACATTGCTGTCCTAGGTGCGATGTGCGTTATAGGTGGATGAGCCGCCGCTTAGATAAGCGGGGTCTCACGATGATCAATCGTCAGATAATCTTTGTTAGTGGTATGAGCACCAAGAATTTCGGTCGTAAAGACCTCCATCTGATCGATGGCAGCATGCAGATCATTCACGCGGTTTGGCTCGATGCACTCCATGATAAAGGCACAGTGGGGAGTATTGTCCGTAGCTTCAGTACGCTGGCAGTCGCGCCAGTTCCAACAACGACAAATAGCTCCAGCATCATCTAGGTATGCAAGCTCACCAGGTAGGGTGGGGTCAGGAGTATCTTCACCAACAGCAAGATAGTCGTCTCCACCTTCGCTTACGGCAAGGCGGAAGGTACCCACAAAGGCATCGATATTCTCAACGCCCATGGGGAAGGCATAGGTCAGAGAAACTGCATTGGATACATCAACTGCGGGGTTGATGGAACCAACAGGATTGTCTTTAAGGACGCGCTTAAGTAGGTTTTCGACTGAGCAGCGGGCGCCGTGCTTGGTCTTGAATTTGCGGTATGCCTCGCGCCATACAGCGGGGACTTCGTTTTTGCTGATCGTGTTGTTGGGTACCCATTTGCGCGCAACGATATTGGCGCGTTTAAGCTCTTTCTGAGCACGGGCGACAAGCTCGGGATCAATTTGGTTGGTTGGCTTGATGCCATCTACTGTCAAAACGCCGATAGTTGCCTCGGGAAAAAGCTCCCAGAAAGACTCTTCAGTGACAAAATTAATCATACATTCCCCAATGTCTGCTGCTCGTGGTGAGCACGCTTGAACGACTTGAATGTTCCCACATTAGTTAAGACTCATGCAGCAGAGTTAAACAAGTCGAAAATTGATGAACATATAAGAGACAGATTAGTAATGTCTTTTTGAGGTCCGGTACAGGGGGTAGACTGTTAGTTCCCAAACGATGAACGGAGTTTCCCTTGCCGCTGTCTTTCGATGAGTTTATGAAGTCTCAGCCTACCTTCTCCGAGGTACAGAGCGCCTCTGCGCCTGCCCTAAAAAAACAATCTCAACCAGCTGTTGGTACATCTGATAAAACACCTCTTCCCCATATAGAGAGTGCTGTTGATATCGATAGTCTTAATGCTGCTCAGCGCGAAGCTGCGCTGTGTACATGCGGACCCTTGCTGGTATTGGCAGGCGCTGGTTCAGGCAAGACGCGTGTGTTGACTTACCGCATTGCACATATGATTTCTGATGAAGGTGTGCGTCCTTGGCAGGTGTTAGCAATCACCTTTACCAATAAAGCAGCCGCCGAGATGCGCGAGCGTCTGGACGTGTTGCTTCCTGGGGGTACGCGTGGTATGTGGGTGTGTACCTTCCATGCGATGTGTGTTCGTATGCTGCGCGAGGATGGTGAGCTGTTGGGATATCGTCCAAATTTCACTATCTATGATGACGATGACTCAAAGCGTCTTGTCAAGACCATCATGGATGAGCTGGATATTGACCCCAAGCAGTTTCCCCTACAGGCTATTCGTTCGCGTATTTCTCAGGCAAAAAATGCAATGAAAACACCTGAGGATATGGCAGGTGAAGCCGCAGGAGATCATAATCCGCTTAGCCTCAAAGCGGCTCGTGTATATCGAGAGTTGCAGCTTCGCTTGGCACGCGCAAACGCTATGGATTTTGATGATTTGCTTATCAAGGCATACGAGCTGTTGGCAAAACATCCCGAAGTATTGGACAAATATCAAGAGCGGTTCCGTCAAATTAGTGTGGATGAGTATCAGGACACCAACCATGTTCAGTATTCAATTACCAATTTATTGGCAGCAAAGTATCGCAATTTAATGGTGGTTGGCGATGATGACCAGTCAATTTATAGCTGGCGTGGCGCCGATATAAAAAATATTCTTGCTTTTGAGCAGGACTATCCCGATGCGCGGGTAGTTAAGCTCGAGCAAAACTATCGCTCAACCCATCATATTTTGTCTGCAGCAAATGCGGTGGTTAGTAACAATTCCCGACGCAAGGCTAAACGTCTTTTTACTGATCGCAGCGATGGAGACAAGATTCGTCTGTATCAAGCGGATGATGAACGCGATGAAGGTCGTTGGATTGGCTCGGAGATCGAAAAAATTCATGACACGGGTACCAGCTATGATGATATTGCGGTCTTTTATCGTACTAATTCTCAGTCGCGTGTACTCGAAGATATGTTACTGCGTGCGGGAGTGCCTTACAAAATCGTGGGCGGTACGCGATTCTTTGATCGGGCAGAGATTCGCGATGTAATGGCTTATCTCAAGCTCGTGGTCAATCCTGACGATGACGTATCGGCATTACGTATTATCAACACGCCCCGTCGAGGCATTGGTACAACTTCCATTGGCAAAATCCGCAGTTATGCCACAGAAAATAATTTGACGTTTTTTGCAGCTGCTCAAGCTTGTGTGGCAGAAACAGGTCTTTTTAGTCCTAAGGTACGTGCAGGCTTGGGGGAGTTTACCGCAGCTATAGAAGCAGGTCGTCATCTGCAGGGTGACTTGTCAGATGTGGTTGAGGCAATTGTTGACAAAACGGGTCTTATACGTGCTCTTGAGGCAGAGCATTCCGTTGAAGCCGATGGTCGCATTGACAACATTCGAGAGTTTTTTGGTGTGGCTGCCGAGTTTGATGAGTCGCATGATGATGTTGCAGCAACGCTTGAGAGCTTAGCTCAACTTGCCGTGGCCGCTGCCGGGGATGAAGCTTCTGCAGCGCCCAGTGTAGCAGCAGAAAATGCGGCTAGCGTTGCTGCCAAAAAGCTTCCTGCCTTCATGGAATGGCTGGCTCTACGTTCGGATCTTGATAGCCTAGCTGGATCGAGTAGTGCTGTAACGCTCATGACTATTCATTCTGCAAAGGGCTTGGAGTTTCCTGTTGTTTTTGTTGCGGGTATGGAAGAGGGGCTTTTTCCTCATCGTGCAAAGGAAGGCGAGCCAGATTCCTTTGAGGAAGAACGCCGTCTTGCCTATGTGGCCATTACCCGAGCAGAGCGTAGGCTTTATCTTAGCTATGCAGCAATACGCAGAATGTTTGGCTCTACTTCGGCAAATGCGCCTAGCCGCTTTTTGGCAGAAATCCCTGAGGACGATATTCAGGCTATAGGGCTCGGCTCTTCGGGGTATCGTGGAGTCGGTTGGGAAAAACGTGGCGATCGACATGGTACCTATGGTAGTGGTCGCGGTAGCGAGGTTTATGGTGGTCAGGTCTTTGGCTCGCGCACGCGCTCAACAGGTGGTTCTCGTGAGATTGGCTCTAACGCACAACTCATTCGTCGCGATGCTGCAAAGGCAAATGAAAGCTTTGCGGTGGGTGACCGAGTGTCGCACAAGACTTTCAAGACGGGAATCGTGTGTGCAATAGACAAGGACACCTTGACGGTCTATTTCGAAAGTCTTGGCACTACCAAACGCTTGCTTAAGGGATTTGCGCCGATAGTCAAGATTGTTTAGGAGCAAACGACTCTTTGGTTCTGCTTGCGTTACTCTTTATATATCTGTGAGAGTCCCTATACAGGAGGTTGTTTGTGAAAGGCATTATTCTTGCGGGCGGCTCGGGAACGCGCCTCTACCCCTTGACCATGGTCACGTCCAAGCAGCTTTTGCCTGTGTATGACAAGCCGATGATTTACTATCCGTTGTCTACGTTAATGTTGGCTGGTATTCGCGACATCTTGGTGATTTCTACCCCTACAGATACTCCTCGTTTTGAGCAACTACTTGGTGATGGTAGTCAGTTTGGCATCTCACTTAGCTATGCTGTTCAACCTAGTCCTGATGGGCTAGCTCAAGCTTTCATCATTGGAGAGGAATTTATTGCAGGAGATTCTTGTGCGCTCGTCTTGGGCGACAATATTTTTTATGGCAATGGTCTTTCGCGTCATTTGCGTCATGCTGTCGAGGCAGCTGAGCGTGATGGGGGAGCGACGGTCTTTGGTTATTACGTTGATGATCCCGAGCGCTTTGGTGTGGTGGAATTTGGTGAGGATGGCAAGGCAGTTTCCATCGAAGAAAAACCTACCAACCCCAAAAGCAATTATGCTGTGACTGGTCTGTATTTTTATGATAACCGCGTGACCGAGTTGGCTCGTCAGGTTAAGCCTTCTGCCCGTGGTGAGCTGGAGATTACCTCACTCAATGAGATGTATTTGCAGGACGGCGATCTTGATGTAGTAACGCTGGGTCGTGGTTATGCATGGTTGGATACTGGCACCATGGACAGCCTCTTTGATGCCTCTAACTTTGTTCGTACTATCGAAAGCTCGCAGTCCATTATGGTTTCGGTACCCGAAGACATTGCGTATCAAAATGGCTGGATTGATAAGGATGCGCTCAGACAAGCAGCCGAGGCTTACGGTAAAAGTCCCTATGGTGAGCACCTGCGCCATCTGCTTGATGGCAAGATTCGCAAGGATAGTCGCTTCGAATAGGATTTGATAATCATTTCAAGCGGGTTTTGCTTGTTTATTTTGAATGAGAAAGCAGTACCGCTCTGGTAGCCGAAAGGAATCTACATGGCAGAAGAGAAATTTATTCCCAAGCACATCCTTGTGACAGGCGCGGCTGGTTTTATTGGCTCAAATTTTGTGCATTATGTCACCCGTGAGCACCCAAAGACACAGGTGACTGTGCTGGACAAGCTTACCTATGCAGGTAATATTCATAATCTCGATGGTATTGCACCCGAGCAGATGGATTTTGTGCAGGGAGATATTTGTGATGCTGAGCTGGTAGACCAGCTGGTGGCAGACTGTGATGCCATCGTACATTATGCCGCCGAGAGTCACAATGACAATTCGATTTTGGATCCGTCACCCTTTATCCAAACCAATGTGGTGGGTACCTATACCCTGTTAGAAGCAGCACGTAAATATGGTGTGCGCTATCACCAGATTTCAACCGATGAGGTTTATGGAGATCTGGCCTTAGATGACCCTGACAAGTTCCACGAGGGTTCGCCTTATCGTCCAAGTAGTCCTTATTCTTCGAGCAAAGCAAGCGCAGATCATCTGGTACGTGCTTGGCATCGCACATTTGGCGTACGTGCAACCATTTCGAATTGCTCCAACAACTATGGTCCCTACCAGCACATTGAGAAATTTATTCCTCGTCAGATTACCAACATTTTGTGTGGTATTACACCCAAGCTTTATGGTGATGGCAAGAATGTGCGCGACTGGATCCATACCGATGATCACAGCAGCGCGGTCTGGGCAATTCTTACTCAGGGACGTGTAGGAGAGACTTATCTCATTGGTGCTAATGGCGAGCGCAACAATATTGATGTTTTGCGCTTGATTTTGGAGCATATGGGCAAGCCTGCCGATGATTTTGATTGGGTGCGTGACCGCCCTGGTCATGACCGTCGTTATGCCATTGATTCGAGCAAACTCCAAACTGAGCTTGGTTGGCGCCCATCCCACACTGACTTTGAGAGTGGACTTGATGCCACTATCGCTTGGTACCGCGATAACCGTAGCTGGTGGGAAGATGTAAAAGCCGAGACCGAAGCAAAATACGCCAAACAAGGGCAGTAAGTAAAAATTCGAGGGAGCTTCAGTGGATTTTGGAAAGCAACTCGCGGCACACGAGACAAGCATACCGGGTGTTATTGTTTTTGACCTAACTGTGCACGGCGATAACCGCGGTTGGTTCAAGGAAAACTGGCAGCGTGCCAAGATGCTGAAGCTGGGACTTCCTGACTTTGGTCCTGTCCAAAACAATATTTCTTATAACGAGTCTCGTGGTGCTACTCGTGGCATTCATGCTGAGCCTTGGGATAAATTGATTTCTGTTGCAGCAGGCAAGATTTTTGGTGCTTGGGTAGATTTGCGTCCTGGCGCTAGCTACGGTCAGGTTTTTTGCTGTGAGCTAGATTCAACGCGGGCTATTTACGTGCCACGTGGCGTAGGCAATGCGTATCAGGCGCTTGAGGACGGTACCATCTATACCTACCTCGTTAATGCGCATTGGTCTGCTGAGCAAAAGAAAAACTATACGTTTGTAAATTTGGCTGATCCACAACTCAATATCAATTGGCCCATCCCTTTGGAGGAATCGATACGCTCCGAGGCAGACTTGCATCATCCTTTCCTTGCGGATGCCTTGCCCATGGGCCCTCGCAAAACATTTGTAGTGGGTAGCCATGGTCAGCTAGGACGTGCACTCCAAGCAGAAGTTGCGCGGCGTGGGCTTGAGGGCTGGGAGTTTCACGATATCGATAGTTTTGATATGTGTGACCCCTCAGCCTATAAAAGTATCGCTTGGGATACTTTTGGCACCATAATTAATGCGGCTGCTTTTACGGCGGTGGACAAGGCAGAGACCACTGAAGGTCGTAGGGCTGCTTGGAAAATTAATGTCGAGGGTGTCACCAAACTTTGCCGTACGGCTGCTGAGCATCATCTCACGCTTGTACATGTGAGTAGTGATTATGTTTTTGATGGTACTCAAGAAAGCCATAACGAAAGCGAAGAGTTTGCTCCTTTAGGCGTATATGGACAAACCAAGGCTGCAGCAGATGCACTAGTAGCGCAGCTCCATCGCCATTTTATTGTGCGCTCCAGTTGGGTTATTGGTGATGGCAAAAATTTTGTTCGTACAATGATGGATCTTTCGCATCGCGTTGCAACAGGCGGGCTTTCTCAGGTAAGCGTGGTTAACGACCAAATTGGTCGCCTGACCTTTACGGAAGATATGGCTGCGGGCATTTTGTGGCTGTTGGGATATCGTGAGGGTGATACGGCACTAGATGACCGTGCGCCACATGCTGAATTTGGTACCTACAATCTTACTGGTAGTGGTGCAAGTGCCAGTTGGGCTGATATTGCTGCGCGCATTTTTGATTTGACCGAGGGTAATGGCGATGCGGTCAAGCCAGTTTCTACAGCAGATTATTTTGCCGCTGCTACAAGTCCCATCTCTCCTCGTCCACATTACAGCACCCTTGCGCTGAATAAACTCTCAGCCACAGGTTTTGTTCCTGCGAATTGGGAACAATCGCTCAAAGCCTATATTGAGGCTAAGAAGGCTAATGAGGAGTAAGTGATGTTTGGACTCAAGACGGAAGCGTGCTTTGATAGCGCACATTTCTTGGCTGACTATCACGGCAAATGTGAAAACCTCCACGGTCATCGCTGGCGTGTCGTTGTGTATATCAAGCAAAACCAGCTTGGCGCTGAGGGAACAGAGCGCGATATGGTGCTTGATTTTGGTGAGTTTAAGCGTGTTGTGCGCGAAGAGGTTGCTGCGTTTGACCATATGTTTTTGGTTGAGGAGGGTACGCTCAAGCAGACCACCATTGACGCTTTGCGCAACGAGGGTTTTAAGCTCAAGATATTGCCCTATCGAACAACTGCAGAAAATTTAGCCAAAAATTTTGCTGAGCTTTTTGGCAAACGCTGTCTGCCTATAAGCCAAGTGGATGTATATGAAACGCCTTTGAACTGTGCAAGTTATTTTGTAGATTAGCTTTAGAGAGATTTTCATCGATTTTCCTGTATTCAAATTGGATTGGTTGTGCAAAAAGTAGTGTCATGGGGGGGTAGCAAGGTCCTTATGTTCCTCCTTTGGTGTTCGGTGGGGTGGGTATACTTCAAGTGCGAGCAAAATTTTGAACAGAGGAGCAAGTAATGGACAGGCGGGCTCTACATGGTGTGAACCTTACTGGCTGGCTCACGCTTGAATCATGGGTGACCCCTGGTCTTTTTGCGGATTCCGGTGCCCTTGATGAGCCTTCACTGATTCGTGCGGTGGGTGTGGAGCGCTATCAGGAGATTGTGCGCCATCATCGTGAGACTTTTATCTCTCAGGCAGATTTTGTACAGATTGCTGGTCGCGGGTTTAATGCGGTGCGTCTAACCGTGCCATGGTATGTGTTAGGTGATGATGGTCCCGAGACTGGTCCTTATGTGGGATGTATCCAGCAGGTCGATAATGCGCTTGAGTGGGCAGAAGATGTTGGACTCAAATTGCTGCTTGTGTTAGATATCAATCCTGGTCGCGAGACGGATGATGATGGTCTTGTACACGGTCGGGCGCGTTTTATCGATTATCGCCAAAGTGCTTTGCAAGTAATTGCTACTTTGGCTCGCCGTTATGCGTTGCGTGATGGTTTTGCTGGTATTGAAGTAGCAGATGAGCCTCTAGCTCAGGTACGTCATGGCTTGGTCTTAAGCGACGGTGTGCCTATGCACATCTTGCGTACCTATTATCGTGATGCGTACGAACTTATTCGTAAGGAAGCGGGCGAGGATGTCGTTGTAGTTTTGCCCGACGCAGATTTACATCACTCTTGGCGTTCGTTTATGGGACAGCGTCAATACAAAAATGTTTGGCTTGATGCTCATCTTTACCATTACGAAGATAAGGTGGATGCTACAGGTCCTGTAGGCGTGCGCAAACTCGTGGCAAGTTCTCGCGCAGCGCTTAAAACTACAGGACGTGGTCGTCTGCCCATGATGGTAGGTAAATGGTCGGGTTCTTTGCCTTTCCCAGATTCTCTGATGACACCTGAAGGTCGCATTGCACTTGAGCGTGTCTTTATAGCCGAACAAATTAATGCTTTTCGCGACTGTCCTGCGTGGTTCTTCCAGACTTGGAAGACGACAAGTAGGCTGATAGGCTGGGATGCTCGTGTGGCTTTGGCGACCTTTGAGAGGCGGATGCTCGACTAATGGCTATTGCACATTCTCATGCAGCTGCAGCCCAGGGGGAGGGTGTCCTTTCTTTAGTTGGTACACCTATTGGTAACCTTGGTGATATTTCACCACGTGTAAAGCAGACTTTGAGTTCTGCTGATGTGGTGCTTTGTGAAGACACCCGCGTTACTGGCAAGTTGATGTCACATTTAGGCCTGCATGTACCTCTTGAGCGCGCCGATGACAATGTGCTAGCGAGTCGTATTGAGCCTACGCTTGCACGTATTGCTGCAGGTCAGCGTGTTGCTTTTGTATCTGATGCAGGTATGCCTGGAGTATCCGATCCTGGTGTTCGTTTGGTAGACGCTGCACTTGAGCAAAACCTTTGCGTGGAAGTTATTCCTGGACCATCAGCGGTTACGTGCGCTTTGGTGGCATCAGGCCTACCCATGGAGCACTTCTTCTTTGAAGGCTTTTTGCCGCGGAAAGCAAGAGCTCAGCACGAGCGTTTGACCGAACTTTCGGTAGTGCCGGGGGCATTGGTACTCTATGAGTCGCCACGCCGTGTGGTAGACACCTTGACTGTGATTGCTCAGTCTTTTCCTCGACGTTTGGTAGCTTTGGTGCGCGAGTTGACTAAGTTGCATGAAGAAGTTTTGCGTGGGCCAGCAAGCGAGTTGGTAGATGAACTTGTGCAGCGAGAAGCTGCGGGCAATGTGCTCAAAGGCGAGTGTGTCATTGTGATTGCGCCACCTTCTGCAGACGAATTGCGCCAGATTGCTCTGCTTCTCTCACAAACTCAGGGGCAAGCTGTCAGTTTTGAAGAAGCGGCACAAGCAGGACTTGCCGCTGGAGAAGCAAAAACTGTTCTTGCTAAGCGTCTTGCCAAACAATATGGTCTCCCAAAATCTGATGCCTACTCTCGCATTTTGGAGCTCTCTGACAACTAAACTGCTTCCAGTCTGTTTGGAGCCTTTTTCTATGAGGAGAACAAATGGGGCTTGAGTTAGAATAATGAGTTGCATCATTCGCAGACTTTTAGCGGGAGACATTTTTCATGGCAGACAATTTGAACAAGCCGTCTTTCTATATCACCACCCCTATCTATTATGTCAACGCCGCTCCACACCTAGGTACCGCGTACTGCACTATCTTGAGTGATGTGCAGGCCCGTTATCGCCGTGCTGCTGGCTATGATGTCAAGTTCCTCACGGGTCTTGATGAGCATGGCGAAAAGGTTGAGACTACGGCCGCTGAACACAAGATGACTCCTCAAGAGTGGTGTGATTCGCTAGCTCCTGCCTTTACGGATATTTGGAAGACTCTTGAGATTTCCAACGATGACTTCATTCGTACTACCGAGCCCCGTCAGGAGCGCGCGGTGCAGTACCTCTGGGAGCGCATGCTGGAGTCGGGCTACATCTATAAGGGCAGCTATGATGGCTGGTACTGCGTTCCCGAGGAGACGTACTTCACCGAGACTCAAGTGCGCCACTCTGACGAGGAAAATCACACCGAAGGTCAGCATCTTTGCCCCGACTGTGGACGTCCCCTACAGCGTGTGCAAGAGGAAAGCTGGTTCTTTAAACTCTCTGCTTTCCAGGATCGCCTCCTTGCTTTTTATGATGAGCATCCTGACTTTGTGATGCCTGCCTTCCGCATGAAGGAAGTTCGTACCTTTGTTGAGGGCGGCCTGCAGGATCTTTCTGTTAGCCGTACGAGCTTTGACTGGGGTATCAAGCTCCCCTTTGATGAGAAGCATGTGACGTACGTCTGGTTTGATGCTTTACTTAACTACATGACGGCAGTGGGTTATGGTCAGTCAGGTGAAGATGCTGCAGCAAATCTTGCTCGCCGTTGGCCTGCTCAGTATCACGTGGTTGGTAAGGATATCATCCGTTTCCACTGTGTTATTTGGCCTGCCATGCTGATGGCTATCGGTGAAGCCTTGCCCGAGCACGTCTTTGCTCATGGCTTCTTGATGGTCCGCAATGAAGAAACGGGCCAAGGTGAAAAGATGAGCAAGTCTCGCGGCAATGCTATTGCGCCTCAGGAGGTTATCGACCTGCTGGGCATTGAGGGCTACCGCTATTACTTTATGCGCGATTGCAAGCCTGGCGAGGACGGTGCTATTTCTTTTGCTCGCATGGAGCAGGTCTATAACGCCGATTTGGCTAATAGCTGGGGCAATCTTGTGTCTCGTGCACTTAATATGTCTGTCAAGTATTTTGATGGCAAGACACCTGCGCTTCCCGAGGACTGGGCGCAGCGCGAGAGTCCTTTGACGCAGGTAGCTGCAGGTATCTATGAGCGTTATGCTGCAAAAATGGACGTTATGGCATATCCTGATGCAATTGATGAGGTCATGGCTCTAGTGGGTGCTGCAAATCATTACATTGAGGACTCCAAGCCTTGGGCTTTGGCAAAGCCAGATGAGAATGGTGTGGCTCAGCTGGACGAGCTGTCCTTTGTCATTGGTGGTCTGCTTGAGGCAATTCGCATTTCTGCTCATTTACTTGCACCCTTCATGCCCGAGACCTCCTCTGAGGTTTTGCGTCGCCTTTCCCTCAGTGATGAGGCTAAGACTGACGATTTGGCTGCGGTTTGCAACTGGGGTCAGTTGCCTTCTGGTGTTGCAGTGGAGAAGGGTGAAGCGCTCTTCCCACGTTTGGCAGCTAAATAAGCAGTATCAAGTAGAAGTGGTTGTCCATAAGTAGCAGCAAATATAAATTTGTCCAACTAAAAGAGGGGAGAGCAGGCGTGACGACTGAGACCAAGCATGCGCCCCTGTCGTCTGTAGCCGCCTCTCCTCTTGCCAATCCTCGTGCGACCCGTGCCGCTCTGGAGTGTCATGGTCTTGTTGCAAAGCATCGTTTGGGACAGAACTTCTTAGTTGATGATTCTGTTGTGCGTCGTATTTTGCAGCTAGCAGAGCTTAGCAAAGCAGATACGGTACTCGAGGTGGGGCCTGGCATGGGTACGCTTACCTGCGCACTTTTGCCTCGCGCAGAAAAAGTCATTGCAGTTGAAGCAGATCACACGCTAGAAGCTGTACTTGCTGAGACTTGTGCCCAAGCCTCTGATCATCTAGAGATTCTTTGGGGTGATGCGCTTAAAGTGTTGCCTACAGGTCTGGGTGAGGCGCAGCCGACTCAGTTGGTTTCTAATTTGCCATATCAAGTAGCGGCCACTTTGATACTCAAGGTGTTGAGTGAACTTCCTTCTATCAAACGGGTAGTCGTAATGGTACAGGCGGAGGTAGCAGATCGTATCGCAGCGGTACCTGGCAACAAGAATTATGGTGCGTATACAGCAAAGCTTGGACTTTATGCTGAGGTAACTGGACGTTTTGAAGTGAGCCATGCTTGCTTTATGCCAGCGCCACATGTTGAGTCAGCGGTTGTGCGTATTGATAGGCGACCGCTCAAGCAAGGCTGTGACCCCGTCTTTGTGTCTCAGGTTATTGATGCCGCCTTTGCGCAGCGGCGTAAAACTATTCGAAATTCCATGGCCGCAAGTGGCTTTGACAAAACAGCTCTTGATACTGCATTTAAGCAGGCAAATATTCAGGCAACATGTCGTGCAGAAATGCTTGCTGTTGAGGACTTCATACAGCTTGCTCGAGCCTTGGAGTCATAGCGATGAATGTAGAACTTAGTCAAGAACAGCTTAGTGCTGAATATTGGTGTCTACGCGACAAAAAGAAACGTGTAATAAATTTGCCTCAGCCTTTGGCTGCGTTGGCGGATACTCACGGTCATCTTACAGTCTTTAGACAAACAGATCCTGTAGAGGCTTTGGTGCGCGCAGCTCTTGCAGGACTGAGGCTTTTGGTGGTGCCGCTTGATCCCACAGAGGATGTAAAAGATGTTCCTGCTTTTCTTAATTGGTGGGATGAAATCAGAGAACATGCACATGCGATGTTGGAGCAGCTGGCAGAGATAGGTATTGCGACAAGCGATGATAAAGATTTGCTTGATAAACTTTATTTCATTGCAGGTATTCACCCCTATGGTGCTCAGATTTGGCTTGATGACGCATCTGCTCATGAGCGTTTGGATATGCTGCTGGCCAATCCATACTGCCTAGGTATGGGCGAAATTGGTCTTGATTTTGGCCCCTATCATGAGTTGTCTGCAGATGTACAAATTGAGACTTTTCGTCAGCAACTACGCATGGCGCATGAACACAACCTTCCTGTTGAGTTGCACCTGCGCGATGGAGAAAACGATAGTTTGGGTCATGACCTAGCGCTTCAATTGCTTCGTAAAGAGGGCGTGCCACAGGCAGGATGCGATCTGCACTGTTTTACGAGCGGTCCTGAAATTATGAAGCCTTTTGTTGAATTGGGCTGCCATATTGCCTTTGGTGGCGCTGCTACTTTTAAGCGTTCCGATGATATCCGAGCGGCGTTTTTTGCCTGCCCAGATGAGCTACTGCTGTCTGAGACTGATTGTCCTTATATGGCGCCAACTCCTTTGCGTGGTATGGAATGTGAGCCTGCAATGGCGGCTTTGACAATTGATTTTTTGGCCGAGCAACGCGAGCTTGCGGGCATTTCTTCTTGCGAAGAAACGTATCGCAACTTTTGGCATAACGCTCACGATTTCTTTGGACTTACGCTTTAACTTTTAGGTATTGATGCTCTAGGGACTGGGTATATCCCAAGCACTGGTCTTCCTCGTGTACTGCTTGTGCGCGAGGGGAGTTGCCCTGCCTTGAGTTCATATCAAGAAAATCAGCCATATAATCTAGAACCTCATTTACTTGACCATCTCATCGAGTTGATGTGGCCTACTCGCTGCATCGTCTGTGATATGCCAGGTCAGCTGCTTTGTGGTGATTGTCGTCAGAAGCTCAAGTGGATACAACAACGCTATGCCTGTCCCATCTGTGGCACTCCACATGGCTGGCTAACCTGTACAAACTGCGGAGCAGAAGCCCTGCGTGAAAGACGTGTGCGGGAAAACTCTGATACAGATGGAGGTCTTGCGCCCTATCACTGGGAAGCTCGTGCGACTATCTCGGCACTAGAGTTTTCAGGTAGCGGTGCTTTGCTTGTAACCACACTTAAAGACTCTCACGAGTTGCGTTTGGCTCCTATTATTGCAGCTTTGATGGCTACAGCCCTTGATGAAGCGGCAAGCTGGGCGGCAGCAGATGGTTGTGCACGTTATGACTCTCAGGAGTTAGATGGAATCTGTTTTGTACCTGCCTCACCTTTGGCTTTTATGCGTCGCGGTTTTGACCATATGGAACTTATTTCGCAGGTGCTTGCAACTTTACTGGGTCTGCCTGTGTATGACGTATTGCTACGCCATGAGGGTCGCGACCAGCGTGAACTGGATAGACAGGGTCGCCTGCGCAACTTAGAAGGTTCAGTGGAGGTGATAGATGATGTAGCTGATGCACGTCTGTTGTTGGTAGATGATGTTATTACAACGGGTGCTACCCTGCGTGAAAGTACGCGTGTGCTGCTTGGACGTGGTGCTCAATCGGTCACTGCCTGTTCTCTTGCGCGCGCATGGTAGGCAAAGGTAAGCAGCTGGTATAATACGTATTGTCTTTCCAGGTCTGTGGTTGCGGACGCAAAGGGCTATAGCCTGTGCGTCTTAGTCCATGACAGACGAGGTCAAAAGGATCCACGTAAGTTCGGATCGCGATCCGAGCGAGCATGGCTCGTCCTAGAGGTAAGCCGCACCGCCCGTCCTACTAGAGATATTCCATCTCGCGGGCGAGAGAGTTTGTAGTGGGGGCACCGCGTCGCCCGAAGCGAAGACTCCTGTGCGCGAGTGTGGGGTCAAATACCAGGTCAGCTGGGAAGACTGTGATTTTTGAGTAAGCTCATAGTGGCTTTGAGAGGATAGTGTATGGGGCGAAGTACAAAAAAGCAGCTCACTGGCCTTGTTTGTACCGTACTTATTACGAGTTGCTTGATGGGCTGCAAAGCCAAACTTCCTTTTCAACTTCCCTTTGAGCTACCAGACTTGTCTCATATCACTTCCTCAACAACAAAGCAGGGAAGTATCGCTGATGGTCTTGCTTCTCTCAAACGTAGTGGCTCTGATTTGGCGGAGCCTACTATTCGTGAGGCTGGCGTACTCACAATTGGCATCAACACCAATCTAACTTCGGCACCTTTTGTACTCTCGACTCTGGGTGGCGACGCTGTTAAGGGTTACGGCATCGAGCTGGGCGAGGCACTGGCTGATGAGCTGGGCTTGGACGTGCGCTTTGTGAATGTGAGCGATATTGATTCTGCCTGTGCCAATACCGTTGATATTGTGCTGGGTGTTTCAAAGGATGATGTTAAGAAATGCAGTATTGTTGGCCAAACCAATGAAGCAGCACCTTCTTTCTTTTATCGCGGCGATGAGCGCGTGCTCGATAAAAAAGAACTGTCAGGTAAGAGTTGTGGTTTGGTGGCAGGGAAGTCTTCTGAGGCAACTCTTAGTCGTACCGATCTCAAGATGAATCAAAAATCTTATAGCAACCTCAATGAAGCTTTTGATGCTCTTGATGCCGGTGAAGTTGAATATGTGCTTTGTGATGCCTATGCTGGTGCTTTTCTTGCCAATCAGTACAAGGATATTCACTTTGCCGGTAGCCTGATAGCTCCTGTAAATCGCGGTATCGCTGTGCTTTCTTCTAACAAGGGTCTCATTACTGAAATAGGACGTGCTCTTGAGACCCTTAAATCCAATGGTGTTGATACTATCTTGCGCACGAGGTGGTTGGGTAAATTTGCAGGCCTGAGTGCTGAGACGCAGATAGGCGGCATCAAAATTACCGAGAAGAAAGATGATGCTCCTGAAGTGGCCACCAATGCAGGTACAGCAACAGCGCCTGCAAATACAGGTGATTCTGAGGGCTTTGCTAATTCTGGTTATGGCAGCTATGTTGATTACAGCGACTACGGCAATTACAACACGTATAACGACTATAACGAAGGTGGAAATGCTGACGCTGCTGAGACCAATACTGAAGCTACAGGTGGTGAGGAGACCGCCTATAGCACAAATGAAGGTGAAAGTGGCGAAGAAACAGTCACGCCCCAAGAGTAGCCGCTGAGCGGATTGTTGGTGATGCTTTGGGTAAGAGAGGGTATCAAAGCAATAGGGCATAGCTTTTGAGCCCTCGTTTTATAGGACTACAGCAAGGAGGCGCCGATGGTGGATATTAAGATTTCGGGACGCAAGGTTAGCGTCACGGACGCCATGCGCGATGCCGTTGAGGAAAAAATTGGTGGTGCCCTCAAGGTGTTTGATATTCAGCCTATGACCTGCGATGTTGTACTGCGTGTGGACAAAAATCGCTCTAACCCTGAGCGTCGTGCCTGCGAGGTTACGGTTTTTGTTCGTGATACTGTCGTACGTGTTGTTGCTGAGGCCCAGGATATGTATGCGGCAATTGATGAAGCTGCTGACAAAGTAGCTCGTCAGCTGCGTCGTTATAAGACTCGTGTGGTCGATCGCCATCAGCATGCAGGTCATACTATGCCTCGTCCTCTGCCTACCTCTGTAGAGGATTTGGCAGATTTGATTGAGCCAAGTGAGGACGACGATCAGCTTGTACGTGAGAAGTATGTTGATCTCAAGCCTATGACTGAGGAACAGGCGCTGGTGCAGACCGATTTGCTCGGCCACGATTTCTTTGTTTTTGAGAATGCAACGACCGGTCTTATAAATGTCATCTACCATCGCCACAATGGTGGTTACGGCATTATCAAGCCAAAGATCGAGGAGTACGATGAGCGAGCTTAGTCGCGAGAACGAACAGCACATTGATATTCAGGAGGGCTCTGCTGCCAACAGCGGGGCCCTTCCCCCACAAAATGAGGGCAGCACGTCCGCTGTAGCCCCTCTTGAAGTAAAACGTATTGGCAACGCATATCACAAAAAGCGTACGACGTGCATCATTGTAGATACCACCTCTGACTACAACGTTGAAGTTTTAAAACAGCTTGGCGTCGAGGTGATTCACTTCCGCTATGTAGGTCCTGATGGTGAGCATGAGGATGATCTTTGGACCTCACAGACGCCGCATGACTTCTATGAGTACATGCGCAAAAATCCTGAAGCACGTTTTACCACTGAGGCAGTCACGCCAGGCACATACCTTGAGATTTTTGAGAACGCTGCCAAGGAAGGCACGCCCACGCTCTACCTTTGCCTGTCTGAAGGTCTCTCCTCAACTATTAACTCTGCTCGACAAGCTGCAGAGATGATTGCCGAAAAATATCCAGACTTTGAGTTATATGTGCTAGATAACTGCTGTGATTCGGCCGCAGCAGAGCTTTTGGCTATTGAAGTCGTGCGTCAAGCTTCTTTGGGTTTGACCGCTGAGGAGCTCTATGCATGGGCACAGGATGCACGCTATTTTGTGCATGGTTACTTCACTCTTGATAGTCTGCATTGGTTGGGTTTGGGTGGACGTATTCCGCCCGCAGCAGCTCAGTTGGGAGGAAAGTTAGATATGAAGCCCGAGCTTTCTTACGATACCAATGGTTCCCTCACACTGCGTGGCGTGTGCCGTGGTCGCAAAAAAGCTCTGCGTGCCATTCTGCAAGACTTTCGTGATAACTATGCCCACGACTCTTCATTACCGCTGGGTATTGTCTCGGCCGATGCCGACAAAGATGCGGACTGGATTGAAGCTCAGGTTCGCAAAGAAAAGGGTTGCGAAGATGTCGCAGTTATTCGTAGCTCGGTTTCTCCCGTGTTAGGTTCTCATGTGGGTCCTGGTATGGTAGCGCTTTGTTTTTGGGGTGTTGACCGTAGAGAGAAGCTATCGTTGACTGACCGTATTGCACGTCGCGTGCGCAAGCGGGGGGTCGACGAAAAGTAGAATAGCTTGTGTGCCTGGCGTTTTATATGAAGAAGAATAGAAACTGCGCAAAAAGGGAACCCTAACGGGGATTCATGTCTTGTGGACAGAAAATTTTTGTCTATACAGCGCAGTATTCAATGGAGGAATAGATGCACGATCAGCATGCTCAAATACACGCTAAATCTCGGGTTGCCTTTATTGGTACGGGCATCATGGGTGCGCCCATTGCAAAACATATTCTAAATGCGGGCTATGACCTTACCGTGTTTAATCGCAGTAAGGACAAGATGGCAACTCTGGTAGCAGCGGGTGCTCATGAGGCAAGCTCCATTGCCAATGCTGCTCAGAATGCTGATGTGGTCTTTACTATGTTGGGCTATCCC
Source organism: Atopobium sp. oral taxon 810 str. F0209 (assembly GCF_000466405.1). Taxonomy (GTDB): domain Bacteria; phylum Actinomycetota; class Coriobacteriia; order Coriobacteriales; family Atopobiaceae; genus Olegusella. Next base: position 14,255 of record NZ_KE952940.1, on the reverse strand, counting down.
ACTGATGTTGAGGATGTGTATCTGGCAACGGCAGGCATCCTTGCAAGTTCCAAGAAGGGCGCCTATCTCATTGACCTTACAACCAGCTCGCCCGAGCTTGCGCGCGATATTCATGACGCGGCTGAAGTTTCGGGTAGGCATGCCTTCGATTGCCCCGTAACTGGTGGACAAGAAGGTGCTGAAGCGGGTACGTTAACACTTATCATCGGTGCTGACGAGCCCACGGCAGCTCCTGTACTTCCTCTTCTTCAGACTTTTTCTGCCAAGCAGTACTACTTTGGTGCTGCAGGTAAGGGCCAACTTGCAAAACTTGCCAATCAAGTATCGCTTGTTTCTTGCATGGTGGGTTATGCCGACGCTATGGCTTTGGCCGAGCAGGCAGATCTTGATGTTCAGCAGACTCTACAGATGATTTCTGATGGCATGGGTGGATCAGTTGCGATGACTCGCTTGGCTCCCAAGTCACTTGCGGGCAACTACAAGCCAGGCTTTTTAGCAGAACATCTGCACAAAGACCTGAACCTTGCTTTGGCATCTGCGCAGGATTTGGGTATCACGCTTCCTGGTACGGAGACAGCATTTACCCTCTATGACCTACTTTGTCAGGTGGGTGGCTCTCGTATGGGGACCCAAGCTTTGACTCTACTATATGCCGACCAAGAAACGGGCGAAGCAGCTGGTCTTGACTGGTCTATTTTGGAAGCAGAGCAGGATGAAGATGAGGGGTGTGATTGTGGTCACGACCATGGTCATCATGACCATGAACATTGCCACAAGCATAGTCACGACCACGACTGCAACTGTGATCATCACCACGAGGACTAAGGCTGCTGCAAGCAAGTAGCAGATAGAATGGATTTGTTTATGAGTGAGAATGAAGCACAACGCTCCATGGCGGTGCTCATTGACTATGAAAATTTGGCATTAGGTACAGGTAAACGCAAGCGTAATGGCCACCAAGAGCCGGGGCCTCGTCCCGATGTTAAAAAAATTCTCGAGCGTTTGGTTGAGAAAGGCCGCATTGTTTCTAAGCGTGCCTACTGTGATTGGCAGCGTTTTGACGATGCAATTACACCCTTGCATGAGCTGGGTATTGAGCTAATTGAGATTCCTGACCGTGCCTATACGGGTAAGAATTCGGCAGATATTCGCTTGTCTGTTGATGCAGTAGAGATGTGTCTTACCAAGGATCACATCAATACGTTTGCCATTTTATCGGGAGACTCTGACTTCTCTCCGCTGGTAGCCAAGCTCAAGGAATTTGGCAAAACAGTTGTAGCGGTGGGTATGAAGGAGTCAACGAGTCCACTGCTTTCCGAAAACTGCGATGAATTTATCTTTTACGAAGACATTGTCAGTGATACGGGCATCCCTGATTTTCGTAGCAAGGTTTCCAAGGACAAACACGAGTGCTATCAGTTACTTTTTGAGACCATTGATGCACTCCAGCGTGAGAATGATAGTCCTGCTCTCGCTAGTCTTATCAAGCAAACGATGCGTCGCAAGCGCCCGCAGTTTTCGGAGCGTACCTACGGTTATCATTCCTTTACCAATCTTTTGCGCGAGGCATCCAAGCTTGGTTTCCTTGAGACACATCAGGATGAAAAGAGCGGCACTGTTGTCGTAGATGGATTTAAAGAGTAATGACTGCCGTAAAGGCATATGAGAGGAAGCGAACTATGACTGAACAGCAAACAACTCTGAGCGATGAAATGCTTGCCTCCTGTGTGGAAGAGCTGGGCGGCGTTCGCCGTAGGGCACGCCAAGAAGCGGCCCATGCGCTCGCCGCCGTTGCACATGATACACCCGAGCGCATTTATGACATCGTACCTCAGTTGGTGGAGGCTCTCTATCGTCCTGAAGCTCAGACCCGTTGGGAGGTGCTCGATGCGCTTTCTTGCATCGCCGCCGAGCGTGCTGACTTGGTAGCGGATGGTTGTGATGGTGCTGAGGCTGCCCTTTTTGATGAGAGTTCTTCTTCGGTGCGTGAGTCTGCATTTAGATTCCTTTCATGTTTTGGTGCAACTACCCCTGAGAGGTCCAACGCAGTCTGGCGTCTGTTGGATGAAGCTGTGCAATGCTATCATGGTGACCCCGAGTATCGCGACATGTTGGCAAGCTTGTTGCTCTTTGCACAAGGCTCTCTATCTGATGAGACTCGTGCTGCGTTGATTGAGCGTGTGAGTTTTGATGCTGAACATGGACATGGCTATATCAAGGCTTTTTCGGGAGATATCCTTAAAGCTTTGTCCGATGCAGCAGATTCCAACGGTGAGTAGTATCATTTTTTTCGTTTTGCAGGCTGTCGATATGAGATGCAATGCTGCTTATTACCGCAAAGATGAAATTGCAGACCTTGTCGGTCAGCGCGAAATTTACACTATGACAGCATTGGTTTTGCAGGAGGTTTAGATGGCAGGAAATTCTCAGATGTTCTCTGGTTTTAAGCGCATTATGTGGCCACTTATCGCTGTGGTCTGCCTTGTTGTGGGCTTATTGATTGGCAAGTTTGTGCTTACCAGCAATACAAGCGTTGCATCAATTAAAAACCTTGGTGACAAGACTACAATTGCCGCTGACAAACTTGATACCGTAATGGCGATGTATACCTATGACGGAAAGACCTCCAACATTACCGTTAAAGATGTATTGGAGCTTTCGGGTAACCTTGATAGTGCAAAACAAAAAGATGGTAGCTACACATTGCCCTCTGCTGATGGAGTACTTGCTGCTGCACGCACTCAGATTGTGTTGCAAGAGGCAGAAAATCAAGGAATCAAGATTTCTGATAAAGAACTCGATGAATACACTACTCAGCAATTAGGTAGTGCCGACTACGAGACGCTTGCCAAAAACTATAAGGTTGATGTTGATGTCCTCAAGAAGCTGATTCGTGAGCAGGCTATGACTACCAAGCTGCGCGAAAAGGCAACAGGTTTGACTGCTCCTACGGCACCTAGCGCTCCTACTAAGCCTTCTGATGACAACAAAGACAAGGCTACCGAAGATTATGCCAAGTACGTCATTAAGCTCGCGGGTGATCAATGGGATTCCAAGAAGAATAGCTGGAAGGATGAGGCGGGTAGTTATGCCGCGGCTCTCGCCAACTATGATTTTGATGGCAAAACTGCTACCTATGAGGTTGCAACCATTGCCTACAAGACTGCAATGACTGAGTATTCAACCAAGAGCCAAGAGATTACCCAGACTTATCAGAAGTTCTTCAATAGTCTTTTTGCTAAAGCAACGCTTTCTTTGAGCACGCTCGCCAGCTAAGGAAGTAAACACTATGCGTGTCATAGTGAGCAAATGTTTGCAGGGTTTTGCCTGCCGTTATGACGGTGGAGCAAAGCCCTGCTTTGCTGTCTCAAAACTATGTGAAAAAGTTGAAGCACTAGGGGTTTGCCCCGAGTGTGAGGCAGGTCTTCCCGTACCCCGACCACCCGCAGAAATTCAAGATGGCAAGGTATTTTTCAAAGACGGGCGCGAGGTGACAGAGGCTTTTTACCGTGGTGCTAATCTCTGTTTAGAGCAAGCAAAGCACTTTGGAGCACCGCTCGCGGTTCTTAAAGAGAAAAGCCCCACATGCGGTGTCTCGTACGTTTACGATGGTACATATTCAGGAGTATTACAGGAGGGTACGGGTATCTTTGCTCGACTGCTCCAGGAGGAGGGGATGTGTGTGGTAAGTGAAGAGGTTGTTGAGAGTTGCAAACCGTCTGTTGAGCACCCCGTAGCTATTATTCTTGGGACTGGCTTGGGTCATATTGCAGAGCTGGTTAAGCCTGTGCGTCGCATTGATTATCACGATATTGAAGGTTTCCCTGTGGATGCGCGACCTATTGAGGGTCATAGTTTCGAAGCAACTATTGGCACAATTGATGGAGTGCCAGTCATTGTATATCCCGGTCGTATCCACCTGTATCAGGGGTATTCTGCCGCTGAGGTTACCTCATTGGTCCGTCATGCTCATCATTTGGGTGCACGAGATATTATTTTTGCTTGTGCAACTGGTGCAGTTGAAGGCAAGGACCATGTGGGCTTAGGCATCCTGTCCGATCAGATTAATCTGACGGCACGTAGTCCTTTGGCTGAATGGGATGAGATTCGTAATATCGATACACCTTTTGTGGATATGACTGATGCCTATAGTCCTTATCTGCGTACCCTTGCTCGTGGCGTCGCTGATGATGCAGGTATTGCCGTTGAGGAAGGTGTTTTTGCTGGTGTGCTCGGTCCCTGTTTTGAGACCAAGGCTGAAGTGGCTGCGCTGCGCACGTTAGGCGTGTCTTATGTGGGTATGTCAACAGCCTGTGAGGTTATTATGGCTCGCGCTCTGGAGATGAATGTTTTGGGTCTTACCTTGGCGGCAAACGCTGCAGGGGATGGCACTTCAACACACGAAAGTGTGCTTTTGCAGGCGGGCAAATATGCAGCTAACTTTGAGCGTCTCGTGCGTGGCGTTTTAAGAATGCTCTAGATCAAGTAATAGTTCCATCAATCAAGATCTTCATAGAATCCGGCGCGGTAGTTGTCAAAGACTACTTCGCCGTTTTCTTGTGTCACATCAAGCAAAACATCGGCTTTGATTTGGAAATCACGATCATCATCTGAATCGCTAATGATTTGAGTAACTTGCCAGCGATGTTTGCTCTTCTCATCTTGTTTATCGATGGAGAAGAATTGTGTGGAGCGCGCATCACCGTCTAGTTTGATATAGCCGTGCTGCTCAAAGAAGGCATCGGAGCATTCACGCCAACGACGTTCTCCCCAGCCCCAATCGATATCAATGGCGCCTAATGCTTGAATATCGCGTGCGGCGAGCAGGCGTACACGCTGCCAGAGTGCATTGCGGACAAGTAGCGTAATAGCGCGACGGTCACGGATAACAACGTCTTTTGCCACAGGTGGGAGTCGTTCTTCACTGTTTATGCCAGAAGATTCCCACTCGTCAACCAGGCTAGAGTCTACGGTACGTACGGTAAAGCCCAGCCAGTCGATGATTTCTTTCAGCTGGTCGTTGAGCTTATCGGGGGGTACCGTGCGTGAAAGTGCGCGATATGCTTCGGAGAGGTAACGCAATAGCGTACCTTCAGATCTGCTCATGCCAAAGCCTGAGACATAGCTTCTAAAGTCGTTTGCTGTTTCGAGCATGTCGCGGAGTACGGACTTAGGATGTAATTCAAAGTCACGGGCCCAAGGAACTTCTTTGCAGTAGATATCAAAAGCGTGGTAAAGTAGATCGGCGAGGGGTTTGGGGTAGCTCACCTCGGCTATGCGCTCTATGCGTTCGTCATATTCAATACCCTCCGCACGCATAGCTGCCATTGCTTCGTCACGGGCGCGTCGCTCCTGTACACGCAGAATCTGCCAAGGATTTTCGAGTGTAGATTCAACCATGGAAATGAGGTCATAGGTATAACTTTCACTTTCTGGGTCAAGCAACTCAAGTGCCGCAAGCAAAAAAGGTGAGAGTGGCTGGTCAAGAGCAAAATCATCAGGTAGTTCCACCATTGTGGAATAGTTGGTACTACCATCGGGTTGCTTGGCGCACAATACCACCTCAGCATCAATGAGCGTTGTCATAACTTCATCAACACGATTATTGAGACGTTGTTTTTGCTCGTCTGTCTGAGCGGAATCAGCGATGAGTTTGCGCATGCGCGCCATGGCATCTCCACCCTGCATAACTTCAGCAAGTACCATGGAGTGTGTGATGTGTAGGCGTGGTGTAAGCGTTTCGGGAATAGACTCTACAAGCTGGTTAAGAGTTTGTTCGTTCCAAGCTACAAAGCCCTCAGGTGGACGCTTCTTTTTGACGCGACGGCGTGCTTTGGGATCGTCACCTGCCTTTGCAAGCGCTTTGGCGTTTTCGATTTCGTGCTCGGGTGCCTCTGCAATGACGAGGCCCTCGGTATCAAAACCCGATCGACCTGCACGACCAGCAATTTGGTGAAACTCACGGCTTTTAAGGCGGCGCATACGATTGCCATCAAACTTGGTAAGCGAAGTCATTACAACAGTGTGAATGGGTACGTTGATTCCTACACCGAGCGTATCGGTACCGCAAATGACAGGTAAAAGGCCCCTCTGGGCAAGCTTTTCTACGAGCAAGCGATATCGCGGGAGCATTCCTGCATGATGTACGCCAACTCCTGAAGAGAGTAGGCGCTTGAGTGTTTTGCCAAATGCTGTGGTAAAGCGAGTATCTTTGGAAGCGCGCTTGACCGCTTCACGCTGAGTTTTGTCCGAGACACCAAAGCTTGAGAGCGCTTGCGCTGTTTTAAGAGCTGCATCTTGGGAGCTATGGACAATGTAGAGTGGTGTTTCGTTATTTTTGATAGCGAGTTCGACAGTTGCTTCTAGAGGTGTGAGGGCATAACGATAGTGCAAAGGAACAGGACGCTGTGCGTCAAGTACCAAGTCAACACTTCTATTTGTATGCTCTTCAAGTGAGGAAGCAATCTGGCTGACGTCGCCCAAGGTGGCACTCATGAGCAAAAACTGAGTGTGAGGTAGAGTGAGTAGAGGTACCTGCCATGCCCAACCTCGGTCAGGGTCAGCATAGTAGTGGAACTCATCCATTGCTACAGCCGCAACATCGCTCTGCTCACCCTCGCGGAGGGCTAGATTGGCAACAATTTCTTGGGTACAACAAATAACTGGTGCATCAGAATTGATATGGGTGTCACCCGTTATCATGCCGACATTGTCGCGACCAAGCAGATCAACTAGGCTAAAAAATTTCTCGTTAACGAGCGCCTTTATAGGGGCGGTGTAGTAGGCTACCTTGCCAGCGCAGAGTGCAAGGTACAGCATGCCAAGGGCTACTAAGGATTTTCCTGAACCTGTAGGGGTGCCCAAAATCACATGATTGTCTGCAGCAAGACCAAGCAGAGCTTCTTCTTGGTGGGGCCAAAGCTCAATATCACGTGACTCTACCCAGTTCAAAAACTCGTCAAGAGCATCTTCGGGCGCCATATCCTCGTCGTAGAGGGGGAGCTGCCCCGAAGCTGGCAGCTGGCTCTCACCATCATTTATCCATGTATTCGAGGTTTCAGAGGAGGTATCCATTGCATGAGAGTCTGTGTTGCTGCCTGAATTGTTCTGAGAAAAAGGCTCTGTTGCGCTGTGTACCATAAAACTCCCTGTAAATGCCTATATAAATAAAAGCGCTGCTTGGTGATAGTGCTGTTTGTGCTCTTTCTATCCTAGCGTAGCGATGGTGCGACTTATGCAAAGCACAAAGGAACGCTTGGATAAAACTTGGCAGCTGTTGTTGGGCGCACGGTCTTTTTGAAAGAGTAACAAAGAAAGCTGCTGGTCAAGCCCCTGTAGTTTAAGGTCAGCTGACCGTCAGTTTAAGACAAGGCAAATTCAAATTTTGGGCTCTAAACTGCTCATATGCTTCTAGGCTGGCTTGTATGGCAGGCAAGTGTTAGGAGAGAAAATGCTTGTAGTAGATGAGGGATATGTCTTTGAAGATGCCTACGATGTAGGTGAAGTTGGGTATTTTTGGGAGCGCTGTCATCCTGAGAGTTTTCATGAGGCACAGGAGCGTTTTGTGCGAGAGGTCGATCCTTATGCCATGCATTTGATGATGCCATGTGAGAGTGATATCCAGCTAGTGCAGATGATGTTTACCGAATGGCTTGTTTTTGACTATGTAGCGCCTGATGGACATAATCCGCTTTATCACTATATGGATGCATGCAATGGCGCCGGGCGATGTCTGGCAGCTGATCAACTGAAGCAAGTAGAACATTCGCAGTTTTTCTCCCAGTTTTGGGTAATTGCACAGGATGAGGAACATGGGACTGCACTGTTAGCGGATAGCAAAAGCAAACAGCTTTTTCATCTGCACAATGGATTGGTGGCACGTAATGAAAACTGGGAAGACGGACTATTAGGTTTGAGGATTGCACATATTGATGGTGAGTGGCGCATGGTGGGTGGTATACCTCTTCATGATCGAGGTCTACGCAAAGATGAGCATGTTTGCGTAACTGAGATGAGTCAATGTCGCTTTGAAGGTCCTGATGCAAAGAAAAACTGCGCGCAGAGCTATCTGTCATGCGCGCGCGATTTGATTGGCGCTCGGGGTCGTTATCGGGGGACTGTAGAGGTGGTGGCCTATCCTGAGTCTGAAGCTGCTTGTTCAACTGGCTTGCCATAGCCGCCTGAGTTGAGACTTGGTGTTGCAGCTTACAAGCTAGTATCCTCATACTGCAATATGACTGTGACACCAAGGGGGTAATTCATGACCAGAGAAGGATTGCATCCAGAAAAACCTAAATACTGGCAGTGTGGGCAGTATCAACTTGAGCTCTCACATCCTCTTGTCATGGGCATCCTCAATGTCACTCCTGACTCTTTTTCCGATGGCGGACGTTTTACATCAGTGATGCAGGCGGTTGAAGCAGCGCAGCTCATGATTGAGCAGGGTGCAGACATCATTGATGTAGGTGGAGAGTCGACGCGTCCTGGATCGGATGAGGTGGCGCCTTCAGAGGAGCTTTCACGCGTACTGCCTGTGGTACAAGAGCTTGTAGTACGAAATATTGTGGTGTCGGTTGATACGCGTCACGCCGAGGTCGCACGTGCCTGTGTGGAAGCTGGGGCGTCTATCATCAATGACGTATCAGGTTTTCGCGATTCCAATATGGTAGAGGTTGCAAGGGGCTGTGGTGCAGGTCTTGTAGTGATGCATATGTTGGGCGAGCCAAAGGGCATGCAGTTGGCTCCCCAATACGAAGATGTCGTAAAGGATATTTCACGTTATCTCTGTGGGCAGGCCCAGATGCTTGAAGAGGCAGGTATTGCTCACGAGCGTATTTGCATTGATCCTGGTCCCGGTTTTGGCAAGACAACGGATCATAATTTATCTTTGCTTCGTGCAACCCGTCAGCTCTCAGAATTAGGTTGGCCTTTGATGGTGGCAATCTCGCGCAAACGTTTTGTGGGCGAGATTACTGGCGTTGCCAAGGCGGACGAGCGAGTCTTTGGGTCGGTTACTGGCGCTTGTTATGCTGCGGCACATGGAGCAGCAGTAGCGCGTGTACATGACGTGGCAGCTACGGCGCAGGCATTTCGGATGCTTCGTGCAATACAGGAGGCCTCCTAAAAGCAAGGCGTCTTTTAGCGTTGCTGTTTGGCTTTGAGATTGCGTAGATTGATGACGGTGGCCTTCATACCGTGGGGTATGTAATCCATGGTATTGAGGTCATCGGGAAGATAATCTACCAAGCTCTGCGAGACAGCTTTCTCGGCCAGCGCTAGCTCGTCTGTACTAGGAATATATTTGGGGTTGGCTACAGCACAAATCCCATGAACCTGAGCCCCTTGAGCAGTGAGTCTTTGTTCATATCCAGTTTCGGGATCTCCTGGATGGTCTCGACGTACATCATTGCTCACCCAGCAAATGTCATAACCAGCCATTTCAAACTGTGGACGTGAGTAAAGCCAAAGCGGTGTGCTATCTGTCTTAAAGACTATTTTGGCTTCTGGTGCAAGAAAGCGCCTCAGCGCAGCGAGTTGAGCTACATGTGTGAGACGTAGTTTGGCATGACGTCGTTTGGGGTGGGGAGTTGGAAAGTTGATATAGATACGGTCCAGTTCAGCTGGTGCAAAAAAATCTTCTAGGCGCTCAGCAGTACCAGGGATGAGCACGGCGTTTTTAAGCTCTGCTTCACAAACTGCCTGAGCAGCATAGGCGATGCATACAGGTTCATTGTCGATGCCAAGAAAGAGTACATCAGGGTTGCGGCGAGCAGCTTCGACAAGAAAAGCGCCTTTGCCACAACCTAAATCTAAATGAACTTCGCGAAAAGCAGAGCTCGAACTTCCATCAAGAGGCTTGCAGGCTGTTGCCCACAGGCCTGCAAGCTGGGAAGGAGAAGTTTCGATTGCGTCCGCATAGCGGGCGAGTCGTTCCTCAAGGACAAAACCCTTGGGGAGACGTAGGTGAAGCGCATGCATGTGTACGTCCTTGCTTAGTCGGCTTCCTCAAGATTCTGGAAAGCTGCCATGATAGGTGGAATCATCTGCTTTTTGCGGCTCACTATGCCAGGCAGAGTAAAGATTCCATCAACGGGCTCGACACCAAAGGCGCGACGAGCAATATCATCGGCGCCAACACCGTAGTACAGCAATTCGGTAGTTTGGCTTTTTACATCGGTAAACATGTAGAAGACCATGGGGATGTCGTTGGCAGCAGCGGCTTCTTTAAGGTAGGGACCCACAAGAGCCTCAGCAGCCTTGCGACTATTGGCAGTCATGTACGAGCCTTGGCCCACGCCAAACTTTGCTTGACCACGACTAAAGATCTTGAAGTCTGAGTTAAAGACCTCCTCGGCAGTACGACCACTGACGTCGGCGCCTGCATCAAACATAGCATCTGCGTAAGGCTCTATATCTTCACCACAGATAGCAGCTAATGCCTTGCCCGCAACACGGTCACGCTGGGTGCAGGTGGGGGAGCGGAACATTAAGGTGTCAGATAGAATTGCTGACATCATCAATCCAGCGATATTCTTGGGAATCTCGACACCTAGTTCTTGGTAGATGCTATAGAGAATAGTGCAGGTGCAGCCCACGGGTTCATTGCGGAAGTAGGCAGGCTGAGAGGTCTCGATAGTGCCAATGCGGTGGTGGTCGATGATTTCCATAATGATGGCTTCTTCAAGACCATCGACAGCCTGAGCGCGCTCGTTATGATCGACCAAAATGACATGCTTGCGGTTGACTGACAGCAGATTGGGTACCGAGACAACGCCAGCATAATGGCCGTTTTCATCCAACACGGGGAAGAAACGGTGGCGAGACTGGGCGATAACCTTGCGTGCTTCATCTACAGAGGTATCTACTGAGAAACGCAGGATACCGTCGGTGAGCATACGGTCGCGTACAGGCAACGACATCGTGATAAGACGAGAAGCAGCAAAGGTGTCATATGGTGTGGTAATGACAGCGATACCTTTTTCCTCGGCAGATTTTTTTACTACGCCAGAAATACGTGCGCCAGCGCACACTACCATGCAGCTGACATTGGATTCAACAGCAAATAGCTGGGTCTCAAAACGATTGGTGACCAAAACAATATCACCCTCGTGGACGGAGTTTTCCATCAGCTCGGGGGTGGTGCCTACAGTTACGGCGCCACGTTCAATACGGGCTTCGGGATCACCGAGTACCATTTCACCCTTGAGGGTTTCAACAACATTGCGATACTTGGTGTGTGCCGCAGAAAGAACACTGTTATCAAAGATATCCATATTGGCATTAGCGATATCTTTGATCGCAATGATGCCTTGTAAGTCGTTGTTTTCGTCGGTAATGCAGAGCGTATCAACTTTGGTATCGCGCATCTTGTTCCAAGCGCTAAACAGACTCATATCTGCATCGATGCCCTCAGATTTTTGAATTTGAATATCTTTAATCTGGGGAGTGACTGTGGTGATGAGTTCTGGCTCCTTGAATCCAAAATGATTAAGAACAAAAGCAGTCTCACGGTTGATGGTGCCTGCGCGACGAGGCTCATAGATATGCTCGCCCGTGTGATTTTTGAGATAAGCGTAAGAAATGGCAGAGCAGATGCTGTCCGTATCTGGGTGAAGGTGGCCGATTACGTTGACCTTACGAATGTTTTCGGGCATACATGCCTCCTGCGAAGTTGACGCGCAAAGTGATGCACGTACTTTATCTTGTTGTGCAGGAATGGTACAGCGTTTCATGGTCATTCCTACCCTCAGATAGGACTTACGGTGGGAATCCATAGGTATGCGACGAGCAACAAACAAAAAGTCCTAAAAAATAACCGGTGCGATGTCAAATTCTTCGTTGTGAAGGGTGAGAGTATGAGGTTGAGCACAGGCGGAATTTGCCGTGGGGAAGTCATGTCGGAAATGCGATCCGCGGCTTTCAGGACGCGCAAGCATTGCTGCAACAAGAGCTCGTGCGCTGAGACAAGCGTGTGTAGCGCGCGTTGTAAAAGCGATGCTTCGAGGATCTGAGCATGGTGTGGAGTGTTGAGATAGCTGACTTTGGATATGAGATAATTGCTGCTGAGCGTAGGTAAGCGTTCTACTCTCTCGCCCCAGCAAGCAGTTTGTATCCATAATGCTGCGAATTTGTTTGAGTGCGTGTTGGCAATCTGTAATGCTGGTGGCCTTTGTGGGCAAAGCTATGTTTTGCATTTTTGTCGTATGGTTTTGTGCGTATGCTGCTGCAGCCTGACCCGCAATTTCGCCAAAGACGAGGCAGTTGGCGCTGGAAAGACCTCCTATTCGGTCTGCTCCATGCATACCACCCGTTGCTTCTCCGCAGGCAAAAAGTCCAGGTACGTCACAGGAAGCTGAGTTGTCAATATAAATGCCTCCGTTTGCGGCATGAGCATAGGGGGCAATGCGTACGTTTTCAAAGGGACTGCAGTTAAAGCTGTTGTAAAACCAGTCTGCATAGGTCTGCATAAATTCGGGAAGTACATCAGGTACCGTATAACTTAGTTTTGCTCCACCGGCCTGGCCAGCGATAGCAAGATCAACAAGATGGTCAGGCAGGCTTGCTGAGAAGGGTCCATGGCCTGCGCGAGCTGTCATAAGATCAGGTAAGTTTTGCTTCTCAAATCCCTCTAGACAAGCAAAACGGAAGCTTTTCTCATTAAAAACGATTCCCTTTTTGGGACTCAAAAGCCCTGGCATAATCTGGATGAATTCTGCGTTGATAAGTGCGGCTCCATGTTTTAGAGCAATAGCCTGAGCAGTGCCCAGTACATCAGGCATAGTTAAAGTACGACCAAAAAGTCCACCAAAACCGCCTGTTGCAAGTACGACTGCACCCGCTTTGATCTGTCTCAATTCACTATGGGTTGAGTCATAAAGCAGAGCTCCGCAAATGCCATGGTCATCTTCCAGCAGGTCGATTAGTTCATGGTAGGGGAGCTGCACCACCTGTTGCATTTCAAGGGCATCTGCAATTGCTTTACGATATGCGCTGCGACCAAGGCCATACCAACTGCGTTGCTTGTGGTCAAAGCAGGGAATGAATTCTTGCTGCTCGGCAGCTTTGGCATGACGTAGGTGAACACCGCGCGATTCAAGCTGTTGAATCGCGGGTTTGATGCCTTTGACAAACTGCGTGATCAGGGTAGGTACTGCCATTCCACGTCCAACAGCTTGTATTGTCTGTGCGAGTTCTGCTTCATCTGATATGTCTTGGGGGCTGATGAGCCCAAGACCCCACGTGCCACCAAAAAAGCTTGAGCCAGAAAAGATGCTAGCCGTGCTTGCTAGTATGACACGTGCGCCAGTTTTAGCGGCAGCAAGGGCAGCGGTAGTGCCTGCAATACCTGAGCCTATGACCAAGACATCACAATCACGCATGGTTATGCCGAAGCGGATACAAAATCGCTGATAAGAGTACGTAGGTCCTCAATGCCCTGTCCTGTCTCTGACGAGCAAATCAATACAGGAGTATCCCCAGGGGCTTTGAGCTGGGCACAAAGCGTGCGTGTTTGCTTGACCTGTTTTTGTTTGCTCAGCTTGTCTGCTTTGGTCAAAACAATTGCCATGGGAAGCTGATGGTCGGCAAGGTAGTTAACCATTTGAACGTCAAGAGGACTTGCATCGTGACGGATATCGATAAGACATACTACCAAAGCATGCTGGCGAGGCTGTTCAAAATACCCATTCATTAGCTCGCTCCAGCGCTGGCGTTCACTCGCGCTGACTTTTGCAAAGCCATAACCAGGTAAATCGACAAAATCGACCATATCAGTGGGAAAGAAGTTGATGGTGGTTGTCTTTCCTGGTTTGGACGAAACCTTGACCAAGCCGCGACGATTAAAAAGTCGATTCATGAGTGATGACTTGCCCACATTGGAGCGTCCTGCAAAAGAGACTTCTGGGCGAGTAGATTCGGGTAATTGCGCAGCAGTGCCATAGGCAGCCGCAAAGTGAACCTGTTGATAATTAATAGACATGCACACTCCTCCAGCCGAGTCCTCTCATTGTGCCAGAATCTTTTACTCTTTGCTGTGCAGTAAAAAGTGCCCGTTGAATAGTAGATTGCTGAAAGGTCCCTACGCCTGAAGCAAGCTTTTTTGCTGCAGGTGTTTCTTGAACCCGTTGCATCTCCTTTTATGCAGACGGTTCAAAACCGTACCTTATACGCCACAAAACCGCTGGTAAAAATTTCCGCAAGGGCGCTTCTTGAACCCGATGTGGGTAAAAGGGAGACCAGCTATGGCTTGTCAAGCA
>NZ_KE952939.1:244-12555 GCF_000466405.1 Atopobium sp. oral taxon 810 str. F0209 | reverse complement strand
CTGAAAAGGCAACAACTAGAAGATAGGAGGGTGCATGGAAGCCATCCGCGGAGGGTCTGCGCCCTATAACGATGCTGTCTATAAAGGTAGCGCGACGCGCTATAGTCGCAGCGCTTCAACCCTGCGGTCTTACCAGCGCCGTGCGCGTCGCCAACATCGTTATCGCGGCTGGTTCAAGCGCCTCACCACTCTTTTTGTCCTTACGCTCATTATCCTTGGAGCTATCTGTTTGCGGCAGGGTTATCTGCCCTGGCAGCGTCCTTCAAAAACAACTCCTGCCGAGCTTGTAAGTCTTTTTGAACGTAATCCCGAGGCTCGCCAGTTTGTTTTGGACTATGACAAGCACCATAACGATCATCCAACTATTGATCTTTCGGAATACGCGCAGAGTAAAACGGTTCCGCTTTTCTTGCAATGGGACGAACGATGGGGCTATACCCGCTATGCTGGTCAGTATTTCGCGCTTTCTGGCTGTGGCCCCAGCTGCTTATCGATGGTCTATATCTACCTTACGGGTGACACGTCGATGTCGCCTCTTGCAATGGGTAAGTTTGCAACAGCCCAGGGTTACGCGGTCAATGGTGAAGGCAGTGCATGGGCGCTCATATTTCAGGGCGGCCGAAAATTAGGCTTAGATGTGACCGAAATTCCCCTGCAGGAGGCGCGTGTTAAGGCAAATCTTGAAGCAGGCAACCCTATCATTTGCATCATGGGCCAAGGTGACTTTACCAAGACCGGTCACTTTATTGTTCTCGCAGGTCTCAAGGATGATGGCATCGTGGTATGCGATCCCAATAGCAAAGAACGCTCCAATAAGATTTGGACCTATGACGAGCTTGAGGGCCAGATTCAAAATCTGTGGGTCCTGCGCAAAAGTCAAGTCTGACGAGCAGAACTTAGCGCCTGCAAACTCATATATCCTCGTGAGAAAATAGTCTTGCACGTATACCAGCCGCCCTGACCGCACATTGTCTTGCAATGCAATGGTCTGCTTGAGAAAGAGTTCAGATGTATCGCATTCTTTTGGTAGATGACGACCATGATATTGTTGGTGCACTCAAGATTTACCTGCAAAATCCCGATTATGAGCTGTTTTGTGCCTACAACGGTGAACAAGCTGTTGCGGCGGTAGAACAGGGGATTGAGGCAGGCAGTCCCATCGATTTGGTTTTGCTTGATGTGATGATGCCCGTGATGGATGGTCCGGCGGCGCTGGTGGAAATCCGCAAGCTCAGCAATGTGCCTGTGATTATGCTCACAGCAAAAAGTGAGGATGCGGATAAGGTACTCGGTCTCGATTTGGGTGCGGATGATTATGTAACCAAGCCTTTTGTGCCTGCGGAGTTATTGGCACGTGTACGTAGCGCACTGCGCCGATACAAGCGCCTAGGTGCAGCGAATCCTCAGGAAGAGGAGGCCACCGCAACGCTTGTCCTTGGTGGCATCGAGCTTAATGACGCAGCAAAAAAAGTTACCGTAGATGGCGAAGCGGTTGCACTTACGCCCAAAGAATATGATATCTGCTACTTTCTCATGCAGCATCCTGGGCGTGTCTACAGTCCCGCTGCAATCTATGAAGCAGTCTGGGGTGCACCTTCGTATGGCTGTGAAAATACCGTTGCCGTTCACGTACGCCACTTGCGAGAAAAAATAGAGATTAATCCTGCTGAGCCTCGCTATCTTATGGTGGTTTGGGGCCGCGGCTACAAGATGGGAGGCGCACGGTGAAGCACAACAACCAGCACATCCCCAATGAGCACGCTGGTGCTATTTGGGTTTGGTTCATGTGTATTTTGGCGATTATCAGCGTATTCTTGTTGGTTCCTCTGATCCATGCATTTTTTGTCTATGCTGCATATGGCATGACCGATTTTCCTGGGAGCTACTACATCATTAGCATGCTTGATTGTGCAATGGTGGCTTGCATGCTATTTGTGGCAAAGCATTGGGAGATGGCTGACGATATCAAAACCGCTTGGTCGCATCTTTGGCGCTGGGCGCTGGGATACGCTGTCGTTGTTGTGCTAGTGCTCTTTTGTGGAACTATAGATATTTTTGCCATACTTTTGATACTGGCAATTTGTTCGCTGAGTTTTGTGATGCTGGGTGAACGCCAAGCTCGTCTCGACGAGATAAGCAAGACGGTTAAGCGTCTAGCTGCTGGTGATTTTACGGCGCAAGTGGATGAGAGTTTGATGCGCGGTAATCTTCGTGGACTTGCAAGTGATGTCAACAGGCTGGCACAAGTTAGCTCTGTAGCTGCAGATGAACGGGCGGAAGCACTGCGCCGGAGCCTTGATGCCGAGCAGGATAAGGTGCGTGCCGAGCGTCTCCGTACTGAGCTCATTGCCAATGTGAGCCATGATCTCAAAACGCCGTTGACCTCGGTCATCAACTATGCTGATCTGCTTTCCGCAGAGCTTGCAATCGCTCCGGAGGGTCGCGATGAAGACAAGCTTGAGGAATGCTCTGATGTGCTCGCCCGTCAGTCTCTGCGTCTAAGGAAGCTCATTGAGGATTTGATTGAGGCTTCAAAGGCACAGACAGGCAATATCTCAGTTGCGTTGGCGCCGCTTGATGCTTCTGTGCTAGTAGCGCAGGCGGGTGGCGAGTGGACAGAGCGTTTGGACAAGCAGAACATTCAGCTGATATGTACTACTCCCGATGAGCCGCTGATGATTAAGGCCGATGGTAGGCAGATGGGTCGTATCTTTGACAATATCCTTAGCAATGTGTCTAAGTATGCCATGGCAGGCACACGCGTCTATTTCAGTGCCAAGCCCTCGGCTGAGGGGGGAGTAGAAATTAGCTGCAAGAATGTCTCTGCGACGCAGTTGAATATAAGTGCGGAAGAACTGTTGGAGCGCTTTGTGCGGGGAGACTCTTCACGCACGACCGAAGGTTCGGGCTTGGGTCTGTCGATTGCTCAGAGCCTGATGGAACTGCAGGGCGGGAGTTTGAAACTTGCAGTAGATGCAGATCTGTTTTCGGTTATTTTGGTCTTTCCGCCTATTGAGAGACGGCCTGAGCAAAAAACTGAACAAATTTTAGAAACGCTGGAGCATTTGACGTAAGGCTTAGCCCTTTTGGGGTACGAATAACTGCTTGAGCTGTGCATTTTTCTTTCAGATAGTTTAAGGTTATATGGCAAGTGCATTTAGTGATGCAGGTGGGTGGACGTGTCGGCAAATAATTTCGTCCCCCCCCCCTGAGAGAAAACAGCAAAGGGACTTACATGAATCTCAAACCGCACTTAAGTCGTATTGCCGCAGCAACTCTTGGGCTTAGTCTTACTCTTGGTGGTACTCCCACCGCAGCGCTTGCTGAGGTTGTACCTATGCCTGAGGAGCAGAAGCAAGCTGTCGATGGTAACTACTGGGCCGAGCTGAACTACCACTTACAACCTTCATTCAACGAGGGTAAAGAGGGTATTGTCATCCCTACATACCTCAACAATTTTTTTGAGACCAGCAAGGCGGACTGGGCAAAAGAAAATATTTATGAGATAGCGAATATGACTTTTATATTCCCAAATGCCGGTATCCGTGAAGAGAATAATGCGGAGTATGAGGGATATGAAGACTTTTGGTTGGGTGGGTTTGTAGATACATATACCAAGAAGCCTGGTGATGAAGGCTACCGTCCTCATAAGGAAAATCCAAACGAACAATATAACTATTGGAAGGGCGGATTGCAGTGGATGCCCTATGGGCTCGATGAGTACAAAGATTTGATTAAAGATGTAGCAAATGATTACAACGTCTACGGAGATATAACTGAACGCAATATGTCTAGCACCGCTATTGCGCAGCACAAGGTTGGGGATACGATCAATCTTGATATGAACGTAGACTTTGATATCTATCGTAAAGCAATGAATACCATGTTGATTTCCATTATCAATTCAGAGTTCCCTGCACAGGAACTCATGAAGCGCAATATGCCAGAAACAGGATTGGCTGTTCAAGATGGTGAGTTGGTATTTGTTCTCGATTTGCCCGAGGGACTTGAAGCAACGGGTGCTACGACATATAAGCTTTCTCAGCTAGACAACTTTACTCTTGCTGCCACGACAGAAAAAGATGGCAAACGCTTAGTGGTAAAGGCACGTATGAACCAGCCTGCAAATGATTACCAGATGCTCAAAGAACTATACAGGAAGATTAATGCCATAAATTGGAAGGATATTTCCCTTCATATTGATGGCCTTAAAGTTACAGATAAGGCACCCTTTGACACCAATCTCACAGCAACCGCTTACATGTATGGTGCCTCGGATACCATCATGTCAAGCGATAATGATGCAATCATTAATAAGGATGATTCAGTCGCAGAAAACGATGCACATCAGTTCTCCCGTCTTCCCTACGTCTTTGCTGCCAAGCAGAATACTGAAGGCCGCGATGAGGCAGCTCCTGCAGACGAGCCCAATCTCATGACCTATAGCTTCCGCATTTCCGCTCCTAAGAAGCACAGCGTTACCTTTATCCAAGATGGCAAAGAGCTTAGCAAGGTAAATGTTGAGGACAGCAAAACTATTGCTACTGGCGCAGATGAAGGCCAAGCAATGCCTGCAGATCCCACTAAGGATGGTTATAGCTTTGAGGGCTGGAATACTGTTGCTGACGGCAGCGGCACAAGCTTTACTGCTGATACTCCCGTAACGGAGGATATTACCGTCTATGCCGTGTTTGCAAAGAAGGAAAGTCCCAAGCCCAATCCTGAGCCTAACAAGCCTGATACCAAACCCAGTAAACCTGCCTCCAAGACACATTCCAAGAAAACTACCAAACGTGTGGTAAAGACGCGCAAGTCTGCACTTCCTCAGACAGGTGACGCAGGCGTTTTGGGTGGCACAGCAATGATGGCCCTAGCGGGTGGCTCTGCTCTGCTTGCCTCAAAGAAGTTGAAGAAGTAATTCGAGACTGTCATAGCCTAGAAAAACGGCTCCCAGCATCATTGCTTGGAGCCGTTTTTAGTGAGTTACATGAAAAATTGCCTTGTTATCTGTGGTTATTTGTACTGTCAGCATTCGTGTTTGTCTTGTTTTATAAGATATTCAACGAGGTAGGGGACTGCAAAGCGGACGTGCCCATAACCTGCTGATTCAATGACACGCGCATCAATCAAACTTGCACGGTATTTGCTAACCCAGCTTTGGCTTTTATGTACACGTTCGGCAATATCTGCAACCTTGCTAGCGTGAGGTTGGTCGGGCAACATAGCCATGACAAAGCTTTGTTGAGCAAGGGTTAGACCCTTAAATGCAGGTGCACAGACGGCATCTTCAAATGCCAGTACTGCATCGCGCAGTCCTTCTTTAAAGTCGGTCTCTTCGATCTGTTGGGATCTGCGACTTTCTGCTGCTTGCCACATGTAGTAACCCACGAGTTGCACCATATACGGGTAACCAAATGTCTCCTGTGCAGCATGTAGTGCCAAAGTCGTGTCGATTTGCTTTCCTGAATGTGTTATCGAAGTAATGAATGCATTTTTTACCTCAACAATAGGAACCGGACCCAATTTTCGTTGAACTGCTCGTCGCAAAAAAGTGAGAACTTTGTCATTAAGTAAGTCATCCATGAGCGAAGGAAGTGCAGCAAAGACAAGGGCTATACCCTTTTGGTCTTTATCACTGGCGTTGGTCAAATCTTGGTCGCGGATAACGTGTTGTACGGTAGTGGCAAGCATAGTCATATCTTCCAAAGACGCTGCTTGTGCTTCATCAATAGAAAAGCAGATGCCACGTCCAGGCGGGAGTTTCTTGAGGCGCTCGTTAATAGCGCTACGCAAAGTGAGTGCCTGCTGCTCGATGGAAAAATCGACATGACCTAGGCTCAGACTTGCGATATTGCCAATGCCAATGCTTGGTCCTAAATCTGCCCCCGTTACTCGAGGACTTCCTGCAGTTAGTGTCTCTATCATGCGCTCACACATACCAGCGGTTGCGGTTTCTGAAACGAGCTCCCAACCTTGTTGAAGCGCGACTTTTCCAAGTTCTGTGAGCATAACAGTCTTGCCGTAGCCGCGTTGACCCGTCAGCAGCATCAGACGCTCCGGTGCGCCGGCGCCGTTGAGCAGCCCATGTCTGAAATCGTCGATAATTGCCTGACGGCCAATAAGGATGGGAGGGAGTTTTCCCGCTGTAGGTTTAAAAGGATTAATTGCCATGGTGGTCTTCCTTTCGGGGGATGCACGCGGGAGTATGCTGACTTTAACCAAGCTGTTTCGGCTCATACTAACTTATAGTAACTTATACCGATTTGTATCAACTTATGTTCCCTGAGATTGTCTTTATCCACGCTGCTAGGTTCCTTCTTGCCTCTATCTGTGCTACCAGATGCCCATCTCCCGCGTCGCCAAAATTTCGATGGATGGTTCATTTCGAAAGATGATTCATCCTTCGGCCTGCATTCATACAGATGGTTCATCCTTCGGCCTGTATTCACTCAAATGGTTCATCCTTCGGTCTACCGAAAAAAATGACCAGCTGTTTTGTGTACTCCAACTCCGAAACTTGAACCATTTGCGGTTTGTGCCCCATCCTTGAACCATCTGTGGTTTGCATTTGCGGTTTGTATCCTACAAGTGCTTAAAAGAAGCCAGGGAAGCAAAACTTCCCTGGCTCCGAGTCATACATGTGGACGCCGAATGTAGTAGCAGACAGGCACCGTGCTATGCTTTAGAGGTGTAACACACGATCATTAATCTCCTGTGTACGGCCCTGGTTCCAGAATTGGGTGCCAATATAGCCGCAGGTACGACGTGCTACGTTCATCTTGTCCTGATCGCGGTTGTGGCAGTTGGGGCATTCCCACACGAGCTTGCCATCGTCATCGGTGACAATCTGAATTTCTCCGTCATAGCCACAAACCTGGCAATAATCGCTCTTGGTATTGAGCTCGGCATACATGATGTTGTCATAGATGAACTGCATAACGGCAACAACAGCCTCAAGGTTGTCCTGCATATTGGGAACTTCAACGTAGCTGATAGCACCGCCAGGGGATAGACGCTGGAATTCGCTTTCAAACTGGAGCTTGGTGAAAGCATCAATCTTTTCGCTCACATGGACGTGATAGCTGTTGGTGATATAGCCCTTGTCCGTAATGCCAGGGATGATGCCCCAACGGCGCTGTAGACACTTAGCAAACTTATAGGTGGTGGACTCAATGGGCGTGCCATACAGGCTGTAATCGATATCTTCAGCAGCCTTCCACTCAGCACAGCGGTCGTTCATATGCTGCATAACCTGTAGAGCAAAGGGCTTTGCCTCGGGGTCGGTGTGGCTGCGACCAGTCATGAACTTTACGCACTCATAGAGTCCTGCGTAACCCAGTGAGATGGTGGAGTAACCACCATAGAGCAGTTTGTCAATGGCTTCACCCTTGTCAAGACGGGCGAGTGCGCCGTACTGCCAAAGGATAGGTGCTGCGTCGGAAAGCGTGCCTACTAGGCGATCGTGACGGCAACGCAGACCCTTGTGGCAGAGATCCAGACGCTCATCAAAAATCTTCCAGAACTTGTCCATGTCGCCACCAGAGGAAAGAGCAACATCAGGAAGATTGATGGTCACAACACCCTGGTTGAAGCGTCCATAGTACTTGGGCTTGCCAGGGACATAGTTCTTTGCGCGGGAGATGTTGTCATAGCCACCGTTGGCGCTGCGGTCAGGTGTCAAGAAGGAACGGCAACCCATGCAGGTATAGCAATCACCGTTGCCTTCGGTCTCACCAGTAGAGAGCTTGTATTCCTTCATCTTCTTCTCAGAGATGTAGTCGGGCACCATACGTTTTGCGGTGCACTTGGCTGCGAGTTTGGTGAGATAGAAGTAGGGTGTACCTTCGCGGACGTTGTCCTCTTCAAGCACGTAGATAAGCTTGGGGAAGGCGGGCGTAATCCAGACACCCGCTTCGTTACGGACGCCCTGGTAGCGCTGACGCAGCGTCTCTTCAATGATGAGAGCAAGGTCACGCTTGGTCTGCTCGTCGCGCGCTTCACCTAGATACATAAAGACAGTGATGAAGGGTGCCTGGCCATTGGTGGTCATCAGGGTGACTACCTGGTATTGGATGGTCTGGACGCCGCGGGCAATCTCGTCGTGGAGACGCTTCTCGACCATGATTTCGATTTGCTCATTTGAAGCATCAAACCCGATAGATTCCATCTCGGCATAGACCGAACGACGGATCTTTTTGCGGGAGATATCAACAAAGGGAGCAAGATGCTCTAGCGAGATTGATTGGCCGCCATATTGGCAACTGGCAACCTGGGCAATAATCTGGGTTGCAATGTTGCAAGCCGTCGAGAAGGAATGCGGCTTTTCAATCATAGTGCCCGAAATTACAGTACCGTTTTGCAGCATGTCGTCGAGATTGACGAGGTCACAGTTGTGCATGCGCTGTGCGTAATAGTCAGAGTCGTGGAAGTGAATGATACCTTCTTGATGAGCTTTGACAACGTCTTCGGGGAGCAGTTTGCGGTCGGTTAGGTCGCGAGAAACCTCGCCTGCCATGTAGTCACGCTGGACAGAAACGACAGTAGGATTCTTGTTGGAATTTTCCTGCTTTGCTTCCTCATTGTTGGAATCAATCAAAGACAAAATACGGTCATCGGTGGTGTTCTTTTGGCGCTTGAGATTTTGTACATAGCGATAAATGATGTACTTACGGGCCACGGAGAAGCGGTCAAGCTTCATCAGCTGGTCCTCAACGAGGTCCTGAATCTCCTCGACGGACACGGTGTGAGCGAGCTGCTTGCATTCTTCCTCGACGTTGAGAGAAGCAAACTGAACTTCACGGTCGGTGAGTCGCTCGTCGGCAGGCACTTCCTTGTTTGCAGCAAGGATAGCATTGGTAATTTTTGAGAGGTCAAAGGCAACTTCACTGCCATTGCGCTTGATAATTTTCATGCCTGTCTCCTTGCTGAATGGCGCGCTACGCTAGCGCTTTTTGTCTAAGTAAATGATCTGAGATTCTAGTATACACAATCTATTGGGTATCTGGGTGACAATCTATACCACATAATGTGGACAAGTCCTAAAATACTGAAATCAATTGTTGATAGTTTGAAGAAAAACGGTTGAAAAGCTCTAGAACCCCAGCTAGACGCGTGACGAAAACTTTTCTAGCGCTGTGGCTCATATAAATATTGCATCAGCGTTGCAAGAAAAAATCTTTCTGCTTGCCCGCTCACCGATATATTGTGACCGTGTGCAGGTGTACCACAACAAATAGTGTATACGTAGGTCAGAAGCAACTTCCCAAAGGGGAGGAGAAAGTGAGCCTATCGCTGTGTTTGCAGATAAGTCGAAAATCGTACATCTTGCCTTTGCCCTGCTTGAACTTCCGGGCATAGCTGTCCTAATTTATTTTTGGTTTATCAATTTAAGTGCATATGACATGTCTGCCGATGCGCTGTTCTGGTGCGCAGGTGTTGTTCCGGGGGTTCTGCTTCTGGTTTCACTTATTTTTTGTAGAGGCACAAGTAGGCGCCTCATTCCTGCGCTCTGTTTGCTGTTGTTTATCGAGGCTTTTGGCGCCTGTTGTTTCGCGCTTAATTCGTGTTATATGTTCCCTGAATTGATATTGACTGTTAGTAACTCCTACTTTCCTGGCAGGGAGGCAAGCACAATTCTCTGCGTTCTTGCAATTATTGCCACACAAGTGCTTGTACATTATTTTTGCCAATCTTTTTTGAAATTGCCCAATGATCACTCGACAATTGAAAGATGACCTAGTTTTCTTTTCCATACTGAAATGCTTGGGCTGCGCGTTGAAATGTTGACGAAATTCCTTGGTTTTCTGGGACGGTAAAGAGGAAAAAGCCATGTTTGTAAATAAGCCGACAATCCTACATATTGTTTTTGCCTTGGCTGAGATTCCGGGCATTGTGATGGCAATCGATACCTACACAACTCATGCTGACGAAATTGCGGCTATGTCTGGCACTTGGTTATGGTGTGTAGTGATAATCCCAGGATTACTCTTGATATCTTCACTAGTGTTCGGAAAGGGGAAGGGTAGATGGCTTATACCTGCAGTTTGTTTGCTATTTCCTTTTTTTGAATTTGGGATTTTTTTCCTTATTGACACTACAAATTACCTGTTTTCTCGCTTATTCGAGATACAGCCTTTAGATATCTTTTTTTCTCCGGCAGTGTTATTAGTATTTAGCATCCTAGCGATAATTACGACACAAGTACTGGTGCATTATTTTTGCAAGTCGCTTCCGGAGAAGGCGCCCCAAAAATAGATACGCTGCATTAACTGCTGACTGCTAGACTGGACATGCTGCCAAGATGGTTTGGCGGCATGTCTTTTTTAGCTAAGGAAGCAAATCATGCATGCAGATACCGCGACTATTGTCGGGCTCATTACCCCTGTTAACCTGCGTTTTGTTGTGCCGGTATATCAACGACCCTATACCTGGGGCCAGCGCGAGTGTGCACAGCTTTGGGATGATATGGTGACAGTGGGGCGTGCGGCAAAAGATGCACGTCTTCGTAGTGCATACGGTGGACGCACGCTGATGCCACCAAGTCACTTTACTGGTTCAATTGTGTGGGTACAGGATGGGGCAGTTTCCTCATCGGGCGTCGAGTCGCGGCTGCTCATTGATGGTCAGCAGCGAGTCACCACGTTGATGCTGGTGTTTGTGGCTCTAGCGCGCTATGCACGTTGCCATCCCGAGCGAGCGTCGCAACTCAGCTTCTCTGCTCAAGAGATTTTGGATGATGGGTATCTTACTAACAAACATCGTAATGGCGTTGACCACTACAAGCTGACGCTTTCCAAAGGCGACCGTGCGGTGTTTCAGGTACTTGTTGATGAGCTGGAATCAGGTGAGCAAACAGAGACTGCAGCTGCCTCACCTGTGCCGATAGCGCCTGCAACATCCGAAGGAGATCTGCTTGTCCAGGCAGAAGGCGCAAGTCACCTGCAGGAAAATCTTGCCTATTTTGAGCGTCAGCTAGAAACCGTCGACGCCAATATTATCTGGCTGGGAATTCAGCAGCTACAGGTGGCATCTATTGCACTAACCGAAGGTCAGGACAATCCTCAGCTGGTGTTTGAGTCGATGAATTCCACGGGCAAGGATTTGTCGTCGGCTGATCTTGTGCGCAACTTTATTTTGATGTCAGCTCCGATTGAGAGCCAAGAGTCGCTGTATCGCAGTTTTTGGCGACCGATTGAGCAGTCGCTAGATACTGATAATGGCGCGGAACTTTTTGAGAACTTCTTGCATGACTGGCTAACTGCCAGCCGTGCGCCTCAAACATTTAAGCGCTCTGATATCTATGCGACGTTCAAGCGCTATGTACGTGACAACGGATATAGTAGTGGAAATGCCATTATCACTCTTATCAACCAACTGCGTCGCACTGTGCGTTCTTATGTGCACATCACCCAAGGACGGGTAATGGAGGGCTGCGAGTCGCGTCCTGAAATTGATGCTGCATTAGCGGATCTGCGCAAGCTTGGTCAAGCGGATATTAGTCCCCAGACAGCGGTCAATCCTTTGCTGCTGTTTTTCCACGATGCCTATGATCAGCAGGATATTGACGCCGCAGTGTTTGAGAGGTCTTTGCGTATTACTGAGTCGTATTTGATGAGGCGACTTGCCTGTAATTGCTCACCAGAAGGTATGAAGAAATTTTTTTCGCAGTTGATTGCCCGTCTTGAAGGTGTGCGCGCGGTTGGTGGCGACTTTGCTGTGGCTTATGCCAGTTACCTGCTTAATGAAGAGGGTGGCTCTCTGCGTTTTCCTGCTGATGATGAGTTTTGCCGTGCGCTTGCTTTGCGCAACGCGGATGATTGGGATGCTACAACGGCAATTGGTTCTGCTTTGCAAATGGGGGACAAGGCGCCTGTGCGCTGGGCATATCCTCAGCTAAGTGAAGCGACGCGGGCAATCTATCGTCGAGGTCTGTAGCTGCGGTTTTTAAGGGGGATTGTAATGAAGAGTGTGCTGATTAAGGATACGACTCCCGAGGAGCGTATGGCTATTGTGGCACAGGGCTTGTCATTTTGTGATGATAGCTCCTGCGAAAATTGCGGTGGTTGCTCGATGGGTGTTGCTTCGGTCGATGCGATGTATAGACCTTATATCGAGGGTAAACTCGAATTGCATGAGGTTAATATGCTCCACGCTGCCACAAAGTACACCCACGGTTAAAACTACGATTATCTGGGCGTGAAAACCGCAAATGAGATTGATTGATTTACGGATAAGCCGCGACTAAAGAAGCCACGTTCTGGTTCAGCCACCACGGCCTCGCCTGCCAAAAGCCACACATCGTTTCAGCAATC
>NZ_KE952939.1:0-234 GCF_000466405.1 Atopobium sp. oral taxon 810 str. F0209 | reverse complement strand
CCAAAAGCCACACATCGTTTCAGCAATCGCTGCTCCGCTTGCCAAAAGCCACATTCTGTTTCAGAAAAAATGTCAAAAGCCACAGATCTCTTCAATGGCCTTCACGTTTTCGCAGGTAGATTTTTTGGGCGTGAAGAGATGTGTGGCGTTTGGCGAAAAAAGTGAAGTAGAACGTGGCTTTTGACAATTGGCATGAAACAGAGTGGGTCAAGTCCAAAATGGTGTGTAAATTTG
>NZ_KE952938.1:109568-119329 GCF_000466405.1 Atopobium sp. oral taxon 810 str. F0209 | reverse complement strand
CGTCTTTTACACCATTTTACGGACGTGACTACAGAGTGTGGCGTTTGGCATCTGGCGTGAAATGAAACGTGGCGTTTGACACTTGGCATGAAATAGAACGTGGCTTTTGGAATTGTAAACCTAATCTATAACCAGATAGATGACCGGCAAAGCAAGCAAATGCAAGATGATGTGGGCACAAAATACCCCCACGGACGGATGCCTGTGGGGGCATGAGATACGGGCGTAATCGTCTACTAGCGCGCCTAGGCGCAGAGCAGCTCGCTTATGCCATGGCCTGCTCGACAGCGACAGCGCATGCGACGGTAGCACCGACCATGGGGTTGTTGCCCATGCCGATAAGACCCATCATGTCAACGTGTGCGGGTACGGAGCTCGAGCCAGCAAACTGTGCCGAAGAGTGCATACGACCCATGGTGTCGGTCATGCCGTAGGAAGCAGGACCCGCGGCCATGTTGTCGGGGTGCAGGGTACGGCCCGTGCCGCCACCAGATGCAACAGAGAAGTACTTCTTGCCAGCAAGGACGCGCTCCTTGAAATAGGTGCCTGCGACGGGATGCTGGAAGCGAGTGGGGTTGGTGGAGTTACCAGTAATTGAGATGTCAACGTTTTCATGCCACATGATAGCGACACCCTCACGGACGTCGTCAGCACCGTAGCAATTAACGGCAGCGCGAGGACCATCGGAGTACTTGGTGGTCTCGACAACGGTCAGCTCACCAGTGAAGTAATCAAACTGAGTCTGAACATAGGTAAAGCCGTTGATGCGAGCAATAATCTGAGCAGCATCCTTGCCAAGACCATTTAGGATAACGCGCAGCGGCTTCTTGCGGGCCTTGTTGGCGTTGTTGGCAATACCAATGGCGCCCTCAGCAGCAGCAAAAGACTCGTGACCTGCGAGGAATGCAAAGCACTCGGTATCCTCGCCCAAAAGCATTGCGCCTAGGTTACCGTGGCCCAAACCAACCTTACGATCCTCAGCTACAGAGCCAGGAACGCAGAACGCCTGCAGACCTTCGCCGATAGCAGCAGCTGCATCAGATGCGGTCTTGCAACCCTTTTTGATTGCAATTGCGCAGCCTGCAGTGTATGCCCATGCGGCGTTTTCAAATGCGATGGACTGAACATCAAAGACAATTTTGCGAGCATCGATGCCCTTGTCCAGACAAATCTGCTCAGCCTCTTCGAGACTGGAAATGCCATAACTATCGAGCACCTTGGTAATCTTTGCGATACGGCGCTCGTAACCTTCAAATGTGACTGCCATAAGACGTGCCTCCTTTTCTTTCCCCAAGTTACTCGGCACGGGGGTCGATGACCTTGGCGGGCGCGTCCCACTGACCGTAGCGGCCCTTTGCCTTTTCGAGCGCCTCGTTTGCATCGGTACCAGCCTTGACGTCATCCATGAATTTGCCGAGGTTGACGAACTCAAAGCCGATGATCTCGTCCTTCTCGTTGAGGGCGATGTGGGTGATATAGCCCTGGGTCAGCTCAAGATAACGGGGACCCTTGGCCGCGGTGCCATAGGTGGTGCCCACCATGGAGCGCAGACCTTTGCCGAGGTCGTCGATACCAGCGCCGATAGGCAGGCCATCCTCGGAGAAAGCAGTCTGGGTACGACCATAGACAATCTGCAAGAAAAGCTCGCGCATAGCAACGTTGATAGCGTCGCATACAAGGTCGGTGTTGAGAGCCTCAAGAATAGTCTTCTTGGGAAGAATCTCGGCAGCCATAGCAGCGGAATGAGTCATGCCCGAGCAGCCGATGGTCTCGACTAGGCATTCTTCGATAACGCCAGCCTTGACGTTAAGCGAAAGCTTGCAAGCACCCTGCTGGGGGGCGCACCAACCAATGCCGTGCGTATAGCCAGAGATATCCTCAATTTTCTTGGCCTGAACCCACTTTCCCTCCTCGGGAATCGGGGCAGGACCATGGTATGCACCCTTGGCAACCGGGCACATCCTCTCCACTTCCGCTGAATACTGCATATAGCACTCCTCTCCAACGCCGACGATGTCGAGCAAAACCCAACATCCCGTCTGTGTCTCGTCAGGAAAACCGCCGAGACCTGAGCCAAATGCCCCCTTACAGGCGGCTCATACAAGTTAATTTTATGACAGAAAGAGCCTCCGTGGGTGCAGCATTCGCTGAAATACCCACAGAGGCTCGATAAAGGTGCAAAAAATGATGCCAAACCGCGCTAACGCGGTGAAGCAAAACGTATAACGCAGCGCGGCAGCTAGTTTGCTTCATCCATCAGTTGCGTGAGCGTTAGATTTAGCTGTGACTCCTTGAGCTTGTCTTTGCCGCCAAAGACTACAACGCTGTGGTGATCGTGCAACTCACTTAAGGGTACCGCCATCGCACGCAAATCTTCGGCGGTGGTGGCTAGCATCTGATTGCGCACATCATGGCGCCAGCCTTGCGGCTTGCCAGCAAACCTCTGCGAATCTTGACGACGTGCAATCTGGCGAGGCTTGAGTGGCGTGTCATGGCTAGCGACACTAGAGACGATGTAACCTTCAAGTTCGTCTTCACCACCGCTCCATTGGACAAGCCATGCACTCGCGCCCTCGTAGCGAGCAATTGTGTCATCAATACCAGGGTCACGGTAAGACCAGAACTGGGTCACACCCGTGCTGCCATGTTGGAAACCAGTGCCGTAGGCACCTCCCTTGACACGGACTTCGTTCCACAGATAGTCAAAAGAAAGCGCACGCGAAGCCACTGTCCAAGCGCCCAAGCTGCAGTTATCTGCCATAGAGCGCGGCTGCGCTTCGCCAACGTAGCAAACATCGGAAGGAATGATATAGCCTTGGCGCATTGGTGTGTCGGGGTCGGGAAGAGCGATTTCTAGCTGATGTGCGGCGGTTTGCTTGCCTGCTTTGGTAAGGCCCAGCGTGCCGCCCAACTCCCAAAAACGTTTGCGACTATCAGCGCTACCAGCAAAGCTGACACTCACTTCATCTGCAGTAAATATACGCTGTGTGATGTTGGTGAGCGTGTTTACCAGGGCGTCTTTGTGCTCATCCCAGTGGGCAAGCAGATCTTTGAGGAAAAGATAGTACTCCACACCGCCCATTTGTGCAGTTGCCTTTGCAGCTGCTGAGTAGTGCGTGGCAAGTGCTGCCATTGCGGCACGGTGACCTGCGCCGATGAAGTTTTGCTCCATCGCAATACGGTGCTGTACCAGCAAGTTGTAGATACGATCCGTGTCGGTGTAGAGGGTCTTGCTCCAGACCTCGGCAGGTAGAGTGGCCAGTGCCGCCGTTTTGTCTGCCAAAGCAGAAGCGCGTACAACCAGTAGCGGGTGCACAAAGCTGGGGTCTTCATCTCGGCCATAGGCTTCGACGCTAAAGCTCAAGAAGCCCAGCTCGCGCTCGATAAGCATGTCTAGTGCCGAAGCGTCATGCTCTGTGGTATCGAGTTTGCCAAGCAAATCGGTGAGCATACTAACATAGGGCAGCTCATCAAAGCTAAAGCGACGCAGATCAAAGTAGTGCCAGACGTAATCAATGCCGTGAGTATCTAAATCATAGGCATAGCAGGGCAGAGCCGCTGTTTCATCCAGCGTAGCCAGCGTTTCCTCGGGTACGTCTTTGATATCCGAAACGTGCAGGCGAGGCAAAAGCGCAATATCTTCGGGAGCGTCAGGGGCTTCCTGCTCGGCACGAAGGGCTGCAACCTCGTCAGCTATGGCGGCCAGTTGATCGGCAGACATCTGCGCGCGCAACTCGGCCAGCTCTGCGACCTCTGCATTTGCAGCACCTTCGTCGGTGGGTACTAGCTCTACAGCACAGGAATGCTGGGAATGAACAACCATCTCATCAAGCAGCTGTTCAAAGCCGCCCGTTTTGACTGCATCCTTGAGTTGTGCGAGCGCGTCCTCGTAATGGAGATATGCCACAGGGTCATCATCGTTGTAAAGCCAGCTTGACATAACCTGCATCGACAGGGCAACACCATCAGCGTAGACACCCCAATCGCCTTCGCGTAGATTAAATTCTGCCTGAGCAAGTGATGCCTCTAGGCGTTCGCGCTCGATGCCCTCAGCAACTAGACGTGCACAGGTATTTTCAACAAGCTCACGGAACTGCTTAGCCACGCCTGGCTTTGCTCCTTTGAGCTGGAAGATAACCTGAGGCTGTAGTTCGGCATCAATCAACGTGGCATTAAAGTCTTGGCCAAGACCCGCTTCGAGTACGGCACGCTTGAGCGGAGCCTCATTGGAGCCCGCCAAGGTGTCAAGCAGTACATCTGCTGCTAGCACACGTTTGCGCTGGTCAGCGGTTGCAAATACGTAAGCCAGCGAGACAGAGGCATTCTCGGGGGCTGTCGCCATTTTGATTTGAGAAAGTCCTGCTTGGACAGGGGCTTGCATCGGCAGTACGTTGGGCTTGCCAACGCCACGATCAACAGCTTGCTCAAAACGTTTGTTGATAAAGGCAAGCTCGCGCTCAATATCAAGGTCACCATACAAAATGGTGTAGCTGTTGGCGAGATTGTAGTGGCGCGCATGCGTGTTGATGAACTGCTCGTAGCTGAGCTGAGGGATATATCGCGGATCTCCGCCAGAGACAAAACGGTAGGGAGTATCGGGGAAGAGCGCGCGACTGACCTGCTCAAATACGATTTCATCAGGATCAGATAGGGCGCCTTTCATCTCGTTAAAGACAACACCGTTGTAAATAAGTTGGGCGTCGTCACCTTCGCCGGCAAGTTCGTAGTGCCAGCCTTCCTGCTCAAAAATGCGCGGGCGCTGGTAGATGGCAGGATGCAGCACGGCATCCAGATAAACATCCATGAGATTCTCGAGGTCGCGCTCGTTGGTTGACGCTACGGGATACATGGTTTTGTCGGGAAAAGTCATCGCGTTCAAGAAGGTCTGCATGCTCGTCTTAATTAAATTGACGAAAGGCTCCTTGACAGGAAAACGATCCGAACCACACAACACTGAATGCTCAAGGATATGGAAAACACCCGTGTCATCAGCAGGTGGCGTTTTGAAACTGATGGCAAATGACTTGTTGACATCGTCGCAAGCCAGCCAGAGCGCACGTGCGCCGCTCGCGTCATGACGTAGCTCATAGCCAGTGGCTGAGAGCTCGGGGATAGGATGAATTGCGGTGACGCTAAAGCCCGAATGCTTGCTGCCAACCACAAGTTTGGGGTTGGGAATAGTGAAGTCCTTCTTATCCTGTTGCATGAGGTCCTCCAAGCGGTGTATTGGTGCTATTGTGCTTTAGGTTTTGTGCACTTATTTATGATACCCAGAGATGAGATGCCCATGCTTGAACCTCAGCCTCAATCGACGCCTTCAGGAAAAATCGAGGCGCCAACTCCCGATCCCACGGGACGCGCACTGCTGCGCGGCGTGTTTATTACGCTGCTTGGAGGCGCACTTTGGGGTGCAAACGGTACCGTGTCCAAATTTTTGATGGATGCCTATAACGTTGACCCTTTGTGGTTGGCTTGTGTACGTGAGCTGACTGCGTGCTGGTTATTTTTAGCTGTGGCGCTGTTGCGCAATCGCCGTCGTCTGATAGATGCCCTGCATAGTCCGCGTGACCTTTGGGGAATTTTGCTTGTGGCGTTGGGTGGCATTATATTTTCGCAGGTCGCCTACCTTGAGGCCATTGATTGGACTGACTCGGGTACGGCGACGGTGTTGCAGTCGCTAGAGATGCCCATGGTGCTGGTGTATGTGTGCCTTACTACGCGCCGCAAGCCGCGCAAACGTGAAGCACTCGGTCTATTCCTCGCGCTGGTGGGTACGTATTTAGTGGCAACCGCGGGTGTGCCCACTCAGATGAATCTGCAGCCTCAAGGTCTTATTTGGGGTTTGATTTGTGCTGTTTCCGCTGCTATTTTGGCTATTTTGCCAGCGCGTATGATGCGCCGCTGGGGCAATTTTGTGGTCAATGGTTTGGCTTTTTTGATGGCAGGAGTGCTACTTTCGGCTTATGTGCGTCCCTGGGAAAATATGCCCGCACTTGACTGGATTGGCTGGCTGGGCGTCGTGTTTTCTGTGGTTATCGGTACCTTTGGCGCCTACGGTCTCTACCTGCAAGGTGTCAAAGAAGTCGGCTCGGTGCGAGGTTCGCTGCTTGCGACTTCCGAGCCTGTGGTGGCAACCATTACATCGATTGTCTTTCTTGGTGCTACTTTTTCTGGAGCAGAGCTGTTGGGCTTTGCTTTGATTATCATCACCGTATTTTTGACTGTATAGCTGCATATAGCCCCGCAGCTGCGTATAGCCCTACAAACCGCATAATAAAGTCGCGCAGCTTGCAGGGCTTGTGGCAACTTAATGTCAGACGCTACTTCAGTCAGGCGTTACTTCACCACAAGAGTGTCGACCTTTGCGGTCCTAATCAAGAAGGTCGAAATCGAGCCAAGCAGAACATATTTGATTGGCGACAATCCGCGCGCGCCGCACACCACTAAATCAGGATTGATTTCGTCAAGCATCTCATCCTTGAGCGTTTCGCGGATGCGCCCCGCCTTGACAATAACCGTGACTTTTTTGATGTTGGGTTCTGCTTGTGCCTTGGCGATTTGCTCGGCGATAGAATTGCGGAAATCCTCTTCAAGGGCGGAAATGAGACCCGATGGATAGGTCCCTGTGGTTTCTAGCGCAGTCGAGTCGATGACATGACCAATGTAGAGCTCTGCGTTATCATTTGCCGCTGTTGTGATTGCACGATCGAGCACCTTATATTGCAGGTCAGTTCCATCCAGTGCTACAAAAATCTTGTCATAGCCGAGGTCAGTGTAAGTCTTTGTCATCGTAATCCCCCGCTTTCCGTAGAGTATCTATTAACTAGAGTTTACCCAGCTGGCAGATGATAAATTTGTCCGTGGATGCTCTAGACGGTAGGCGGTCGGTGTTTTTCCGTGGCAGTTCGCTGGGGGCGGGTGGATGGCGGCTGACTTGTCCTACATTGGTAAGCAAAGATAGTCAAGCAAGGCATCTGCAGTCTGCACGTGCGCGGTATCTATGGTTGTGCTCGTTATGGCGGGCCGCCTGTAGCAGCAAGACGCAATGCAGCCAAAAACTAGCGGGGGTGTGTCCATGGATATGATTGAACTGCTCAAAGCTGTACTTTTTGGTTTAGTAGAAGGTATTACCGAGTGGCTACCCATTTCATCGACGGGTCATATGCTGTTGCTCGACCAGTTTGTTAAGCTCAATGTGTCCAAAGATTTTTGGGATATGTTTTTGGTAGTCATTCAGCTGGGAGCAATACTTGCGGTTTGCGTGCTTTTCTTCCATGCACTCAATCCCTTTTCAGGCAAGAAAAGCTCCGATGAGCGCCATGATACTTGGCGGCTTTGGGCACAGATTATCGTTGCTTGTATTCCTGCAGCTGCAATTGGCATTCCGTTGGACGACTGGATGGAAGCTCACCTAGGCAGTCCTTTTGTGATTGCCGCTGCGCTTATTGTCTATGGTGTTCTTTTTATTGTGATCGAGTCTCGTCGTGATAGTCGTGCGCAGCAGTTGGCTGCTCGTGGAAGTTCTGCTCGTCATATGGCGACTCCCGTGACAAGCAATCCCAGTGAACTTGCCGATGCTGATGCGCGTGTAACGGATGTACGTCATATGCCCTGGTTGACGGCAATAGGTATTGGTATTTTCCAGGTACTTTCGATTGTGCCAGGTACCTCACGCTCGGGCTCAACCATCATCGGTGGCCTGCTTTTGGGTTGCTCGCGTACGGTTGCGGCGGAGTTTACCTTCTTTTTGGCAGTGCCTGTAATGGTGGGTGCCAGTGGCCTGCGTTTGGTGAAGTTTTTCCTCAAAGGCAATAGCTTTGCTCCGAATGAACTAACGCTGCTGCTCGCTGGCTGTGCAGTTGCTTTTGTGGTGTCTTTGCTTGCTATTCGTTTCTTGATGGGTTTTGTCAAAAAGCACAATTTCAAGCCTTTTGGTTGGTATCGAATCGTGCTGGGTGTGGCCGTGGTGGCGTACTTCTTGCTTGTGCACTAAGTTCTGCTTGTCTGGCTTGTCTGCGGCGTACAATAGAGCTACGACTGTACTGAGTTTGTGAGTCGGTACCAGCAAAAATGACAGTAACGGCGATGTGAGAGGGAAGAGGACCATATGCTTCGAGTCGGTATGCTCACCAGCGGTGGTGATTGCCAAGCGTTGAACGCAACCATGCGCGCCATTGTACGTACGGTTACCAACGAATGCAAAGATCAAGTCGAGTTTTATGGTTTTCTCGATGGCTATCGTGGGCTGATGTATGGTCAGTATCGCAAACTCGAGTGGCAGGATGTGAGCGGTCTGCTGACTACGGGTGGCACCATTTTGGGCACCAGCCGTACGCCGTTTAAGCTGATTCATGAACCCGATGAAAATGGTCTTAACAAGGTTGAGGCCATGAAGAAGACTTACAAAAAACTGCAACTTGATTACCTGTGTGTACTGGGTGGTAACGGCTCACTCAAGACGGCAAATCTGCTGAATGAGGAAGGGCTGCGTGTTATCGGTCTGCCAAAGACGATTGATAACGACACTTGGGGTACTGATATGACCTTTGGTTTCCCCTCGGCTATCGATATTGCGACCAAGGCGATTGACGATATCAAGACAACCGCAAGCTCGCACGGTCGTGTCTTTGTTATCGAGATTATGGGTCATAAGGTGGGCTGGATTCCACTGTATGCAGGCGTTGCAGGTGGTGCTGACGTTATTTTGATTCCTGAGATTCCATACGATCTCGATAACGTCGTTGAGGCCATCGAGAAGCGCGAAAAAATGGGCGGGCGTTTTGCCATTGTTGTGGTGGCCGAGGGTGCCATCACCAAGGGTGAAAAGATGCTCAACAAGAAGGAGTACAAGGCAGCAGTTGCTCAGAGGACTGATCCTTCTGTTGCATATGCGCTTGCGCGCGAGATTGAGTTGCGTACGGGTCGCGAGACGCGTGTGGCTATTCCGGGCCATACTCAGCGCGGTGGTGCACCTGATGCGCAGGATCGTATTTTTGCTTCCCAGTGTGGTGCGGTTGCTGGACATGCGCTGGTCAACGGTGAGTATGGTTTCTTGGTTGCACAGGTGGCAGGCAAGATGAAAAAGGTGCCATTGGCCGATATTGCTGGCAAGCTCAAGTATGTTGACCCCGAGAGCGACCTTGTGCGCGAGGCGCGCGAGCTGGGTATTTCTTTCGGCGACGAATAGCTGCTGTACTACGCCGGCAAGTACGTTGCGCTGGCGGGTATGTTGGCGTCGAAGGTGTGTGACGTTGGCAAGTACATTGCGCTGCGAGTACGTTACGCTGTGGGTACGTTGCGCTGCAAATACGTTGCGCTGCACGGCGCGCGCGAAATTGCGCTTTTAAATAACGCTTCAACCCTGTTGGCCTTGCGTCAGCAGGGTTTTCTTGTCCTGCTTGGTACGCTTTTGAACCCTTTGCCATAACGTAGTCACATCAGGTTCAATATGCTCCCTTTTACTCGCATTTCCCCACAGGCGGTTCAATAAACACCCTTTTTTCCACATCGGGTTCAAAAAGCACCCTTACAACAATTTTTACCTGGCCTTTTCCCGCGCACTCGGTACGCTTTTGAACCGCCTGCAATAAATGGAAGACAACGGGTTCAACATGCACCCTTTTTCCCACATCGGGTTCAATATGCACCCTTGCGGAAATTTTTACCATTCTTCGGCGGTTTGCGACGGTTTTGAACCGTCTGCATTAAATGGAACACAACGGGTTCATAAAGCACCCTTTTTCCCACATCGGGTTCAATAT
>NZ_KE952938.1:2167-109338 GCF_000466405.1 Atopobium sp. oral taxon 810 str. F0209 | reverse complement strand
GGTTTTGAACCGTCTGCATTAAATAGAAGATAACGGGTTCAAGAAGCGCCCTTTACTCGTAGCAAGACCGCCAGCTTGAATATGCATGTTGCGCTGCTCGTTATTACGCTGCTTATAAAAGGCGCACGCGCCCGCATACCAACCACGCCTGCAGACATGCCTCTCGGCGGCAAAGTTTGCTAAAGCAAAAAATTTTTACTTGCGCTAATTCATCTATCTGCTATTCTTTGTCTTGGGTAAAACAAAAACATACCAAGTCATACCATAAACGTAGCAAAGAGGCCCTCGTGAAAGAGAAGATGACACCTATCGTCGCCAAGGTTATGCCTGACGAGAAGGATCGCTTTTTCGAGGTCACGGAGAGTATCGGCACTACACCCTCTAATGCTATTCGGATGTTTATATCGGCTTTTAACCGCGCTGGGACTTTCCCGTTTGAAATCTTGGCAGCGGAGTCTCGAGATAGGGGAATGGGCAATGCGAGCTAGTGCGCGTTGGTGCCTACTCAGAGTTGCAATCACCCTTTCTAAACTGTTGCCCTGCCCACTGACTTCACGCATGCGTAGTATCCAAACGAGCTACTGCATGCATCATATGTGGAGCGAATTGCGTTAAATGCGAGTTGCAATAAGCGTGGACTGCGCTAGACATAAGTCGCGTCAAGTGTGAGTTGCGTTAAGTGCGGACCGCGCCAAGCATAGACCATGTCGAGCGTAAGTTTTCCAAATGTAAGTTGTGCTAAATATCGGCTTCTTAAAGATTTGCTTGTCAAAATTTTGACAAGCAGTGCCTGCGTTTTCGGAACTTTTCTGTGACTAAGATTAGCTGCAAAACAGTAGGATTAGAGACGCAATAAACCAGTACCATCGTAAAAGCCACAGGAGACTTATGCCACTCAGCCAAGAAGAGGTTGCTAGCCTCGCAACATATGCGCATATTGCCCTCAGCACGGATGAGCTTGAGGAAATGACG
Source organism: Atopobium sp. oral taxon 810 str. F0209 (assembly GCF_000466405.1). Classification (GTDB taxonomy): domain Bacteria; phylum Actinomycetota; class Coriobacteriia; order Coriobacteriales; family Atopobiaceae; genus Olegusella. The sequence continues at coordinate 108,366 of NZ_KE952938.1, read as the reverse complement.
GATTATCTCAATGAAACGCTGGAGCTGCTTGAGCCTCTGCGTCAGATGGATTTGGACGGAGTAGAGCCAAGCTTTTATCCGTCAAATAGGGCGCCCAACGTATTACGCCAAGACGGGCAAGCAGATCCAGCAGATCGAGGACTCAGCCGTGAAGCAGCGCTGGTAAACGCGGGTGCTACGCGCGATGGGGCATTCCGCGTCCCTTCAATTTTGGGTTCGGAGGAAGACGTATGAGCTGCGCAAGTCCCTTAAGTTGGGGGAGGGCGTATGAGCTGCATAAACCCCTCAAACCAGAGGAGAGTGCATGAGTTGCACAACCCCTCAAACCAGAGGAGAGTGCATGAGTTGCACAACCCCTCTTCCTCTCAATATCGACCAGCTTAGTGCGACTGAGATTGCGCACGCGGTGCACGCAAAGGAGCTTTCAGCGACAGAAGTAGCAAAGGCAAGCCTAGCTGCAATAGAGGCACGCGATGGCAAAGTCCAAGCATTTCTTGAACTAAGTGCTGAGCTTGCTCTGGAGGCTGCGCATGAGACAGATAGGCGCATTGCTGCAGGTGAAGACCTCGGTTTGCTGGCCGGTGTGCCGCTTGCGCTCAAGGACAATTTGCAACTGCTGGGAACACATACTACTTGTGCATCTCTTATGCTCAAGGACTATCAGTCGGTTTATACCGCAAGCTGTGTAGCACAACTTTTAGCAGAGGGTGCAACGCCTGTCGGCAAGACAAATATGGATGAGTTTGCCTTTGGTTCGTCAAGCGAGTCTTCGGCGTATCATCCCAGCTACAACCCTTGGGACTTACAGCGGGTGCCGGGTGGTAGTTCAGGTGGCAGTGCAGCAGCAGTTGCAGCTGGAGAGGTGCCGCTAGCGTTGGGTTCGGATACGGGCGGATCTATTCGCCAGCCTGCGAGTTTTTGTGGGGTAGTCGGCTTCAAGCCTTCCTATGGCAGCGTTAGTCGTTACGGCGTGGTTGCCTTTGGCAGTTCGCTCGAACAGGTAGGGCCCCTCGCACGTACAGTTGCTGATGTGGCGCTTACCATGGATGCGCTGGTACATACAGGTCGCGACCCGTTTGACGCAACCAACCGCGCTGTCAAACCAAGTTTTTGTGCAGCACTTGACCAGCCTCTTGAAGGGCTGCGTATAGGTATTGTGCCAAAGTTGATGGAGCTCGAGGGCCTGAGCGCCGAGTGCCAACAGGCGGTTCTGCTTGCACAAAAACAGCTGGAAGATCAAGGTGCCCACATCGTGCCTGTAGACCTTCCGCATATCTCTGCTGCAATTGCTGCTTATTACGTTATCGGTCCTTGCGAAGCTTTTTCTAATCTCGCACGCTTTGACGGTGTGCGCTATGGCTATCAAGAAGCAGATCAAAAGCTGTTTGCCCGTCAGACGGCACTTTCGCGGGCTCATGGTTTTGGTAAAGAAGCAAGGCGTCGCCAGCTTCTTGGCGCTTATCTCCTTACAAGTGGCGTTTACGATCAGTATTACTATCCTGCACAGCAGCTACGTACGCTTATTAGTCAGGATTACGAGCGGGCATTTGAGCGTTGTGATGCTTTGCTTTTGCCGACGGTGCCGCGCACGGCTTTCCGTTTGGGTGAGTTGGAAAAGCCTACCGAAATGTATGCAGCTGACCTCTTTACAGTTTCGAGCAATATCGTGGGCAACGGTAGTATTTCTGTTCCGATGGGGTTGGGGGCGGATTCGGGTATGCCTGTGTCTGTTCAGTTTCAGGGGCCTGTTTTTGCAGACCAGCGCCTGATGAGCCTTGCCCAAGCAATCGAGCGCAGTACCAATTGGGCAGGGACCGTCGCTCCACAATTTGCAGGCAAAGGCGGTGAGCTGTGATGAAAACGCTCGAAACGCTCGCGCAGTTTGCGTATGCCATCCGATATCCAAGGTCAAGGCGGTGAGCTGTGATGAAAACGCTTGCTGAGGTATTGCAGGATTGGGAGGCGGTTATTGGACTTGAGATCCATACCGAGCTCACGACACTTGAGACCAAGATGTTTTGCGATTGCAAGCTCTCGCATGGTGACGCGCCCAACACGCATGTTTGTCCTGTTTGTCTAGGTTTACCTGGAGCTTTACCAGTCCCCAATCAGCAGGCAATCGAGGCGATTGTGATGGCGGGACTTGCGTGCAACTGTGATATTCAACGTCGCTCGCAGTTTTATCGCAAGCATTACTTTTATCCAGATATGGCCAAGAATTACCAGATTACTCAGGGTCCTGTGGCCATTTGCATGCATGGTCACCTAGATTTGGAGATTCCAACAGATGCAGCAGCCGAGCGGAGCCTAGATGCGCGCGCCTATGTATTGCCCGTCCGTATCCAGCGCATACACATGGAAGAAGATGCAGCAAAGATGGTCCATGTGGGTGGGGAAGAAGGCCGCATCAGCTTGGCAAGCGAAAGCTTGATTGACTACAACCGCTGTGGCACGCCACTAATTGAGCTTGTAACAGAACCTGATCTTCGTACTCCTGCAGAAGCCCGTCTTTTTATGGAAAAACTTCGTCAAATTTTTCTAACGTTAGGAATTTCTGATTGCTCGTTAGAGTCGGGTTCTATGCGTTGTGATGGCAATGTGTCCCTGCGTCGTCGCGGTAGTTCTGAGTTGGGTGTCAAATGTGAGATGAAAAATCTCAACTCATTCAAGGCTCTACACGATGCTCTTGCCTACGAGATTTGTCGGCAAGCAGAACAGCTTGAGCAGGGATTACCTGTGGTGCAGGAGACGCGTCATTGGGAGCCTAGTCAGCACTGCACTGTAACGATGCGCGTGAAGGAAACTAATGACGACTATCGCTTTTTCCCTGATCCAGACCTCGCGCCACTTGATTTGAGCGATGAGTTTATCGAGCATTGCCGCCTACGGATCCCCGAGTTGCCTGATACCAAAATCGCGCGTTATTGTGCTAGCTGGGGACTTCGCCACAGAGAAGCAAACATGTTGGCGGCAGACCCTATTTGGACACATTTCTTTGAGCAAGCCGCACAAGGGCAGTCGCCTCAGACGGTGCAGCAGCTTGCAAAAGTCCTGCTTAACGATGTGGCAGGCTGGTTTAAGGCAACAGGGCACAGTCTTGATGATGGGTCGCTTACTCCCGAGCAGCTGGTTGAACTTTGCCACCTGTTGGATAGCCACCAACTTGCAAGCAATCATATTTCAGCCCTGTTGGATTTGCTTGTTCAGCAGGATGGTCAATTGGAAGAGTTGCTTGATCAAGCAGGTCTTCGACAGATTTCTGATACTGCTGCACTTCAAAAAATCGTTGCGGCAGTACTTGCCCGTAGCAGCGATCAACAACGTCAATATCAGATGGGCAATACAAAGGTTCTTGGTTATCTTGTGGGTCAGTGTATGAAAGAAAGTCATGGCTCTGGCAACCCCAAGCTTTTTAAGGAACTTCTTGTTCGCGCGCTCGGAACGCTCGGAGCGCCTGTGGGCACTTCAAGTGCAGAGTGAGAACATTTCTTACGCAAATCTGAGTTAGGATAGAGAGGATTTCGGCAAGGAGCAGGAGAAGGCACATGGCAGGAGACGCATACGAGGGTCTCGGCGCGCGACTGTGGCGACTGAAACCGGTTTGGGCGGTATATGCCGTCTTGATTGGATTGGTTATTCTTGGCTATGTGCTGCCAAAAGGTGGAATGCCGCATGCGTGGTGGTACATCTTTTTCTTGATTCCTTTTAGCACGTTGTATAGCGTGCCTTTTGGCTTGGGTACGGGAATCGCAGCTCAGACATTGGTGTGGTATACCGCTGATTACGGGCATCGCTTAGTGGGATTTTGCACTGCAGTGGTAGCAGTTGCGATGGCGGCGTGTTGGGGTCCGAGCATCGTTAAAAATTTTGACATTATGTATCTTGCTGCCTTTATATGGCCAGTATTGTCATCGGCTCTTTCCATGCTGTTGGGCATGCATTTTGTGCGCGAACGCGAATACGAAGAGGCGGCGATGTATGATGACTATGATGAGAAAGAAGACGAAGAGTAGATATTTGCGCTGGTAGATATAGGTGTTACTGCGCTGATATTCTGCTTAGATTTCTGCTTAGTTTCATTTTTCTATCTGAAGGACTCAGAAAGCCCGCATCGGTTGCATAGTTTGACTCGTCGTCGCAGCTGCGGCGTGGGGGATACGTAAAAACTTTTGTTGTGGGAGGAATGTATGGCAGTCAATCGCTTTGTTCTCAATACCATCTCGTATCATGGTGCAGGCGCCATCAAGGAAATTCCTGGTGAGCTGACTCGTCGTGGTTACAAAAAGGTCTTTATTTGCTCCGATGCCGACTTGGTGAAGTTTGGTGTGACCACCAAGGTGACAAACCTGCTAGATGAGGCGGGCATTGCTTGGAGCCTGTACTCCGATATCAAGCCTAACCCCACCATCAAAAACGTGCAGGATGGTGTTGCGGCGTTTAAGGCTGCTGAGGCCGACAGTATCGTGACTATTGGCGGAGGATCTTCGATGGATACGGCCAAGGCTATTGGCATCATCGTTGAGAATCCTGAGTTTGCCGATGTTGTTTCGCTGGAAGGCGTATCTCCTACCAACAAACATGCAACCTTTACTATTGCTGTGCCCACGACTGCAGGTACCGCAGCTGAGGTCACCATTAACTATGTCATCACCGACCCCGATAAGGTCCGCAAGTTTGTTTGCGTCGACACCAATGACATCCCCGAGGTTGCCGTTGTTGACCCTGAGATGATGGCTTCTATGCCGGTCGGTTTGACTGCCGCTACTGGTATGGATGCGCTAACCCATGCTATTGAGGGCTATACCACCCGCGGTGCTTGGGAGCTTTCTGATATGTTCCACTACAAGGCAATTCAGCTGATTTCCGCTAACCTTCGTGATGCGGTGGCCGAGGCAAAGAGTGGCAAGCCTGCAAGTGGCCGCGAGGGTATGGCTCTGGCTCAGTATGTTGCCGGTATGGGCTTTTCCAACGTTGGCCTTGGCATCGACCATGCTATGGCACATACCCTCTCTGCTCACTACGACACGCCGCATGGTGTTGCCTGCGCAATGCTGCTGCCGATTGCTATGGAGTTCAACAAAGGTGTTGTGACCAAGCGTTTGGCCGAGGTCGCCGTTGCTATGGGTGTTGATACTACGGGAATGAGTGACGAGGTGGCAGCCGACGCTGCTATTGCTGCAGTTAAACAGCTTTCTGCAGATGTAAACATCGCTCCTACCTGCAAGGGCCTGGTTGAGGAGGATCTCGATCAACTGGCGGATGACGCCCTGAAGGATGCTTGCTATCCTGGCAATCCTCGTGAGGCAACGCATGAGCAGGTAGTTGAACTCTTCCGCAAGATTATGGCGTAATAAAGGCGTGTAAAAGTTCTGCTTGCTGCGGTTGCTTTTCTTCATGTGGCATATAGGAAATCAAGTGTTCAGCGGTTTCCTATATGTCGCATTTATTGTTACATCTGCTGCATGCCATGCTAAAGGAGTAGTTTGCCCACCACCTGCACCCTGATTCTAAAATGCGGGTTTTAAGGTTGTGGGATACATTCACGGTAGACGGATATTCTCTAGAAAGTTAAAATTTTTAGCACCGAGGAGCCAAATTTAGTCGCATTCCGAACAAAAATGCGTCCACAGGGCTAAAAGATTTAACTAAGCAGAGCAGATCGCTGTCGGACAAGATTGCCGTAGGACAGGATTGCGGTCGGACAAGGCTGCTGTAGGACAGGACTGCTGTCGGACAAAGCCACTGTAGGACCAGACGTAACGGAGTAAAGCCTCTTATCGTTCAAAATAAGCCACTTACGTAATAATTTTGAAACAAAAACTTTGAGTAGGAGTATACCTATGTTCACATAGAGAGCAGTACGTATATTTTCTTATGCCTCTTTGTATACATGTCGTAGGAGCAAGTATGAACAAGACGTTAGATACAAAAGATTGGCTTCTGATAGGTAAACGCCTTGTCTGGGTATGGATAGCGGCCAGTCTTGTCTTTGAGACACTTTGCTGGGCTCTAGAGCTGCCTTATACAATACTTTGTGCCGTTGGCGCTAGTATAAATGTGGTCTTTGCGGTCGCCGAAATATATGTTGAGAGTCATACGGGACGCCGTTGGGCTCTTGTGATGTGGATCCTACTTGCAGTGCTTCTTTTGGCTATAGCAGGCTATCAATTTTTATCATAGATGCGCGGTGGCGCAGTGGTTAACACACCAATCGGTTGCAACAATAGCGGTTATATACGTTGTCCTCCATATCTTAGATTTAAGGTATGGAGGACAAAATAGTTATAGGACAACATCTATTTTGTGAACAGTATTTATTGCTGCCAAAGCCAGCGCAGAAAACTGTAGGGGATAGTACTTTATCCGGCAACGATGGCACCCAAGATAGATGACACAATTGAAATAATAATGGCACCGACAAAAGCTGACCCAAAGCCAGAAATAGCAATTCCCGCGCCAAAGACCTCACGAGCGAGATAACCCGCCAGCTCTAGCATCAACGCATTGATGACTAAGCTAAAAAGTCCCAGCGTCAGCACCGTAATAGGCAAAGATAAAAACTGCATCACGGGCTTAACCAGAGCATTGACCAGCGCCAGTGCGAGCGCTGTCATAATAGCCGCGCCCCAGTTGCCGCCTACCGGATTGATACCTGGCACCAAATAAATTGCAGCCATTGTTGCGATGGTTGTCACAAACCAAGTTCCAATGAAACTCATGATGCTACCTTTCAAACTCGCGCTATGCCTGCAGGCATAGCCCTTTGGGGCTGTTGCTACCGTTGCCCCAAACTGTTATGAGGATAGTATTCCCCATTTTGCGCACCAAACATACCAACAATGAGGTACTTTAGGATACTAAAGCCAACTACGACCCTTCGGAGGCGATACTGATGGCCGAACGTAGCGAGCAAAATATCCAGCTGTGGCAACACCAGCTTTATTCTGCGTTTTGTCAGCTGAGTTCGCCTGAAGAAACACAGGCATTTCTTTCGGATCTTTTGAGTCCACGTGAGATAGAAGAGTTTGCACGTAGACTCGAGGTGGCACGTATGCTGCGTGCAGGTTCGTCATACATTGAAGTTTCGCAGACAACTGGAGCAAGTTCTACCACTGTTAGCCGCGTATCAAAATGTCTTAATGGCAAGACAGGGGGATACCGTTTGGTGCTTGAACGACTTGATGAAGCAAGGCAGTAGTTTTGCTGTCCTGCAGGCGCGCTACCATAAACATGAGCAAATTTATATGAGTAGATTTTTCACACCTAGTTTGGCCAATTAAGCCGCGGTGATATGTGTAGTACTGGTTTTGGAGGCAGCATGGCGTTGTGCATCGTTTCGACGGAAGAGCGGCAGTTGGTTGGTAGTGCGGCTCTTGATGTCTTGCGTCAGGGACTTGCGCATACGGGTAGGGTGGTGCTGCTGTGTCCTAGCTTTAATCAGGCGCTTCAGGCACAAAAAAACCTCTCCAAACGGGGTATTTGCTTGGGTGCTGACTGTACAACAGCGTCAGCATGGGTAGCAGAGCGCTGGGAAGTTTGGGGTGATGGACGTCATATTATTGACCCCATGAAGCGCAAGCTTTTTGCGCGTCGCGTGCTCCAGCATCATAGTGACGGTGAACCCTTGGCAGGCACGGTGAATTTACTTGCCGACTTTGCAGCAGCAAATATTGCGTGGCTACAACAAGGCCAGACAATATCTCAGCTTACCCAAGCAGAACATGACTTTGTTGCGCTGGTGGGGGAGTACCGCGAGCTTATTCATAGAGCCAACCTCATTGAAGAGAGTGAGGCTATGGCTGTGTTGCCCACCTTGCTTGCGCAGCACAAGGTGACCATGCCTGTGTTTGTCGTAACGGGAATGACGAGCATGACTCGTGCCCTGCGAAAGCTGCTCTGCGATGTGGCAACACTGACATCTGTGAATTGCATAATTTACCAAAGCAAAAGTCCTGCTTGTGATGTATCGCGCCAGTTGATAGAGCAACTGCAACAAGAAGCACAGACAAGCAAAACACCCCTCAGTCTCATTGTTGCAGATACACCAGATAGTATTCATCCTCTTGGAAAAGAATGTCCTGTTGAGGAGATCCGCGCCATTGAGCTCGATGTCCTTTCGCGTTCTATATTTGTTGCAGAAGCAAAGCAGTTGCAGCCGACGGGTGCGGTGGAATTGTTGCTTCCTGCAGGACCGCTGGCTGAGCCAGAAGCACTGGTTCGTTGTATCAAAAAGCTCGCGCAGGCGAGCTGCAAGGATATTGTTGTATGCACTTCGGATGTCAGCCGTGCAAGTCGAGAGCTTTCACAAAAGCTGCTGGCGCGTGGATTTACCCTGCGTACCGAGCAAAAAATCGCATTTGCAGATATGCAAGCAGGTCGGGCTTTCCTTGCATACTTTGCAAGCATTTTGCAGTTAAACGCTCTGGCACAAAACTGGCCTGCGTCTGAAAAAACAGCAGAGGGCACTCAAGTTGCGTTGGGGAATATGGATTGGTGGCCACCGCGCGGACTATCTGATTTTTTGATGTCAGGGCTTTCGCAAGTGCCTGCAGAATCCGCTCGTCGTCTTGATCGCAGCTGGCGGAGCAATCGATTGCTGACGCCAGCTCAGGTCTTGGCAGACCTTCAGTCAGAAAAGAAAAGCTCGCGTGCAACAGCGCTTGCAACTCGTGAATTGCTGGGAGGTCGTACCAAAGTCGCTGCAGCGCGCCTGTTGGAAGGTATCGAGACCACTATCAAAGCCACAACAACCTCCAACCGCGCTTTCAAAAAAAGCATGGTCGAGCAAAAAGCCGTTGTATCTGCACTGATGTCAGCTGCGACGTGCCTAGAAGAGCTGGGTATTGTAACGGCGCAAGCCAAGCCTGCAGCAATTTCTCTGGATGAGTATGGGAGTCTGCTTCAACAACTACTTTTGTCGAATCAAGTCATTTTACGTTGGGATGAGGAGGGTATAACAGAGCAGGCCGCTGGCGCGCAAAACAAAAGCCCTTCCTGTCTCGTGCGCATTTTGTCTCCGACCTCGGCTGCTCGTCTTGCATCATCTTCTACCGATGCCTTGGTACTTTGCGGACTTACTTCTGCCGAAACAAGCATTTCACGCGATCCTTCCCTTGCAGCTTCACTGGCAGAACGTCTGCATATAGAGGAAGCACCGGACCCCATTGCCCAAGCGCGTGCACAATTTGTCGCATTGCTAGAACTGCCACGCAAGCAGCTGGTGCTTGAACGGTGCTTAAAAACAGCAGATGGCAAGGATGCATATTCTGCCGTTATGTTGGTAGAACTGCTTGCCTGCTATGGGGTTGAAGGGTCTGATAAGCCGGAGAAATTCCTCAAGTCTGCAAAGAAAGCCTTTGGTAATAAGCTCGTAGGGGAACGTTCTGAGACTGAGATACAGCAAAACTCCGCTTGGTCGGGCGAAAATCCCCATCAGATAGCAATTGATACGCCAGCTCCTGTGGGTAAGATTTCGCCCGAGCTCACGCCCTTTGTGATTGTTCCAAATGAGGGGCGAATGCTGAGTCCTAATGAGTTGCCGATATTATCGGCATCGCAGATTGAAACCTACCTCGAGTGTCCTTATAAGTGGTTTAGCCTTCGAAGGTTACGTCTATCTGATGCGGACGCAGGTTTTGGACCTGCGGAAATGGGAACTTTTGCCCATCGAGTACTTGAGTTGACACACGGGCGGCTCTCTGAGGAAGGGGCCAGCGTCCATACAATAGCAGGCTTGCAGCGTGCCCATGAATTGCTTGACGAAGTTTGTGTTGAACATTATCGCCATCAATACCTACTACGTGGTGGTAATACGGTTGAACAGCAAGCATTGATTCCACATGGACCGCGTGAACGCGCCCAACTTGATCGCCTGAGTGAGGATCTTCATTCGTTACTTGATTATGAATCAAGCTTGTTTTTGGGTTATGAGCCCAAGCAATTTGAGTGGAGCTTTGGACGCGGCGATGAGGTTATCGAGTATGCCGGGGCACGCTTGGTAGGTACCATTGATCGTGTGGATGTGGACGCGCATGGACTGGCAGTGGTTATTGACTATAAACACAAAGGGGTAAACGGTTTTACCAAAGAATATGATGCTTTTGGTAAAAAACCCCACGAGCTCGGGCGTGCGCTCAAAGAGCTTAGGCGCGTGCAATCGCTGATATATGCGCAGGTAGTACGTCGTGCTCATCCTGAGCTGCGTGTGGTTGGGGCAGTATATCTCTGTACCCGCGATGACCATGCTTTGGCAGGCGCTGTGGACGCCAATCAAGCAGAGCGCATCTATGGACAAGACCTTTCAAAGGCTCGTGCAGCTGCTGTGTGCGTGGATCCTACCGACGATTTTGGTCGTAGCGAGCAGGCAAAAGTGGCAGGTACCGACTGGGATAAAGATGCGGGTCTTGACGGGCTGCTTGATGCCTGTGAGGAGGCCATTGCACCACGTATTGCAGAGCTCCGCGCAGGAGTAATTGATGCTAATCCACTCGATGAAATTTCGTGTCAGTGGTGTCCCGTGCTAAATTGTGAAAAGAGGCGCTCATAATGGCTGAATTGGAGTTTCTTGCAGGACTCAATGAGGGCCAACGCGCCATCGCTCAAACGCTGGGCCGTCCGCTTTTTGTTGAGGCAGGAGCTGGCTCAGGCAAGACGTTTACGCTGACTCAGCGCATTGCTTGGGCACTCAGTCCTGGTTCTGGTGCGTGCGGCAAACCATATTTAGACAGTCTCGATCAGGTACTTGTAATTACTTTTACCGAGGCTGCTGCACGAGAAATTCGTGAGCGCGTGCGCAAAACTCTACGAGCCGCCGGAGCTACTGATCCACATATGCGTGAGGCAGCGCTTGCAGTTGATGGTGCTTGGATTTCGACCATTCATGGCATGTGTTCGCGTATTTTGCATCAGCATGCGTTGGATTTGGGAATCGATCCAAACTTTAGTCAATGCACGGAAAACCAGGCTGACGAACTCAAAGGCATCGCACTCGAAGAGGTTGTGGGCGGTGCCTATCGCCAAGGCGAATTTTCGGAGCTTTTCTCTTTTTATGGTTATGGGCGCATGTTTGATGGAGGCCGTGCAAGTGGGGTTCTCGATCTTGTGACCAGTATGATTGCCACCGCTCGTCGTTGCCCCCATGGTTTTGATGATCTAGTGCTTGTGGGTGGAGATGGTGTCGAAACAATATACCGCTCGGTGGCACGCCTGCTCATAGCTTTTGAAGAGCTGGGGTCTCGTAAGCTCACGCCAAAGGCAGCAGAAGCAGTTCAGACATCGCTTGAGGCTCTGCGAGGACTTGCACTAGATAGCCCCAAGCGTTCAGCACTTAGCGAAATCGAAGCTGCGTTAGCGAGTGTTTCGGTGCCACGGTCAAGCAAAACGATTGCTGATATTCAGCCAGATGTTGTTTCTGCTTTGGCACTTGCTCGGGCAGAGTTTGCCTTTGTTCAGGTTGGCAGATTTGGCAGTGCAATTTTGCAGTTAGCGCGTCAGGTGGATGAGCGCTATGCAAAGCTCAAATACGAGCAGTCTCTGCTGGATAATGACGATCTTATTCATATGGCTTTGCAAGCAGTACGCAAGCGCCCCGAAGTGGCGGCTGACTATGCACAGCGTTTTCGTCTAGTCATGGTGGATGAGTTCCAGGATACCGATGAAGCTCAATTGGAGCTTATCGGCATGCTTGCTGGTAAAGATGCTGAACACCTGTGTACGGTAGGTGATGCTCAACAGTCGATTTATCGTTTTCGCGGGGCAGATGTTGAGGTATTTCGCAAACATGGGGCCGCACTCTCGACAGATGCGCATGTGCGACTGCAGACAAACTATCGCAGCCATGCAGATATTCTTGCTCTTGTAGAGCGTATTTGCGGAGGTGTGCCTACGATAGATGGCACGCTTGCAGGTGGTGTCCTGGGTGGCTATATGCACCTCGATGCTTGGGATGGGCGAGACGATGCGTATACGGCGCAATCTCTTCCGCGTGTAGCCATCGAAGCAGTTACAGGCCCTGGTCAATCAGGACGAACAACAAAATTCCAGGCAGCAACTCTTGCTGCTCAGATTGCAGATCGACTAGCACAGTATGCAGCGGCAGGTACAAATGCAGGAGATATGGCTCTGCTTTTGGGGACAACCTCTCATGCGGCAAACTATATCGACGCCCTGCGAGCTCGTGGACTTGAGTGTGTGGTGACTGGCGGATCTACCTTTAGCTCGACTTCCGAGGTTCAGGTTATGTGCGCACTGCTCTATACCTTGGCAAATCCTGGGGACACTCAGTCGGGCCTATTTCCACTGCTTTCCAGTGAAGTATTTGCCCTTGATGCAGATGATTTCTGCATGCTGGGCACACGCTCTCAAGAAAAACTAGATGCTCCTACAAAGCGGCAGATTGACCGTGGTCTTGAGGATATGAAGTTTTTTGGAGACATAAAAGCTTCCGAGCGTCTCAAGGCAGCTCATGCGGTGCTTAGCCAAGCGCTTGCGGATTTAGCACACAAGTCAGTTGCCGATGTCTGCCTACAGGTGGTGCGCGATTCTGGCTGGCTTGCTCGTCTTGCTCACCAAGGTGCTGAAGGTATGGCGCGCGCTGCCAATGTTTTAGCTGCTCTGCGATATATTCGCGATCTTACCGAGGAGTTGGGACTGGGGCCTGCTCGGGCCGCAGCAGAATTTAATCGCTGGTTAAGTCTTGCAAAAATTCCCCCTGCGTCCTTTGCAGGGGGAGAGGCAGGTGCCATTCAAGTAATGACCATTCATGCATCCAAGGGTCTTGAGTTCCCTGTTGTGGCAGTAGCCGAATGCTGGTCAAATCCTCGTAGTGATACGGGTATTCTTGCAGGTAGTTTGAGTGTTACTGGTATGTCAGTAAATACTGCTTCTCAAAATGTACAAGCCTGCGTGATTTGTCCCAAAGATTGCTCAAGTTTAGTCGCAAAGGTGCGAACGGACGGGTGCAGCAGTTGGAAAGGCTCAGAAAGCGCGACGATTGCAGAGACCTATTTAGCACTCAAGCAGCTTGAAGCCAAGCAGAGCAAAGAAGAAAAAGCGCGTTTGCTCTACGTTGCATTGACTCGTGCACAGGAAGCAGTTGTCCTAGGAATAAGTTGTGCTTCTAGCAAAGCAGGTATAAGTTCGACGCTTGCAGCTGGAAGTATGCAGGCGCTTGTTGGTTCTGACATGCCTGCTATAGGTGAGCAGAGCCTTGACTTTGGGGGGAGTGCTGATGCACTGCTTCGCGTAGTGGAGGTCTGCCAGCAAAAGGTTCCCAAAGGTGATCCTGTTGTACTTGAACTGTCATCTGCAGGCAGTCTAGCGGGTTTTGACACAGAGCTTACAGGTTCCGTCCCAGAGGATTTACTGGTGCTTGGAACGGGTGGCATTGACACAGATATGCAAGGCAGTGTCACGTCAGACAGTGATTTTGTGCTCTATCAACGCGAGACCGAAACCGCAACGCAGCTGAGTACATGGCGTCCCCGCCAAGGCGTCTTTAGCTTTTCGTCAATGAAGGCTGCGCTAGATGATGAAGTTCTACAGCACAAAGATAAAGCTCCAAAAAAGTTTCAAGCACCGCAGCTTAGTGAGGAAGATGAGGCTGGAGAATATGCCGACGCCGATCGCGCAACCAATCTAGGTTCTGCTTTCCATGAGATTGCTCAGACTATGATCGAAACGGGACACGTTCCTTCGGATGAGCAAATAGAGCATATGTCTATCTATTGGCATCTGTCGAGCCGCGCTGAATTGCGTCTGCAGACAGCATTACAGCGCTGGATTCACTCAGATATTCGTGCTGAGGCGTTGCAGTACAAAAATCTCCAAGCGGAGTTGCCCTTCTTTGCGCCCGCGCCCAAGGGTACCGAGCGTTTTGGTGACTACATTGAAGGTGCAATTGACCTGCTTTGTACCAACCCTGGTTCTACAGAAGCACTGCTTGTTGACTATAAAACAGGCGATAAAAACCTTACGCCTGCTGAGATTTACGAGCATCACAAGACCCAAGCACGCCTTTATGCCCGCGTGCTCATAAATCAAGGTTTTACTGCGGTTACCTGTGCTTTTGTCTGTGTCGAACTTGATGCGGCCGAGCTTTTGGGAGACAACAAGACGGGTCAGCCATATGTTGTACGCTACGATTTTCATGTATAGAGAAGTGATTGTTAGCTCTCAGTGATGTCCATTTGCTGCGTTAGAATTGATAGCGGAAAACAAAGACAATAGGAAATGCGGATAGGATATGTGCCTCGTGGTATGCGTAGGCACAGGGAGTCTTTTTGGTAAGTCCCGCCCATCCCGCGCACAAGGGAGAGTACACGTATGGCCTTTGTACACTTGCATAGCCACTCTGACTTTTCGGTACTCGATGGAGCTACGCGCATACCCGATATGGTCAAACGTGCAGTTGACCTAGGGATGCCTGCCGTGTCTCTGACCGATCACGGTTATATGTTTGGTGTGCCCAACCTTGACCTTGAATGTCGCAAATACAACGACGCTGCTGCGGATATGAAGCAATGGAAACACGATGTTGAGTGTTTCAAAAAATCTTGGGAGCTCGTCGAACCCGAACCCGATGCACCAGATGCTGCACCTCATGATCGTGTGCATGCGCAATGGGAAAGCGATGTTGCTATCTGGAAGTCTACGGGTGGCGATCTTAGCGCGGTTGAAGCAAACCGTCCTACGCTTGTGGTCAAGCCCATCTTTGGTTGCGAGGCCTACTTCATTACGGATGATCAAATTGAGCACAAGCCCAATCAAAAGCGATATCACCTTATTTTGCTGGCAAAAAATGAGACGGGCTACGTCAATCTGATGAAGATGATGTCCCAAGCTGCCAATGAGATGATGTATTACAAGCCTCGTACCACCTTGGGTATGCTCGAAAAATATCACGAGGGCATCATCTGTCAGTCTGCCTGTGTACAAGGCATCATTCCTCAAAATATTATTGATGGAAATATTGATGAGGCAGAGCATTGGGCTCGCGAATATCAACGCATATTTGGTGATGACTTCTATATTGAGATTCAAGACCATGGCCTTAATTTCCGCGGTGGATGGACCGACCGCACGCTTGACGAGCGTCTCGTCGCACTGGCGCAAAAGCTGGGTATCAAGGCAGTTGCTACCAACGACTTCCACTACCTTACCCGCGAGGACGCGCCAACTCAGGACATTATTAGCTGCATTGGGACCGCTAGTCATATTGATGATCCTGGTCGTCTGCATATGGAGGGTAGCGAGTTTTACATGAAGAGCGAAGAAGAGATGCGCGCTCTCTTCTCGTGGATTCCTGAAGCCTGTGACAATACGCTTGAGATTGCAGAAAAGTGTCAGTTTGAACTTGACTGGTCAAGTATGTACTTGCCTAAGTTCCCTGGTTTGGCAGAGGGGGAGACCTCTGAGGAACGTTTCCACGCTGAATGTGAAAAAGGTCTTGAGCAACACTATGGGCCCGACTGGCGTACCCGTGAGATCAATGGCATTAATATCCAAGAGCGTTTTGAGTACGAGTACAAAATCATTTGCGATAAGGGCTTTGCTGACTACTTTCTTATTGTGCAGGAATATGTCATGTGGGCCAAAAACAATGGTATTGGCGTAGGTCCTGGTCGAGGTAGTGCAGCTGGCGCTATTGTTGCTTATGCAATGAACATCACCGCTTTTGACCCGCTAGAAAACGGCCTGATGTTCGAGAGATTTTTGTCACCTCAGCGCTCCGAAATGCCCGATATCGATATGGACTTCGACGATGAGCGGCGTCTGGAAGTCATCCAGCATGTTCGTGAACTTTATGGACCCGAGCGTGTTTGCCATGTTATTACCTACTCAACTATCAAAGCCAAGCAAGCAATCAACGATGCCGCTCGTGTGCTGGGATTTCCTGTGTGGCAAGGTCAGCGGCTGTCCAAGATGCTTTCCAACGACCCCAAGCTTGCCTTGCAAAATGCGCTTGAAAAAAATGAAAAGAAACCCGATCAATTTTCACCCGACTTTGCCGAGGCTTACGAGAAGGATGCCGATGCGCATCGCATTATTGATGCAGCTCTCTCTATTGAAGGCCTCACCCGAGGTGAAGGCGTGCATGCTTGCGCCGTTTTGATTGCACCGACGCCCGTTAACGATCATGTGCCTACCAAACTCGATACCAAGGGTGGCGTTGAGATTACCCAGTACGAGGGTCACTCGGTTGCCGACATGGGTCTGCTCAAGATGGACTTCTTGGGCCTGCGCACATTGACCGTTATTTCAAAAACTCTCGCCAATATTCGTGCGAGTTATCCCCATGCCTCTGATATCGAGCGTATGCCCAAACTTGTGCGTTCCTGCATCAAGCCTGGTGCTACCTGTGTGGATATCGATGTGGACAAGATTCCTTTTACCGACCCCAAGATTTATGAGCTACTGGGCTCGGGTGCTACGGCAGGAGTATTCCAAGTAGAGTCTGCGGGTATGACAGCCACCATCAAAAATATGCAGCCCAAAGAATACAAGCAAATCGTTGCATTGATTGCTCTATATCGTCCTGGTCCTCTAGGTGCTGGTATGGTTACCAGCTATATCAACCGTATGAATGGTCGCGAACCTATCGTCTTTTACGACGATCGTCTTTCGGAGATTTTGGACGAAACCTACGGCACAATCGTGTATCAAGAGCAGGTCATGCAGATTTCGGTCAAGATGTCGGGCTTCTCCGCTGGTGAGTCCGACTCTCGCATCCGCAAACCTGTGGCAAAAAAGAAAATTAAGCTGCTCACAAGTACCGAATTCCATTGGGACAACGGTAAAGATGAGACGACCTACGACCATTGGATGAATGGTGCTGTCGAAAACGGCTACGAACGTGCGACCGCTCAGCGTATTTGGGATGACGTTCTTGAGTTTGCTTCCTATGCCTTCAATAAATCCCATTCTGCAGGTTATGCCATTCTCGTTATGCAAACAGCCTGGCTCAAGGCGTATTTCCCGCGTGAGTTTATGGCATCGGTGCTCACCAGCTACATGGGCAAGACGGACAAGATTGTTCACTACGTTACTGCCTGTCGTCACGAGGGTATTCAGATTTTGCCACCCGATATTAATGAGTCGGGTCGTGACTTTACGGCAACTCCTGCAGGTGTTCGCTTTGGCTTTGCAGGCATCCGTGGTGTTGGTGAAGGCGTAGCCGAGCTCATCATGGCCGAGCGTGAGAAGGGCGGACCTTTCAAGCATCTCAACGATTTTGTTGATCGTGTTGATGGTTCATCGGCAAACCGTCGTGTTGTTGAAGCACTTATCAAGAGTGGTGCCTTTGATTCTACGGGTTATCCGCGTCGCCAGCTGATGATTATGGTTGACAAAAACAACCCTGAAAATATCCTTGATGCTGCTGCTCGTCGCCAAAAGGATAGAGCTGCTGGCCAGAGCAGTCTTTTTGATATGTTTGGCGATGTAGAAGGCTCTGGTTTCACCGATGAAGTGCCTAAGCCCGATGGGGTGGAGTGGGAGCGTAGCGACAAGCTTCACAACGAGCATGAGGTGCTGGGACTTTACGTCTCGGATCACCCTCTGCGCCCGTATGAGTATGCACTTTCCAAAGCGCGCGACTACACCATCGGCGAACTCAACGAGACCGAAGAAGTACCTGATCCCATGACAGGTGGCATGATTGAGCGCCACAAAGTTGCAGAGGACAAGCAAATTCGCCTTGCTGGTATGGTGACCTCTGTGCAAAAGAAGACCACCAAAAACGGTGATCCCATGGCAATTGTGACCTTGGAAGATATGGAAGGCGAAATTACGTTGGTTGTCTTCCCCAAGCTTTACAAGAAATCGGCTGCCATTCTTGCGGGTGAAGCTGATGCTGAGATAGGTGGCTCTGCGAACGATGTCTTTGTCAAAATCTCGGGTAAGCTTGAGCGCTCAGATCGTGGCGATCAAATTATCTGCAGCTCTATCGAAGGGCTAGAGCTAAGCGCGTCATCAAACCGCCCCAAGGTTATTGAGCTGCGCATGACGCCGAGCGTCCTGAGTTACGACCGTATGCAGAGATTGCATGACATTTTGTCTCGCTATGCAGGCCTTGATCGCGTGGAACTGCTTGTCCAAGAAAGTTCGGGCCACACATTGCGCATGGAGCTGCCTACTACGGTGGATGCACGTAGCATGATGCTAATGGCAGAACTCAAGGATCTCGTTGACTCCGAAGGAAGCATTGCTTTTGCCTAAGTGCGCCGTGCGGCACACGTGATGTCGAAGCAAAATCTGCACGCCCCCTCGCGACGCGTGCCAGAGTGATACACGCTGATGGGTGTGTGACTCGTTGGACTTGCGTTAATTTGCGAATGGCAGTGTTATTTATTGGGGATGTGCCACAATGGATATACGACGCGATGAGGCGCCGTAAGGAGAGAGGAAAAGTTATGGCCGAGCCTACTTTTTATCGTTGCAATAAGTGTGGCACCATGGTCGCTTTGCTCAAGAAGGGTAGCTGCGATCCTTCTTGCTGTGGCGAGCCCATGGAGATTCTCGTAGCTGGTTCTGTTGACGCTGCTGTTGAGAAGCACGTTCCTGTGATTACCGAGGCCGAAGATGGCAAGCACATCCTCGTAAAGGTTGGCGTTGTTGAGCATCCTTCCATTGAGGAGCACTACATCGAGTGGATTGCCTTGGCCGCTGAGGATAAACTCTTTGTTCGTTATCTCAAGCCTGGCGACAAGCCTGAGGCTAAGTTTGGCAAGTGCTGCTCTAAGGGTGCTACAGTTTATGCTTATTGCAACCTTCATGGTTTGTGGAAAGCTGAAGTTGAGCTCTAAGCTCAGATAGGTGTTACGCGTGAAGATTGGTATCGCGCAGCTTAGCGCCCGTGCGGGAGATTTCTCTCGCACGGGCGAGCGCATTATCGCATATAGCGAGCAGGCCGCCCGACAGGGCGCAGAGCTGCTCATTTTCCCCCTGTCTACGCTCGCGGGTATTTGTCCTGTACCCTATGTAGACCAGGAGGGTCTGCTTATCGATTTGTCGGATATGTTGTCAAGTCTTGTCGATAAGCTAGCCTGCCCCTGCCTCTTGCCCTTGGCTTCGCTTTCGGCTCATGAGCCTGTAGAAGAGATCTTCTTAATTGCAAATGGCGAGGTCATACCCCTGCGTTTGACAAATTTGACACGCTCTATGGGCGGTAATGTCATGGCAGCTATGACCGATGGTGTAGAGCTTTTGAGCAGCGAAAGTAGTATTCCTACCTTTGATATGGCGGGTATCAAATTTGCACTGGCAATGACTGACGACAAGCTCGACGAGCTGGTGAGCTTGGATTACGGCGTCAACGCTGTCATCTATTTTTCCTCTCAGACCTATGCGGCAAATGACAGCGATTCGGTGTTGGCAGCGGGATTACCTGATAATCGTTATACCCAAGATGCGCGGGACATGGAATCTTGGCTTATAGCACTGGGATCGCTTGGTAGCTTTGATGATGCTATTTGTACAGGTGGCAGCTTTGTATTAGCTCCCGATGGGCAAGCGGTAGCGATAGCTCCTTCATGTGAAGAAGCGCTGTTAGTAGCTGAGATTGGCCTACAGCCTAGAGACCCTGAGCAAGATGTTCCCAAGCCTGTTCCCTATGATCGTAGTTCTTTTTGTTGGCAGGCGCTTTCTCTTGCTTTGAAAGATTTTACTGCAGCACAAGGCATGCAAGATGTTGTGCTCACCCTTGATGGCACACTGAGTTCTGCTGTTTTAGCTACTCTTGCTAGCGATGCGTTGGGTCCCATGCATGTGCATGCTCTGCTTGCAACACCGCTGGAAGGTACGCCTGCCTTGCGTAGTGGTGGCAGGGGAGGATCTCTTGCCCGTCCGCGTTCGGCAGCACAAAGAGTACTTGCAATGCGTCAACTCGCTGCAAATTTGCATATCAATCTGCATGAACGTAATCCTCGTCTTGTCCAAGCAAGTGCGGTTTCGCTGCAGGATTCTGCAGGAATTGACGAGCGTCTTGCTGCCATTGCTACCGAGCGCGATGTGATTGTGACAGAAGCTCGCCAGCTTGCACGTCGGCTCCATGCTCTACTACTATCTTCCCGTGACAAAACGTGGCTTGCCCTTGAGGCAGATGGTCTGAGTGCTGCGGCAGATTTACTTCCTTTGGGTGATCTTTATCGCACAGATGTGCTAGAGATGGCACGCACGCGCAATGCAAGCTCACCTGTCTTCCCTGATTTATCGCTCGCTCCTTGTGACCTACCCGAACTGCTTGATAGCGATACATTCGATGATGTGGCAACTGATCCCGAGGATCAATTGCGGCAGCTTGATTTGATCTTAAGCATGTATATCGAGTGGGAACGTACACCATCTGATATTCAGCGCTCACAAGGGATGTCTGCACTTATAGAAGCGGCGGTGACTGCTTTTCATGCGCATGCTTTGGCAAGAAGCAATGCAGGTGTGGTATTGCGTGCGAGTACACGCAGTCTTGCAGATGCTCATAGGCCTTTTGGCTTGTCTTGGCACGATAGAGCAGACCGTAAAGAACTGTTGCCGGGTAGCAAAGATCTCTCTCTTTTGGCACAGGAGTTGGCAGCTGCGTTTGAGGCAGGTCTACAGGATGTCGATGCAAACAATCCCTTTGTAGATGCGCTCTCAGATCTGCTTGATGGTGCACAAATTTCGGTGTTTGACCCTCAAAAACAAGCAGAGCAAAACGTTGATATCAGCTTTGGATCGGTCGATATTTCAAAAAAGCCTGAAAGCAGTCGGCAAAATATTGCCAATCTTATGGACTATATGAAAGGCTTTGGCTTGGTAAATCCCGATAACGTCGATGGACATATCGTCGCCGATGCTGAGGGTCATATGGGTTTTGGTGGCTTTGCAGGAAATGGTTTTAGCCCATTTTCCGAAAACTAAACGTCCACAAACCGTCCTATTAGGTGTGCTGTTTGTAAGTATGGTTTAGCTTCGCGCATGTTCAGATGCACCTGAGGGATGAAGTGTGCTTGCTATCTCGGTGAGTGACTCGGTCTTGCGTATGCCCTGATTTGGGATATGATAGAACGGGTGTTCTTATTTGTGTGGGCAGGCGAGCAAAAGGGCGGTGCAAAACATGATTGTGCTTGGCATTGACCCAGGTCTTGCCCATACTGGTTGGGGTGTGATTGAGGTTCGTGGCAATACTTGTCGTGCCAGAGCCTATGGCTGCGTGACTACGCATCCTACAGAGTCCATTGATCATCGTCTGGGTAGCATATTTAATGAGATTAGTGATGTGATTAGCCAGTACCATCCCAGTCAGCTTGCTATCGAAAAGATTTTCTTCGGCGAAAATGAGCGTTCTGCTATTGCGACAGCTCAGGCTCGAGGAGCAGCAATTGTTGCCTGTTCTCGAGCAGGCCTTGAGGTGGGTGAGTACACTCCCATGCAGATAAAGCAAGCTGTAGTAGGCACAGGAAGTGCCGACAAGTATCAGGTTATTTTTATGGTGCGCAATATTTTGGCACTTGACCATGATCCGCATCCCGACCATGCGGCAGATGCACTTGCTGCAGCAGTTTGTCATGTCCTGTTGGTACGTACCCAGCGTGCAACGCGTCGCATGGCGGCAGCTGACGCTCTTCGTGAAGCAGAGATTGCCAGTCGCAAGCAGGCGGCAGCAGAGGCGCGTGAGGTTACAGCGGCTGCAACTGCTTCTCGCGCTCAGATGGGGCAGCTGCCCAGCAGCAGGACAAGTCGTATTTCCACTCGAGACGGCGTACGTACACCGAGGAAGGCTAGCTCATGATTGTTCAGCTCACGGGTACCCTCATAGAGGTTTTGCCAACACACGCAATTCTTGATGTGGCAGGTGTCGGTTATGAGCTGGGCATTTCGGCTAATACTGCCGCAGCACTCCCTGCAGTAGGCGAAGCTGGCGTTACGTTGTTGACACGCATGGTGGTGCGTGAGGATGCGATGGAACTCTATGGTTTTGCCAATCGCCAGGAGCGTTCGCTCTTTGACCGCTTAGTGGCGATTTCGGGTGTGGGTCCCAAACTCGCTCTTTCGGTGCTTTCAACCTTTACTCCTGCGACCCTTGCAACGGTTGTTGCAACTCAGGATGCCAATCGTGCAGCTACAGTGCCTGGTGTGGGCAAAAAGAAGGCTCAGAGACTACTGGTAGAGTTACAGGATGTTTTTGCCAAAGATGCAGAGCTTCGTAGCTTGGTTGGACTTGAATCTGCAACTACAAACAATCAGGTATCAATTCCTTCGGCCTTGCGCGATGTCAAAACCGAAGCAAGTGAGGCTTTGCTTTCCATGGGCTTTACGCCTCAGGAGACCGAGTTGGCGCTGGATGGTTGCGATGATGCCGCTGCATCTTCGGTGGAAGCAGCGCTTGCATATGCTCTCAAGCGCTTGGGGAGGGGAGTGTAGGCCATGGCAGTATGGGAAGCAGATGCAGATGATCTCTTTGCGGACGATGCTCAAGGCAACGCTGCTCCTTTTGGCATGGGAAGTATGGGTGCTTCGCGTGGTGTGAGTACCGAGCTTACTGCTGAAGATCTTGATGTCGAGCATAGTTTGCGCCCACAGACTCTGGAAGAATATCTTGGTCAGGAGCGCGTGCGCACCAACCTCCGTGTGCTTATCCAAGCAGCGCGCGATCGCAATGAACCGCTTGATCACGTGATTTTTTCGGGCCCTCCAGGCCTGGGCAAGACAACTCTTGCTGGTGTTGTTGCAAATGAGATGGGAGCAAAACTACGCACTACTTCTGGCCCTGCTATTGCACGTACCGGTGACCTTGCTGCTATTCTTACCAATCTCGAACCCGGAGATGTGCTCTTTGTTGACGAGATTCATCGCTTAAACCGTCAGGTAGAAGAAGTGCTCTATCCCGCGATGGAGGACTTTTGTCTAGATATTGTGATTGGCAAAGGGCCTGCTGCCCGCTCGATTCGCCTTGACCTGCCCAAATTTACGCTTATTGGTGCTACAACGCGTACTGGTCTTTTGACAGGACCTTTGCGCGATCGCTTTGGTATCAGTTACCGCCTCGATTATTACAACGTTGATGAACTGACCTCGATTGTCTCGCGCTCGGCACATATCTTGGGAGTTGAGATTGACGAGCAAGGCGCTCGCGAGATTGCAAGTCGTAGTCGTGGGACGCCGCGCCTTGCGAATCGTCTACTCAAACGTGTGCGTGACTATGCTCAGGTACGTGCTGGTGGAGATATAGACTGGAAAGTCGCAGCAGAGGCCCTATCCTTCTTTGAGATAGATGAGCTTGGTCTTGACTGGATGGATACCAAGATTCTTGAGGCTCTTACAAAGACATTCCGAGGACGCCCTGTGGGACTTACTACTATTGCTTCGGCAGTTGGCGAGGATCCTTCCACACTTGAGGATGTCTACGAACCTTATCTGTTGCAGAGAGGCTTAATTATTCGTACACCTCAGGGACGTCAAGCTACAGCTGTTGCCTTTGAACACCTCGGAGTTACCTTGCCTTTACAACGCTAGAATAGTGCTGTTTACCTATGCTTGTTGAGTTCAAAATGTTTTCGATGAGCTACTAATTAGTCGTTGCGAGGAGTATTCATGCTGCAGAGAGATTATCTGCTGGAACTTATTTCGCAGTTTGTTGAGTCTATCTCAAAGGCGCTGAGGACAGCTCAATCTGTCAAAGAACCGCGTATGGCCCTGGATGCTGCAGCCTCAGTTGAGCAGGACGTTGCAAGTCTGCTGGATATGGATCCTGCGGTTGCAATGAATCTCAGCCCTGATTCTCTTGTGACCATGATGGTACTTTCTGGTTTGGGTGAGTCTTTGGCTGAGTATGTTGCCTTTGCGCTGATGCGTGCAGCTGATATTTACGAGCGCACTGGTGATAGTGATACTGCTGAATTCCGTCGTGCTCAGGCTCACGCTGTTGCTGAGAGTTTTGGTGCTGACATCAATACGGTGCCCGAGGAATTTACGGCTTTGGTAGCGGAGCTTGATCAGTGAGCAGTCGAACTTCTATAGAAGTCCATTCCCAACAGAAGAGAACTCAGCTGTCCACTCATTTTTTGGGGGAAGCAGCGCGTACGTTAACGATGCGTGCCAATACGCGTCTTTTGTCTATTGAGGCCCTCCGTGTGATAGCGATTCTCTGTATTGCTATCTTCCATAGTTTTTTGCCTTGGTTTGAATCCATGGTGGATTGGGATGGCTTTTTGGCAGGTACTGCGCTTGCGCCCAATGGTCGCGCTTCCTTACAGGCGCTTGTGCTTATGGGCGGCATCAATCAGTTGGGTGCTTGGGGCAATCACGTCTTTATTATGATCTCGGGTTTCTTTTTGCTACCACGAGCTACGGAAACCTCGGTGTTACCAGGGTATTGGCACATGCAAGTACGCGTTACCGCCCGAAGAATTGCCATCATTTTAACTACGGTTGTCCTGTATGGACTTATCGCACTGATTGCACATCATTTTGCACCCGAAATTACCAATGCAGAGCTTGATGACTGGTATTGGATCAGTTTTGGCATCCAATTTGTTTGGGTGTATTTAGCGTTAGTGGTGTTGTGTCCTTTTATTGGTTGGTTGTGGTGGCGTGTTCGCAAGCAAAACCAACTGCTTGCCGCTCTGCTTATTGTGGTCTATGCCTTGAACTTCTATATTGCATTTTTTTCTCAGGGTACAGGTGAACCTGGTGTGCTTGATTGGCGCAAGCTAATGAGCGCTGTGAGCTATGGGATGAGTTTTTTGGTGGGTGGCTGGATTGCCCAACATGTACGTCCTGGTAGTTGTTGTTATGGCTGCCATGCTTTTGTGCTTGCACTTATTGGGATGATAGTTGCTGAATTTATTGCAGGAAGTCTTGGGGGTATAGCCTCTGTAAATGCGCTGTCATATCGTTCTACCTCAATATTTGCCTTTGTAATGGCGGTATCTGCATTGCTCTGCGCACTTGCACAGCCAGCAGATAGCGCGGCTAAGTATCCGCGCCTTGCTCGTGTTCTTGCCTTCGCGAGTGCAGGAACTCTGGGCTTTTATGTACTACAAGCCTTTTTTTCGACTGGCTGGCACACTGCTGCCAATACAATTCTTATATGGGCCTTGGGATTTGGTCTTGCACCATTCATTGTGATAGGCAGTTTGTTTAGTTTGCTCTTTTATTTAGCTATCATTTTGCTTGATGCATGTATAGGTCAAGTTGTTGTGCGTCGTGTAAGCAAGCTCTTTGTAGGTCACAAACCGGCTGAGTAGAGCCTTCTGTGCTGTTTTTGGTCTGGCAATACGGTGCAGATAGGCGTCAATGAAGCATTCGCTGTGCATTACTGTTATATGATAGACCGCTGATATTGTCGTCTTGAAGGGGAGGCGGGCGTGCTCGTTCTCATAAAGACATTTTTGCAGATGCTTCATGACAACTGGGTCTGGCGCAAACAGACTTGGGAACTTGCAAAGATTGATTTGGTCAAGACTTACCGTGGTGCTGCTCTTGGCTGGATTTGGCTTTTTGTAAAGCCTGCCGTCTATATTGGCGTGTATTACTTCACATTTGCAGTAGGTATGCGTACAGCAGCTCCTATTAATCACATGCCTTTCCTTCTGTGGATGGCGGTGGGTATTTTTCCATGGTTCTTTATGGGCGATATGATTGGCGGGGGAGGTAGTGATGTTTATCACCGATATTCCTTCTTGGTTAATCGTATTCGTTTTCCGCTGTCGGTTATTTCAACCTTCTTTACGCTTTCAAAGATGCTTGTTCTTGTAGGTACAATGCTTTTCACGATTATAATGTGCCTCATTCTCAAGATTAAGCTGACCATTCATCTCATTCAGCTTCCGCTGGTATTTGCGCTCATGATGTATTTCTGGACGATGTGGTCTATCTGGCTTTCTCCACTCTCAGCTATCTCACGTGACTTTTCTAAGTTAATTGGCACCCTAAGTACACCATTCTTCTGGTTGTCTGGGGTTCTTTTTGACCTTAAGGCGCTTCCACATGTTGGTCGCATCATTATGTACTTTAATCCAGTTGCATGGGGTTGTGTGGCAATGCGTGATTGTTTTATTTTCCATAAATGGATTTGGCATAGTCATCATGAGTTTATTTGCTATCTCTTTATCTGCGTAGTAGTTACTGTGCTTGCGATGCACAGCTATGCTCGCCTACACAAGGAGGTACCCGATGTCCTCTAGGCCAAAGACTGGAGCAAAACTTTCTGTTAAAGCGCGTGCTATGCGAGCTGCTACTACGGAGAATGAACGAGTAAGTTGGGCAGGTGAGGGTGAAGCAAAGGTTATTCGAGATAATGATAAGAATAATCCCATAGCTGTACGATTTAGCAATGTATATAAGACCTATTACTTGTACAAGAATGACAAACAGCGCTTACTCGGTACCTTTACCAACAAGATTGATCACAAGGTTATCAATGCTACCGATAATCTTTCATTTACCATCAATCGTGGAGATTCTCTCGCGCTGCTTGGCTTAAATGGTGCTGGCAAATCTACTGCACTCAAGATGATTACGGGTGTGTGTTATCCCACCCGAGGCACTATTGAGGTTCATGGCCGCATCTCTGCTTTGCTTGAGTTATCAGCTGGTTTTGATGGCAATCTTACTGGTCGTGAGAACCTAGAAATGCGCTGTCAACTGTGGGGTTTTACCCGCGATGAGACAGAAGCACTTATCCCGCAGATGCATGAGTTCTCTGAGCTCGGTGATTATATGGAACAGCCCATTCGTACCTACTCCAGTGGTATGAAAGCGCGCTTAGGCTTTGCCTTTGCCTCTTCAATTAACCCTGATATTCTTGTAATTGACGAGGCACTTTCGGTGGGAGACAAGCGCTTCCGCAAGAAGTGCGAAGAGCGTGTCAAAGACATTATGGCCAAGGACAATCTGACGGTTCTTTTTGTAACCCACTCACCTGAGCAAGCCTTGCAATTCTGTACTCGTGGCATTGTGTTGCAGCACGGATCTTCGGTATTTGAAGGCGATATCGAAGGTGCTTGCCAGTACTACGATGAGCACTAAGTAGGTTTTTGCTCAGCGATCCAGAATGTTTTAAAAAATACAACGGTTTCGAAATTGAAGCCGTTGTATTTTTTTAGAATCCCATACGAAAGAAGTTGCCTTTTTCAAGGAGAGAGCCGTTTGGTGAATCCACTGCATTTAAATCGATCTATTTCGGGATCTATTCCGCATTTCTACTACAAGGAAGTTACGTATTTACAATTTCCTTGTTTTTAGCTTTTTGGCATCTCGTTTCTCTCAAGTCGTGATTACTTGCGTCGATCATGTAATCCATCCCTTCTTTGAATAACACAACGAAAGTGATAAAATCTCATTAATTGAAAATGAAAGGAAAAAGGACATGCTACTCAACTTCACTGTGGGTAATTGGATGTCATACCGCGACGAGGCATCACTGAACATGGTTTCCTCCCTTGAGCGCCAGCATGCTGAGACCCTAGCCAAGGTCCCCGGGTTCCGCAGCAAGAAGACCTTGCCGGTGGCTGCTGTCTACGGAGGCAACGCATCCGGTAAGACGGGGCTATTCAAGGGGATGGCTGCCCTTAAGCACATGGTTACGGGTGATATCGGTGTAGATGGACTTCTTCCCATAGAGCCCTTCATGCTCGAGAGGGAGTCATCCCTGAAGCCAACCGTCTTTGATGTTACGTTCCTAGCAGGCAAAGTCGTCTACCGCTACGTAGTAGAGGCGACCATGGACGGTGTTATCTACGAGTCGCTTGAGCGCGTACTCGAGAAGGAGAGCATCGATATCTTTGAGCGCGATGAATCTGTGGAGGGTGACAAATATACGTTCAACGAGACTTTCCTCGGATCTTCTGACTTCCTTGAATTCGTGGGCAGGTCAACGCGTCAAAACCAGACCTTTCTAGGTCGCGCTGTTGCTCAGAACGTGGAGGGCCTGCAGGAGACATACGATTGGTTCGACATCACGCTGCAACTGGTGGGTGTGGAGTCGCATGCGTGGACTTTTGCAAGTGCAGCTGAAGGCCGCGAGGGGTTTATCGAATATGCCGAGGATGCCCTTGCTCGCCTCGATACTGGTATCTGCGGATTAACTGGCGAGCGCATCGACCTAGATGTGCTACCTAGAGATGCTAGGCTCCGCAAGGGTATAGCCAATTTGAACGATGGAGAGCTGCTCACATTGGTGATGGAGAAGGCAGCTGGAGATTACAGCTTCGAGATGATTACAGTACACGTGGACAACGGACAGCCTGTAGTCGAGCGTATACGCACCCTACACCAAGGAGCAGACGGCGAGAAGCGCAGCTTTAGCCTGGGGATGGAGTCTTCCGGCACTCAGCGTTTGATGTGGCTTCTGCCCATGCTGTTCGATCTGCAGGGTCCCGACAACGCCGTGGGCTCGAAGGTATATGTGGTGGATGAGCTGGACCGATGCCTGCACACCATGCTGACTACGCGCCTAATTGAGGACTTCTTGACCACCTGCGGGCCTGATACGCGCAAGCAGCTACTGTTCACTACTCATGATCTCCTCCTTATGGACCAGTCCCTGATGCGTCGCGATGAGATGTACATAGCTCAGCGCGGCATGGACGGAAAGTCTGAACTAGTGGGTCTTACCGAGTTTGACGGCATTCGCTACGACAAGGATCTCATCCGCAGCTATCTGGATGGGCGCTTCGGCGGCATTCCCATGTTGCGCGAGGAGGTCGTACGTGGCTAGACGCACAAAGAAAAACACACTGAATCGAAAGACTGGCGGCCGCGAATACCGCGACGTCTGCTGGGTGAGCGCTGAGGGGCAGACAGAAAAGGACTACCTACGCATGGATGTCTTCAGAGATGCTCCTGTGGTAGTGAAGTTCCCTAAGAACATTCATCCCGATCGCCGAAACCCCGCAGCGGTCCTCAAACGGTTCCAGAAGGCGATGCGCACCGAGGACTTCCGTAAGGGCGACGAGGCTTGGATCGTGGTAGATATCGACACATGGGGAGAGGAAGAGCTTGCGGAGCTCCTTGCTTGCTCTCTTAAGAGGGTCAAGGTTGACAAGTGAGAAGACTTTTGAGACAACGGTTTCGAAATTGAAGCCGTTGTATTTTTTTAGAATCCCATATGCAAGAATCCTATTTTGACTAAAATGTTGACCGCTCAACAAATTGTTGATGAGTCAACAAATCTAAGCATATTTAGGAGTGTTGAATGGCAGAAACAGATCGATTTGAAGCATTTGCCGGTATTATCTTCCAGCTTAACAAGGAAATACAGCGGCTGAAAAAAACCGAGATGGAACGTTTTGGTTTGCGTGGTACAGATGCTCTGCTCCTAGTATGTCTCAGCAAGCATTCCCAAGGAATAGCTGCAGCAGATATCGCACGCTCTATTGGAGTAGACCGTGCCCTAGTTTCGCGTTCTATCAATGCGCTTCAAAATACGGGATATGTGGAAGTAAGTACAGTTCAAGGCTCTACGAGCTATAGGAACCCTGTTCTACTTACGCCGAAGGGGCACAAGCTTTGGGGTGAAGTGAATAGGATTATCAATCGTCTTGTTGGCCAGGCTGCAAAAGACCTTGCAGCTGATGAAGTCACGGTTATGTATCGCGCACTCGGAAAAGTTTTAGAAAATCTCAAAGAGCTCTAGAAACTATAGATAAACAGACTGAGGAGAATTTAATGGCAATACGTATTATTTGCGATTCTGCAGCAGATGTTTCAGATATCCATCATGAGCAGCTAACCGTTATGCCTATCTCAGTTGCCTTTGGCAATGAAATATATCTTGATAATGTTGACCTGAGCAATCAACGTTTTTATGAAATGCTCTTAGAAACAGATACCACACCAACCACTGGTCAAGTTACTCCTTATGCTTTTGACCAAGAGTTTTCAGCTGCTGTGGAGAGAGACGAAAAGGTAGTTGCGATTACCGTTTCATCCCGTTTATCTGGTACCTATGCGAGCGCTGAAAGTGCTGCACAACCCTATGGTGACAATGTCCGTGTTATTGATAGCCTGAGTGCATCGCTTGGTACGCGTGTACTTGTTGAATATGCACTGCGTTGTGTTGACCAAGGGATTAAGTTTGATCAGCTAGTTGAAGATCTGCAGGTGCGTGTCCAGCATGTTCGGGTACTTGCACTTCTAAATACGCTTGAATACTTGCGTCGTGGTGGTCGTTTGCCAGCAGCAGCTGCAGCTTTAGGCAATTTGCTTTCTATCAAACCAGTAATTACAGCCGAAGATGGGGTAATTAGCTTAGTGGGAAAGGCTCGTGGCTCAAAAGCTGCAAATAATCTACTTACCAAAATGATTGAAAAATGCGGCGGCATTAATTTTGATATGCCTGTTGCGGTTGGTTATACAGGACTTGAGAGCAGCATGCTCAAGAAATATGTTGAGGACAATTCTCATTTATGGGAAGGTAAAGTGGATGAGCTCGCATACCACTCTATGGGAGGCGCTATCGGTACGCATGCCGGCCCTGGTGCCATTGCCGTAGCTTTCTTTGCGAATAGTTAGGAAGATATAATAAATACAGCACTGGTCTTTGACATAAAAAGAAAACTAATAGATAAAAACTAAAAAGTCTGGAATTTTATGACAACCCTATTTCACTTGCTACTGCAAAATACAACACAGGTCCTTGCGGTTATCTCAACACTATTTGGTATAGCTGCAACAATTTTCTCCCTATCATCTTTTTTTAGACAGAATCGAGAGAAGGAAAGAGAGCAAGCTTATAATATTGCTGCTTGGTGGGTGCGAGTCGATAAAAAACTCCACTAATATCCGATCGGATAGATTATTCGAATCCCATACATGATGGGGAACGTTACCTAGTTGGTATTAGATTAATTAACTGCTCAGATTCTCCTGTCTATGACGTAATAGTTACTGGCATTGCCTATAAAATGAAAAATGGAAAAAGGACAGACGACAAAATAAAAACTACTCTTAAGCTCCCCCTATTAACTCCAGGTGATTTTATTTCATTTGCTATTGATAAGGAAAAAAGTCAGAAAAAGAGCAAAGTGCCATGGTCTTATCCAGAAGAGTCATCAACGCTAGATGTGAAAATACGACCTGTGCTAAATGATCCAAATTGGCGAATTACGAGTGTCTATTTTACAGATGCTGCTGGCAAAAAGTGGTGCAGAGGTGAAGACGCGGACAGTTCCAACAGAGAAAAAAATAACATAAAAGATGAAAATAATCTCTCCAACTTTTCAAGTCTTAATAAAACTACCTATGATTACATTTCGTGCACGGAACAGAGCGTATATTCTTGATAAAATCCGCATTATCAGCAATAGATACGGCAAACAATGGGAAATTTAGAAGTTCGAAGACAAGCTTACCGGATTCGGTATTTCACTCAGCTGGAAGCAGCGCAACATGCCTTTCGGGACAAAGAGTGTCATGTCTTCCTACATGGATAAAGACATTGATGAGATTATCAGAGGTGGTAGCGCTGAAAAGGCGTTTTTGTCTCTTAGACGGAAAACGAAGCGGAGTGGTTCAAGAACATCCTATATACTTCACTTTCGCTGTGATTGATGACATGGTGCCCTTGTTGTCGCTGAGCGGTAGAGCTTGGGATGTCTACTGTCGATGCCGATGGGATAAGCGGTATGGTCAAGTAGTTGAAAGAAGGTTATAGATTCCAGCCAAGATGCCCCTACGTGGATGGACGAAGTACTATTAGAGTGTTAGAAGCCGAGCCTATTAGCTGATCTCTGGTTGAGTTTGTGACGCATTGGGATGATGCCCGCATCAGTTAAAGGTGCGGGCATTCTTATGAAAAGCTAGGGTTTTAATATGAACTCCTATTGCCCAACCAGGTTGTTTAGTACGCAATCATGGACCTTTTAGTTGGGGTAAAAATGCAGAACAAGCCGTCTATCATGCTAAGGTAATGGAAGAAGCTGCGCTTATGGCCTTGCGTACTGAAACTCTTTACCAAACTTCTCCCAAGAAGTGCGGAGGCGCTTGTGCTCCTCAGTATTTACTTGACAAGCATTATTTACGCAAACATGGTTCCAACGCTTATTATGGCCAACAAAGATAAGCCGTTAGTTCTTTATTGGATTAATTACTGACTTAATAAGTATTCTTAGATGACTCTTTTCATCTCTAGAATCATAAAGAGAGGGAGTAGCCTCGCGTTTTTTACCACTTTTTCTTTTATGTATAAAAATAACTACTTCATACAGAAGTGTTTCTTTGTTTGCCTGATTTGGATAGATGATATTGCATGGATGTTGTTTGAGTCCGGAGATTGTTGTTAACCTTTAAGGGTCAGGGTCGAGTTGCCACAGCCGAGTCAAGCGATAATCGCTGGTACGGCAGCATGTTACTTTCCCTTTTTACTGGTATATTAGGTTTTAGTATAAGGAAAAACATATGGTAAATGAGGTTTCAAAGCACTCGATTGCATCATCTATTACGGGCGAGATATACTGCATATGAAAAATAGAAGAATGAACTCAATACAAGAGATAGGCTATATCGAAATGCTCCGTTGACTGGTGAAAGGCAGCACATTATAAAAATGCCTACTGGTAATGAGAATGGAACCAGTCGTGATACTTTGACTCTTCTTGCTGTAGCAACTAAAGCTATTAATATTATCCAAGTATAAGTGGCAGACGAATAAAATGGTCTCGAAAGCGGGATAGACCTCAATAGATGCGCCCATTGAATAATTGTGGCTCTCCAAGATTGAGTATCTTTGGAATGAGTAATAACGATATCACCATGGTAGTTAATGGCATTCTCACTTGGGCTTTCAATGGAAAAACCTGCATTATAAAATTCAAGTTTTTCAGGAAAATAATACCCATAGGTTTGATTAAAAGTAGCTGAAAGATAGATTCCAGGATGTTTTAGTAGCTGTGCTGTCCAGTTTCTAAAGTATTCCCGTAGCTGTTCCTTAGAAGGATGAAAGACAATTGCATTTTTTACTGGATCAGCAAAGTCATGATTGTATAATGCGCCAAGTTTATCTAGATTACCACTGAAAAAATTATTTAAAGAGGCGCGCTCTTCAGTCGTTAGATCTTTATTGAATTTACTTACATATCTTGCAGTCTGCTGAGCTGGAAGAGAAAATACTTCACGAATAGAGGCTGCTTGGATATTAAACCTCTTAACTACAATACGTGTAGTGACGGTTGCCAATAGAAACCCGCATAATAAGGTAGCAACGATTTTTCCCCAATGTAAATTCCATTTTTTTCGAGATAATAAAACAATGAGAACGACGAATAAGCAGATAAATTTACCGTCGTTTCGAAACAGGCAAAGGGCGTAAGTTGTAAAAAGAACTAATAAAATAGTCCTTTTATTAAAAATAGCGCTTTGGTTTAATAAAAAGTAAGTAAGCCACATAAAAGCAACACAATAATACGTATCTTTTACTTCCGTGACTGCGTACATAGGAATTACTGGAAGAAATGAAAATAACATTAAACAGAGCGCTCTTATCCAATAAGGTGTGCGCCATTTTTTCATGAGAGAAAAGCCAAAAGCGAGCGTAGCTAAGCAAATGATAAATTGAGGAATAACGTAAAGTGCGATACCAAGATTATCTGATCCAAGATATTTACCAATATCCATGCAAAACCCCATGAGCATTACACTCACGGGCGGGAAATGAGTTGTCCATACAGATGTACCGTAGTAATAGTTGAGAGAAGTTAAGGCATCAATATGCAGGACTCCTGGAAACACAGCAGTTAGATAAGGAAGCCAGAAGATTAGCAAGATACAGCTGCAGGTAACAAAGGGATATTTGTCAAAAATAAGAGCAAAAGCCTTTCTATTATGTATATTTTTTTCTTGAGGAGCATCAAAGCAAGAATCAAGCCAAGTAAATAAATCTGTAAAAGCAAGCTTAAAGCCTATTAGTGCAGATAGAGAAAAAAATCCTGCAGCAATGCCTCCTTTAGCAAGGAATTCCAACCCATTATTATTGAGGTAATTTAATCCCATAAGGCTAACAATGGCAGCAATCAAACCGGTAATAGATGTTGCTAATGGATGACCAAAGCTTAAACCTCTCTGGTGAATATAATAAATAACGATCACCATGACGCAAACGGGTAAACTAGCTTTAATTGAGCTGAAATATCCAGAAATATACATCAATATAGATGACAATGAGCTATTATCAAACGTTTCTAAATAGGCAGGGTTATATGCTATAAATGCAAACGTTATCAGTAAGGAGTAGATAAGAGACCTTACTTTCGAAGCTGCTCGGAAGCAGTTTTGTTTCAGCTCAGTATTCAATTAGCACCGCCCCATGTTTGTTTAGCTTGGATATTTTTCATACAATTAAGAATATTTTTTGGTTGTGTTTAATGCTTTATCAACCTTAGGTTATATCCGAGTGATAGTAATTTTGTTCCCAGCTTAAAGGTAGAAGTAGAACGAATCCTTTCAAGTTGAGAATTAGTAGCATCGAATTGCTTTCTAATTTTTTTTGATATGCCTCTAATTTCATTAATAGAATCGGTTTTTTCGCGGTTCTTTTCGAGAAGAAGACCGATACGGCGGGAAGTGTACAAACTGGCATCATTGTCG
Source organism: Atopobium sp. oral taxon 810 str. F0209 (assembly GCF_000466405.1). Lineage (GTDB taxonomy): Bacteria > Actinomycetota > Coriobacteriia > Coriobacteriales > Atopobiaceae > Olegusella. Next base: position 73,806 of record NZ_KE952938.1, on the reverse strand, counting down.
CAGATGTACCTATAGCTCTCGTAGTCATCCGGATGATAAAAATACGAAGCAGGTTTATCAACGATTCCTAGATTCTTGAACCATTTATTTTTTAGCAAATTAAAAAGCATCCCGTATGTCTCGCCGTAAAGTGTATTAAGATTCCAAAGTGAGAAATGTAGTGCATAGTTTATGAAGTCTTGCTCATAACGCTCCCAGACCTCCCATTCCTGTAATTTTTCACGCAATGCAATTAAGGCGTTATAGAAGCAATACCAGCTCTTTTCACGCGTAACAGATAAGGAGTCACTTGCTCGACGGTGATGTGCAAGCACGGTATTAATCGTGGATATACGCTCCGCGCGAATGATAGCTGAAAAAACAAAAAGTAAATCATTTGTTGTACGCTGCTCTTGGAATTTAATACCATTAGCACGGATGAAATCCGCTCGAAAAAGCTTATCCCAAGGCCATCCAATAAAGGCTCGAAATACATCGTAATAAATATCCTTACTATTAAAAGGACATTCAGCTGGCAGGAGCTCGGTGCGAATGTTACCCTTTGTCTTGCGATATACATGTGTGTCTTCAAAGTAATCATTGCTGTTAAATACAACAACATCACTCTGTTGAGAATATGCAGTTTCATAAGCAGTGCGAATTAAATCTGGTTCGTAGATGTCATCACAGTCAAGAAACATCAGATATTCGCCGTGAGCGTATGCCATGCCAACATTACGCGCGGCACCTGCACCAGTATTTTTCTGCGTAATGACGGTAAACTGCTCAAATCTATCGGCATACTCAGCCAGAATTTTTGACGTTGAGTCTGTCGATCCATCATCAACGCAGATAAGTTCTGCTGAATTATTGAGTTGATGTACCAAGCAGTCAAGAGTTTCATGGAGATATCGCTCAGCGTTATAGATGGGCATAATGATTGAAATACGAATTTTTTTAGCAAATGCTTTAGGGTTATCGATAAGTTCCGCTAAAAATTTCCAGCGAACTTCCCCACTCAATTGACGACTAATCTTGCCTTGGACAAATGGTTTTGCAAACTCATCGTATATACGTTTGGCATATTCAGTTTTTGCTGCAAGCGGTATTTGCAGATAGGTAGAATAAGCGTTATCGAGCTTTTTATACCAGTAAATAGTTTCATAACGTTCATATAAATTAGGCTTAGAATGGAGCCAGTTGTAAATATACTCATATTCTTGAGCTATTGCGTGTATCTTGTCTGAGCTGGTAAATGAAGATGCTGAATTATCGCAACGGCTCATATAAAAAGGCGTCTTGATGAATTGAGCACGAGTCGCGCGGGCAAGTATCTGAAAGCAAAAAGCGTCATCCTGGAGGATATCTTCAGAAGATCTGCTGTACTGAATGTGCCACCTTTTGAGAAAATTCATGGAATAGATACTCGAGCAAGTGCCCATGGCAAAGGAAAAAGTTCTGTCATCTGTACTGGTATTTACTATACTTCCATAGTAAGAATTATCATCACTTAAATGCCTGAGCCGCAAGCACTCAGTGCCGTTCATATCTGTGGTAAAACGATAAAAATTACCTTTTATAAAATCCAAAGATTTTCGATTGGCAATTGAATAAAACCTCTCATACATTTCCGGCAAAACATAGTCAATAGATTTGAAAATGCTTAGATATTTTCCTCGCGCGTTCTGTATACAAAGATTTATCGAGTCGCCCAAACTAGTATCTAGCTTGCTAAACAAACGAAAGCGTTTATCGATAGCGGCGTATTCATTGTAGATTGCCAAAGATTGTTCTGAAGCATCATTATTGATACAAAGAAATTCTAGGTCCTCAAGAGATTGAGTTGTCAGACTGTGCAGGGATTGGTTTAAATATTCTTCTTGATTATGGATTGGAACTACGATAGATACTTTGGGATGAGTGGATTCTGCATGGAAAAAAGGCATAGCTTCATGCGAAATCTGTTTGGGAGAATTTCCATCGGTGATATTTTGCTGGGCTATTTTGAGAAGTTTGAAAGTTGGGTTCCAGAGAGTGCCTGGTAACGTTTTGATATAGGACGCTAGTATAGTTCTAACTTCACGAAATGAACTTTCTTCAATGGTGTTATGTTGTACGCATTCAATGCAGTCACCAATTGAATTACAAAGAGCTACTGCTGTAATGTCATCTGCAACGTTGCGTTGAGATAGTTTATTGCGAAGTGCCTCAATTGCTTTAAGTTGCTCTTTAACAGTATGAAGGACATTATTACTTTCAAGTATTTTGCAATCCACAATAGTGTGTAAAAGAAGGCAGTCGCGAGAAATTGCTGCACGCGGTTTGCAAGCAACTAGATTCCAATAGAAGAACTGCTCGATTTGTGTTGGATTACAACCAAAATCAATACGATGTTCCCGCAGAAATGCTCTGCGATATAATCCCGTCCAAACAGAGTTATTGAGTCGATATAAAAGACTTTCCACGTCTAAGTTGAGTAGATGATTAAAATCATTTGGATGTAAGTTCTCAAGAGTGAAGCTCTCTATGTTTAAAATTTGCTTTTTATTGCGGACATACGGTGCAGTAACAAAATGTAAGTAGTCAAGGTCGTAACGCTGTACTTTGTTATAGAGCGCTTCGTAGGCGAAATTGAGGATTTGATCGCCTGGCATAAGAAAGTGGATGTACTCTCCTGTTGCTGTCTCAAGTCCAGTGTTATAGAGTACACCCTCCTCTTTAGTGTTAAGGTCAATAACCTTGACGCGCGGGTCGTTATCTATAGCAGTTTTGAGCGCACTGCATATTTTAGTATCATGCGCTCCATTCATGCAGATGAGTTCGATATCCTTGAGCGATTGCGTGAGCGCACTAGATAGTGTGTCTTCAAGATACTCAGAGTATTGTTTGATGGGGACAACTATTGAAATTTTAGGCGACATGTAGCTTCCATATATTCGAACTAACAGAGCCAAAAGCGCAATGCATTAATCACGGCAGAATAAATCTCTTGTATAGACTTTTGAAGAAACGCTGCTAAGGTCATCGTTCCAGCGATTTGCAACGATGATATCAGCGTTCTCATTAAAGTAGTTAAGGTTATGAGTGACCTCGCTTTCAAAGAAATCTGGAGCATCAAGAGTTGGCTCATAAACAAGACACTGGAAACCCTTTGCTTTTATGCGTTTCATAATGCCCTGGATGCTTGAGGCACGGAAATTATCTGATCCAGACTTCATAGTCAGGCGGTAGATGCCTACAAGAGGATGTTTGACTCCATGTTCCTTGAGTAAGCGGCAGCGATCAATTATTTCTTCGGCAACAAAATCTTTTCGTGTGCGATTAGATTGCACAATAGCGCTAATGAGGTTCTGAGGTACATCCTGATAATTTGCCAAGAGCTGTTTTGTGTCTTTAGGCAGACAATACCCTCCATAGCCAAAGCTGGGATTGTTGTAGAAATCACCGACACGTGGCTCAAGGCAAACACCACGGACCACTGAAGCGGTGTCAAGTCCTCGTACCTCACAGTAGGTATCAAGCTCGTTGAAATAAGCAACACGAAGAGCAAGATAGGTATTTGCAAAAAGCTTTACTGCTTCTGCCTCAGTTGCGTGCATTACAAGTGTGGGCACATCTGTATCTTCAGCACCTTCTGCAAGCAAGGAAGCAAAACGCTCTGCTTCAGCACGCATATCCTCAAAAGGAGTTCCAACAATAATACGGCTAGGATGCAGATTGTCATAAAGAGCATGACCTTCGCGCAAAAACTCAGGGCTAAAAAGAAATTTGCCCTTTGGATAGCGTGCACAAATTGATTTGGTATAGCCAACTGGTACGGTGGACTTTACAACCATTGTCGCTTTGGGATTGATCTCGAGCACAAGTTCAATAACCTGTTCAACAAAGTGGGTGTCAAAAAAATTTTTGCGTGCGTCATAGTTGGTGGGTGTAGCGATTACTACAAGGTCAGCATTGGCATACGCTGTTGCGGCGCTAGTTGTTGCAGTTAGATTGAGCTTGCGTTTACCCTCGGAGGCTTCTTTCAAAAAGCGTTCAATTTCTGTATCAGCAATGGGACTCTGCCAGTTATTGAGTTTCTCAACCTTTTTGGGGATAACATCGACAGCTGTTACTTGGTTATGTTGGGCAAGAAGAATGGCCAAAGAGAGACCAACATATCCAGTACCGCCAACCGCGATATTCATGTTTTTACCTCCTAAGTTTTAGGCAAAGTATTACATATACTCTTATTGTAGACGTGGTCACTCAATATATGTGTCTATAAGACCGATAAGTTTATGAGTGGGCGAATGAGTGTTTGAATAGTCATAAATGGTTGAGGTGTTGAATGATTCAAGACTTTAGTTATAGATATAACAAATCAACAATGAATGCGGTAAGCTTGCTCCTAGCACTAGTATCTGTCCTTGCTCTTTCATCTACAGGCATTGTCTCTAAATCGACCTCTATTACTCATATTGTTGTTGATTCGGTTGATGGCACCGCTCTTCCTATAGGGATGTTATCGATAGCAATACTCGCTTTGCATCGAAAGATTTTTAGGGTCGTTCAACAATGTGGTAAAGCAATTACACATACACTCGCACTAATTTTTGCTTTATGTACCCTTATAGGTATGAGCTTTTCTCAAATGGGTAATAGCTCATTTATTTTGCAGAATATCAAACAATCCTTTGTTGCCTTGCTTGTATTACTTGGGTATTTTTATCTCTTCGATGTAGTTATTTGTTTTGCTTTTAATGGGCTTGAGAATAATCAAATTGGAATTAAGTATGTCACTAACGATAAGATGCACTTCGTTGATCACTCCCTATTTTTCTTTTTTATCGTTTTGATTCTTGCATGGTCACCCTTTTTACTTGCTTTCTTTCCAGGTTCGATTCCTTATGATGGCTATGTTGAAATAAATCAAGCATTTGGAATTAGCCCTCTATCCAATCATCATCCGTATCTCATGACTTTGCTAATAGGGGCCCTCATCTCACTAGGCAATCTTGTTAGCAATAATGTTGGGCTTTTCGTATGCGTTACGTTCTTTACGGTAATGGAGGCTCTCTGTTATTCGGCAGTTTGTCAGATTATTCAGAGTTGGTCACGGCATGCGGGTATTGGAACCTTGCTATTTTTTGCAGTGCTACCTGTTTGGGGTGGGTATGCTCAGGCTGTTATGAAAGATGGACCATTTTGTGCTACATGGACTCTTTTCTTTGCGACGAGTATCCAGCTTTATATAGAGAGCAAAGATACTAGTTCTGAAAATACGTCCAAGAGATCGCCTCTTTTTTATACATTAATTCTTCTTGCATTGGGACTGGCAGTTAGTTTTTCTCGCAATAATGGTATCTACTTTTGTATCCCACAGCTATTCGTACTTATCTTGCTAGCGGGAAAGAAGACTCCGCACTTACGTCAGTATCTTTGTAACTCTGCAATAATTATGTTTGTAATTTTTAAACTTGTTAGCGGACCTCTTATGAATGCTTTAGGCGTTGTACCAGGATCTGTTAAAGAAGTTCTTTCAGTGCCATTTCAACAGACTGCACGTTTCGTGAAACTCCGACCAGATGAAGTCAGCAAAGAAGAGTTTGCCGTTATTAATCAAGTGCTGCCTGCTTCTGCATTAGGACGTAGGTACAATCCAGACAATGCAGACTTTATCAAAGATATGTTCAAGGCAGAAAGTACAAAAAAGGATTTGTTAAAGTACTTTAAAGTTTGGTTTGCAATGGGGTTGCGTCATCCGAGGGTTTATATTGATGCAACTTTAGCTAATACATATGGTTATTTCTATCCCTTTGAAGCGCATGAGGTATTGTCATCCTACCCCTTCTATATCAAGGGGGAACCCCTTGCAACGGGTGCATTTGATTTTCATTATGAGCTTCCGCAACTAGGCCGAAATATCATGAAGAGTTATACGGATATATGGAAAGTTTACCCACTTCTTTCGCTATGCGTAAATCCAGCAAGCTATACATGGGCTCTTTTATTTTTTTGGGGTTTCATGTTGTATACCAAGCGCGGACATTCTGTATGGCTCCTTCTGGGAGCTGCACTGAATGTGGCACTATGCTTGGTAAGCCCTGTGAATGGTTTGTTGCGTTATGCACTGCCATTGATGGCTTCGATGCCTGTCATTGCATCTTTTTCCATTTGCCATTGTTTTAGAAATAATCAATAATTGCGGATATCATATAAATGACTTGACAGTCAATATAATGGTGCCTATTTGTGGGAAGTAGGATTATCTCACCTAATTCGGGAGAAAGATTTATTGTGTTTAGTTTTTGTGGCAAAGATTCCGAATAGATTGCCCAGTGCTCCACAAACGGTAAGGCTTACAAGAAAGATAATAGTGGCAGTACAAAGGATGAAGCAGAGAGTCCAAAATCCTGACATTCCATGTAATAAATGGGATTTAATAAAAGGAATAATTCCATAGGTATTAAGCATATCAATAACAAAGTTATGAATGACATATATGGGGAACGTGAGCGATGCTACAGCGCAAATAATGGATTCAAGTCTTGGATGGGCATTTTGTTGTATTGAAGATGTGCACAATATAAAGATGCAGAGGGTAACTAATACACCAAAAGGTGAATACCAAAAGAGCGCCACGGTATGATCAAGTCCTTGCAGATAGGCTCGGTGCTGAAATGCAGTACGTGCAACATTAATGCAAACTATCCCCACAAGAGCGACTAATGCAACAAGCAGCTGATGGAAATAAGCTGAACTAGGCCTTTTGTTCCATCTGCGGTAAAAGATATCGCCCCAGAGAACTATGATTGCCCCAGGGATCATCGCATTAAGTCCATGGTGCGAAAACGCAAAAGTTACATTATTTGTCAGAGTATTTATCGTCAGTCCAATGAAGGAAAGAGCAAGAAATATGTTCTCTCGCTTATTAGATTTTCTGAGATAAAGCGCAAAAGCATTAAGTGCAGGAGAGATTAGAAGAAGCAAGAAATAAGCTACAAGAAACCAAAGATGCCCGCTGCGCTTAATGGGAACAACCAATTTGGCTATACATATTATTAAGATTTTATAGTCGCTGAGTGGATGATTAAGGGATTCAAAAATGGACGCTCCGGATATAACAAAGTCATAAAAGTAAAAAATGAAAAGACTAAAGATGCCTACTGGAATACCTACTTTTTTACCAAAGTGACTCAAGGTATTCTGATAGTTAAAGTCTTCTCGAAATAAAAAGCACCCCGTAATAAACCAAAACATTGCTACGCCATCAGCAATTAGACAAGTGATAAAAATCTGGGAGTTGTATGCTACTCCGTGTTTCAAGGGACCCGGATTAATATGGCAAGCGATTACACAAAGGCAGCCAACGATACGCATTAGTTCGATTGCGGTGTTACGTTTTCGCCTTATGGTCTGGGTTTGAATATTGCGTTTCTTAATATGTTTCATAAAAACTGCTCTATCTTTAGACGTAGTAAATTATAAGTGTCTAAAATCGTTCTTATATGTATGGTTAAAAATAATAGCGTCTAAAGCAATAATCGAGAAATCCTCAATAGCATCTCGCGCAACTCCTGTCCGATAGGTTTGTAGAATGCCTCGTCACTCTGCCAGCTTGGTATAAAGAAGTACAAGATAGTTACTGATAACTCAATGTCAAATAGACATAAGTACTCATTGTAAAACGTGTCACCTTGTAGAAACACATGGTGGCACGTTTGGTTACTGAGCAAATTGGGGTGAAGAAAGTTAGGACAGCCCCAGTTTTCTTAGGATGAGACTTGGATTGCGCAGTATTCTTTTCGCTCTTCTGAAAAAACGTTTTAGCCTTAAGCCCAGCTTAATAATTTTTCTTCCCTGTATCTGGGAAAGCCTAGTTTGCAACTTATTTGCAACTTTGAGGTTTGATGCTGCCAATCTATTGGAAGTATTTATTTCATTATTCTTGGTATTAATGATTTCCTTGAGCATACAATACGATGTGATATTTCGCTCAAAAGAATAGAGTTCAAATTCAGGTATGAGCCATCGCTTGTTTTGTTCGATACCAGAAAGCTTCGAGAATTGCGACCTGGCATGGCGTAACATGTGTTCGCGTAGTTCACATGCAGTAGTCCATCCTTTGTCCTCTGGAGAATGAGTTGAAATTTCGGCACTCATAGCAAGAAATACCTGGAAATAACTGTAGCAATTGAAGAACCTTGATTTGCTTGACATTGTTGATTCTGAGCGAACTCGGCGCCTGTACAGTGAGTCATGAATACAATTCGCTCGTCTTGCATGTAAAAGGGACTTGAACGTATAGAAGTTATCCTCATAAATGATTCCAGGAAGAAACCAGAGATTATTATTAATAAAATGTTCCTTACGTGTCATCTGCATACAGGGAGAAACCCAATAGTCCCCATCATTCCATAATTCTTGGAACAATGCAGGTCCATCAAGGACACCTGAGTGTAGATAATGTCTTTGATAATTCCCATCAAAGCGTTTGTACACTTCTAGGTCATCATTAGAATGCGCAAAACTTAAACCCTCAAAAAAGAGCACATCAAGCTTTTCGAGCTCCATTTTTTCGTACAGTTTTTCAAACGCATGAGTATCAAGTATGTCATCGCTATCAATGAAGTAAATATATCTTCCTATTGAATAACTAACACCTGTATTGCGCGCAACACTTTGACCTTGATTTTCTTGATGCAGAAGTATTATTCGTTGGTCATTTTCAGCGAATTTTTTGATTAGTTTAGATGAGGAGTCCGTGCTTCCATCATCTACGCAAATGATTTCAATGTCGTTTTTACTTTGGTTTACAAGAGAATCAAGGCACTCCGAAAGGTATTCTTCGGAGTTATATATGGGAACAACAACGCTAATTGATGGGAGAACCGTGCTTTTTCGAGGAATTACTACAACCTCTGTTTGTGCCGCAGGCGAGGGCATTATTTTAAAGCCAGCGTGTATTCCTTGGAAGAAGTTGTAATCCGCTTCTTCTTCGTATGATTCGCAAGCTAAATTGAAAATACCTGTACTGCGTACAGCATCGGAATCAAGTGTGTGGACCGCGATGCTTTGTGCATTGTTACTGGTCAATAAATTAAAATCGCTATGGATCGTATGTGCAGCTAGTGCACGAGCACTTGAGAGAACAAGCGGGTTATTGTATTTATTAGATGCAAATGCGCCATTTTCCCCAAGAAGATTTATCCATGGGTTGGCAAGTGCAGAAGCATATGAATTTATATGATTTTCCCTGCGTTCCTTTGAAGTGTGTACCTGGATTATTACCGCGGTATCACAGATGGAGATCTTTGAGGCCTGCAATAGTGCGATTGAGCACAGAAGTGCATCATTTCTAAATGACGCATCAACCTCAAATCGATAGGGAAGAGATTTTAAAAAGCTTGTCCTATAAACTTTACCTAACACACTTGGTGAGCTAACTTGAAATAGTTGTTTTGGTGCGGTAGTTGAATTAAACGGGCGAACGCTGCTGTAAATCACTTCGTCGTAGCCGAATGTCTCTTGTGACAACTTTTTTGAATCCAAGTTGTAGCTCGCTTGTTTGCTGAGCAAGATGTCAGGAGATTGTTCCCTTATGGTTTCCCCCCAAAGTTCAAGGCATGATGGCTGCAGGAATGTGTAGTTATTGATAAACAGGATATAAGTACCTTGGGATTTGTTTACCGCGGTATTGCGTAAGGATTCGCCACTGTTATTAATAACTTTGAATCGGGGATCCTCATGTGTGTATTTGACTAAAATTTTGGCAGTATTGTCTAGCGAGTTTTGATCAAAGCATAGAACTTCAAAACTAGAAAAAGTTTGAGCAAGTAAGCTATCCAGACATGTTCGAAGGTTTTTTTCTCCATTTCGAGCTTCCAGCACAATAGTAAATAGTGGAGATTCCTTAGAACTTGAAGACTCAAATTGCTGAGGTAGAGTCTTGTGGCGCGCAGCATAGGATTCTGGGCTTTCCAGAACCTGTTCGATAAATCTGCGATATCTATCACTAAGGTCATCAAATTTGAAAGAACCAGACTCCAATCCGTGGGTAAATTCAGCTTGGACTTCTTTTAAGAAACCAATTCTCAGATTGTTAGCAAGGCGCCTATCATTCCAGTCGTATACGGTAGCCGTGCGCGACCAGATGACTGATCTATAAGCTTTCTTAAGGGTAGGTCGTGCGTTCATATAGGCGTGGACAGATTTCATCTCGTCGCAGACGCAAAATACCTTGCCTAGAGAATGCACACTACTGTTATCGTTATCAATCCGGTAATGCAGCCATCCCTTTTTTAGCAGAATCATGGACTTAGCTGCCATAATAACTTTTAATAAAAAGGCTGTATCTTGATAGGAAGCACCAGGAGTCTCTAGAAAATCAATCTCATTTTTTTCGAGGAAATCTTTCCTATAAATGCCGCTCCAGATTCCTGAAGCACCATCTAAAATCTTTTTCTTTTCGTCTACGGTAAGAACTTTGTTATAAGGTACGCCAGCATAACGTTCAAACAGAGTGTCATGTTTGATAGGTTTGGTCTGGAAACAATGCCAATTTGCTTTAACAACATCTGCACTTTTCTTCGTAGCGACCGCAAACAGATTGGCATACATTGTAGGAGAGGCAAAATCGTCTGTTTCAACAATCCCAATATACTCACCCTGGGCGCGCTTAAGTCCCAAATTCATTTGGTAGCCATAACTTTTCTTATCTGAAACTATTACAGTCACGCGGGGATCGTTTTTCTCGAACTCTCTTAGTATCTCTAGAGTGCCATCAGTGGAGCCTGCATCAACGCAAATAATTTCAATATTACGTAGAGTTTGATCGCAGACACTCTGTACACATTCACGAATATAAGGCCTCACGTTGAGCGAGGGCATAATAACGCTTATTGCTACGGTCTTCCAATTTAAAACTTTTTGCGCTTCAGACCAGATGCTTGCTTTATAAAAGAATTTCCTCGGCTTGTCTGCTACACCCAGTTCTTTAAAGGCCCTTGATAGTGCTGGAGCCATTTCCTGATACGTAGAGATATTGATGCTGTTTTTATGCCAGCTTGTAAACGTGACACAATAGTTGATGAAGTCCTGCTCAAAGCGGTCATAAAGATTTTTTTCTTGGAGAAAATCTCTCACTTTGATGAGAGCATCAAAAAGGCAGTGCCAACTTTTTTCTCGTGTAACGGCTAGAGATCCTTCATGCACTCTCTGATGAATCAAGATGTCATTGATATAGTCGATTCTCTTGGCAAGTAGGGTAGCTCCCACCACAAAAAATAAATCGTTTGTTGTGCGTTGTTCTTGGAAATACAAGGAGGAATCTTTAATGAATTGGGTTCTGAATAATTTATCCCAAGGCCACCAAATAAAAGCCTCAAAAAAATCCTTCTTTATATCGATTGCTTGGAAGTGGTTATTAGCTGGTATCAGCTCAGATTTGATAGTCCATGGAATATCAATAGTTTCTTTTGTTTCGTGAATGAATTTGTTGCACCTACATACGGCAACATCTAGCTGTTCAAAATCAGAAATAGCAACTAATTTTTCCAACATGGTTGGTTCAAAGACATCATCACTATCTAAAAAACTGAGGTATTCTCCGGTGGCAACTTTCATTCCATTGTTCCTTGCGGTACCTGCACCAGCGTTTTTTTGTTCTATTACCTTAATGCGAGAATCTTTTTTTGCAAATCTGTTTAGGATAGCAAAGCTTGAGTCACCGCTGCCGTCGTCTACGCAGATTACCTCGATATCACTTAGAGTCTGAGATAGAACACTTTTCAGACATTCGTCGAGATACTCCTCTGCGTTATAGATGGGAATGATTACAGAAACTTTTGGCATGGTGAATATCTTTCTCGTCTATTTATGTTGCCTCATTATCTTATAACGAATATAGAAAGCTAGTATTCCCTCGAGTTTTGTTTGAATTTTGTTTCAGAGTTATTGTTCGTACTGGTATTCAAATTTTATTTGCGAGGGTAAAGTGTCTACACGTAAACGTGAGCTCATTGATGATCTTTTCGGTTTTCCTAGTTTTAGTTTTATCTGCTAGATGGTGAGTAACCTGTATGTATTTTAATGCGGAAACATTAGTTTTATAATTCTGTTAGGTGTTGATATTTCCGAGGGGATAAACAATGAATTTTATTTCCGTTGTCCTATCAGTGTTGAATGATGCGCCTTTTTTGAATCAGTGTCTCGATAGCTTCCTTGTTCAATCGTCTAATAACTTTCAACTAATATGTGTTGATTTGGGTAGCAGCGATATGTCACTGAAAATTCTTACTGAGTATGCCCAGCGTGATGAACGGATAACCGTAGTTAATCAGTCCGGGTGCACTCAAGAAGAAGCGTATGAGTGTGCAATTCAGCTTGCAGCGGGATCCTATATTTATTTTTGCAATGCAGGTGACTACGTCGAATCAACCTTTATCGAACATCTAGAAGAGCAGATATGTAGTTGTCCTGCAGATGTACTTTTTTTTGATGCAGAAACGTTTGATTCTCATACTGGTACGGTGATTCCGAAAACTCAAATGTGGCCTCAATTTTATAGTAATAAAACAATCTTCTCTTATAAGGATACCCCCCAGCATATTATGACGGTCTCGTCAACTGATATTTGGACTAAATTGTTTAGGTCTAGCTTCTTGAAAGATAAACAGTTAAACTTTTCACAATTTGGCAAGGCTGCTGAGGTTGTTTTTGTTGCGCTCGCTCTGTGTGAAGCGAATCAACTCGTGAGCCTCAATGAAAAGTTAGTACACCACCGCACAAAGAGAGGGAATCTTCGGCACACCAAACACTCATCAGTAGACATTTTTACTGCGGTGACACAGCTGTATACCGAGCTTTGCAATCGAAAGCGTTATGAAGAACTATATTTTTCTTTTGCAAATTTTGTTGTACGTTTGCTTGCACAATGTTTACATGGAGCACTCGATGCTCAGGAGCGTCTTGAGCTTTGTGGTCAGATTGTACACTCTGAACTGATAAAAAAGAGAGTGTTAGCTTTTAAGCGAGAATGTTATGAGAGCTGTGGAGATTATGATTGTGTTTGTGGATGTGAGTCAGCGTTTAGATATCACTCTAGGATAAAAAACCTGAAACAGGGCTCTACTGAACCCTATGTTCTTCAGGAGCGTACTCCAACGTTACATGCACCAAAAGTAACTGTTGTTATACCTGCTTTTAACGTGAATCCTTGGATTGGGCAATGTCTCGACAGCATACTTCATCAAACTCTACAAGAGATAGAAATAATCATTGTTGATGATGGATCTACAGACAACACTCTCAAAGTGGCATTGGAGTATGCTCGGCGCGATACGCGAATAACGGTCATGTCTCAGCGTAGGCCTGGTCACTCATGTGCCAGCTCAAGAAATGCCGCGTTGAACTGGGAACATCAGTGGGGAGATTACCTCTATTTTCTTGATGCTGATGACTGGATTGAGCCAGATACACTCCAAACTCTTTGGAGCAGAGCGGAAAAAGATCAGCTGGATGAAGTTATTTTTGATGGTGCAGCGTTTCTTGATGATACAGAAGTACCGAGTAAACAAGCAGAGCACGAGTTTACCAAGTTTTCCAAGTACTATCGTCGATATCATGGATATCTAGGTACTTGGGAGGGGAAGGAACTCCTATGCGTCTTGCATGCAGCGGAGGAATACCGCGTTAATGTTGCACTACAATTTTTTAATAAATCCTATTTTGATATCAATCATTTACGCTTCAATCAATCAGCTGCATATGAAGATAATGTATTTACCTTTCAAGCACTTTGGCATGCCAAGCGAGTTGGATATATACCGCAGACATTTTATCGTCGGCGCATTCGCAATGATTCAATTATGACTTCGAACAAGCAATTCAAACATGCACATGGTTATTTTCTTGCTTATCAAGAAGTTGTTGCGGAATTGTTGCGCTATCCGTCTGATGTTGTCCAACAGACACTAGCGGCGAATATGGTTGCGACACAATTGCTCCGCAATGCGCGCGATGATTACCATACTCTTAGTTTTGCAGAAAAATATTCATATTGGGCGTTGGACTCAGTTGATCAGAGAAACTTTGAAGTACTAATTCGAGAGCCAGATAATTTTCGAACGCATATGGAGAATGCCGAGGTGTCGAAGAAAAAGGCATATCTGGCAAAAGTGGCTGCAGAGAATACGATCCGCTCACAAAAGCAAACACTCAATAAAACTGAAACTGTGTTGAAGGAGTCTCTTGAAACGAATAAGCTACTCAAAAAACGTCTAGAATCTCTACGCTTATCTAAATCGTATCGCATAGGTTCAGTTCTTACTGCTCCTGCCAAAATAGCACGTAAAATACTCAAACAAAAAAATAGCCATATCAGAAAGACGCGTTACTATTAACGAAGATCTACGCTACACATGGTTTATGCTTTCCTATGCCTATTTTCATTATCGCAACTGTATTACTAGCCGTTGTTCTGCCTACGGTTAACCATCGATTTTTCTTAAATGATCTGGTGCTTTGGACAGCATGAATCCTAAGGTGCTATTTACACCTTGTATTGAAGTCTGTTAACTAAATTTACCTAGCTTTGATGCCAAAATCTTCGACGAAACTTAATATTCATGCAATGCATTGCCAGGTTCCTTTGGCAGTTCCTCTCATGGTGAATTGTTATCAGTACATGTAATTTCTAGTCATAAAACTTAGATATGCATTCCACGGAAGGAACCGCAAATATGATGCAGTCTTCGGAAAAAGTGCAAGTTTCCTGCATGACAGTTATTACATATGCGGGAAACTCGCGCTCTTACTACAAGTAAACATACTGATACAGGTGGGAGGTTGTGGTTAGATCCTAGGCTCTTCTTCCCTCATCTTGACTTCAAAAGCCGCGACGTAGTACTACATTTTCTCTGCAGTGAGATGGAGCGCATATTTGGGCTTGACGATAACTTTGAGAAACTTGTGTTCCAGCGTGAACAGGTTGCTTCCACCGCCTTTGGTAATCTTATTGCTGTGCCTCATCCTATTATTGCTGTAGACGCGCCCACTGCTATAGCTGTCGGTCTCCTTAATCACAAAGTTATTTGGGATGACAAACCAGTGCGTGCGATTTTTCTCGTCAATATAACATCTGACCCTGAGGGAGATCTTTCGGACTTTTATCGTGAACTAACTAGCCTATTTACCAATCACGATGCTATACAGAGATTATTAGATGTCCAAGACTTTTCTGTTTTTGTAGCTGAACTCGAGCGACAGTAGTATTTGTTAGATTAATGAGCAATAGCGTTAGCCTGAATCTAAGATGGCGCCAGCTGTGGATAAACGGGTAGCTGCAAATTACTTTGATACTAATAAGCAAGGGTTATTTAACTAAAAAATCTGTGTAACGTTGCTCTAAAACCCGCTGTCTGGATTGCATGATACAATCCCTTTAGATCCTTTTTTGACGATGTTTGAAGCTTCTTGTTTTGTGTATTGACCATGTTGTACTGTTCGCGTAACTCATTTCGATGATTGCGCATGTTTACATAGCGTTTAATACCAGTTTGCTTATGATAGAGTTCTTCATTATGAAGAAGCAGATAAAGTAATTCTTCAGGACTTTGAGTGACGAACTCACTTTGGTTTTCAAGGTGGGGCAAGAGCTGGGGAATATAGATCTCCTTTGTAAACCGCGCCTTGATTTTGAATGAAACAAAATCATCTTCCTGTAAATCTTTTGCAATGATATCTGCAGCGAAATGTTCAAACGATTTTTCAGCTTCAGTAAACGCGTTTTGCTCAATCAGTAGATTCTTTATTCGAATGAGGAGATTCATTTTAAGTTTATCGGGATCAATATTTTCTCGAGCAACGCGCACGGCACCCGCTGCTAAATCACGCTTGAGTACACGCTGACAATTGAGACTGCTGCATTCGATTGTGTAAGCAGCAAAAAGAGTTCGAAGCGTAAGTTCGGCAGAGCTCAACTCAAAAGGATTAATTTCTAATTTGGCGATAAAATCTTTAAATACTTTGGTCTTAATGCAGAAATTACCAAACTCCTTGGGCATGAGTTCAAATAGTTGAGAATAAATTGCCTTCAGAGGAACTTCTCCCACAGGGCAGTCGAGAGTGTTCAGGGAATTGAGTAACACTATATCCGCCGAGCTTTGTTGTACTACTGAAATCAGATCAAATGAAGTGTCTTTTTTTAGGGTAGCGTTACGTGCTAGCACGTATATCTTGTCTGTACGTACCTGTTCTAATGCATCGGAAATTGTACAGTCTAAATAAGTGATGCGTTTGTCATATTTAGCAACATTTTGAGTAAAAATAGCAGAGAAATCCCAACTGCCACCCGCATCTAAAGCAATGATGTCAATGGGTGCAGAAGTGTTTTGGGTATTAAGCAAACGTAAAATTGCCGAAATAAAGGCATAGTTGTTATGGGCATCTACTAGCAGGGTGAGCTGCGGTTTTTCGACGCGTTCAATATCCTTTAGGGTTTTATCATAGAGACCTACAGTTTCTCGATAAAAAATCTTACGCGTCTCTTCTATCTCGGGATTATCGAGCACGGCTTCAGGTTTTAGGCGGCAAAAAATTGCTTGTACGCGTTCAAGAAGCCTAGGCTCCGCAGTTTCTAAACGCATACCGTTAAAAATACTGACAATCAGGCGAAGCGTACGGCGGGCAAAATGCCTATATATTTGCTCGTCAGCCTCGGGATGTTGATCAAAAATTGCAAGCATATCTTCTATACGGGATAGAGGAATATCGTAGTCTGTAGTAAACATGGAAGAGTTCTCATTGGTGCGACGATAATGGTAATACGCCTTGGGTACCCATACGAGAGTTTTGGCTGTAAGCGCTGTATCAAAAAGCCAAGGGTTATCCACCCATCCTGCGCCATGTGCCTCGACAAAGTGAATATCGTTTTGGATGAGATATTCACGACGATAAATACATGCCCAAACTGCAGGATGATCCCGTACAGTTAAAGCTAACTCGGGCACTGTGCCAAGCGTAACGCGATGAGGCAATCCTTCATAGCTTGGAGGAGTGGTTACAGTTGCAGGTTCATACTCATTGGCATCCCAATAATGGTAAAAAGAGGAGCGAACTATATCAGCCTTTTTTGTTTCTGGATGCTGAGTGAGATATTTTTTTGCAGCAGGCATGATGTCTTGTTTGGGCAGGGTATCTAAATGTGCATAATGGTAGAGTTCTTCAAACATATGGATATCAACGAAGTCATCAGGTTCAAGAATGCCAATATACTCGCTCGTTGATGCAGCAATCCCTATGTTGACTGCGCAACCATAACCACCGTTTTCCTTGTCAATAAGTTTAAACTGTGGATAACGATTGACATAGTCCTGCAAGATAGCAAGTGAATTATCAGTAGAGCCATCATTGACGCAAATGATCTCAATATCTTTTAGAGTTTGTTGAGCTAGCGAATCTAAGGCTTGTCTGAGGTATTCTTCCTCATTGTATGTAGGTACGATTACCGATACTGCAGCCATCTGATATCCTTTGTCTCGCTAGTTGTCAGTACTAATTATTATCGCAAATTATATGAATTGGTTTTATTTATCTATATGCTTGCAGATGAGCTGAATAACGCGTTCGGTTGAATGCCTATTAAGCCCAGTAAAGTAGGTATTGATAAAGTTGGCAAACTCGGACTGGATATAGCGTAGTGCTATTGGATTATTTAGTACTTCTGCGATTTCACTTGCCAGAGCCGTACCAAAGAGCTGATTATCTTTCATCGGATCAATATTAAGACCAGGTGAAAGACGATACTCTTCGTAATCAGGCATATAAAAAAGTACGGGACAACCAACAATACCAGCTTCAAGAGCAATTGCAGAATAATCAGATATGACAACATCTGCTAGTTGTAGTAATTCTTCGGTTTGATGACCAAGCATTACAAAAACATTTGAGGGCAGTTCCTTTGGGTTTTTAAGAGTAGTAAGAGGATGTTTGGAGACAATGAGGTTAACAGGGAGCGGGACGATAGAGCGCGCCAACTTACAAATAGCATCTTCTGCCCAGTTATCTTTGATATGAGCAGTGCGAAGAGTGGGGGCATACAGGATGTTTTTATTGCCATTACAGAGCCAAGGATAGTCTTTTGCTAGGAGTTTTTTCACATGCTCCTTTGAAGGGGCTGCATACAGATTATCTATGCGGGGTAATCCCAAGGAAACTATTTTCTCTGCTGGATACCCAAAAGCTTCCGAATAAGCTTGCTTGCTTCCTAGACCAGTAGAGACTATGAGGTCATAGTTTTGATGCATATGGGCGAGTTTTGCATAGGAGCTCGAACGACCAGCAGGAGTATCGAGACTTTGGTAACCAAACTTTTTAACTGCTCCCACGGCATGCCATAGTTGAATGACAAAAACTCCCCGTCGCTTTGGGGGGATACAGATGCAGGGGTTGTAGCCGTCAAGGATAACAACCCTCGAGGTGCAGGCATACCAGAGCTGGTTACACATAGGGCCTATGAGCTGCATGATTCCATGTTGTTCAGGTTTAGTACAGCGAATTATAACGGGGAGCGCAGTGTCTATCTCAGCTAGTTTGTCCTTGAGCATGAGAAAATCCACAGATGGCTTGCTTCCTTGGCGTGAAAGCATAACGATACGCCTCTGGAGAGGGAAATGCCTAAATATCCATGCAAGCAGACGTAAGCCTATGCCTAATACCCTCAGCATCTTGTTGTCCTAACGCTGAGCAGTATTCAAGTTAAAAATATGTTCGATGGCGCGCTCTGCTGCGTGGCCATCGTCTTTGGGGAGGAAGTACTTACGGAAGCGCTTATATTCCTCACCATAGCTTGTTTGCCAGCTATTCAGTTGTTGTACGGCGTTGACGACTTCTTCGCTGGTAGTACACTTGGGCCCTGGAATTTTGTGTGGATCAAAGTAAAAACCACGTACATGGTCATCATAATATTCAAAGTCGGGCCAGTAGAAAATCAGCGGTCTATCAGTAACAGCGTAATCAAAGAACACCGATGAATAGTCTGTCATGAGTGCGTCAGCTACGATATAGAGATCGTTGATATCGGGTACAGATGCCGCGTTATAGACGAATGAACCATACTTTTCAAAATCAAATTCGTTAGCGATGTAATAGTGTGGACGGAACAAAATACGCCACTCATCGCTCAGCTCTTTTTGAAGTAAGTCAAAGTTGATGAGTGTGTCTTGAACGTAGCCAATTCCCGCTTTATAGTCGTTGTCACGCCAGGTGGGAGCGTAGAGCAAGAGTTTCTTGTTGCGTGGAATGTCTAGTTCGCTGAGCACAGCTTCTCTTGCTGCAGCAAGAGAACTTTCTGACTCGCAGGCACGGGCGACACGATCATTGCGGGGATAACCAACCTCTAAAACAACAGAAGGACGGCGTTCTTCTTCAAGTCCAAAAGCGTCGCTAAGGTGCAGCGAAGTAAAAGGAGAAGGAGAGATGAGATAGCTCCATTTGGCGGAGTCCATCTTAAAGCGATCCGCTAGTTCAAGCGTAGTATTAAGGGCATTTGTGGTATCTACTTGCACATCATAACCCAGTCTTTTGAGGGGCGTTCCATGCCAGCATTGCACATAGACCTGGTCGGGTTTGGGTTGCACATACTCCGGGCAACGAGCATTAAAAATCCAGTACTTTGCACAACCGAGTAGGCGCTGGTATTCCTCGGTACTGCGTTGGACAATATGTGCGCGAGCTAGGCGAGGATCATTTTGGAACTGCTGGAGCCTGTCCTCGCGGAAAATCCACCAGAACTCATAGTCATCAAAACGAGAATCTGCACAGAGTGCCTCGTAGATAGCACGAGGGGAGTCTGCAAAGGAACGCCCCATAAAGCAGCTAAATACGACAACCTTTGGATCAGTTTTGATGTTTGCCGTGAGTTTTGCATAGGTGCGACCTTCATGAGCCCACCACTTTGCGCGTGCCTTTTGACGAGCTTTGGGAAAATACCTAAGTACTGCCTTGCCCGCGGTACGTGCTAATTGGCGTAGTTTCATTTTGGCTGTATTCACGCCAGTCCCTTCATGATGTGTTTTCTGTTAATCCGAGTATAGGTTAAGGCGGATGCTTTGGGGGAGGGATGGTAGAACCTGACTTTTGCAGTGAATTTCTCCCGTTTCCGTGGTTTAGTTTGGGAAAAGGGGTCTATTGTTGTGACGATGTTTGTGTGGGAACTAGCTGGCTCCTCGGTTTTCTCATATCAGTCTGTTTATTGGAATGTTACCCCCGTCGGTAGCGTTTCGCTCTGCGATAGAATTAATTATGAATTGTTATCACATGGATGCGGAATGGTATATGAGCACAGACATTGACATTGCGTTGCTTGTAGAAGAGCTTCGTCATCACGATTCGGAAACCGAGTGGATTGAGTTCAAGTCAAATAATTCTAACCCAGAGATGATTGGGCAGAGAGTGAGTGCTTTGGCAAACTCCGCATGCAGACTTGGCGTTTCGACTGCTTATATAGTGTGGGGCATAGATGACGAGACACACGAGGTGACGGGCAGTTCGTTTTGCTATAGGCTCGAAAAGAGGGGCAATGAGGAGCTTGAGAATTGGCTCCATCACTAGCTTACGGATAATGCCTCTTTTGAGTTTATGGAGGCAGAGATTGATGGCAAGCACGTCACAGTGCTCATGGTGCGTGCAGCCTTCTATCACACGGTTGACTTCGAGGGGATTCCGTATGTCAGGGTTGGCAGCTACACAAAAAAATTGCGGGAGTATCCGACTGTCGAATCTGAGGTTTGGGATCGCATTACTAAGTCAGATTTTGAGAGCGTTACTGCGAAAGGTGGGCTTGTACTACCCGATGTGCTCTCACTACTTGACTACCCAAAGTACTTTGAGCTTCTCAACGCTCCGATGCCTCAGTCCCAGCAGGAGGTTGCTTGTCGATCTCATGCGTCTGGTGGATAACCCACCTAAGTCTAGGAATCAACGTCTTGCCAGCCTTATGAGGCGCTTCCGTTTTTGCGAGGAGCTTGGTACTGGATGGGATAAGATTATCTCCTCGTGTGAAGCATCGTATCTTCCTGCACCGAAGGTAGTTGAATATGAGGGAGCTGGAGGAAGCCTGAGGGTATCCCTCATGTCCTATGTACCTTACCGTTCGATGGATGCTTGGGATCGCATGATGGCATGCTATTGGCATGCGTGCATCTGCTTCACGAATGGTGATGTTATGACTAACAAGTCGCTCCGCTCTCGTTTTGGTGAAGGGGGGCCTAGCCAATCTACCGTCTCGAAGCTGCTTGCGGCGACAGTGGATGCGGAATTAATAAAGCCAGTTGATCCGTCAACTGCTCCTCGATATATGCGGTACGTGCCTATTTGGGCGTAAAGCTAACTTTCCCACAACTTTCTTTACGCCGCCCATCTGCAGAATACGAGCAGGTAAAGGCTTTATAGTGTCGTCATATTGATTGCCCGTAACTTTCTTTTGCCTGGTTTTGGTTGGTTTCTAACTTTCCTGCAACTTTCCTAATATGAGTAAATATGCAGGCTAATGATTGAAATATTGTGAAATAGCGAAACTTATACAATAAATAGACTGGGTTTCACTTTCCTCGCACAATTTTGTGTCACCGATTGAAGCTGTCCTATTCAAGAAACTCTACTTTAAAGATGTAAAACGAACTTCCTCGGATGGCTACGATTTAGGGCAATGTCTTTACCATTACTACCTCTGGCTGTTCCTAGGCTTTTGCAGTTGGTCTAGGTACGTCTTTCTGGTTTTCTGTTAATCCGAGTATAGGTTAAGGCGGATGCTTTGGGGGAGGGATGGTAGAATATGTGCGTTGATTTATCTGCGAATACTTGAAGACTTGGGGAAGGCGGCCAATGCCTTATTTTTCTGGAAACGGTGAATATACTGGTCTTAAGCGTGTGTTGACCTATGGCACCTTTGATTTGCTGCATTACGGTCATATCCGCCTACTTCGGCGTGCAGCGGCACTTGGTGATTATCTTGTGGTGGCTCTCTCGACTGACGAATTCAATGCAGGCAAAGGCAAAACTTCGTTTTATGACTATGAGACGCGCAAAGAGATGCTTGAGGCTATCCGTTATGTTGACCTCGTAATTCCCGAGAAAAGCTGGGAACAAAAGATTGAGGACGTACAAAAGTATCACATTGATACCGTGGTAATGGGTGGTGACTGGGCTGGTTCTGATCGTTTTGAGTATCTCAAGGAATACTGTGATGTGGTCTATTTAGATCGCACAGAAGGTATTTCTACTACCGACGTAAAAAGCAGACTTCAGTCTTAGGTGGATTGTTTCTTATGAACTTTTATAAAGACGCTGCTTTAATCGCAGAGTCGGTAGATTTTGTTTCAACGGAACTGGCGCGTGCTCAGCTACGCACACTGGTAGTTGAGGTTTCTTGCGAAGAGGAGTTACTTCAAATTAGATTTCCTCGCGAGTTCGACTTGCGCGATCATATGTGGCTTTATCTGATAAAACGAGAAAAGGTACTTTGGGCACAAGAGCTTACAGATGTGGTCATTAGTTCGCATTTAATTTCGCTTGACCTACGAAATTGTCTTAGATATTTTTGTGAAAATGATATTAGACGTGCTTCATTTGGTCTGCTTGTGTCAGATCAAAAAGGCGATCAGTTTTTTTCATACAGTTTATCTCTGCCATTACAAAGTAATACCAGTTATTGTGATTATGCTGCGGATTACTACCCATCGCTTATAACAGAAGCTTTCCACGAAGCTCCCTATCCTACATTTTCACATCAGGTGGGAAATGAAAGTGCGCTTGCAGTTACGCCCTACGCAAAGAAAGGCAATCGCACATTATCGCTCCTAGCTTCTTGGGAGGATGAGGTTCCCTCAAATTATCTGTTTGGCAAATTACTCTCTTTGAGCTGTGGCTTGGGAGGTAAAGTTTCTATACAAGTGGCAATTCCAAAAACGGAGTTTTCTTGTAGTGGTCTGGAATTGGTATATAGAAGTGTTTCGGAAGTTCTTGTTCATGAATTAAAAGTGGAAATTAAAGTACAGGTTGATCGAACTATCATTTCTACTTCTTTTTTCCCTGATAAATTAGGAGTACAGGAAATATACTGGGATTTTTTTGTCACAGTTTCAAAAGGTGGAAAATCCTATCGTGTGTACGTCAAGGTTCCCAAAAAAATAACGCATCGTTTTATTTTGCATGGTACTCGAGTGAAACTCCCGGACGGGTTAATCTTTTTTCCCTACGCAACAGCAAAAGCTGGACGCCTTGCTTTTACCTGTAGGCCATCGTCTATCTATGACAGTTTTGCTACGAGAATGCGCTCACTATTAGCGGTTTTGCTTGCTCCTGTCGTAAAAGAAATTATAGGGAAAAGAAATATTTGGTTGGTATACGAGAAGTTTTGCTCGCTTGCAGAGGATAATGGTTACTACTTTTTCCGATATTGCATGGATGAGCTACCGACTACCGAGAATAAAGACATCTATTATGTTATAGATAAAAATGCGTCGGCTTATGCAAAATTAAAAAAGTACGGTCGTCATATATTGAATTTTATGGGTTTTCGTCATCTCCTTTATTCGCTTCTGGCGAATCTTTATATCGGATCTGACTCCAGCCAGCATCTCTATCAATGGCGCGCTATGCCCAACATCATTCAATCGCGCATGCGGAAGAAAGATATGCTGTTTTTACAGCATGGCGTCATTGCGATGAAGCGCGTAGATAAGGGTTTTGGTGCAAGTAATTCAAGTCCTATAAAATACTTTCTTACTTCATCCGAGGCAGAGCGGCAAATAATTGTAGATTACTTTGGTTATGCAAAGCAGCAGGTTGCAGTATTAGGTTTATCACGTTGGGATGTGATTGAGAATCATGCTGATATACAGCATCCTATGATACTTGTTATGCCTACTTGGCGTCCTTGGCTCGAAGAACAGAGTATGGATGTTTTTACTACAAGTGAGTATTTCAGAGCATATTCTCAACTCTTGCATAATGAACATCTTCAGTCCCTTCTTGAAGAATACGATGCTAGCTTATATTTTTTTATACACCCCAAAATCAATGAGTTTACTGAGGCATTTCAAAGTGATAATGTGCGCATACATTTGGTGCCATTAGGACAACGTCCACTCAATGAGCTCATCATGGAATGCTCAATGCTGGTAACGGATTATTCCAGTGTGTGTTGGGATGTTTTATATCAGAATAAGCCAGTAGTCTATTACCAATTCGATCAGGCAGATTTCCTTGAATACGTAGGGAGTTATATAGATTTCAATACGGATTTGCCTGGATCTATGGGGCAAAATGTTGATGAAACAGTTCAGGCTATTGAGGAGGTTCTGGACAATAAGTGTGTGGCATTAGACGAGAATCTTAAGAAAGCGAATCAATGGTATGCCTATCGTGATAAAGAAAATCGTGCACGTACATATCGTTTTATAAAAAAACAAGGTTACTAATTTACTAATCTTCTCCTTGAAAGCGCCGAAATAATAAGTTGCGCATAGGTTTTGTGTTACTATCTTCATAACTTTGTAAAGACTGGATGATAACGTCGGTCTGTGCAGGAAGGATAAGTATTCATGCACAAGAACTTAAAAAAATCTATTGTAGTATGCGGTTTAGCTTTTGCCCTAGGAGCTGCTGCCCCGGTCCTTGCTTTTGCAGAAACTGATAGCCAGGGAGAGGCGGCCACAGCTGCTAGCAGCATGGCTTATGGAGATTCAGCTGTAGTTGCTGAAGCTCCATCGGTGGCATCTACTGAGTTCAAAAGTTCTGATTCTGTTGTAGTTGGAAGTGATGTTCTTTCTAATTCGGATGTTGAAAATTCAGCTCATGAAGACAATCAAATAACTGAAAATTTGAATAGAGAATTTACTGAGAACGCAAAGGAAGTTCCTGCTTCTTTAGAAGATGAGAAGTCAAATGCAATTGATGCTGATGAGGTAGAGCCGCCCCTTGAGGATGGCACCTATGTAATTGGCTCTGGAAATTACAAAGGTCTTTCCAAGGTTGTAGATGTTTGGCATAACAAAGAATATAGCCATGCAAATGTTCAGCTTTATGAAAATAACAATACTGCCGCTCAGCAGTGGGATTTTGTCCACAAAGGCAATGGGTATTACACCATTGCTAAGCACGGTACCAAATTGATGTTACAGGTCACTGGGGAGCAGGGTATTGTTAAAGCAAATATTGAAATCGATGCTGAGAAAGAAGATTGTGATGCTCAGCTTTGGTTTTTGAAGTCTCTTTCCAATGGTGCGTATAACCTTGTTTCTAAACTTAATAAGAATCTTGTTATTGATGTATATGGTGGTCGGGTTGAAAATGAATCCAATGTTCAACTTTACCAATCCAATAATACTCAGGCGCAGCGTTTTTATATTTACAAAGCGCATCCTGAGGTTGCAGTAAGTGACATTGATAAGCCTTCTAGCGCTCATTTCATCACGACAGCGAATAATCAAAACTATACTATTGGCGTTAAAGGCGGCTCAAAGTCAAATGGCGCTAACGTCCAACTTGAGAAAGTAACCTCAAACTCACAGTTGCAGAAGCTGTATTTGCAAAATGCGGGCGATGGTTTTTACTACATCAATTTGATGGGAACTGGCAAAGTTCTTACTATGAAAAATAGTGTCGTCAATGGATCTAATGTATACCAAGATTCTAAACGAGGTCTGAATAATCAAAAGTGGGCTTTGCGCAGTAATCCTGATGGAAGCTTTCGCTTGATCAATAAGGCGACGGGTCTTTTGTTAGACGTAAGCGGAGGAAAAAATCGTAGTGGTATCAACCTCCAAGGCTTTATAGCGAATGGTACGTCCGCTCAGAATTTTAACTTACAAAAAACGAGTCTAATTGATGAGGGAATCTATACCATTGGTAGCTTCATTAATCCAAACAAGGTGTTTGACGTTACTTCTGGCAGAAATACCTCAGGAACAGCAGTTAGAATGTTTAGTTCCAATGGCACTCGTGCGCAGCGCTTTGAAATTAAGAAAATTGATGGATATGAGAATGTGTATCGTTTTCGCACCGCAGCATCTGGCGGTTGGTTAACTTTCAATCCTGAAAAAGGATTTATTCAAGATGGCGACAGTACCACTGTAGCTAATGAACATAATCAGTGGGATCTTGCTTGGAATGGTAATGCATTTTCATTATATAGCCTTGCAGTGCCAAATAGGGTTTTAGGTCTAGGTAGTGGGCAAGTTCATGATGGAAGTTCCCTTTCGTTATATGAGCCTACAGACTCTTATTCGTACTTTGTTTTTAATCCTGCTCAGCTTGTTGCAGATGGCACTTACAAGATTGTTTCTCAGCTGGGTACTGTGCTTGGTGCTAATCGTACAGATAATAAAAATGGTGGCAACATTTCAGCAGGCAGATTTAGGAATTTTGATAGCCAGAAATTCCAAGTAACTAATGTAGGGAACAACGTTGTTACCCTGAAAAATGCTAACTCAGACAAGCTTGTTGAAATCTATCATGGATCAAGTGCGGCAGGAGCTAATGTTTGTCAATTCCAAAGCAATGGGACGGCTGCACAAAAATGGGTAGTAGAAATTGCTGATGGTGGTTGGTTAAGCTTCAAAAACCTTAAATCTGGCCTTGTACTGGATATCTCTGGAGCTTCAAAGGCAGACGGAGCCAACGTTCACCAATGGGAAAATAATAATACTGCTGCACAGAAATGGATTATTCAAGATACAAGTCACTGGGATTTGAGTGGTGGCAAGTATGTTTACGTCAATGAAAAGGGTAAGAGAAGTAACTGGAAGTACTCTACCTATGTGACTTATCGCAAAATTAATAATCTATCGAGCGGTACCAAGTACATAATTACCATCGATCAGAGTCGTTTCTATGTCAATGTGTACCACCTTGAAAATGATACTTGGGTTCCCCATAAAATTTTCCGTTGTTCAGTAGGCAAACCTGAATCTCCTACGCCAAAGGGCTTATTCAGGACATCTGGTAAAAAAGCTTATTACGGTGATATGGGCCCCAATGGCATCATCTATGAAACTGGTGAGTATTACTGGACGGAATTCTACAAGACTCCGGGTATGGGGCCTAGTTTCCACTCGCTTTTGTATTATGCAAAAACTAAGATTCTGTATCCTTATGTCAATAAGCTTGGGGCTCGTCAGTCTGGGGCTTGCTGTCGTCTAGAGATTGGCAATGCCAAGTGGGTCTATGACAACATCACTCGTGGTACAACTTGCCTTTCGTACTAGAGGTCGTGCTTATAATGTGAGATGAGGAGAGGGTGACGACATTTGTCGCCATCCTCTCTTCTTTGTATTTGCAAACAAAGGAATTTGTCATGTGGCTTCATTTTTTTCTTGCGTTGCCTATTTGCCTAGTTTTTGTATGTTTACCTGGCTATTTCTTAATAAGAGCATGTGATTATGATCGTTTTTTCAGTCTTGCTTTAGCGCCCCTTGTGACGATAACGCTTTACACGGTAGTTGGCATAGTATTTGAAAAACTTGGAATCTTTGCTTCTTGGGTAAGCGTGGCACTTCCTTTGTGTTTGCTTGCAACTGTGGTACTGGCTTTTAGACGACTGCAGCGGAGGAGAGGGGAATTACAATTTTCGTCCCAACATCTAGGAACTATTTGCACATCTCAAAACTCTTTCAAAGGGGAACTCAAGGTTTTTTTACCTTATCTGTTGATTGCACTCTTGGTTTTTGGACTGTATTATCTTCGACCCTTGGATGGTCCGTCCTCCCTTACGTGGAAAACAGATAATACTGAACATCTCAATTTGGTTTGGCGTTATGTAAAATCTGGTCAATGGTCAATCTTTAGTTCCTCTTTATTTGAGGATATATCCCATGCATCCATTATGGGGAAGCCTTATTATCCAGCGGCGTGGCATGTGCTTGCCGCAATGATTACGGGCTTTACAAATCAAAATGCGGCGTTTGGGGCTAATGTTATCAATGCAGTTTTACTCGTACCTTGTTTTCCTGCGGGCATTTATTTGTTTTTGCGCACTACGCTTAAAGAAAAACCACTCGCCTTGCGTTTGGGAGCGCTTTTTCCTTTTGCCTTTGGAGTATTCCCTTGGCACATTCTTATTCCTCAGGCGAAGAATTCGTTTTTTCTTGGCGTAGTTCTACTACCAGCGTTTCTCGCTCTGTTTGTTATGGTGTCTGAAGATGCCTTAAAAAAGAAATATGAGCTGGGGAAAATCGCCATCTTATTTGCGGGTTTATTAGCTCTTGTTTTTGCTCATCCGAGTATGGCTTTTACCCTAGGTGTAGCTTTAATTCCATATCTCATGGGGATAATTTGGCGTGCAAACATAAATAGATCACGTCATAATTCGCGACTTAGTGCAGTTGTAGCAATAGCAACGTTCTTACTTTTTGTGGTAGCGGCGTGGCGTATTTGTTATGAGATACCTCTTGTCAATTCCGTCGCTCTTTATGTGCATTATGCCTATGCCCCCCTTCGCGCTACGGTTATCGAAGCACTCTTCTTAGGTTTTAAAGATGTGCCTATGCAACCTCTGCTTGCATTGTTTGTATGGCTGGGTATCCTTTATAGTCTCTACCGTAGAAACTATCTTTGGATAAGTGGGAGTTTCCTCCTTTACTGTATTCTCTTTGTTATCTCAGCTTCTCTTGACGGTTCCTTTAAGCAATATATGACGGGATTTTGGTATACAGACTACAATCGCCTCGCATCTATTGCTTGTATTTTGGCGATGCCCCTTGCAGCTCTTGGTATGGAATCACTCGTACGTGTAGCCCAGCATCTATTTGAGGAACTTGCGGTTCAGGATGGGCAAGGCCGTTTTAAACGCATGCTAATCCCCTGTATATTTTTAGCAACATCGTTTGTGATGATTTTTTATCCCAATATCAAGGTTCCGTATGAGGGTGTCACTATTTCGACTGCCTTTGGGTATACAGGG
This sequence comes from Atopobium sp. oral taxon 810 str. F0209, assembly GCF_000466405.1. GTDB lineage: Bacteria > Actinomycetota > Coriobacteriia > Coriobacteriales > Atopobiaceae > Olegusella. The sequence continues at coordinate 44,885 of NZ_KE952938.1, read as the reverse complement.
AGCCGCGCTCATAGATACAATGACATATCTCGTTCAATTTTGGATCAAGACGAGCGCGATTTTCTTACTAGGGTAAAAAAGATTACAAAGGATGATCTTGTATTGAATGTGCCTGGTGATGGCAGCGCGTTTGCCTATCCCTTGAGTGATATTAATACTTATTACCGTCGATTTGACGGAAGTAATACTCCTGAGAGTGAAGTCATTTCAGACAAAATCAATGAGTATATGTACAACAGCGAAGTGCAAAAAGCGGTGAAAAAGACGGGCGCACAGTACCTTTTGCTTTTAGATAAAGATTTTGATGCTAAGCATGGTAAATCGAGTCTCTTTGATAAATTCCACAGCAGAGATTGGAAAGGCTTCGTGTCACTTACTGATGAAACACCAGGGTTTGAAGTGATACTCGCCAAAGATGATATGAGGTTATACAAAATCGATGCACTGGCAGATTAGTTAAGTTCCAAGAACTCTTTTTGCGAGTTTAACTAGTTGTGTGTCAGAAAGCAGGTCAAGGTAATAGTACAAGCCAAGTTGACGTTTGGCATAGGCTTTAGCTTGGGCAAAGTTTCCCTCACGGAACATTTCAAGTACCTGAGCTCGGTCCTCTGGAGCTGCTTGGGGTTCACGAATGGCGGCGCCGTGAGATGCGACCTCGTCAATAGTAGAGTCTTCTAAAACAAGTTGTGTTGCTTGTATGAGTGCTTTGCCCTTTTTGGTATTTGCAAGCACTGCCGAGATGCCATAACGCTCATTGAGTCTACCGTCCTTAGCTGACAAGAGTTCAGGGCGAACTTGCTCAATACCCCAGAAGTCTCCAATGGAGATATCCGAGATGCGTTTGGGACTGGCATAAGGACAACTGTGACAGGACTCGCGATAGAACTTCGAATTTTGGAAGAGATACCAATACGCTTCCTGAAAAGTAGTCTGGCGAATTACTTTGCCAGACTTGAGGGTGACTTTTGGTTTGTAACCAGTGCCACGTTCTTTATCACGAAAGATATATTCATCGATATCACTGTGATACTTGTCTTTGAGATATGTGAGATAGCAATTGAGCTGGTCGAGTGAGGTGTTGCCATGACAAAAAATATCTACTGTGGTGAGTGTCTCAAATTTCTTTCCAAGATAGCCGTAAAGTCCTGCGACCTGGCAGGGAAGCCCTGAGAAAAGGATGCGCTCACCTTGGCGAAGTTTTCCGCGAATTTCTTTGAATACAGGATATGCGCGACCTTGTGCATACTTAGAACCCTGTAAGCAGGGCAGATCTTGTGGGTCAGTTACAGCAAGATGAGAGATGTCTGCTTGAGAATTTTCGAGCTTCATCGTGGCACCATAGACGCTGCCCCCCTCAGCTAAAAATGCTGTTGCAAGCTCAAAAAAAGCACCGCCCGAGGCTGAATGCTGGAGCACGGCAGCGTTTGGTGACTGCGCTGCATACACTGCCTCTTGTTTCCTTTTTTCAGGTGGATTCAGCACGGGGCATACTTTGAGACAGCGCTTACAATTAATGCAGACGTCCTGATTGATATGTGAATGTAAGAAACCATCAGGGGTAGTCTCCATAGTGATAGCGCTGACAGGACAGGCTATTGAACAGGCACCACAACCTGTACAGCGATGAGGAGGTACTACTTCGTTCATGATTTTTCCTGCCATTCACTTTGAATCATGTCACGGAAGAGCTCCTGATGCGTCTCACAGCTTACCCAGTTATCCAAAATAAGCCAGTCGGTTTTGTCAAAGCGTCGGCGCATCTTCCACTTGCGATAGCGTCCGCTTGTAAGCTTGTTAAGACCAGCATAGATAAGTGAACGTCCAAATTTACCAAGAAGCCTATCAAGATAGAAACCCTTGCGTGTCTCAAGATGCGTTCGATAAATCTCGGTATAGCGTTTTTGGTCTTGTATTTCTTGTCCGCGCAGTTGAAAAGCTCCAAGAATCTCAGTTTTTTCTTTATCAGTAGCCAAGCGAATAGTGTTTTGCGGTTTGATACGCAGATTGTAATCGACTCTAAGACCATCTTTATCAATAGTTACCTCGAGTAGGAGTCCAGAGTAGCGATATTCATTGAGCGTAGGACGAGCAAAAAGAAAATCTCCTTGTCCATAGAGGAGAGTTTTGCCCTGATAGTTTTCTGCACAGCCGATGCAGTGTGTATGTTGGCCAACTACAAGATCGGCACCAGCATCGACAAATTTTTTGAATACCCGACGTTCAGTAGGTAGGGGATAGCGATACTCAATCATGCCACCGTGATAAAAAACGATGAGATAGTCACAGAGTGTTTTTGCCTTGCGAATATCATCGAAGCTTTCCAGTGGGTCGTAGGGATTGACGCCTGCTTTTTGCTCACCGGCGGCATTAAATTCATGCTCAGCACAGGCATAAAAACCAATTTTGAGTCCTCCATGCTCGAGAATATAGGGTTCACGCGCTTGGGTTAGATTTACACCTGCGCCAACATGGGCGATATTGTTTTGCTCAAGAATATCAAAGCTGTGCTGAATACCTTCCTTGCCCAGGTTATTAATATGGTTATTTGCCAATACAAAGAGATTGGGATTGATAGCGTTAATGCCTGGAAGACAGGATACAGGTGTGGTAATAAGGGGCCCATGTTTTTCGATAAGAGTGCCCTTGCCCTCAAATACAGTTTCAAAGTCAAAGACGCGATAGTCAAAAGTCTTGAGATAATTCAAAAGCTCAGAGCTATAGAGTGCCTCAGCATCGCCTTGCTCAAAAAGATCAAAATTTTGTTTGGTAGGGGCGAAGTCTCCACCTATCAAAAGTTTCATTTCAGATCCCTTCGTTTATGTTGCGAATGCCGTAGCGACAGCCTTTTGATGGGCGTGAATGCTAGTATACGGTATTGATTATATGGGGTTTAACGCATGTAGCTGAGCTGGCGCCAAGAGTAATGGAGTAAAGATGAGTGACATGAACTTGCAAAGCAAGATAGTACTGGTAACGGGCGCTGCAGGTTTTATCGGATCGAATCTTTCGGAACGTTTGCTGGGATTGGGCTGTCATGTTGTTGGTATTGACAATATGAACGACTACTATGACGTTTCACTTAAGGAATGGCGCCTAGCAAAGATTGGTGAGCGTGCAGAAGCAAACCCTCAGGCTTCTTGGGATTTTATCCGAGGTTCGATTGCAGATAAAGCTTTGGTTGATTCCCTTTTTGAGCGTTATCAGCCTGATATTGTGATGAACCTTGCAGCGCAGGCAGGTGTGCGTTATAGCATTACGAATCCCGACTCCTATATTGAGTCAAATCTTATTGGCTTTTACAACATTCTTGAAGCCTGCCGACACAGCTACGATGGGGGAGCATGCGGTGTAGAACACCTAGTCTACGCATCATCGTCGTCAGTATATGGCGGCAATACCAAGGTACCCTTTAGCACTGATGACCGCGTGGATAACCCCGTATCTCTTTATGCTGCTACCAAAAAATCTAATGAACTGATGGCGCATGCCTACTCCAAGCTCTATGACATTCCCTCGACGGGACTGCGTTTCTTTACGGTTTATGGTCCTGCGGGTCGTCCTGACATGGCGTATTTTGGTTTTACTAATAAGCTTTTACAGGGCGACACTATCAAGATTTTTAACTATGGGAATTGTAGTCGTGACTTTACTTATATCGACGATATTGTCGAGGGTATTGTACGGGTACTTGTCCGTGCTCCTGAGCGCAAAACAGGCGTAGACGGACTGCCAGTGCCTCCCTATGCCATTTACAACATTGGTGGCGGTCGTCCCGAAAGTTTGCTCGACTTTGTCAGCACCCTGCAAGAAGAATTGGTGCGCGCAGGTGTGCTGCCTCAGGGTTTTGATTTTGAGGCACATAAAGAGCTTGTAGCCATGCAGCCAGGAGATGTACCTATGACTTATGCAGATACCGAAGCTTTAGAGTGCGAGTTTGGCTATCGACCTGAGACAACTCTGCGTGAAGGTCTGCGAGCTTTTGCCGAGTGGTATCGCGATTTTTATCTCAACTAGGTCTTGCGAGCTTGAATAAAAATTTGAAAGAGAGAAGCATATGAGTTTTGTCGGTAAGCTAAAAGAGGCCTATCCCGTTCGTTGGTTGTACTTTGCTTTGAAATTTAAACTTCCCATGCAGCTTATGGGCGAGCGCAAGGTTGAGGAGAAGATTTTTACGCAGGTATTAGGCTATGCTCCTAATCTTGATAATCCGCAGACACTCAATGAAAAGATGTGCTGGCTCAAGCTCCATGATCACCGCGATTTTTGCACGATGGTGGCGGATAAATATCGTGTTAGAAGTTATATTGCTGAGCATTTTGGTGAAGAGCATCTGGTGCCGCTGGTAAGAAAGCTTAATTCTTGGCAGGAAGTCACCAAAGAAGCGTTTCCAGATTATCCCACGATTATCAAATGCAATAGTGGCGCGGGCACTTGGAAAATTGTTCGAGATCGCAATAAGGTAGATTACAAACGTCTGAGGGGTCGTTGTCATGTGTGGATGACGCTCAACCATTACTATGAAACGCGTGAATGGCAATACAAAAATATTCAGCCTTGCTTGCTTATCGAAAAGCTTCTTATGGATTCTGAGGGGCGGGTGCCAGCCGATATTAAACTGCATTTCTTCAATGGGAAATGTGCCTTTGTATATAAGGTTATCGACCGCGAGGGTGATAACTACCGTGCTTTCTTTACACCTGATTGGAAACTTCTGCCATTCCAGTTCACTTCCAAAGCTAAGTACAAAAAAATCACTAAACCAATCGTTGAGCCGCGCCCACAATGTCTCGATGAAATGCTTCGCATTGGCACTGAGATTGCAAAGAATTTTAAGTATGTCCGTGTCGATTTTTATGACATGGGCAAACAGTTCTACTTCAGCGAAATTACGCTCTATCACGGCGCAGGCTACAACCAGTTTTATCCCGCCGAGTACGCTGACGAGTATGCGAAGCTGCTTGAGATTGGTTAGAGCTTCTAATCATTGCTGAAATGAATGAGATGCTTTACTAGGTTCTTCTCGGAATTATTAAACGAGAAGAGATAAGCGGTTATCAAGAAACCAAGACTGAATATAAGAATGCCTAGGATTAGAGGTATCCAACCAATGGCACTGACGCCCATCCTGTAGCGTGACCATGCAAAAAACATGATGCTTGCGTAGGCAACTAGAGGAATTGTTTCACGGATGATATTTTTCCAAAAAATCATCATATCGAGATGAATTTTTGTCTGGTAATACCAATTAAGGATGCATCCACTACTGATAATGATGGCAATACTGCTAGAAATAGCGGCACCTATGCCACCAAAAGTCTGGGCAAGAATAAGAGTGAGGATGATATTGAGTGTTGCCGCAGTAAGATAAACCATGCTTCTAAATCCGTATTTATTTATTACCTGAAGTATGGTTAAACCGATATTTTGCATGAGGTCAACAGTAAAAGGTATCATAACAATCACAGCAATGAGATATGCCTCAACGTAGCTAGGGCCTGCCCAAAGTATGATAAATTCTTTGCCAAAGACAATGAATCCGAGCAGTACGAGAAGCAGGGGATAAAGTGCAATTCGTGCTACACGGGTAAAGAGCTCTGATATTGCTTGAATATTTTTGTCTTTGTGCCACAATTCACTTACCTGTGGCATGAAAACTGACGATACAGCCATACCCAGTGACAAATAGATTGTATTAATGGTCATACCGACGGAATAAACGGCTACGACTGAGGTGCCATACAGGTATCCCAGTATAAGTTGATCAGTTTTCCAAAAAATCTGATCCGCGATAGTGCTTAGCAGAATATTTCTGGAGAAACGCATAAGTTCTCGTTCAAGGTCTCGATCATACTTGCGGATAGAGGTATCCATACCAAGTTTCTTGATAGCATAGCTTCGCTGTACAAATCTTAGTAGAGCATTGAGGGCAACCTGCGCGGCACTCACTGCAACTGCGTATGGCATTGCCTGAACCACTAGCAGCACGGTAATTGGTTGAAGTGCAGTTAAAGTAAGATTTGATAGCTTCAGGAAAACGAAACGCTCATGAGCTGTAATAACGGCAATGCTAAGAGTGTTATTCATGGTCAGCATTAAATTAAAGGCGAGCAAACCTATGATAATGCCACTTTCATTTAACTCCCAGGGAGATAGAGATGTCACATAGACCGTGCGAACGATGAAGATGAGAGCTGTAGCAGCAACGACAACAACAATGTTTGCTGTACTGTAGATTTTTTTGGAAATGCCAAGCGTTTTTGCCATGCCTTCTTTATCGCCAAGAGCAAAAAACTTGCAGTAATACCGAGTTACGCCAGCAGCAAGCATTGAACTGATGATATTGAGATATGCAATGATTGATCCGATGAGTTGATATAGACCGTATTCCGCCTGACCAATGGTGCGTAGGAGTAGGGGAACATATAAAAGGCCAACTGCCATTGCAACAAAGGTATCTGCATAGGATACAAGTGCTCCTATTTCCCTCTGTCTTGATGAGTCTGTCATGTGCGTTGTCCTTCTTCTTGATGCTTAGTGTTGATAGGGAAAGTAGATGTCTCTGATTTTTTTTATAACCGTAGTGGATTTAAATTGTGTGCAATCATAGTCGTGATGTTTACATAGACCTTGCGAGTAGTCATTCACGATGCGCCTTGCCCATATTGCAGCTCCGTCTTGCAAAGGCAGATAGCTGCACCCGCCCACATTGGCATCTCGCGGCACTGTATCGGAGACGTAACATCTCACTCCCATAGCTTGTGCTTCCACAAGGACGATGCCGAAGCCTTCATGTCGAGAAGGTAAGAGTAGAGCTGAACTACCACTAAGTAATTCTGGGGTATTTGCATCACTTGGATACAAGTGGACAAAATTGGTTAGGCCTGCTTCTTCAATGGCATGATGCAGACGAGATAATTCAGAATCATCTCCAAACCCTACAAGGTTTAGCTGGGCATCTGCAATGTATTCTTGGATATGCCTGAGAACTGACACACTAAATAACTGGTTTTTATTTTCGATAAATCTTCCAATTTGTATGAGTGTCAGTCGGTCGTTATGAAGGGAATACAAATTTTTGTTAAAGCGCTGAGCATCATAGGCATTGGGAATGATAATGAAAGGAGCATCTGGGCCATACAAGCTACTGCATGCCTTAGTTGAGCACCCAATTAATGTGGTTGCATATTGGCAAATGAGATTTCGTCTTTTAAGGTCAATATGCCTACGAAGTATGTTTTCATTAGCAAGAGAGAGCTCGACATGTGCTTGGATGATACGTATGGGTACACCAGCTTCAGCTGCTGCCTTGAGACACAAAGCACCTTCAAAGTCGTTATTACAATGAATTACCTCGTAAGGTCCATGCTCTTTCAAAATCTCTTTAACCCTTTTATAGAGATGCTGACCCCGAAGATAGTAATCTGAGTAGATGAGAAATGGATTTGATCCTTCATAATGAGGAATGCGAAAGATGTTTCCATATGATTCAAATTCGTCGTCATAATAACGACGCTCTGATGTAAAAAGTAGCATGTCAAAGTGACAGTGTGACTTAAGCCCCCGCACAATACCCATCATCACTGCTTGCACTCCGCCATTACCTAGACCTTCACAAGAGACCATTAATACTTTTTTCACCAGATAATCCTGTTCTAAGCGTCATGGTTTTTGATGAAAACCTTTGAATCTCGATAAGCGTTATGCCCCATAGTAGCTACATACTCGATAGGGATGTTGTTTTTCCACAATACGTAGGGCAGGGCAAGCTGATCGCGGCCGCTATCAAAGCGGCAGTGTTCATCCCACCATTCAGCTATTAGTTTCTTACTAAGTGTGCTATGCAAATCAACTGCGATAATATTGCATTCGAGTAAACCATAATCTAGGGGAAACCCCTGTGCTTTATAGTTGTTAACCTGCGCTTGCATTTTTGGAAGAGACCCTTTTCCTAATGCGTTGCAGGCAATCATTTCATCAGCAATTGAGTTACGAGTTCGGTGGTAATGCAAGGCAATACCCGCTTGAGGATGAATCATATCCGCGTAATAACTCAAATCAGAAATCACTTGAATATTACCGTCAATATAGATTGAGGCATCATACGAATCCCCAAATAGTTCGTGGGGGTGAAATTTGATATAGCGATTAATCAAAGAATTATTAGCTAACCTTTGGATTTCAGAAGGAATAGGACGTATGTCCCATTTTGTTGAGTGAGGTACTTCTGAACCAGAAAGGAACATAACGTAATCTAATTGGGGCACATCCATTAGTGGCTCGAGGGGAACGTCATATCCACCAGTGATGCATGAGTACACGACTACCTTTTTTGCTCTACTACCTGGACGTAAACTCTTTTCCCATGTAGTGGGATCCAAGTTTGAGCGAGGCTCATGACGAGGGGCGCGGGCAAAACGTCGTGAAGTGAGCCATGCGCGAAAACCACTTCGAAGATGATCAAAGGTCAAAGGATGCGTGAGCTTGTGAATATTATTTGCGCGAATCCCCGCCGAATAGATATCAGAATCACGAAGCTCGATAGTGCGTAGATTGAGAGTTTCAACCAAACGTATAACTTCGTTTTGGTCCATACACTCCTCCGTTACAAAGCTTTACAAGAGACAAGTAAGCAACAACATCTAGTCCCAATAATGGCATAGTTGTCCTTCAGCTGGCTAAGCGGATTGGCAACAGACATGGGCTATACTTCATTTTCATCATGGCAACTATGGGGATTCTTCCTAAATAGTGCATGGATGACATCGCTATGCATGTTACTCCATATGATTGGCATGGAGGATGGCGTGTTATGTTCGCAGATTTTGCTGGAAAGGTCGGTGTATTTGCATGCCGAAAAAGATTGCCATTATTGGAGCTTCAGATTTCCAGAACCCCCTCATTCTCAAAGCAAAAGAACGCGGACTTGAGACTCATGTGTTTGCTTGGAAGGATGGTTCGATTGGTGAGAAGACCGCTGATGTCTTCTACCCGATTTCAATTACTGAAATCGACGAAATTTGCGATATTTGTAATAAAGTTGGAGTTGAGGGTATTTGTACTATTGGATCTGATTTGGGAAATATTACCGTTGCACGGGTTGCCGAGCGTTTAGGATTGGTGTCAAATTCTGTTGATACGGTAGAAAAATCTACAAACAAACACTTGATGCGTCAAACGTTCGAGCGTAACGGAGATCCTTCTCCTAAAAGCCGCCTTATTCGTGCGGGCGAGCCTATATTAGATTTTGGTATGACTTATCCACTCATAGTTAAGCCTGTAGATCGTTCGGGGAGTCGTAGTATCACAAAGCTTGATGCTGCTGATATGACTGCTCTTCAAGATGCGGTAGAGCGTGCCATTGACTCATCTTTTGCGAAAGAAGCTCTCATTGAAGAATGTATGGATGGTGAAGAATTTAGTGTTGAATATATTTCTTGGAAAGGAGAACATCATTTTCTTGCGCTGACCAAGAAATTTACCTCTGGAGCCCCGCACTTTATAGAAACCGGCCACCTTGAACCTGCGCCAGTTTCTGAAGAAATCTATCAGAAGATTAAGTTAATAGTTCCTCATGCACTCGATAGTTTGGGCGTGCAATATGGTGCTTCTCATTCGGAACTCATGTTGCTTCCCACGGGGGAAATAAAGATTGTTGAGATTGGAAGTCGCATGGGTGGAGACTGCATTGGTAGTAGTCTTGTCCCGCTTTCTACAGGCATTGATTTTGTTGGGGCGGTTATTGATTGTGCATTGGGAAAAAAGCCCAATATAACCTCCTTACATACAGCAGCTCATGCCATGATTCGCTTTATTTTTGATTCGAACGATATTGCAACATTGAATATCGTTCGAGAAGCATGTCCTGAGTTAGTTGAATTTGTGAGTTCTTTTGGGGATATGTCAACAGATATCGTTGACAGCGGTTCCCGACATGGGTTCTTTATCCTTAAGTCTTCTCAATTGGAAGACCTCATACCCTTCTTACCTGTGGAGAGGCATTAATTTATGAGTCCATCAAAGCTAAAAATCTATCTTTTATTGCAACTTCTGTTGATGTTTTATTCTCTCAGCACCGTATTAAGTAAAGTTGCTTCAGGACTCGCTTTTCCCAGCATTCCTTTTGTGCTGTACTATAGCGGCATTATTGGTATTTTAGGCATTTACGCCTTGGGCTGGCAGCAAATTATCAAGTATCTTCCTCTTACGACTGCGTATGCGAATAGAGCAGTCACTGTGGTGTGGGGCCTTATCTGGGGAGTGCTTATTTTTCAAGAACAGGTAAGTATTCCTAAGCTTATTGGTGGGCTTATTGTGCTTATTGGCGTTGTGTTGTATACCACAGCAGATGCAAATAAAAAGGATAGTGCAGCTAATAATGGAAAAGAGGTATAGCCATGGAAAACCTAGATCTACGCTATGCCTTTATTCTTCTTTTTGGGGTATTTATTGCAGCAGTAGCTCAGGTGTTGTTGAAGAAATCCGCTATGCGGCACTATAGCTCAACAATCAAGGAATATCTGAATCCATTTGTAATCGGGGGCTATATCATTTTTATAGGGTCAACTATCATGTCGATCCTTGCCTATCGAGGCATACCGCTTTCAATGGGTCCCATGCTGGAAGCTACCAGCTATATCTATGTAACTATTTTTGGCGTTACAATCTTTCATGAGAAAATGAATCTGCAGAAGTATATAGCATTAGTTTTCATCGTGTGTGGCATTGCCATTTATTCGCTGGGAGTAGCGTAATGATTAATTTTAATGTACCACCTTTTATTGGGAGCGAGATGGCTTTTGTGCGTGAAGCTGTAGAGGATAATCACAAGATTAGTGGTGATGGTCCTTTTACTAAGCGTTGTCATGCTTGGCTTGAAAAGCGCTTTAAAGCTCAAAAAGCACTACTTACCACCTCAGGTACTACTGCGCTTGAAATGGCTGCTATTTTATGTGATCTTCAACCTGGCGATGAAGTAATACTTCCAAGTTTTACTTTTTCTTCTACTGCTACAGCCTTTCAGATGGTTGGCGCAACTTTAGTGTTTGTTGATATTCGCCCTGATACCATGAACATTGATGAGACAAAAATCGAAGCTGCTATTACTGATCGCACACGAGTAATTGTGCCAGTGCATTATGCCGGTGTTGCTTGTGAGATGGATAGCATCATGAGCATTGCACGCAAACATAATCTTTTGGTTGTAGAAGATGCAGCCCAAGCGGTAATGAGTAGCTATAAAGGCCGCGCACTGGGTACTATCGGCACTTTTGGTTGTTACTCTTTTCATGAAACAAAAAATTACTCTATGGGTGAGGGTGGTGCTCTGGTCATTAATGACCCTATCTATAATGACCGCGCAGAAATTATTCGTGAAAAAGGGACCAATCGCCAGCGCTTCTTCCGTGGTCAGGTTGATAAATATACGTGGGTAGACCGGGGGTCGAGCTATCTTCCTAGCGATATCAATGCTGCATATCTCTGGGGTCAACTGCAGGTTGCGGACAAAATTAATGATAGCCGGCTTGAGACTTGGAGTTATTACTGGGAAAAGCTGCAACTGATTGCTAAAAGGGGAGATATCGGGTTACCTCATATTCCAAATGAATGCGTGCATAATGCACATATGTTTTATATTAAATGTGCCAACCTTAGTGAGAGGACTGCATTAATTTCCTACCTTAAGGAGCGGGGTATTCAAGCAACTTTTCACTATATTCCCCTGCATTCAGCACCAGCGGGCAAGTTGTTCGGTCATTTTAATGGGGAAGATGAGTTCACAACACGTGAAAGTGATCGGTTGGTACGACTGCCTATGTATTTCAACCTAGCTGACGAAGATAAACGAGCAGTTGTTACTGCAATTTTGTCTTTTTACAATAATAATTAGCGGGTGCAACCAAGATTAAAACAACAGCGGCTCAGGGGGATAGTGTGCTCGTTTCAGTTATAGTACCTTGCTTCCATTCGGAGGAAAGTCTTGATGATGTTGTTCGTTTGACACAGGCTGAGTTTGAAAAAAGTGCTGTCTATGACTGTGAATTCATATTAGTCAACGACAATCCCCCTGATAAAACCTATGACAAGATTTGCGGGCTTGCATCAGCATATCCCAATGTCCATGGCATTTGCCTTATGCGTAACTTTGGGCAACATAGCGCTTTAATGTGCGCCCTTAACTATGCTGAAGGGGACTTGGTGCTTTGTATGGATGATGATCTGCAAACACATCCATCTCAGATCCCCTTACTGCTTAGTGCAATGGAGAGTGGTGAGTATGATGTGGTATATGGTGTTTTCGAAGAAAGACCCTCACTAAGTCCTTTTAAGCGTTTTTCGAGCTGGCTTAATAAAGTTACGGGAAATATCCTGCTTGAACAACCTGCAGATATGAAGACATCAAGTTTCTGGATGTGCACATCTCAAATCAAAAATCAGATGATTAAATTCCATAACTACAATCCTTTTGTGGATGCACTCTTTACTCGTATGACCACTCGAATTGGTAATGTGACGGTAAAGCATCACCAACGAGAGCATGGAAGTTCTGGTTATACCCTTAGGAAGTTAATCAATTTATGGCTTTCCTATTTTAATTACACCAAACTTCCGCTTCGCATGGTTTTTTGGATGGGCATGTTTTTTGTAGTGGTGGGCTTCATTGCAGGAATTGTAGTCATCATTCAAAAAATGACGGATCCTCTTATGCCAGCGGGGTGGGCTTCTATCATTTGTCTACTCCTCTTCTTTTTTGGCGTAGTGCTTTTTGCTTTGGGGATGATTGGTGAGTACGTAGGCAATATTGTGCTCTCGGTTAATTCAACCCCACAGTATGTAGTTCGTGACAGGGTTAATTTTCCTGTTGGAACGGAAAAGAACGATACCCAGCATCCAGAAAAGGATAATTAAATGCAGGATAATGGGATGTGTAGAGCCGAGCTTTATCAGATAAAAGTCCTCACACTTTTTTCTGCATTAATTTCTTCTTGTGGAGTGCTCCGTTATCTCGCATCTTTTACAGCTGAGAAGAGCGTCCAAGGCTCACTAGTATTGCCTATCCTTTGCGTTGCCTTCTTCCTTTTGTGGAATTGCATTTTTACATCAAAGCACACGCCGAAATATCTTATATCTTCTGCTGTTTTGAGTTTGATATTTTCATTTTGTATGGCTCTGGGAACTCAGTTTATCTGGCAAGATAGATTTGTCCATCTAGGGTCAGTACTAGGGAATGCTCTACTCTATGTGTTCACTTTCTTTCCGTTGGTACTTTATTTATTAGAATGGATGAGTAGCTGGGGGCATGCCAATCACACTCCTATCTCTGCTAGTAAAAAGCATGTTTATCTGGCATTTAGTCTGATATGTGTCTTGTGGTTTGCCGCGTGGCTTGCGCTCTGGCCAGGTATCTACGAGGCTGATTCTCCTGAATGGTATCGAGGGATAAGTCAAGGCATACTACAAGCAAAATGGTCTATTCCTTATCAGCTGCTCTTTTATTTTTTTGTTCATACAAGTTGGAGTATAGCTGGTGCTTATGAATTGGGGTTTGCAGTACTTACACTTCTGCAGTTAGTCTTTATTCTCTATGTAGTATGGCGTATCCTCAATTTTTTAAATACTCGTCTTGGTTATAAGGCGTTGGGATTTAGTACAGCGTTCTTTTGTCTCAACTTAGGTCTTGTAATAATCTCTATTTCAGTTTTACAAGATGCACCCTTTATGGCAGCTTTTGCTATGTGTTTGATGCTGCTATTTATAGCGGTAAACGAATCAGAGAAATTTTGGCAATCTTGGAAATATCCCGCTCGAATGATGTTTTGGGCACTTTTTCTCTGTCTGTGTCGTAACAATGGTTTCTATACCTTAATTTTTGTTTTAGTAGCGCTTGCTTTAGCATCGCCAAAAGTATGGCGCGTAAGGCTGTTATCCGTTGTCTTTATGGCATGCGTGGGTTATCTATTGTTTCATGGCCCGATACTTAGTTTGATGGGTGCGCGAAAAGATACTACCATTACGGAAATGATGAGCGTTCCTGCAACACAGCTCGTCTATGTATGGAACCATGAGCAAAATACCCTATCTGAGGAAGATCTTAATCAACTCTATACGTATATGCCCGAGCACTTTCTCAATTCTCATAATTATTTTCGTGACAATAGAATTTCAGATCAGTATAAAGCGCACCTTAATACCCAGTTGATTAGCAAGGATCCTAAGGGCTTTATTGCGTTTTGGGCACATTTAGGTTTGAGACATCCGCGTAGTTACATCCTTGCCCATCTTGAGCTTACATATGGTTTGTGGTATCCAGACATTAAGTACTATGATGCCAAAATGACTCATGCTTATATTGACTATGTCGATTTTTCACTTCCTGGGTCTGACTATATAACTATTGAACGGCAAAGCAAATTTCCTGTGTATAAGCATGTGTTTGATAAATTATTCGGAGATAAGGTATTCCCAAAAGATGAGCAGCGATGGAGTATGCCTTATGCTCGTCTGCCACTTTTGGCCCAGATATGCAAGTCTGGACTCTATGTGTGGGCACTGCTATTGTTACTTGCTCATGTTATATGCGAACGGAAAATGCAGTTAGTTGTTCCTTTGACACTTTGTTTTGGCTTACTTGTCACCCTTATATTCGGTCCAGTTGTTTTATTCCGTTATATGTCCCCGCTGATATTTTCTGCTCCAATTTGGTTATGTCTTCCTAGTTTGGCAAGAAGAGCCTAATATCGCATCAGTTAACCCTGCGGTTGTTCCGAATATCTCCATCAACAACGGATTTATTCTTAATGAGGTAAATAACGAATGCGGCAGTGAAGACAATTCCTGCAATACTTATCAATATTCCAGGGATAATGCCAGCAGGGATATAGTAGGCATGGAGCACATGTCTGCCTGCTGGGCAGTTAAAGCCGATAAAGCCATAATTTGCGGAGAAAGTTTCTAAAGGCTTGCCATCAAGAGTAAGATTCCAGCCTTTTGTGTGGGGTATAGCAAGACAGGCAATCCCGTCACTGTTAGTGTCGATGATGCCACTGATAGAGTTATCACTAGCAAGCTTTAGTTGTACTTTTGTCTCAATCTTGTTTTGGTTGGAAGAGATATTGAGTAAGCTTATCTGGCTGTCTTCTACAATGATACTGTTATCAAGTGCTTGCTGCCGTTGTTTAATGTTAAGCTTCTCTGCATCTGATTGGCTTAGCACAGAATTTCTGAGATAAAGAGGGCTTACTATGGTTCCCCTAAAGCTTATCTCGTAGATATATAAGCCATTAACTTGTTCTATTTGCTTTGCCCAGCTTGTTTTTGAGGGTAGTGGGTTCTGGCAGATGAGATAGCGAATACCAGTAATAGCCATCATGCGGGAGCTGGTGGAGTCTATAGGGAAGGTATAACAGCTGAAATTATTTGTCCGATGAGATATGGCTGTTGGCCAGAGTTTATTAAAGAAATCTCCTAGTTCACCATCTTCTGCACTGTTATAACTAGAAATGCCTGCGTAGTTAAAGCTAAGTGCATCATTCCATTTTGTAAGACTGTGAAAATCGCGCTCTACTCGATAGAAGCTATTGTCACGGGCTTGTAGCTTAGACAAGGCAGTGATTGTGTTTCCACTAAGCGCCTGACTTGCCGCTGGTGGGAATTTATTACTTGGTACTATGCGTGGATTACGATTAATTTCCGAAAAGGAATCTACCAGAGAACTCGAAATAAATAATGCACAGACACCAAGTGTAAGTACTGGAATCCAAGTTTGTTTTTTAAAACAGAGGATAGTCAAAAGCGTTGAAAGCGCCAGAATTACAATGAAAAACATGCATTGCAATCGAGAATTGATAGTTTTATTTAAGGACCACATGAGTACAAGGGCTGAGAAAAAAATGGAGAACAATAGTGGAATGCATGCGGGTTTGCGCTCAATAAAACCTTTCTCAAGCCCTATTGCCATTGCACAAATTAGTATTGCATCTATGCTGAGGGAGGCACGGTAGGTGGGATAACGAAATATCGTGATAAGTGAAGGCAGGAAGAAGTTAATCGAATAAAACGTGATAAATAGTAAGGCACATGTAGCGGCAATACGATGCCTTGTGCTCGTTTGACTGTATACCCAATAGAGAAATTGGCCTAATAGGATATATACGCCGCAGCCTAGCCCGCCTTGGAAAAATTCCAGCTCATTGTTATTGGGCATAAATTCATAGTTTGTGCCGACACTTATAAGTGCATTACCCATAAGTCTGCTACATATGAACCCAATACCACGGGGTGACATAAAGCTTGATAGCATACTAAGAGCGGTACCCTTTGAGGAAGCAGCTGTTCCACCTACGCGGCTTGTTTCGGCAATAATGTAGTAGGCTGCTGGAAAGAGCATGATGCCGCTTAGCAATACACCAGTAAGTACGGACATTGCGCACAGCAAGAAGCGCTGGAAATAATGTCCCTTTTGATTTTCCTCAATTATGATAAGAAGGCGTAAGGCAACGTATATGGGTGAAAAAATAAGTGTCATAAACGCAAAATAGACACTAAAGCAAATATAAATCGCAGAGGTGATACTAACTAATGCGAATGCACCAGCTGATTTGCGTTGCATTAGATCTTCAAGACCCAACAGTATCAGTGGTAACAATACCCAAGCGGTACCAAAGAAATAATGCTTGCCCACAGTAAAGAGGTAGCCAGCAAAAGCATAGCTAGAAGCACCAAAAATACGTGCAAGAGGAGTTGAGCAAAAGCGAGTCAAAAAATGTGAGAAAAAAAGACCAGCACAGAACACACGACAGGCGAAGGTAATGGCGAGTGCTTGGGCCAAGAATTCTTCACCAAAGACAAGGCATAGTGGAATTAAAACGATGTTAAAAGGATCCATTAACCATTCTTGATTAGCGAGGAAACTTGATCCCATACCAAAATGGTGGGACCAAAAGGGTAAACCACCGACTTGCGCATTGTGAATAATATCCAGATAGTAAGGAATGTACTGATCAAATGTATCGTTTACACTGCTTCTAAAACCAAGCGTAACGTTAGCGGTTCCAAGGATTTGATTTCCAAGAATAGCTGCTGTGCCTAAAATTAATATTGAGAATAGAACAAGTATTTCAAAACTACTACGATGCTTTTCTTTAGCCAGAAGCTGCCTAGAGTAGTGACAACAGAGAAGTAAAAGTACGAAGGAAATAAGAGCTATCCCAGCAAGGTAGAGATAATTTCTGAGATGCATGAGAACTCCAAGCTCTTGAAATGAAAAATGTTGTCTTCATAGTAATGTAATAAGGGATGATTTTTTGTTGTTCATATATAGCTAGGGTGAAATATGGCTGTTTCAATACAGATTTTATTAGCAAGCTATAACGGTGAGTGTTTTATTGAGCGTCAGCTGGAATCGCTATTAGTGCAAAACTATCGCGATTGGGAGCTCTTGCTTTCAGATGACCTATCCCAAGATGCTACGACTGCTATTGTGGCCCGTTATGCCGAGCATGACAAACGAATACGCGATGTAGCCAATACTGAGGCTCATGGAAATGCTCGAGACAATTTTTTCAGTTTGGTAGACAGGGCAACTGCTCCTTATATTGCATTTTGTGATCAAGATGATGTATGGCTTGTAGATAAGCTTGAACGCGAGATAAAGGAGATGCATTGTTTAGAGGAGCGGTACGGAAAAGATGTTCCGCTTCTTGTCTTTTCTGATTTAGCCGTTGTTGATGAGTCTCTTGAGGTGATAGCATCATCATTCCAGGACTTTTCTGGACTCAATTCCAATCGAGTCTCACTTGCAAATCTCCTTGCACAAAATGTTTCTCCTGGCTGTGTCATGCTTGTTAATCGAGCTTTATACCATGATACATTGCGCCTGCCTAAGATTCGCAGCTCGATTATCATGCATGATTGGTGGTTTATGTTGACGGCAGCCGCTTTTGGTCATATTGGCTATGTGTCAGAAGCAACGATGCTCTATCGACAGCATGGAAATAATTCAGTAGGTGCTAGTTCTGCTTCTGCAACTGGTATTTTGCAAAAATTAGGAAACTATGTACATAAGCTACTACCCAGTACTCAGCAGCTGGATAGTGTGGATGCACGAGTGCGGCAAGCTGCAGCTTTTTTGCAATGTTATGGAGAACAGCTCGATACGACAGAAAAAGACCTCTGCCAAGGAATGGCAGAACTTTTAGGTTTTTCGCCACTTAAGCGTTTGAGTTGGTGCCATATGCATGATGTGCTTAATGCGACGGTTGTAATGAGGGCAGGTATGGATTGGGAACTTGCCTTATATGAGGTAGGACGAAAAGCGGAGCCAGAGATAAAACCACGGGAATTGGAGTCAACAGATTTGCTTGATAAAGGTGATCGTCTTGTAGTTAATTCCCGCGTGGCTGTTGTTATGTCTACCTATAATGGAGAAAAATACTTAGCCGAACAGATTGATTCTGTGCTTGCTCAAGATAAAAAGGTTGATCTTTTTGTGCGGGACGATGGGTCTACAGATTCAACGCTGGAATTGCTAGAGGCATATGCCGCAAAAGGCTTGCTGCAGTATAAGGCTGGGGAGAATAAAGGTGTTGTTGGTTCATTCTTTGACGCTCTGACGATGCCAGATGATAGCTACGACTTTGTAGCTTTTTGCGACCAAGATGATGCGTGGCATACAGACAAAATCAGTCGAGCAGTGCGAATGATTGCAGCACGAGATCAGTCCGTTCCTCAACTGTATTGCAGCGAGTATAACTTCTGCGATGAGGATATGAACTTTATTGCTCGATCGCAGCTCAATCGCATTGGAGTTTCATTGCCGACGCTCCTTGTAGAAAGCGTGTGTTCAGGCAATACTTCTTTGATGAACAGAACCCTTGTCCAAGAATTGCTTGCCAACGGTAGTGAGGGAGTGTATACCCACGACTGGTGGATGGCGCTTGTAGCGGCGGGCTTGGGTGAGATTTACTTTGATGACTTTGCATCGCTTGATTATCGGCGTTTAACCTCCAGTGTTAGCCCTACAGGTAGTGGGGGTTTAGCTTTATTGGCGTTTCGTATCAAAACATTTCTCGGCAAAGGGCAATTGAGCGAAATAAAGAAACAACTTAAGCATTTTAAGGAATGCTATGCTCAGCGTCTGGATGCAGATGACCTCGCTATGATTGATTGCATACTTGATGGCAAACGACTCAGCAAAACCATGTTTGCTGAGCGTTTGCGGCAGAAACCGACCGAAGAGCTTGCAGTGAGACTACTTTTCTTATTAGGTCTTTTGTAATTGAATCCGGGATGATTTACCACTTGATATCGATGTGTAGAACATCAATAGCGAAGCGGTAAAGCCCGAGAAATGGACCGAGTAGATGTGCCTTGTAAACTTTCTGGGCTAGCCATAGTCGTTTAAATGCTCCGCCCTGCTTTTGAGCATAGGCAAAAGAAATATATGGATTTTGTCTCCATGTGGGGAAATGTTTGTCTAAGAAGTCAGTACAGACTTTTATTTGCTCAGAGAGATTGATGCTCTTGTCGCATGAAATGCGGAACATCATGGAAATACCCAGATGCTCAAAAGCTACTGCATCAAACGCCTGAAGTAGTTCGAGACTGGCTTTATGGCTCTCGTAGAGCTTGCGAACCTCAAGAAAGGCATCATAGCCAGTTTGCAGCTTTTCTAAAGAGATAGTGTTGATAATCGAATCAAGACGAATCATGTAATTCACGAGACTATGAGGTGTAAAGACAATGGCTCCATGCATCTCAAGGAAAGCGAGCATCTGAAAAAGCATATCGTCGAGAACTTTTGGCGGTACTTGTAGGTCGCACATGGAACGTAGAATAGAAGCACGCCAGAGTTTGTTCCAAGGCGCACCATTCATCTCTATTAACCTGCCAGGGTCTTCATCAATGCTAAAACTCGGTCTTTTAAGGCACATTTCATGGGTGATTTTTTTACCTGTCTCCATGTCTATGCGACTGAAGCCACATACAGCAAGATCAGCATTTGAGGATTTTGCTGCGTCATAAAGCTTCTCAGCAAAATCAAGTTCGGCATAATCGTCGCTATCAAGGAAGCCAATATATTCGCCACGAGCTTTTTTTATTCCATCCCAGCGACCACGCCAAACACCCTCGTTCTGCTTGTCAATAACGACGATACGCCCGGGATAACGTTTTTCGTAATCATGCAAAATGTCGATACAGTGGTCGGGAGAGCCATCGTTAATGCAGATAGCCTCTACACCCTCCAGCGTTTGATTTACAAGGGAATCAAGACAACGGGGGAGGTATTTTTCAACCTTATAACACGGGACAATGATGCTGACACGTATTGAATTCATTACTTACTATCCTTGTCATTTGAATCTCGTAAGGCAATTTCTTGGGCAAGTTGGTTGACGCGGTCTTTAAGCAGAGAAAGCTTTGCGGAAGTACGGAATTCTTTAATCAATAAAAGAGCTGTGATTGCAGCAAACACAAGGTTAGCAGGGGATTGGAAACCAAAAACTCGTGCGAAGAAATAAACAATTTGTGGGAAGGCACCTAAAATGACGAGAAACAAAGCAAGTGCAATCCAAAAAAGTGAGTCATCAATAAGGATTCTTTTTTTGTGCACCGAATGAATAACTATTCCCAGTATAAGTAAGGCGCCGGCTAATAAGAGAATTTGCTGAAATATGGGCATGATTTCCTAACTCCTACCTAAACCATACAAACAGAACAAGGGATGCCAGTGTTCTGAGCATGTATCGAGATGCACGGAAAGGATTGAGATAACTTGTTCCTCCTTGGCGCTGACGAATGGAAATAGGTATTTCACAGACGGTAACACCATTTCGAAGGAGTAAGGCCATTGTGTCTGGTTCTGGTTCGAGGTCAAAGCCTTTTGCAAAGAGAGGAATCATCTGCTTGCCATACATGCGTAGTCCACAGGTGGGGTCGGTGATTGTGATATGAGTCGCCATGCGAATCATGTGGGAGATAATCCGCGAACCTACATTCCGCAGACCTGCTGCCTTTTCTCCAGCAAGATAGCGTGAGCCTAAAACAATGTCACAACCCGTTTCTTCAAGTTTTTTAGCCATGAGTGGGATATAACTGGGGATATGCTGTCCATCAGAGTCAAACTGAACAACTGCATCATAGTGATGTTTCAAAGCGTATTTCATGCCTGCCCTGAATCCAGAAGCAAGCCCTGTGTTAATGGGCATATCTATGTGATTAAGTCCAAGCTCATCGCAAATTTCCGGAGTGTGGTCTTTTGATCCGTCATTAATTACGAGGTAGTCAACATTAGGGCAAACCTCTTCGAATTCCTTTACGGTTGTCTCGAGGCAGTCTTCCTCGTTGTATGCTGGAATTATTGCAAGTATTTTCATTAGCTACGTCCTAGATTTGCAGCTTTTTACTAGTAGAAGCATACCGTATCTTTGTTTAAGAGTGCGTGTTGTATGTCAATATCATTAGTTGGCGCAACGAATTGAATGATAAGATTCAAGAGATGCTACCGATGGATGGAGATGTATGTCTGAACCGAATGCAAAAGTGTTAACTCCAGAGAAGCCAGTTATAGCAGCGCTCGTCCCCTGTTATAACGAGGAACTGACAGTTGCAAAGGTTGTAGATGACTTTCATAAGTATCTTCCCGAGGCGACTGTGTATGTATATGACAATAATTCTTCCGATCGTACCGCTGAAATCGCTCGCGAACACGGGGCGGTTGTTCGTTTTGAGGGTAGGCAAGGTAAAGGCAACGTCGTACGCCAGATGTTACGTGATATTGATGCGGATTGCTATGTAATGGTTGATGGGGATGATACTTATCCCGTAGAGCAAGTACGCGAAGTAATTACACCTATTCTCGATGGAAGCGCAGACCATGTGGTAGGCGATCGTCTTAGTAATGGAACCTATGGTGCAGAAAATAAGCGGGCTTTCCATGGTCTTGGAAACAACATGGTTCGTTGGGCAATTAATAGGCTCTATGGTTTTCGTTACGCAGATATCATGACGGGATATCGAGCATTTTCTCGTGCTTTTGCAAAGACTTTGCCAGTGATCTCATCAGGCTTTGAAATTGAGACAGAGCTTTCTATACATGCAGTTGATAAACGTTGGCGTATTGTTCAGGTGCCAATTAATTACCGTGATCGTCCAGAAGGTTCCTTTTCAAAGCTCAATACGTTTTCAGATGGTGCAAAAGTTTTAGGAATGATCGCAGGTCTTTTTAAGGACTATAAGCCCTTACCGTTTTTCTCAATTCTTGCCGCACTTTGCATCATCATTGGTCTAGTCTTGGGCGTACCTGTTATTTGGGAATTCCAAGTAACACGTCTTGTCCAGAGATTCCCTACTGCAATTCTCGCAGTGGCGTTTTGTGGCTTGGGAGCTTTATTGCTTTGTTGTGGTTTGATTTTGGATACGGTTGTTAAGAGCAACCGTCGTGCGTGGGAACTCCAAGTGACCGCAGAGTATGAGCGCGAGCGCAGATATCCACTGAGCTAACATTTTCTAGTTAAAGAAATGTGATACAAAAAAGCCTCTCATTGAGAGGCCTTTTTGTATATGGAATGATTCTGGCTCTATAGTACTTAATGCCTTGCTGCCAAACCGTTCCAGTCTGCAGCGTTGCCATAAAAGACATTCATATCCAGATATTTACTATAGTTTGGAAGCTTTCCTTTTGAGGTGTACTGATAGAGGGTAGGTTTGCTCCACTCGCGTTGGCCATCTTCGGCATCGTTGTAAATGAGGGTGGGATTATCTACGTGACCTTTTACATCATTATCATAGTATTTATAGAGGTACTGAGCCATCCAAAGACCATAACCTGCGTCGGCAACGCTCTGCCAGTTATAGCTACTGCCAGTAACGCTTTTGCTCATATAAATAAGAGGCTTTACACCACCAGTCAAGCGCTTTACTTCATCAAGGAATGCCTTTGCATATTTTGGACCCTTGCTGATGTTGTTTTGACCTGTAACATCATTGTTTTCCCAGTCAAGGAATAGCACCGCTTTGCCGATATAGTTGGTTTCCCCAGCCTTGCCCTTAATAGTATCAACAAAGTAGCGTGCCTCATTAATGGCTCCCTTTGTTGTGTCTACAAAATGGTAAAGACCAAGTAACTTGCCAGCGGCAAGGGTTTCATCGGCGTGCTTGCGGAAGTAGCGATTGGTGTAATCAGTACCCTGTGTTGCTTTTACGATGATGAAATCTGCGGGTATGCGTGCGATATTAATGCCAGCATCTCCATCACCGCTAAAGATATCAATGCCATGAAGACGCTTTTGTTGTGGGATATTAGTAAAAAGAAAACCTTGGGTAGAGTTGTTTTCTGACCAATTTGTTAGGTTAAGTCTACCGTTGACTGCTGTGATTGCCTTTAGTTGGCTAGAAGACATCAAAACAATTGAATCGGTTGTATCATCCCAGCGAGGAAGCCATACAGTGCTGGAATTATTTGCTGCAGTTTGGGTGATTGTGCCAGAAGCATTTGCAGTGATAAACAATTTAGAATTGACGTTCTGCAGGCGATAGCTGTCCTCACCAACAGAGATTAGTTCAAACTGTTGTGCAGCGGTTTTGTTAGTAGTGTAAATCTGTACACGTGTGCCGCTTACTTTTGAAGCACCTTGAACATCCATTACTTGATTGGACTTGGCGAGAGTGTTTTCAGGGTCAACATAAATGGTGTAAATAGTTCCATTTTCAAGTAGAGCTGAATTTACAAATAAAAAGCGTTGAGCTAAGGAATTATTGTTGGTATATGTTTGGATTTTTGCTCCAGCAGATTTACTACCACCTGCGATATCCACAACAACATGTGCATCAAGGGCAGATTGCAGCATAATTCCTGATTCCGTCATTACAGGTAGCCAACGTTGCGCATTGCTATTGTTGCTGCGGAACTGTTGAATAATGGTACCGTTAGTAGTCTTACCAGAACGAATATCAAGTGCTTTACCGGTGGCAACATTAATGAGCTTGATAAAGTTTCCATCCCAACTTAGTTGCCACTTTTGGTAATTATTAGCTTTTTGTACCTTACGGGTTGTGATAGCGGTGCTGTTATTGTGACTACCGTCAACGACAGCCAAAACATTGCCATTGTTATTTGTAGCAATAATTTTGTAGGTACCATTGTTAAGCCACTGGTCTACATGCTTAAATGTCCAGCGTTGTGCACCGCTAGCATTTGAAGTCCAGACCCGTACGTTTGCACCACTGGCAGTTGAACCTCCACTTACGTCAAGTGCCAGTCCTCCTATTGCGGAATAAATTCCGTATAGACCATTATCTTCACGGATGGTCCATTGTTGAGCATAGCTATTAGCGACATCG
Source organism: Atopobium sp. oral taxon 810 str. F0209 (assembly GCF_000466405.1). Taxonomy (GTDB): domain Bacteria; phylum Actinomycetota; class Coriobacteriia; order Coriobacteriales; family Atopobiaceae; genus Olegusella. Next base: position 20,549 of record NZ_KE952938.1, on the reverse strand, counting down.
CCTTGTTGAATATTGGCACCTTGTGAGTTTGAAGCGTCCTTTACTTCCAGACACTTACCACTTTTTACATTGGTAAAGGTGTAATAGCCGTTGCCGTGATTGTAGCGAACGTAAAAGTACTGCGATCCATCGGTCTTTTTATTGCCCTGCTGGATATTCTCTCCACGAGTGATAGAGCCAGAATTTACCTCGAGCGCAAGATGCGATTTGAGGTTTTTGAGTTCATAGACACCATCTGCAATATTTTGATTGATTTGTGAGAATGAAAAATATTGAGCAAGGGTGCCGTTGCTTTTGTAGAGCTGGAGCTTAGTGCCGTTTGTGGTTTTTGCAGCAGTGACATCTAATACCATATTAGAATCTAGCGCTGATACTACGGTAAATATGCCGCTGCCATCAACAGGGCTGAGTTTCCAAATTTGGTCTGAGGCATAGCTAGCATCACGCTGGGAAATAATACGGCTAAGCTTTCCTTTACTAGTATTTGCAGAAAGGAATTTGCCCGATCGTACGTTTTGGATGGTATAGCTATCTTTACCTGCCAGTTGGATACGCCAGCGTTGACTTGCTGAATTATTGGAAGCATAGATGGCAACAGGTGCGCCATTTTTGTTGCTGCCACCAGGGATTTCAATAGGTTTCTGGGCATTAACATTGTTAATTTCATAAAGACCATCACTTACAGCGGCTACTATCCTCTCGAAAGAAAAAGCCTGTGTAGCATCACCATCTGCGAATCCTAGTTTTAGAATTCCTTCTTTTGTATCGAGTACGAGGTTGCCATTTAGGTAAGCGCGAAGTACAAAGTAGCCTTTGCGACCTTCATCGGGGACGATTTCCCATTGCTGCGCTTTAGTGGAATTTTCAGTATATTGTTGAACTTGGGCACCTTCGACTGCTTTTGCAGCAGGAATATCAAGGTATTTTCCCGACCGAAGATTTTGTAGGGTGTAAAGACCGCCTCCTAATTGCGTGACACGCCACACTTGTGCACCAGTTCCATTAGAGCGATAGGTCTGTACCGCAGCGCCATTATTTCGAGAGCCGCCACGTACGTCCACTACTTTGTTAGGATCGGTAAAAGTTGCAATTTCATAGAGACCATCGGTGACTTCAGCGGGAGTATCTGTATCCACTGCCTTATGCATGAAGTTTGTTTCGGTGTCAACTGAAGATAGTTCAGTAGGAGTGGATTTTGTGACTTCATCAGTTGAGCTTATTAGTTCGTTTTTTGGGACTTCATGTGCGGCCGTAGTCTCATCTTGTAGCACTTCCGCTTCGGTAACTGTTTCATTATTTGTAGGGAGAGATGATTGAGTGTTGTTTTCCTCGGAAACAGGAATAGAAATAAGTAGATTAGAAGCGTTACTATTGGTGGGATTTGTTGTGGTTTCTTCAATTGCTGTAGGTACAACTTCGCTGCTAGGTGTTTCATCTAGAGCAAAGGCTATGCCAGGAGTTGCTAACAGGGGAAGCGCAACTGCCATAGCTGCAATAGCATGACGTTTACGGAAGAAAAAACATTTGGTATGTGGCGTAGATTTATTAGCCATCGCTTTTTCCCTTCGCTTTGGAATAAGGCAAATCAAAACCGACAAAATGAACTACTTTATGTAGGCAATCCCAAGTCCAGCTTATGTAATTTAGTCATAAGCATTTTCGGTCGAATGCAAGTTAGGATATATCATAAGTATGTTTTCCCTGTAAAACAGGTATAGGAGACGCAAATGTACGTCAATCGTTTACAAATGAAGCAAATACCGCTAGTGCTTGTTTTGGGATCTGCTTTAGTCTTGAGTGTGCCCACCTTTGCTTACGCTGAGGTTAGTGATGATAATACCTTGACACCGTCTGTATCTGAAGAAGCCGTTTCTGCAGGTCTGAACTATGATTTGGATTCTGAAGAAGACCCAAGCCAGTCAGTAGTCCAACTAGAACATACTACCAACCAAGCCAAGTCTAATCAGCTAATAGATGCTACAAAAACAAGACTTGAGACCACTACGATGTCTTCTAATGCCATTGAAAACGAGGATCCTTCTGCAGAAGTTCCTTTGAAAGACCATTCTTTTGTTATTGAATCTGCCGTTGCTGGCCGTGGTTCTGTAGATGTAAAGGGTGGCTCCAAGAAAAAAGGCGCTAATGTACAGCTTTACGAGGCAAATGGTACAGGTGCTCAGGAGTGGAGCTTCCAAGCCGATAAAGATGGTTACGTTATCAAAAACAAGCAGAGTGGACTCGTATTGGATGTCACTGGTGCAAAAGCGGCAAATGGCACCAATGTGCAGCAATATGTACAAAACGGTACTGCGGCACAGCGCTGGTATGTTGATTGGGTGAATGAGCAAAAAGGTCAAGCGCGTCTGCGTTCTGCTTTGGTGGGTAACTTTGTACTTGATGTCAGTGGCGCTCGTAGTACAAACGGTACTAATCTTCAGATTTATAAATCTAATGGGACAAATGCACAGATTTGGAATCTGGTAGATGTCCTTGCGGGCTTTGCTGGTGTGAGTGACCCAACAGAGTCTTTACATTCTGCGGGAAATGCAGGTGTGCAGCCTGAAGCAGGGTCGTATACATTCACTTCTCGTTCAAGTTCTCTTGCGGTTGATATAGCTGGAGCCTCTAACAAGGCTGGTGCAAAAGTTCAGCTATACCGCAAGAACAATACGATGGCTCAGGGTTTTTATCTTTCTCGTGAAGGTAAGTATTGGCGTATTCGTAATGACAAGTCGGGCCTTTCTGTTAGCGCTTCTGCAGCGGATATTGTCGCGGGCACTATGTTGGCACAGCAGATGAGTCAAAAGAATAATCTCTATCAGCTGTGGGAGTTAGTATCCGATGGTGCTGGTAGCTATTATTTTGTTAATGCAAAGACTCGTCATGCTCTTGCAGATTCAGGCTCGGTACTACAAACTGCAGACGTTGCAGCTCAATCATCTGCCCAGCTTTGGGGTTTGTCCAAGTGGAATCCAAGTATCACCCAAGGCTTTTATCGTATTAATAGTGTTAGCAATTCTTCCCAAGTGCTTGATGTGAGTGGTGGCAGCACAAAAGTTGGCGCCAATGTTCAATCGTATTCTTGGAATGGGGGATATGGACAGAGGTGGCAACTCAAACAAGATTCAGTTGGATGGCAGCTTAGAAATATCGGCTCTGGTTTGTACCTCTCACATGATGGTCACAATGTAATGCAGGCAACGGCGGATAAAGCAAGCTATTGGTCACTTACTTTTGGTTTGGGAGACTTGGGTTCGTGTGGTGGGTTTAGACTCCAAAGTGCTTTGGGTGCGGTTCTCAATATTGCAGGTGGTGTTGCTAAAAACACAGCAAATATAGAGCTGAAGCAGCAGAATGGGTCTGATACACAGCTTTGGATTTTTGAGGGTACCCGAGTTTTTGATGGCGAGGGTTGGTATGAAATTCGTGCAGCGGGTAACGGCGATTTAGCTTTAGATGTGAGTGGTGCTTCGGGAAATGATGGTGCTAATGTTCAAATATACAAAGCAAATAGCACCGCTGCGCAGACATGGCATATTAGTTCTCTAGGGGGTAATTGGTACCGTATTGTATCTGCGAACTCAAACAAAGCTCTTGGTGTTAAGGGTTCTGTTCAGTCTAATAGGGCTAACGTTGCCCAATACACAACAAATAATGTACTGGGACAAAAATGGCAGATTGTCTTTGGTGATACTGGTTTTACCTTTGTGAATGGCTCGGGTAAGGTGCTAGATATCGCAGCGGGTCAGCTGTTATCAGGGACGAACGTCCAACAGGATCAAAATAATGGAACGGTGGCACAGGGTTGGTTGCTTCGCAAGAGTAAAGCGAAAGGTGTAGGTGCTGCTATTGAGCAGTTTTCTCAGTATATGGTAGCCATGGCAGAAGATGATAAGCATGGGTATGACCAAGCTTATCGCTGGGGTGAGCGTGGTGATTATGATTGCTCTTCATTGGTAATTTCTAGTCTGATGGCTGCTGGTTTTAAAACAGGTAGTGCTTGTTGGACGGGGGACATGCGTTCCAATCTAAAAAGTCGCGGTTGGCAAGTACTCTACATTAGTGATGTGCGAGATCTTCAAGCGGGAGATGTCCTGCTTTCCGATTTGAGCCATACTGCAGGAATCGTTTCGAATACTACCGAAGTTGCCGCTCATCAAAATGAGTGGGGTGGTATTACGGGTGGTAAACCTGGTGACCAGACAGGTTATGAGATTTGTACTCGTCCTTTGGCGTACTACAGTTCAATGGGGGGATGGAAAGATCAGTGGTGGGATGTAGTATTAAGACCGACGTCTAGGTCAATGCGTGTATAAATTTGTGCTAGCACTTTTAGGAGATGGGATATGCAAAACAAGCTTACGGGTCATTTAGCTCTTGCAGCTACAGGTGCAGTGTTAAGTCTTTCATTAGGTATACTTGCACCTCAACTGGCACTTGCAGAGGATGCGACCGTTTCAGAGCAGCCAAGTTCAATCGAACAGCCAGCAACCGCTAGTCGTGAGTTGCCCGTAAGCGTTAATGAAGAAACAGATGCCGAAAAACAGACGAACACAGTTTTTCCCGAGGAAAAAGAGTTAGCACTTAGTCCTGTAGAACATACTAGTAGTACGAGCACACCTACGACAGGGACAGTTGCAGACACGCCTGCTGAGGAAGTTGAAGACGGAATTGATGAGTTGGTGCCAGGCCTAGCTGATGGCGACTACGTAATTTCTTCTTCTCGTATTCGTGGTGTTTTGGATGTTGAGGGTGGCTCAAAAAAAGAGAAGGCTAACGTTAGACTTTGGGATCACAATCACACAGCGGCTCAGTCTTGGCGTGTGGCAACGGTGGAACGTGACGGACATCAGTGGCGTACACTAACGAATATCGGTAGCAATAAGGTGCTGACGGTTGATGGTGATAAAGCCGCTAATAGCGCAAATATTTATCAGAAGAGTTACGACGGTAGTTTGTCGCAACTGTGGGCAATTATCAAAAACGAGGATGACACCTTTTCGCTCTGGTCTGCTTTGGGCAATGGCTTTGTTGCAGATTTGAGCGGCGGCAAGACTACACCAAAAACAAATTTGCAGCTTTACCGTTCTAATGAAACTGTCGCTCAGCGTTTCAGTTTTACTTCTCTAGTAGGAAAAGCGCCAGCAAAAAGCGAAAAGCTCAACGAAGAGTTTTACACCTTTAAGAGCGGTAATAAGGCTGTAGATGTTCCTGGCGCAAGCAAAGATAACGGCAGACAGCTACAAGCGTATCAGAGTAACAACACGGTTGCTCAGGCGTTTTATCTGAAGCGTGACGTAAAGACAGGTTATTACCAGCTACTCAATGCGGGCTCAGCTAAGGCAGTACAGTTAGACCTAGGTGATATTTTACCTGGAGGCGCAATACGTCAGCAGCAGGCTAGCGATAGTATCTCCCAGAAGTGGGCGCTAGTGCCCTCTGAAGGAGGCTGGAAACTTGTTTCTGCCACTCGTGATGATTTAGCACTTGCATTTGTGGATGGTAAGCTTGTAAGTCAACGCACGGCAGACGCTACCAGCTTTATTGTTGATGCGTATCGCCCAAAGGTAGCTGAAGGTGCCTATGTTATTTCCACTGCAAAAAATGCTAGCTATGTGCTCGATGTGGTAGGTGGTTCTTGGAATACAGGCACTAATATTCAGCTGTATCGTTCTAATAAAACTGCAGCTCAAAAATGGTATATTCGCACGCTTACCAATGGTAATGTCACTCTGCAGAATATCAATTCTGGCGAGTATGTTGTGGTACAAAAGAGCAATGCTCAGCAGGGTCGTCAAGCTGGTGTACTACGTGAATGGGTTGTTGGCGCAACTTTAGGTAATGGTTTTGAATTCCGATCTGCTCTTGATGGCAAGGTGCTTGATCTGAATGGCGGTAAAGTTGCTAATAGTTCCAATATCCAAACATATCACCGTAATTTAACTGCTGCACAGGGTTGGACGCTTACCAAAACAAGCTTTGCTCCTAATGAGGGCTTTTATGAAATAGCTTCTACTGTCTCCCCGATGCTACGTCTTGCAGTAAAAGGCGCCTCCAGTGCCAATGCCGCAAATGTTGTGATGGCTACCGATAATAATCAAGTGAGCCAACTGTGGTGGCTCAAGTCAGTTGGTAATGGTTGGTATGCCCTTGTCAATTGCAATAGTCTCAAGGTTCTAGATATCAAGAGTGGTTCTGCTGCGCGTGGTGCAAATGTGCAGCAGTACACTGGTAATAACTCTGCTGCTCAGAAATGGCGTTTTGAGATGGGCGAGTATGGCCTGCGGATTGTCTCTGCGTTGGGCACAGTTTTGGATGTGGCAGGTGCTCAGAATTATAGCGGTGTCAATGTGGATGCCTATACTTCCAACAATACTGTTGCCCAGGGTTGGCGTTTCCAAGTAAAAACTGCACCTAATAAGCTCGGTTACCAAAACCCTTCATGGATGGTTCAGCTGAGTCCAAATACAGTGTGGGGTGCATGGCGTAATTACGGATGGCCTTTCAACTACGCAAGCCCCTCAAGAATTTCGCGGACTGCTTCGCGTAGTGAGTGCGTTGAAGCCTTTATTAAACGCGCGAAGGAGTATTTGGGAACTCCTTATATCTGGGACTATGCCTGTGCGCCTGGTGTTGGTGTTGACTGTGCAGGCTTGGTTCTGCAGTGCGCATATGCCTGTGGTATGAACTTTGGTTCGATGAATCCCTATAACCACTATTACAAGGGCCTCAATGGTGGCTATCACGCGGCGTATGCTAATGCCTTTTGGGAAAGGGGAGACCTCCAGCATATATCATCTCTGGGTAGCCGTAAGCGTGGTGACCTCATTTCCTGGCCAGGCCATATTGCCATCTATCTTGGTAACGACCGTATGATTGAGGCTGCCCCTGATGAAGGCGTCGTTAATAGGAGTATGTGGCGCTACAGTACTCCTCGTGGAATTATTCGTCTGTTCAACTAGTGAGCTAAGTTATTTAAGAAGGAGACATACATGGCAAAGCACGAAGCAAATGGTGCCAATCAGCTTCCACGTATTTCTGCTGATATGTTGCCTGATCCTGCTCAGAGTTCCATTGAGGGAAATGCTATTGCTGTAGAAGCAACGCCTGATGTGCGCAGTGGCGTACATGCTGATATTGCAATGATTCGCACCAATGGTGGGCAATCGATGATTGACTTTGTGTTGGTAGATACTCCTCCCGCAGCTGACGGGACTGCTTCTGGCGTGTTGTCCTCTCGTGTATTTATGAGTAATGAGAGTTTGGTAACCCTAAGAGATACGCTCATTGAGTACACGCAAAACTGGCAGTAAGCAAAGCGTCAGCACTATAAGCTTGCATTCTTGTGAAAGGACTGTGGATATCCACAGCCCTTTCTTTATGACTTTTTCATCTTTGGTTTTTAAATCGTTATTGCGGCTTTTAATTTACCAGCGAGTCCAAGCTGCTGTTGCTAGACTGCCTGCAGCTGTCAGTCAGTAAACCAACAAGCTAAATCCAAGCTGCCCCCTCTACAGTGCCCTTTATCAGAGTTGATGGGGGTGACTATGTTGCGGCGTTATACAAGACGTCCTTGGTATAAGACAGTTTTGCTTTCGACAGGGATCTGCTCTCTGGGACTTTCTGCAGGCATAGTTGTTTCTCTTGTACTTATGCGTTTTGCAGCAAATGATGCTCAGCGCTATCTCGCATCGGGGTCACAAGTAAGTGCGGAGCAGTCGGTCGATGTGCAGGATGAGCCAATTTTCCCTGTAGTGGATTGGGAGACTCTGCATAGCGAGCATCCAGAGGTTGTTGCGTGGCTAAGCGTGCCTGATACACCAATCTCATTACCTATTGTTGCAGCTGATGTAGATAAACCACTTTTTTATCTTACACATGATTTAGAAGGTAGAAAAAATATTTATGGATGTGCCTACCTTGATGCAGCTTGCAAGGGCAATGTATTAGCGCCGAATGCAGTGATATATGGACATCATTCACCAGACGGTGCAATGTTTGCTCCATTGAGTAAGTATCTTGATGCTTCATGGGCAAAAGCACATAGCCAGATTTTGCTACAGACCCCTACAAGAAAACTGTGTTTGCGACCGGCTTTTGTGAGGGTAGTTAACGCTGCAACAGAGGGTCCAAAGCTCAGATTTTCAGATAAACAAGATTTTGTTGCTTGGTATCAAGACGAGCTTTTAAAAGCTGACATTGCGCTTGATAATACGTCCCCTCCAAATCATGTAATTAGCCTTGTTACCTGCAGTTATACAAGCTGGTCAAACGAGAGAACCATCATTTATTGCATCGAAGGAGACACTAGATGAAACAAATCAAAAAGAGAGTACGACTATGGCAGATTGCGCTTGGAGTATGTGGCATTGGTCTCGCAGCGGTAGGAGTTGCCTTTGTCCTTACAGGGCAAAACTACCTTGCTAATGCGGTGGATTATGTGGGTGACAGTACGGGATTGCACAAGTCAAATGCGGATGCACACGCCGTTATTGAGGAATATACCAGTTTTCAGAGTGTGCCCGATGTGTTTTGGGAATCTGGTGCTAGTCGAGTGGGGTTGTTGCTTGCAAATCCCCAGGGTAATCCTGTTGATATGGTCCCTGTGGTCTACGTGGATTGCAATGATGATGGCAAATTTTCTGACAACGAAATCGTATGGAATGCCAAACACAAAGATAAAAACCCTCAGAGCCTGGCTCCAGGAACTCATCTTGATGAGATAGATCTTGAGCGCGAAGTTCCTACAGGGGAGCACAAAGGCCAGGTAGTTTTTTCGGCATTTCATATCAAGACTCAACAACAAGCAAATGGCATGACCATGGACTTCCGTGTAAAGGTGGGCTAGTCATGTCTAAGGGTTTTCGATATTGCTGTCGGGCTCGCTCACCGTAGCTCTTTCGCTGTTTTTGAAGATATACATGCTGAGAAAGGATGTCCCAAATGCAAATAAATATTGCTCATCTGCTCCACTCTGCCCGTACAGCTGCCGTCATAAGCGCAGGTATTGCTTGTGCTTTGTCTTCACTGCCAGCTGTGGCAATGGCCGAGCAAGTAAATAGTGAGCCGCTTGTGCATAAAGGTACTCGAGCGCCTGTGACTTATGGCTGTGACTTTACGGACAATATTCAGATGAATGGTCATGTCTATGTTGCAGGTGATTGGACTGCAACGGTGCAGTATCGCTCTGCTCTGGTAGATGACAAAACTCAAATAGCTAATGAGGGTGGACAGACTCCAGGTACGAGTGGCCAAGGGAGTGAGATAGGACCCGATTCAGACTTTGCTCTTGAAGGGTATCAGGTTTATGACTCTCAGACCAAAACCTGGAGTGCTGCCAAGGACAAGGGTCGTGCCAATGACGGCAAAGTTGATTTGCTGTATTCCACCAAAGATGGTGCTTGGGTAGATGGTGCCAGCGTAGATGGTGACGATAAGCCTGACGGTGGAGGTGTTGAACATGCTAACGGTACGTATCTGTTGACGGTACCTACTGCCATTAAGTACAGCGGTATGCGTGTTGGCACAGTTGATACCTCTGATGACTACATCATTAATGTTCAAGGTGCTTTGCCTGCAGGTAAGGCAGTAAAAGTCTGGGCAGAGACAGGCAAAATTTTGCAGGGCCCTCGCGATGGTGGTTCTGAAATCAAAGAGACAACTTCGATGAAGTCTCCCAATGGTATGGGTGAGCAAACTTTGGCAGCAGGTGAGTATGCTGCAACCCTGAAAGGCGATGAGGCTCCCGAGAGTGGCTATCGTATCGTCTCTGCGCGTGAGGCTTGGAACGAGAACAAGGATGCTGAAGCTGGCCAGTCTGCAAAGGTTGCCAGTGAATTCAAAGATATTGTGACGCAGTAGGCAGGGGCTGATACGCATGATTGCAAGAAGAAGAGCAGGGAGTGTGTCAAGCCCTCCTGTGATAAGCCTGTTTGCTGCTGTGGTTTTGACTCTTGCTTTGATGGTTTCTATAAGCCCTGGGATAGGTTTTGCCCAAGATACTGAGGCTCTATCTGTAGAAAGCGGACAGCTGATAGGTGACCAGACATACGACTTGCAAAGCGACCGGTGGAGTGGCTCTAAAGAATCTGGTACTGCCAACAATGGAGCAATTGATTTATCGCTTTCGGTAGAGGATAGTCCGCCATCTCAGCCTGCAGAAGAAAAGACAAGCTATGGCAAAACGGGCATTGACCTTATGGGATACGTCCTTGCGGCTACGGGTTTTGCCCTTGCTGGTGGGGCTGCTTTGCTTGCAGGTAAAACTACAACACAGATCAGTCGAGAGAGGTGAGCAAAATGACATGTGAAGCAGGTACTTCCGTGCGTGTGTATGTACAAGATTTCTATAGGCACGAGCGAGCTTTTGCGTACAGACTTGGACGCGCTTTGTTAGTTGCAATGCTCACCCTTGCGTTGCTTGCGGGCTTTGCTGCTTGGGCTCCAGAGGTCAAAGCCGCTCAACACATCCAAGATGGCGTGTATGTCATTGCGAGTGCCAAAGATGATTCTTTTGTTTTGGATGCTGCTGGAGGGCACACGACGGTGGGTACTAATGTACAGCTTTACCATCGTACCAATCGCAAATGGCCTCTTTCTAATGCAAATCAGTGCTGGAAGATTAGCTATGATGCAAAGACCAAAAGCTACAAAATTGTTGGTTTGCTGAGTGGAAAGGCTTTGGGTACTGCAAGGGTAAAGGATTCAAATGTTCAGCTAGCCTCCTTGCCTATTCAGTGGACCATTGCTACAGATGCAAAGGGTTTGAGCACACTGACTTCCAATTACGGAGGAAAAGTGCTTGATCTTAAAGGTGGCAAAACCGAAAACGGTTCGAACATCCAGCTTTATAAGTCAAATAACTCTACTGCTCAGAAATGGCATCTTTATCGCGTACCTTCTCAGCTGGCGCACAATAAGGTCAAGACAGATATTACAACTGAGGGAATCGCAACTCTTAGTTGGGATGCGGTACCTTATGCCAAGGAATATCAGGTATGGGCACAAAGCTCTGGGGAAGATACTTTTGCTGCTAATGAGGCTTGGTTTGCGCTGACTACTACCAGCGATACCCACTGTAAAGTTTCGGGTCTTGGTTCTGGCTTTAAGTATCGGCTACGTATATTTGCGCTTGGCGAAGGACGTGTTGGCGCAACAGGTGATGCTCCCAGAGAGTTTATTCTCGCACCTAAACGCTCCGACAAAGTTATTTCAAAAGATTCAGCACTGCGGATAGATGGCAATAGCTTTGAACTGAGAACTGTCGATCTTGACTCGGGTGATGTGCATAGAGCACATCTTTATGCAGATGGTTCTTTGGGAGCAGCAGATAGTACTGCTTTGGAGTTAACGCATAGTTTTGAGCTTGCCGACTGTTTGGCAAATGATGGGCTCGTTGGTCCTGGTGCCCTGCGTCCACGGTTGCTATCGGTAACAGGCGCCCCTCACTATAAAAGTTATCGTCAAGACAAACATTCTCGTACCGAAGGAGTATCGGTAAATGCCTTAAATGACACCATCCATAGCTATATTCCTTTTCAAATGGCAAATCAGTATGTTTGCCAGTCAGGTTTGCTTCTGGAGACTGAAGGCATGCGTGAGGGTCAGCGCATGACTGCTGGTTTTGATTTTCCTATTGTAGGTACTTATACGCGTAAAGATGGCAAACTTATTCCCGTGGGGGCAACTCTGACAATTTCAGGCTCGGCTCGCATTGATGAGTATGCATCCAACGGCGCGGCTGCAAACTATAACAACGGCCAACCCTTAATTGATGTGGCCGACTTGTTGCGTGGTGGCTTTTTAGCGATAAATCTAGGCGATATAGATGTGTCTATTGTGGTTCACGAAGTATCAGACGAGCAGATACGTTCTGCTTGCGATGCGTACTTCCAAAAGAAGCAGTTGCAAAATTACCTGCCCGCAGCAGATTGGAATGATAACGGTGTTCTAGGAGAAACAATCCCTATTAGCAACTCGTACCTTACCCTAGAATCTCTCAACTACCCAAGGATTGCGGTAGGTGATACCAATGCAGGGGAGTTTTCAGAGTCTAAATGGGTGCTGAGCACTCGTGTACTTGCCGATGGGGTTACAAGCAAACTCAAAGCGATTGAACTGGTCGATCGTGACTGGTCAAGAGCTGTAGGGCAAGTGGTCTCGCATGGCAATGCGATGAATATTCAGGTTCAGGATGATGGCACCATCCACTGTTATCCCACCCAAGGATTTCCCAACAAAATAAAGGTAGGAACTGATACGGATACGATTAATCCCGAAGGAGCCAATCCCTTCTTTGCCAATCGTGCTGTGAGTATTTGGCAGGATGGAGCCTTTGCGTTTAGTGAGTCGTATTTAGGTGCACAGACGGGTTGGACTTCGTTTTCTACCAATAGTCTATATGAGTCCAGTCGTACGCCTGGTGTGCATAAACTGACTTATCTGCCGCATCAAGGTGTGATTGAAAAGTTTGGTGAGCCTAATGAAGCGGGAAATTTTGAGCGAGATGATCTTCATAAGGACGATGTGGTAACGCTTCCTATGGCGCAGAGAAAAGGCTATAGCTTTAAGGGCTGGTATCGCATGGAAAGCTCTGACAATCCTTTTGCACAGCTTTGGGAGGAGTCGAAGGCCAAAGACGAGGCCTTTTCTGAAACGGAGTTTGAGCAGGCTTTTGGAAAGGAAGGTAGCCTTAGCAAGGATGCTCTGCTCAAAGCGGATAGCGATGCGTACATGCCAGACGGTGATTTGTACCTACATGCAGTTTGGGTGCGCAAGACAGCGCGGTTGAATTTTGATATGAACGGTCATGGCAAGCAGATTGAGGCCCAGACGTTGGGATTTGAGGATAAAACTCAAGAGCCTCCTATTCCTCAAGCGACTGGTTGGCAATTTGGTGGGTGGTATAGTTCGGATAGTTTTGATGAGGTATTTGAATTTGGGCAGACCCTTGAGCATGATCAAACGGTACATGCTAAATGGATTCCTGCAGTATGGAAGGTTTCTATTCCCACAGCTATTAGCTATACCAATCAACGTTTGGGCAAGGTTATGGCCTATAACGAGCTGCCCATCAAAGCGGCTGGTTGGCTGGGTAGCGCTAATAATGTTTTGCTGAGTGCAGATAAGCCAGCAGACATGCTATCGGTGGGAGGAGCAAAAGAGCATATTACAGTAAAAAGTGATATCGCTACAGGTAAAGGCCTTAGTTTTGAAGCTCAAGCTGATGGAGCGATAAATGGTTCTGCTCAAGATATTGTGAGACTTCAGGGGGAAGTTTATACGGTTGATACTTGGAAGGGTTTTGTGCAGTACCACGCTACAGCGGTAGGGAAGCGACCTTTGACAGAACTTGAGGTTGTAGATGCAGACGGTGATGGCATAAGTGATATTTGTCCTGCTGGAGAGGCTCCTCAAGTGGTGCTACCTTAGCGCTGTTTTGCTTGTGAGATAAAAAAAGATCCGACACTAGATTGGATTCTAGTGTCGGGCTTATGCGTGTCATGCAATTGTGAGAAATGCTTTACCAGCCAAGAAGTACGCCCACAAAGGTGAGAATCGACATCAGTACGGCATAGCCAAAGGCATAAGGGGCTACGCGACTGAGTACTTCTCCATCACGACCAGAGAGTTTAGGTGTGGCGCAGCCAATAGCAATGTTTTGCGGACTGAGCATCTTGCCTGCGGAAACGCCAACAGAGTTAGAGGCGGCAAGCCAAATAGGATTGGCATTGATGGAATGTGCCGCTTGTACTTGCACGTTGCCAAAAAGTACTTCGCTGGAAGTTCCAGAGCCAGTTACAAAGGTGCCCATAGCGCCGAGCAAAGGTGCAACGAGGGGATAGAAGCCACCAAGTGTTCCCACAAAGAACGCAGCGATGCTGGCAATCATGCCTGAGTAGCCCATAATTTTGGCGCAGGCGAGGACTGAAAGCATGGTCAAGATGGTTTTACTCATCTGTTTGCAGGTTGCAATGAGTACCTCCCAAATTTCATGAGGCTCGCAGCCTTGGGCAAAGGCGCCAAGAATGCCACAAATGAGAATGAGCACACCAGGTGTATTAATCCACGAGAAGCTAAGCGTTGCTGTGGGATCGCCTCGATAGATATTGACAGTGGACTTGATTGCAGAAAGAGGGCCATTGATTATTGGAACGAGTTTGCTGGTAAAGACAAGGACGACAAACACAAGAATAAAAGGACACCAAGCACGTAATGCCTGATCCCACCATACATTGATATTCTCTTTGGGTTTAAGGGGCGGATAGAGTACATCAATCTTGTCGTTGGTTGCGCGGGCAACAAAAAACGTTGCAATGAGCGAGATGACCGAAGCCACGACCATGGGCAAGTCTCCACCGATAACGGCCGCTGTTGCAACCTCAGGAATAGCCATTGAAAGACCTGCAGTGAGTGTGACGGGAAGTAGACCGCGCAGTGCGCGAGGCCCGTCTCCGATAATCATGACTATGATGAAGGGTGTAGCGATGACAAAAGGAGCCACCTGCAGGGCCTGAGTAAGAGCAAGGGCAGTACCATCGAGTCCGGTAATTGCCGCAAGGGTGGTGGTGGGGATACCGATGGAGCCAAACATCGTTGGCGTGCCGTTTGCAACAAGGCATACCAGCACAGCTTTGAGTGGGTCAAAGCCCAAAGCAATCATCATTGAGCTGGGAATGGCAACGGCAGTACCAAAGCCAGCCATACCTTCAAGGAAGCCGCCAAAGCACCAAGCGATAAGTACAGCTAGTACGCGCTGATGAGAACTGACTGAAGTGAGCATGACCTTGATGGTCTCAATAGCACCTGTATGAACGGTAACGTTGTAGGTAAAGACTGCTGCGATGATGACAATGACAATCGGCCAGATTGCCATCGCGATACCTTCAAGGGCGGCAGTTGCCATATTGATGAGCGGCATATGCCACCAAACAACTGAAAGTACGGCAGCTACCAAAAGCGCGCCCGCTGCCGCGAAGTGAGCAGGCATTTTGATACCTACAAGCGCGATTACAAGCCAAAGGATAGGGGCCAGTCCAAGTAAGAAGGGGATGAGGAGATCCATAAGGCTCCATTCGCTTTTTGTGTGTCCACAAAAAATGCGAGACGCACAGTTAACAGGTACTTTGATTATAGGCGGACTCATGGAGAGAGTTGGAAATTTGTATTGAGGAAGTCATGTCCTGTCTAAGAGATAGACTTATAGCTAAGGCAGCCAAGGGTACTTTTAGGGCAGTCAAGGATGTTTTGGTGGCGGTTAAGAATACTTTGCCCGCACAAGAAAAGCTTGTGAGGAGTTATATATGGGTTTTGGAATTACGCATATGTGGTCGCAGCGCAGCAGTGAAGGCAAGGCTCATCGAGGCCTTCTTATTGCGTTGCTTGTTTTGGTTTTGGCTTGCGGTGCAGGAGGATTTGAGCTGTATCGCGAAGGGCATGCAATCAAATCTCAGTCAGCAGATATCTTGACTAGCATGAAGACCCTTAGCAATCAGATGACGACAGGGGATTTTGAGGGTGTGGCTACAACCTCTGCAAAAATTGAAAAACAAGCGGCTCAGGCGCGTTCGACGGTGGAAGGACCTCTCTGGCAGATTGCCTCTCAGCTACCCGTTATCGGTGAAGATGTCAAAAATGTTCGTGCACTTGTTGATGCACTCTCTGATATTTCCGAGAAGGGCATTGGTCCTGTTGCCCAGCAGGCAAAATCTGGCAATGTGCCTAGCCTCGGTGAGGCTTATGCCCAGCTTGATGCAGAGATTGAGAAGGCAAAAAAGACCGTTGATGAGCTTAGTCGAGGCTCAAATGACGAAGTTAACAACGCTGTTGCGCGTGCGAAAGAATATCTAGAGCGCGTGCCCGACTTTAGTGAGGTCGGAGCCACAAAAGAGTCTGGCAAACGTAGTTGTGATTTGGATAAGTAGGGGATACAGCTGTGTACAGCTAATTTTACGAGCTGACTACTGGGGGATGTTGGGCTTAAAAGAAGGAGAGAGAGCCATGGAGTCAAAGTTTAAGAAGAGCTGTGACCGTCGCGTTGCAATCTTTTTTGCTGAAGGTCTTGAGGAAGTTGAGGCCCTAGCCCCTGCGGATATTCTTTTTCGCGCGGGCGTTCCTTGTGATTTAGTGGCAGTTGGCTCTGATTTGCTTGTCCAATCGAGTCACGATGTTTATGTGCGTTGCGACTGTAGTATTACAGATGCTGATTTTGACTTTGACAATTATGATTTGCTTTTCCTGCCTGGTGGTATGCCAGGCACGCTCAACCTTAAGGTCTGTGAACCCCTGTGTGCAGCACTTCTCCGTTTTGCTGAAGCAGGACGCGGACAGGGTAGTGCTGGCAAGCAGCTAGCCGCTATTTGTGCTGCTCCTTCTATTTTGGCTGAGCTTGGTTTGCTTGAGGGTAAGCGTGCTACTACCAATCCTGGTTTTCAGGATGTACTAAGCGAGCATGCTGCCCACGTATGTGCTAATGAGCCTGTTGTTGAAGATGACAACATCATCACTTCTCAGGGTATGGGCACGGCAGTAGATTTGGGCTTGGCGTTGGTGCGGCGTCTTTGCGGCAAGGAAGCTGCCGAGCGCGTGAAGTCTGGAATTGTCGTATTGCATTAGAACTTATATCAGCTCATGGCATTGCAACGCCACTATCTCGTAATTGATTTGAAGTCGTTTTATGCCTCGGTTGAGTGCGTTGATCGGGGCTTAGATCCCATGACAACCAAGCTTGTTGTGGCGGATTCCACGCGTACGAATAAGACAATCTGCCTTGCTGTGTCACCTGCGATGAAGGCTCTGGGTGTGCGTAACCGCTGCCGCGTATTTGAGATTCCCGCAGGTATTACATACATCACAGCACCTCCTCGCATGCAGCGTTATATCGATGTGTCTACTCAGATTTACGGCATTTACCTGCAGTGGGTTGCCAAGGAAGACATCCATGTCTATTCCATTGACGAGGCATTTATTGATATTACAGGCTACCTTAGCTTGTACCATTGCACACCACGTGAGCTGGGTGAACGCATACGGGAGAGCGTTGTGAGGCAGACGGGAGTTCCTGCGTCTTGTGGTTTGGGGACCAATCTATATCTGGCGAAAATCGCTCTTGATATCATGGCAAAGCGTCGTGCCGATTTTTTTGGTGAGCTTGATGAGCAGAGTTACAAGATAGAACTTTGGAATCATCGGCCACTGACTGATTTTTGGCGGATAGGGCCTGGTATTTCGCGCCGCTTAGCAAAAATGGGTATTACCTGTATGGGAGAGTTGGCTCTCGCATCCCAAGACCCAAAACAACATGAGGCACTGTACCAGGAGTTTGGCGTTGATGCTGAGATTTTGGTTGATCATGCGTGGGGGATTGAGACTGTGGGGATGCCTCAGATAAAAGCATATCGTTCCCGTGGGCATTCTCTTTCTAATGGACAGGTGCTTGCCGAGGGTGTTGATAGCCGCACGGGTTTGATTCTTGCCAAGGAGATGACCGAGCGCCTTACACTCGATTTGGTTGAACGCCAAGAAGTCGCCCACTCTTTTTTGGTGTGGGTTGGTTTTGAGCTGAACGATGAGGAGCGACATGCAGTGCGGCATGGTGGTACTCGCGGCGCTGTTATTGGGTATGGGACCCATGCTGGCAAAACTTTTGTTGCGCCTACAGATTCACGTAGAAATATTATCGATGCTTTAGTAGAAGTCTGGCCTCAGATTGCAATCGCTAAGCGTCGTATCAAGCGTATTGGTGTTGAATTTGGTGGTGTTGAGCCTGCGCAGAGCACGGGGCAACAACTTTCTCTGTTTACTGATATGGCTGCCGAGGAGTGCGAACGTTGTAGGCAAAAGGCTATAAATGCTATCAAACAAAAATATGGTAAAAATGCCATGCTCAAGGCGCTGGATTTACTTCCCGAAGCTAATGCTCGCGAACGCAATATGCAGATAGGAGGTCATCGTGCCGGATTATAAGAGTCAGCCCTTCCGTCCTAATCCTCCTAGTGGTCGTTTGCGCATGTCTCTTGAGCAGCGTGCCAAAATTTTTGTGCCCTTTGATCCGCTTGGTGGCTTTAGTGCAGCCCTACGTGCTGTGGAGCTTGAATCCGAAGCCTTTCCCTATGAGGACAATCACGCTCCAACATCCAATGACGATTTTTCGGCATAAAGTGTACTTGCAGGGTTGAGGTTTCCTCTAACAACAGCAAACTGGGCTAAATCTAAGCCAAGTCAAGCCCGGTGTATTGCCGAAGAGTATCTGCAGCGAATTAATTTTTTGACGTGTAGTGGTGTGGCAGCCTGTGCCACGTCAGATACGGCGCAATATATCTGCGATCCTTTGACCCCTCTTCGCTCTGACGCACGATGTGCGCCATTTAGGGTCGTTATTGAA
>NZ_KE952938.1:0-2017 GCF_000466405.1 Atopobium sp. oral taxon 810 str. F0209 | reverse complement strand
TACCTGAGATGAGTCGTAAGATCGTCCCTCTTCTAGGGATATCACCACAGATGGTTCAAGTTTTGAGTGGGGATGGTGACCCTTTTCCCACGTCGTCACAATTTCAATAGATAGTTCGTTTCGAAAGATGGTTCATCTTTCGAGTTTTTGGAAAATCTAACCAGCGGTTTTACGCTTGCTTACTCCGAAGGATGAACCATTTGCGGTTGGTATTGTGGTTTGTGTTTGTGGTTTGTATCCTGCCTGCACTCCAGATAGCGCAGCTTGCATGTGCTGCAAAATAAAAAGTCAGCGGAGACCGCTGACTTGGAAAATTCTGGAGCCGGCAATCAGACTTGAACTGATGACCCCCGCTTTACGAGAGCGGTGCTCTACCAACTGAGCTATGCCGGCGTATCAGTGCTGACGTATTCGTCAAGCAGCTAACTACTATACGGAGCAAAGTGTTTTGGCGCAAGAGCTAATACGTGCGAATTTTGCGGATGTGAGCTAGTCTTGTGCAGATTGCATTGGAGGACATTTTGGCAACCTATCTTAATCCGCCACTGGTCTTTGGTCCTGTACACAGCCGCAGACTGGGTATTTCCCTCGGTCTTAATCTCATGCCAGGAGATGGCAAGATTTGCAATTTTGACTGTATATACTGCGAAAATGGTTCGAACACCGAACGTAAAACAAGTACTGCTTATCCCAAAGCAGCAGAGTTGGTAGATGCTTTGGAGAAAAAGCTTCGCGAGATGGCAGCCAAAGATTTACTGCCTGATGTAATTACGCTAGCGGGAAATGGTGAGCCAACAGCAAATCCAGAGTTTCCCCAGGTGGTTAATGCAGTGGCGAATCTTCGCAATCAGCTTGCCCCAAAGGCAAGGCTTGCAGTATTGAGTAATGGCACCTTGGCGCATGTGCCACGTATTCACGATGCCCTACTGCAGCTAGACGATAATATTCAGAAGCTTGATACGGTAGATATGCCCTACATTAGGCTGGTC
The DNA here is from genome assembly GCF_000466405.1 of Atopobium sp. oral taxon 810 str. F0209. Classification (GTDB taxonomy): domain Bacteria; phylum Actinomycetota; class Coriobacteriia; order Coriobacteriales; family Atopobiaceae; genus Olegusella. Next base: position 1,028 of record NZ_KE952938.1, on the reverse strand, counting down.
AATCGCCCTGTGGGCAGTTATGACGTACAGCGCGTAATTGAAGCGCTTGCGGCTTTCCATGGACGGGTAATTGTGCAGACAGCCTTTATGAAGGGAAGCTATCGAGGACAAGATCTGGATAATACAACTCCCAAATATGTACAACCTTGGCTTGAGGCTCTTCGTTATATCAAACCTCAGTCGGCCACTATTTATGCCATATCCCGCGGCACGCCTGTGGAAGGTATCGTTCATGTAGGACCCGAAGTGCTTGACAGGATAAAGTCACAGGTAGAAGCCTTGGGAATTCCCTGTACAGTTGGCTATTAGTATGGTTATGACTGCCGTATGCGTCCCGCAATGGTCTCGCGAGTCGAAACCATTTTGTCAGCAAGACATACGAGCCATGCTTCGCGGTGGTGTGGCGGGCAAGGTGTTAGTGGCCACATATGATGGGCAATCAAATCTTTTTCGATATCACTAAGCTCAAAATCTTCCAGCGCATTGGCAAGAGCAAATCCTGGATGACGAAAGCCATGTAGTTTGGAATGTCCAGGTTCGTGCCAATCGTAGAGGTAGTAGTCGTGCAAAATGGCACCACGTACCAAAGCATGCTCATTGCAAGAAATATGCCAGCGACGTGCCAGCTTGAAGGCTTGCCATGCCACAGCTTCTACATGCTCTAGGGTATTCGTTGTGCCGTGCTGGATAAACTGAGCCATCTGCGGTACTCGTGCTGAGGCAAGTATGGGTTGGGCAAGCAGCAAAAATTCGGCGTGTAGAGCTTCTTCTCTTAAGGAGAGATTCATAGTTTCCTGCGCGTTTTGCTTTGCCACGTCGCCTCCTTATGTTGCTTGCAGCCACCTTTAGCCCACTTGATTTTTGTGTTGCGGAAGTTATTGTGCCATATGCTTTCCTTTCCTCGTATTTCTTCAAAGATTTTCAAGACTGTTTCGTCTACCGGCAGGCTGGGAGTAGGGGAGTACACTGCTGCACATCCGCAAAGCAGCAAATGCTGCAGAAGGGAGACCAGCTATGGCTTGTCAAGC
>NZ_KE952937.1:117192-161574 GCF_000466405.1 Atopobium sp. oral taxon 810 str. F0209 | reverse complement strand
CTAAAAAAGTGAAGTAGAACGTGGCGTTTGACACTTGGCATGAAGTAGAACGTGGCGTTTGACACTTGGACTAAAGCAAGGCGTGGCTTTTGGCTCCCAGCATGAAATGAAGCGTGGCGTCTGCCACATGGCATGCCACACCATAGGTTGCTAGTAGGTTGCTAGTAGGTTGCTAGCAAGATGCGCACTCTTTTTGCACGCTCTGCTTTATGCTGTAATCATCAGTGCAGGCAATATGCACTATATCCCTATATTGGTGATTAAACCTCGCAGGAGGTAAGTGTATTCAAACCTTGCGGGAACAAGTGTGAGTGAGGAAGTATAAACCTCGCGACTAACAGGCGCGGGCGGGAGCATTGTGAGGGATTACGGGCGTCGAAGCAGAGTGCTCATGCTGCCTTGGGAGTAAATTTCGACAACATGAGTTGCGCGTGAGATGGCAGTGTAGAGACGACGACGCGCAATCGGAGTGTCAGGATACACTTCCATTTGAGCATCAGGAATGATGACACGGTCAAATTCCAAGCCTTTAGCGAGCTTGAGATCCATCACGATGACACCTTTTGCAGGCAAAGCTTCATCACGACTGAGCAACTTGGCGTCACTGCCCAACTGACGTGCAAGCCAATGCGCACGTTGTCTATCAGCACAGATAATTGCCGTGAGTCCAGGTTTTTGAGCGGCATTTTTGGCAGCGGCTTGCAATATGTCCAAATAGTTGTCCTTGCTACAGGTCTTAATAATTGGTTCGATTCCTGATTCCTGTACCGAGGTGAGTTGTGCCTGTTCCTTTTCGGAGAGAAGACCCGCAAAAAGTGCTGTAACTTCAGGAGAAGAACGATAACTTGTGAGCAGCCTTGCTTCCTTAATCTGTGTGGTGCCGCCAAAGACTTCACGGATTTCGTTCCAGCTTGCAGAATGCTCACGCGTCGCCTGATGCGGATCGCCCAGCATTAAGAAATGAGCTCCGCGGAAATAACGTGCAAGTACGCGTAGTTGCACCACGCTGTAATCCTGTACCTCGTCAATCACGACATAGCGCGCGTCTTCGGCACCATGCCCTGTAATAAGTAGACGTAGCCATAGATGCTCTGCTCCACTAAGGCTTTCTGTACCGAGAACTCGTGTGCCAATACGGTCGAGCCGCAACCACTCCAGCGTATCGACAGCGGTGTGTGCTGCAGCAAATCGCGTGGCTATAAACTCACGAGTAAGTGCGATAGTTTCTTCTTCGCTATCAGGATCAATACTGTGACCAAAGATCTCAACTTGTTCGTCAATATCCAGTCCAATAAGTTCCTCTTGCCAGCGTTCCTCGCGTGACATACGACCAAATTTACGCTCGATAGCCTCGTGTATTTTGTCAGTTGAAAGCGCGGTACGACGTGGACCAACAGGGAATTTTGCGAAGGAATTCCAAGCAGATCCTACTTGGCTTGGTTTGAGGATGGACTCACCTGCAATGGAGATGCCACGGAAGTCTTGTGGTTCAAACTCCAGTGTTCCTAATGCTTGCTCGAGTGTATCTAGCTGACTTGCGTTGCCTTCGGCACCATCACCACGCTGGTCCAATCCAAGGCTTGCAAGAAAATCCTGCCAAGTGCCTGTATTGGGGTTTGCCTCACCCAGTTGTGGCAAGACTGTATCGATATACCGTCCAAAAATCGGACTAGGCGTAAAAAGCCACACTTGGCTGGCATCAAGATTGTCGCGTTGGCGATACAGTAAAAATGCGATGCGCTGCAACATCACAGACGTTTTGCCCGAGCCTGCAATACCTGATACCAGCAATACAGGTACGTCTTCGTGACGAATGATAGTGTTCTGCTCACGCTGAATTGTGGCTGTAATAGCGCGGAGTTTTTCAGAATGCTGTCGGCGTAGCGCATCAAGCAACAATGCGTCCTCGATAGCGACATTGGTATCAAAATAAGAGAGAAGCTTATCCCGCACTAAATCAAATTGGCGGCGCAGCAACAGTTCAACCGTACGCACACGGTCGCCAACCATATAAGAAGTTTTGTCCATTTCTTGATTGTAGTAGGTCTCAGCAACAGGACTGCGCCAGTCAACAACCAAGGGGTTTGCTTCGTGATCGGTGACGCCAGTGGTGCCGATATAGACATCACGAGGTGGACGACCAGGGCGCATACGCAAGGTGACTTTGGCAAAATAGGGCTGTTCAAGTAACAGTAAAATGCGTGCTAGCTTGTCGACCGAGATATCGTGATAGTTGTTATAGGTATCAATGACGGAATTGAGTGTTTCGATGGCCGCAAGGGTCTCCATGGTTTCATCAGCACTGCCAAAGTTTAGGCGAACCTCTTCAGAAAGTGCAATAAGGTCCTCACGAGCGCCATGATGGCTGGTCTCGATTTCCTCGCTTAGTTCGTCACGCAGGGTGATGAGTTGGGTATATATCTCATTGAGATGAGCTTGTTCTGCAGCAAATTCAGCAGTGTTATTGACAGTTGAAGTATCCATTTAGTACTCCGACAAGGTGGGGGCAGTGCTTGTTTGGGCACAGCTGCGCTTTTCTTTGCGTTCCTTGTGACCACCAATTAGCTCACTGACTAAAATCGATACAAAAATTGAAGCAAAACCTACAAGCATAAGTGTCGTTACTGTCTCGTGATAAATCAAAACCGAAAAGATAACGCCAAATACGCTCTCAAAAGACATGATAAGTGCTGCCTGAGAGGGGTCAACATACTTTTGTCCGAGATTTTGCATCACGATAGCAAGGACTGTGCCCAGCAAAATCAAGAAGGCGAGTTTGCCAAGCAAATCTGGAGTAAAGGTTGTGATTGTTGGCAGCGCGTCTTTTGCAACGATACCTGCAACTGCACATACCGCCGCAAATACTAACAATTGAATGACAATGAGTGTAGGTAGATCATGAGCGGGTGCCAGTATAGAAATCAGCACAATATTGATAGCAAAAAGTAATGCACAACCTAGAGTCAAAGCGTCTCCAAGGCCCATTGTAAAGGCCCCTGCAAGTCCTTTGGTACTGCTTCCCAGTGTGACCAAGCAAACACCTACGATACATAAAAGCGCAGCTAGAACATTATGTGCCTGAGGACGTCTGTGCTTTATTGCCCAATATAAAAACGGTACCATCACGCAGTAGGTTGCCGTAAAAAAGGCATTTTTTGCTGGTGTTGTATAGGTCAGACCGATATTTTGTACTAGGTAGGCAGCACCGCCCGAGATGCCAATGAGTGCACCTGCCACCAAATGCGAAGAATCTAGATTACTACGGAGCCGCTTCCAAAAGATCGGTATGCAAAGAAGTCCCGCTGCAGCAAAGCGAATGGTAAGTAGCCACGTTGCTGGAATCGTGTCAAGGGCGCCTTTGAGCACAACAAAGGAACCGCCCCAGATCAGTGTGGTGGCAAGCAGAGCAAGTTTGTAGACCCATACAGGGAAGGCAGCTGTTCTTTTCATGAGGGCAAGTATAGCGGCAAATACAATTTTGCGTGAGCATTGTTGCAGAGTGTTACAGCTATCCCAGTCAATCCGTGCTGCGCGCTACAATATATAGGTTGCAAGTACCTGACTACCAGCATCTCAAGGGAGACCTATGGCTGACAAAATCCAGATGAAAACGCCGCTTGTCGAGATGGATGGCGATGAAATGACCCGCATCATCTGGCAGATGATCAAAGACGAACTGATTTTGCCGTTTATTGACTTCAAAAGTGAGTATTACGACCTTGGCCTGGAAAATCGCGATAAAACTAGTGATCAGGTAACTATTGACTCAGCCGAGGCTACCAAGCGTTTGGGTGTTGCCGTTAAGTGTGCAACCATTACTCCCAACGCACAACGCGTGGAAGAGTACAAACTTCATCAGATGTGGAAAAGTCCCAATGGCACTATTCGCACCATGCTCGATGGTACGGTTTTTCGCGCGCCTATCGTAGTACGCGGTATTGATCCGGTGGTTCGCAGCTGGAAAAAGCCTATTACCATTGCTCGTCACGCTTATGGCGACGTATACAAAAATGCTGAGATTCGCGTGCCTGGCGCTGGCAAAGCAGAACTTGTCTTTACTGCATCAGATGGCAGCGAAACCCGTGAGCTTATTCAAGAGTTCACTGCTCCTGGCATAATTCAGGGTATGCACAATCTTGATGCCTCGATTGAAAGTTTTGCACGTAGCTGCTTTGAGTTTGCGCTTTCTACCAAGCAGGATTTGTGGTTTGCCACCAAAGACACCATTAGCAAAACCTATGACCATCGTTTCAAGGATATCTTTGCTGAGATTTTTGATGCAGAGTATCGCGAGCGCTTTGAGGCGGCGGGTATTGAGTATTTTTATACACTTATTGATGATGTGGTAGCGCGCGTGATGAAGTCCGAGGGTGGTTTTATTTGGGCATGCAAGAACTACGATGGCGATGTGATGAGCGATATGCTTTCGAGCGCTTTTGGTAGCCTTGCAATGATGACTTCGGTACTTGTCTCGCCCCATGGCTACTACGAGTATGAAGCTGCGCATGGTACCGTGCAACGCCACTACTACAAACATCTCAAGGGTGAGCCTACTAGCACCAACTCTGTGGCGACGATTTTTGCTTGGTCAGGCGCTCTGCGCAAGCGTGGTGAGCTTGATGGGTTGCCCGAGCTTATGGCTTTTGCTGACAAGCTTGAACAGGCAACCATTGATACGATTGAGTCAGGCCAGATGACGGGAGACCTTGTGCGTATCACAAGTATTGCAAATCCCACAACGCTGGATACACATGGTTTTATTGCTGCAATTGCAAAGAGACTCAAGGCGTAGCGGAGCGCTTGAATGACAGGTCCTGTGGGTACAAACCCAATGCGCGAGTCACCAGAACCGCAAGGAGGTACGGCTGTGTTTGCAAATCCTGACCGTATCCTTGCGCTTGTTCTTGGGGCTTTATTTGCCGTGATAGCTGTGCTCATGGTATTTCATTGGCATTGGAGATTTCCTGATTGGCAGGATTTGCCAAGTGCTCGTCTCAATTTATTTTTGAACGGTGGGCCAGTGACGGTATCTTTGGAAGCAGGTACCGATGCTGATGCAAATGAGACAACACAAATTCCTATCTTTCAGGAACTTTACGAACGTGAGCTATTTAATAAATTTGCTCCATCGCGAAAGCTTGTGTTGGATGAATTATCGCTGATGCCAGGTCTGGCACATACGAGGAGTTTTGATGCCTGGGAAGGTTTGCCCGCAATGAGTAGGCATATGGTGCCCCAGGGTGTTGCCGTATCTGATAAGTGGATTTTTGTCTCAGCATACGACGGTGCATATCAGACAAATTCTGTGATCTACATGATTGATAAGGCAACGGGCAAACTTGCCAAGACCCTCGTGTTGGAGGGGCAACCTCATGTGGGCGGTTTAGCGTATGACGATACAGTTGACCGTCTTTGGATTGCAACGCGCAAGGGCAAAGCAGCACAACTTGCCTCAGTGAGTCTAGAACAGCTTGAGGCATATAAAGCTGAGGATAACAAACTGCTTGAGTATGATACTCAGATAAGTATTGCGGGCCCTAAGCGTGCATCTTTTGTTGAGTATTTTGAAGGTAGTTTGTACGTGGGATATTTTGATGTTGCAGGTCCAGGCATTCTTTGTCGCTATCGTCTGACTTGGGGAGGAGAGCTGCTGGACGAGGTAGCAAACTCTCCTACTGAAACTTGGGAAATCCCTACGCGTGCTCAGGGAGTTGCACTGACAAAAGACTACGTATTTGTCTCACAGTCCTATGGTGTTGAATCATCAAGACTGTATGTATATGAGCGTCAGAACACTCGTACCCCGCATGCAGATCCCTTTGTGCGTGCAGCCCATGCGGTGGCAGGAGATGTGGCTGAGCTTGTCGGCGTGCGCGCAAAGGCAGCTGATAAAAGCGCAGATATACTCCTAAATTTTGCCAAGAAACAGACAGATAGTATTGACACGACTCCTACAGCAAAGGCTCCTCGTACTCAGACGGGTTCAGCTGGTGCAGGTTCTGCAGGTGCTACTAAGCCATCTGTGCGCAGCCTTAATGCAAAGTTTGTAAATAGCGCCACTGAATCCATAAAAAGCATCGCCAGCAAAGCTCGTAAAGCGAGTAAAAAGGCAGCTCAATATCATTCAAATTATATTGCGTGTCTGCGCTTACCGCCGATGATGGAAGATATTTCCGTTAAGGATGGTCTACTTTACGCTGTTTACGAATCTGGTGCGGCAATTTATCGAGAAAAATATGGCGTGGGAGTTGATCGTGTAGTCGCCTACCCCTTAGAAGTCATTCTTGAGCAAGCGGGGGTGACAAATGATGAGTAGCTCCCAGCAAGATGGCAAAGATAGATTATCTCGTGCTATAGGCTTCCCGCTTACAAGACTTGTCCTTTGTTTTGGTGGCTGGCTTCTCCTTTTTTTGTTGCTGGGAACCAATAATCCTATCTCTCAAATCCTCAATCTGTCCCCTTGGGGTTTTGTGCTGGAGGCCAAACCCTTAGATTATCTTGTATGTATCGGTGGACCGTTACTTACTTTTATCTTGGCGCTGGCATTGTTGGTAGTGGGAGTTGGCTCTGTTCGTGCAAAGAAAGCTCTTTTTAGCGATCCTCTACTTGACCATCTATTCAAAAAACCGCAGCTTGAGACCCCACAAACATTGATTGCATTTATCCTACTTTTTGTGTTGGTGCGTGTGGCAGGTGAGTTGCTTGCTGTATTTTTGCCTCCCGCATTGATACCAGAGACACCTTTGGTACTTGCAGATTTTCAGTTTGATACTCCTGAGTTAGGTGTTGCGGTGGGTTTGCAACAACTCTTTTTCATGGCACTTCATCTGCTCATTGTACTTGCACCCTTATCACTTGCCGTGCAGTCTAGTTTGCTAGACAAAGCTGGTATGTGGCGTTGGCCCTGTATGGGGCTTTGGTTACTTATTGCAGGTAGTTTGGTAGAGTTTACGCCGCTTACAGGTACGTTTGTGTACTGCGCATTGGCATATGGACCGTCTCGGGTGCTTTGTGGCTGGTATTTTTTGAGGACAGGGGATTTTGCTCGGACAGTATTTTTTGCTTGGGTTATCGAGGAGGTTCTGGGCTTTGCTTTTTACTTTTTGGTCTAAAAGAAAAAGTGAATTTTGTAACGTAAAGATAGTGGGCGTTGTTGCCAGTCTGCTGCTGGTATTTGTTTTGCTCACTGGTTGTGAGGCGACTTCACCAGTACATGCGTATAACAATGCTCAGGGTGGCATTGCAGGCGATAGCCAAAGTGAAGTCACCATCGCCAAAGGTGAAAACTATTACGACCTTGAAAGCGTGGTGCTTTATTTGGAAAGCTACGACGAGCTACCACCCAACTATGTCAGTAAAAAAGAAGCACGTAAGCAAGGGTGGTCTGGAGGCAATCCCAGCAATGTAATACCAGGTGCCGCAATTGGAGGCGATTATTTTGGCAACTATGAGGGTGCCTTGCCCAAGCTGCCAAAAGGGGAGAGTTATCGTGAATGCGATATTGATACTGATGAAAGCAAGTCTCGTGGCGAGCGCCGCCTGATTTATGTGGATGATGGTGATAGTAGTAATGGGGCAGGTCCGTACTATTACACCGAAGACCACTACGACAGCTTTGCTGAAGTGCAGATTCAAAATGGCAAGGTGATTGTTAATGACTGACATCGCAGCGCGTCCACACTATATTCTTAGTGCAAAAAAGATGAGCAACAGAGAAAAAGCGCTCGATTATATTTACGAAACCCTGCTGTTGCCACGTGATGGTGGTCGCAATCTTGATGCGATTGCTGATTTGATGGGGGAACTTCCTAGCTGTGTTATCGAACTGAGACATGTTGAGCTGCTTGATGGAAAGGGCCCCCTAGCTGAGTGGGGTTTGCGGCTTCGCGGCATGCTTTTTGATATTGCTATGCAGCGTGACGACCTTGACCTTGTCATTGTCCGCTAACCTGCAGCCTATCGAGGGGCTGTAAGCGACGAAGAAATGCGGGTTATTAGCTTAGGCCGCTTTGCGATGGCTGTCGCGGTGCATGAGAAGCCAACTGATGCCCAGCAAAACGCAGCTGATTGTAATGGTATGCAGTCCTAAGTGCACAAGCAGAGCATTACCTAAAACAGCACCGATGACAAAAGTAATGACCACACCGTAATAAAGTCCTGCTGTCCGCAAATGAGAGATTTTCTTTCCATCAAAATAATCGACGAGTTCCTGTGTACCACTACGTAGGTTGCCGATACACATGGTGGTTGCAAAAGCATGCCCATGCAGTTTGCGGAAAGCTTGTACTTGCATGCCGCAAGCGAGGGAAGTCAGACTGTTGGCAACAAGGTTAAAGTCGGATCCTAAGCAAGCGACTATGGCAAGCAAAACGATTTCTCCAAGTACGACATGCTGACGCCAATGGATGCCTGGCTCCTTTGGAGTCTCGTTTTTGTGATAGCGGCGAATTACCTCGGAGATGGCACAGCCCAGCGCAAATGCGATGATGGGGGAGAGGTAGCGGCCAATTACATCCCAGTTGCTGGTAGAAAGATTGACGCCCAAAAGTAGAAGGTTGCCTGTTTGAGCATTTGCAAATACCTTGCCTCGTGCAAGATAGGAATAGGCATCCATCAGACCACCAGATAGTGCCAATACCAGCGCAAGTTCAAGTGATTCGGATGTTTGGATTGCCTTGGATCGCACAAATAAACCTTTCGCAGTAAACCTTGCCCTATCAACAATGGCACAATCCCTGCTGGGTACAAGACTCAAGCCAAAGTTTTGACAAGAATCAAACCTTAAAGGTTTTCGCAATCCTAAATCATGCGTATAAAACCAATCATCTGAATGACTGACCCAAGCAGTACAAAGATATGCCAGACACAGTGCATATGTGGGTGTTTGCTTCCCGCCAAATAAAAGATGATGCCTATCGTATAGGCTACCCCACCAGCAAAGATCCAACCAAGCCAACCTTGCCCCACCTCAAGCAGGGTGGGCAAGGGGATAAGCATGATTGCCCAACCCATCAAAAGGTAGCTAATTTGACTGAGTACCTTGATAGGCTTTGCCGTCATATCATAGGCGTTAGCGGCAATTCCCAGCGCTGCAATACCCCATTCCACTGCAAGCAGTAATTTACCAGCAGCTGTATTCCAAAATACAATGAGTGCAATGGGCGTATAACAACCAGCAATTAACAAATATATAGAGCAGTGATCAAGGATGCGTAGCACTTTCTTTGCCCGTCCTACCGGCAGTGCATGGTAAGCAGTGCTAACGCCATATAACAACATCAGGGAGAGTGCATAGATAACAATGCCGACAATCATTGGGATAGTGGGTGCCTCAAGGGCAGAGCGCAACATCCATCCCAATGCAAAAAGACCGAGTCCGACGCCTACAAGATGCGAAATAGCATTAAAAGCTTCTTCGCTGGGGCTATATTTTGGTAGAGGAATGCGATCGAGCATAGTAACCTCCTTTGTTCCTTTTACATGATTGTATCAATATAAAGATGAGATTATAGGGTTATTAAAAACCGTACACACAAATTAACAAACCCATCTTTGACGAAGCAGAACCTAAACAATAAAATTTGTAAAGATGTGCGTACGTGCATAGTTGCTAAGGAGCAAATAAAGTGAGCAAAACAGGAAAAGAAATGCGAGCTTCTAGTCAAGCAGTGCTGACGGACTTTTATTTGCCTGCGCTGCGAGATATTCCCGATGTGGGCCTGTTGCTTGAACAAACATGCAGACTGATTAATGGTTATCTAGACCCGTTGGGTAGTGTGCATCTGACGCCTTCAATGATTTCCAACTATGTTAAACAGGGCATTATCGATTGCCCTATAAAAAAGCTCTATTATCGCAATCATGTGTGCGATCTTATTTTTGTAGCAATCACTAAGACGGTTCTACAACTGGATGATATTCGTAGTTTGCTAGAGCTTCAGCGTGCGCAATACACGCGTGAAGTGGCCTATCAGAGTTTTATTGAGCTTTTTTCCACTGCGATTAAGGGTACAGAGAGTATCTCTACAGATGAGGATAGTGAGCTCAAGCAGCTGTTATGTGAGCTGGTGAGCTGCTGTGCCAATCAGATTCGTTTAGAAAAACAGGTTCGCTATATTCTTGACAAGCAAAGCCAAGGAGAATCTGCATGAAGCGCATATTGCTTATAGCTACAGGCGGTACTATTGCCTCGGTCGCTGGCGAAGCAGGGCTTTCACCCGCAATGACAGGAAAAGAATTAGCCTTGCAGGTGCCGCTCATCGAGGGTTTGTGCAAACTAGATGTTGTTCAGCCGATGAACATCGATTCAACTAATATGCGCCCTCGCGACTGGCTACGTATTGCTCGAGAAATTCGTGATAATTACGACAGGTACGATGGTTTTGTTGTATTACACGGTACCGATACGATGGCATATACTGCGGCGGCGCTATCGTATCTTATCCAAAACAACGACAAGCCAATCGTGCTAACGGGGTCACAGCAGCCTATGGGCAATCCCTTTACCGATGCCAAACTTAATGTGTACCAAAGTCTGCTTTATGCTCTTGACGATGAGAGTAGTGATGTGAGTGTGGTTTTTGGGGGCGAAGCGATTGCGGGAACGCGCGCTCGCAAACAGCGCACGATGAGTTTTAATGCATTCTCAAGTGTTAACTATCCAGCCCTTGCGCTCATACGTAATGACCAAATTGTGCGTGTTAGTTCTGCTCATAAACTCACTGAACAACCTCGAATACCTTGTTTTTATGACAAGTTGGATGAGTGTGTGATTGTTATCAAGCTTACGCCCGAGCTTCAACCTTCAATTTTTGCTCTGCTTCAGGCGGACTATGATGCCATCATACTTGAGACCTTTGGTATTGGTGGTGTTCCAGAGTATCCCGATGCATCGTATGAGCGTGCGATAGATGAATGGATAGCCTCAGGTCGCAGTTTGGTTATGACAACACAGGTACCTGAGGAAGGCCTCGATTTAGGCGTCTATGAAGTTGGGCGTGCTTACGCCAATAAGCCTGGCATTTTGCAGGGTGGCGACATGACGAGTGAATCGCTTGTAGCCAAGACTATGTGGGTTCTTGGACAAACGCACGATACGGCAAAAATCAGTGAGTTGTTTTATCGTCCAGTCAACCATGATCGTAGCTAGTCCAAACCAATCGAGGTTGCAGCTGAACTTGCGTGTTACTTGGCTCTTATAGGTCGCGATGGGTAAACTGACGCTTGCCTGAGGCATAGTCACTTACAACATGGTTCTGTCCACGCAACAAATACTTATAACTTACGAGCCCCTCCAGTCCTACAGGACCGCGCGCATGAATCTTGCCCGTGGAAATGCCAACCTCAGCGCCAAAGCCGTAACGGTAGCCATCGGCAAAGCGTGTTGAGGCATTGACATAGACACCTGCTGAATCAACCATCTGCTGGAATTTGTGAGTCTCGGTGTCACTGCGGGTAAGAATCGCATCGGTATGATGAGAGCCGTAGCGATTGATATGTTCGATTGCCTCTTCGGTATTCTCGACAAGCTTGACACTGAGTTCAAGTGCGAGATATTCGTGAGTATAGCCGTCTTTGCCTAGCGGCTTCACCTTAATGTAGTGGGCAACCTCGTCATCGCCGTGCAGACTAACACCAACTGCCTCACAGGCTGCAGCCAAGCGGGGTAGAAATTCCGTTACGATACTGCGCTGTACTAAGACAGTCTCTGTCGTATTGCAGGCAACTACATACTGTGTTTTAGCATCAATAAGTACGCGCAAGGCTTGGTCGAAGTCCGCGCTCTGTTCAACAAAACTGTGGCAAATTCCATCGGCATGGCCCATTACGGGGATTTTGGTATTGTCCATAATGTGACGGACAAAGGCATTTGAACCGCGCGGAATTAGCAGGTCAACATCACCATCACAACCCAGTAGTTCATCAATGTCAGCATGGGATTCTGCTTGCACGAGGCAAGCTTGGGGAAGTCCTGCCTTAAGAATAGCGTTGTGGATGAGAACAAAAAGACAACGATTTGTTTTGGCGGTTTCACGTCCTCCCTTAAGAATTGCACAATTGCCCGACTTGATACATAGGGTTGAAATCTGCACGAGCGCATCGGGGCGTGCTTCAAAGATGACGCCAATAACACCTATGGGACAGCTTATACGACGGAGTTCTAGACCCTCGTCAAGTTCGCGGTTAAGTGTGATGACTCCAAGCGGATCGGGAAGACCAATGAGCTGGTCGATACCTGCACACACATCGTTTAATTTGTGTTCATCAAAGCATAGGCGTTTAATGAGTTGGCTTGCAATTCCTGCTTCCTTGGCGGCTTGTATATCTGCAGCATTTGCTGCAAAAATCGTGTCTTTAGCCTCAAGCAGGGCTTGCTTTATCAGCCCAAGCGCATGATTGCGAAGAGTAATATCGCTGGCAGCAAGCGCAGGTGCACTCAGTTTCATCTGGCGAGCATCATCACGAATACTCATCGTGTTTCTCCTTCTCAGCAATATTGCAACGACGCTATTTATGCGCTGCGAGTTGAGTTAGATAGTCTTTAAGGATGGCGGCATGGTTAATTGTGAGATCCTTGGCTGCAAAAAGGAGAGTCACTTTTGCATCTGGTGCAAGTCCTTCAACAAAGACCTCCGCCGCACCGCTTGCATCGAGTTCTGCTTGATAGGCAGTGGCAAATTCATCCATACGTTCTGGGTCATGACTCCACCATTTGCGCAGTTCAGGACTGGGTGCCAAGGATTTTTCCCACCTGTCAAGTGCTGCCCGCTCTTTTTTCATTCCACGTGGCCAAAGACGGTCTACCAGTACGCGCAAGCCGTCATCTTTGCTTGGTTCGTCATAAATTCGCTTGATATAAAAGCTCGGCATTTAGCCCAGATCCTCAAAATCAAAATGATAGGGAAGCCCTAGCTCGTCTCGAACGGCAATAAGATCTGCTTGGACACCAGAACCCACTGGCACACCTTTGTCCTTACGCTCTTGCCACGCCAACCATTCTTTCTCACCAGCGGTGTAAATACGCTCTTGACCAGGAGCTTTTTTGGAAGCACGCAGCGCACGACAGATATCGCCAGCAATTTTTTCAAAGGTCTTACGACCACAGAAAGCCTCAGGATCAACCACAAAGAAGAAGTGGCCCAAGCCATACATCTGCGGCTTTCCATCAGCAGATACACCCATGAGCGCCTTCATAAACTTGCCGCCAGCAAGTGCCGCCGAGAGGATTTCGACAACTGCAGCATAGCCATACCCCTTGTATCCTGCAGTGGCGTCACCTACGCCACCCAGAGGAGCGAGGGCTGCTGTGCCTTCCACAAGATCTTTGAGTATCTGCTGACTGTCGGTTTCGGTGCCGCCATCAGCCGTAACAACACAACCTGCAGGGGTTTCTTTGCCCTCGCGTGCGTAATATTCGATACGACCACGTTGAACAATGGAAGTGGCGCAGTCTATACAGAAGGGAAAATCCTCATCTGTTGGTAGAGCAAAGGTCAAAGGGTTAGTACCCATCATATTGTCTACACCAAATGTTGGTGCGATAGAGGGGCGAGCATTGGTACCAGTAAGACCAATTAAACCCTCATTGCTTGCCATTGTGGCCCAATAACCAGCGATGCCATAGTGAGTAGAGTTTTTGATTGCTCCACCCGCCATACCCTGGGTATTTGCCTTTTCAATAAGCATTTGCATCATTTTATGGCTGGCAACCATACCCATGCCATCGTGTGCATCCATGACAACGGTTGTTGGGGTTTCACGCACAATCTCGATATGAGTAACTGGTAGCAATGTCCCGCGCTTGATACGGTCGAGGTAGATAGGCTTAAAGCGGTTGCAGCCGTGACTCTCGATACCACGACGGTCGGATTCCATTAAGACATCGGCGCAAATCTCAGCATCGGCCCTCGGTACGCCATAGGCTTCAAAGGCGTCAACCATAAAATCGCCGATTTGCTTCCAAGGAACATAAGGACGAGTCTCTGTACTCATGGTCTGCCTTTCGTTGTCGTGAGCCTATTTTTGTCTTATAAAGTTCAGTGTAGCAAGCAAAGCGACAAATGCTGCGTTCTAGGTACGAGCAATACCTTCAACGTGCGCTTGGTTGGCGACAGCGGTTGCTACGGCTTTGGCAACGCGCTCATCAAATGCACTAGGGATGATGTAGTCTTCGCTTAATTCGTCTGCGCTTACGATGTCTGCAATTGCATGTGCTGCCGCAAGTTTCATGCCCTCAGTGATGTCGGTTGCGCGCGCATCAAGAGCCCCGCGGAAAATTCCTGGGAAGACAAGCACATTGTTAATCTGATTGGGATAATCTGAACGCCCCGTTGCAACCACGCGAGCGCCACCAGCCTTTGCCTCGTCAGGCATGATTTCGGGCGTGGGGTTTGCCATTGCAAAGACAATAGCATCATCTGCCATGGTTGAGACGAGTTCAGCGTCGAGCACTCGAGGAGCAGAAACGCCGATAAAGATATCGCGGCTAGGAAGCACCTCTGCTAGATGGCCGTGAATGTGCTCGGGGTTAGTGCACTCGGCCATGGCTGCTTGTGCGGGATTCATCCAGTCTTCGCCGGGAGCAAGTGCTCCTCTTCGAGCCAATAAAACAATATTTGTAGCACCGAGCGCACCCAACAGTTTGGCAATAGAAATACCAGCAGATCCTGCGCCATTAATAACAATACGCGTGTTCTCGAGCTTTTTCCCAACAAGACGCAATGCGTTCAGAAGGCCTGCTGAGCAGACAATCGCTGTACCGTGTTGATCGTCGTGAAAGACAGGAATATCAAGCTCTTGGCGCAGACGTGTTTCTATTTCAAAGCAGCGCGGAGCAGAAATATCCTCAAGGTTGATGCCACCAAAACTGGGCGCCAATCGCTTGACTGTTTCGACAATCTCATCAGGGTCTTTTGTGTCTAGACAGATGGGAAAGGCATCGATATCGCCAAACTGTTTGAATAAGATAGACTTACCCTCCATGACAGGCATAGCTGCCAATGGTCCAATATCGCCTAAGCCCAGTACGGCAGTACCATCCGAGACAACTGCAACAAGATTGCGTTTTGCGGTGTACTCCCATACTGCATCAGGGTTGGCGGCAATTTGGCGACAGGGTTCGGCAACACCAGGAGTATAGGCAACAGAGAGATCATCACGACTATTGAGCGCAACCTTGCTGATAACCTCGATTTTGCCGTGATGCTGACGGTGCATCTCAAGTGCTAATGCGGCAAAATCCTTGTGCTCCTTCGATGTCATAAGTCCTCCAAATACTTAATTCAAACGAGCAATAACAAAAAGCGACACCATAAAGATGCCGCTTGTATTCTGCGATTTAGGCCAAGGCAGCAAATGCCTGCTCAAGGTCAGCAAGAATATCTTCGGAGTCTTCCAAACCACAGGATAAACGAATCATACCAGGGTAGATTCCTGCGGCAAGCAGCTGCTCATCGGTGAGCTGGCGATGGGTCGAAGTGGCGGGATGTAAGGCACAGGTTTGCGAATCAGAGACATGTACCTCCTGAGAAACAAGCTTAAGATGATCAAGTACTGCAGCTGCGCGGTCACGGCTGCCGCCCTTACTGCCCTTGCCATCTCCTACCACAAAGGAAATGACTCCGCAGGGACCATCAGGCAGATACTTATTTGCTAGCTCATGATAGGGATTGGATTTCAGGCCAGGGAAGTTGACCGAATCTACCTCAGGGCGTGCCTCCAGATATTCGGCAACCTTTTGAGCGGTACTTGTATGACGCCTAATGCGCAGCGCAAGAGTCTCGAGTGTCTCGTTGAGAATAAAGGCATTGGTTGCGGGGGGATATACGCCAAAATCACGCATGAGCTGCATACGGGCCTTCATGATGAAAGCAATCTTGCCATAATCACGCGTATAGATGGTGCCATGGTATGACTCGTCAGGTTCGGTAAAGTCGGGGAAGTGACCAGAAGCAGCCCAATCAAATTTGCCTGAGTCAATAATGACGCCGCCGACAATCATGGCATGACCGTCCATGTACTTGGTAGTGGAGTGCACAACGATGTCGGCACCCCATTCGATAGGACGGCAGAGTACGGGCGTGGGGAAGGTATTATCCACAACTAAGGGCAGCCCCGCTTCGTGAGCTGCAGAAGCAAAAGCCTCAAGGTCAAGTACGGCGAGGGCAGGGTTAGCAACAACTTCACCAAAAACAAGCTTAGTTTCGGGGCGAATGGCTGCGGCGATTTCCTCTTTTGTTGCACGAGGAGAGACGAAAGTGGTAGTAATGTCAAACTTAGGTAGGGTGGTAGTAAAGAGGTTTACCGTACCACCGTAAATCGCGGAGGAAACTACGCAGTGATCGCCAGCTTTGCAGAGATTGGCAACGGTAAGGAAGCTTGCCATCTGACCAGAGCTTGTTAGCATAGCTGCAGCACCGCCCTCAAGAGCTGCAATTTTTTCTTCTACTGCAGCGCAGGTGGGGTTGGTAATGCGGGAATACATATGACCTTGTTCGGGATGGTCAAAAAGATTTGCCACTGCGTCGGTTGTGTCATAGTGATAGGTGGTGCTGAGGTAGATTGGCAAGCAGCGCGGTTCGCCGTTTCCTGCCTGATATCCTGCATGGATGCATGTAGTATCGATGCTCATAGCAAGTCCCTTCCTTTGGGTAGCAGACTTGTCAAGCGTAGCGCTTAGAGGGCACCTATGTCGGTATCATTTTTGTTAACAGTTTGAGCGGCAAAAAGTGAGGATGCAAGCATGCTTGACCGCATACAAAAGCTTTGTGTAACCGATGAAAATCTGCAGGAGTGTCCACTACAAACCCAAACTGCGTGGACAGGCAAGATTTTTTCGGTTGAGACCTCCAAGGTGAGCTGTCCTGATGGGAGTATTGCTTATAGAGAACTGGCACGTCACCATGGGGGTGCTGCAGTGGCAGTCATACGTGATGGCAAGCTGTGTTTGGTGCGCCAGTGGCGTGTATCTGTGGGGCACCTGACACTTGAAATTCCAGCAGGAAAACTCGAGGTAGGAGAAGATTCTGCTGTTTGTGCTGCTCGCGAACTCAAAGAAGAAACAGGTCTTGTTGCGACTTCACTTGAGTTGTTGGCAACATCATATGGTTCGATTGGTTTTACTGATGAACATACGATGATTTACCTAGCGCATGGCGTGCATCAAAGTGATGCGACCCCCGATAAAGGTGAGTTTGTCGATGTAGTTTGGCTTGATATCCCAGAGGTTCTGGATGCTGTAAAAGCAGGACTTATTTATGATTCCAAAACTATCATTGCTGCTAGCATGGCTTCCCAGGCATTACGACGTCGTGCCCAACTAAAATCAGCAATCTATGGACTTGCTATAGGGGATGCCTTGGGCGTGCCTTATGAGTTTTGTGAGCGTGGAAGTTTTTGTTGTACAGGCATGGTGGGTCACGGAACACATGATCAAGAGACAGGAACATTTTCAGACGATACCAGCATGACTTTGGCAACCTGTGACAGCATTCGTGCGTGTGGCTTGATTAACATTACTGATATGCGCGAGCGTTTTTGCCGCTGGTTGTATGAGGGTGCATATACGCCTGATGGCATTACTTTTGATGTAGGCAATACAACCGCAGTGGCACTGAGACAGGGGTATGGCTGTGACGGCGAGTGGGATAACGGCAATGGTTCGCTTATGCGCATAGCTCCTCTTGCCTTTACCGCTGCAAGCGATAAGGATATCCGTGCAGTTTCAGCTATTACTCATGCGCATGCCTTGAGTTGTAATCTATGTGTGAGCTTTGTTCATATTCTAAAGCGTCTGGCAGCTGGTGCGACTGCGGCGGAAGTGGCAGGGGAGTGGAAGGATAAGCCTGCGCCCGCATCCAGTGGTTTTGTACAGCATGCCTATGATGCGGCACTTTGGTGTTTGGCAAATACTTCGAGCTATCGAGATTGTGTACTTGCTGCAGTTAATCTGGGTTTGGACACTGATACCACTGCCGCTATTGCTGGTGCATTGGCGGGCGTGCTCTATGGTTATGATGCTATTCCCGTCGAGTGGATATCTGCTTTGCGAGCAAAAGATTTGATCGAGTCCTGCTTGTTTTAATATTTTTTGTCCAATCTTTGCTCTAAAGCGTTTTCACTCCCAACAATATCTAAGATACTTATGGCACGAGATGGTGTAGGTCGTGGTAGGATATCCCTGCACTAGTTGCAGTAACGGGCGCCCTTAGCTCAATGGATAGAGCACCAGTCTTCTAAACTGTAGGTTGGCGGTTCGAGTCCGCCAGGGCGCACCATTTTTTCGAGTGCAATTCTTCAGTCTTAATCAGCTTGGGCTGTGGGAGTCTGCCTGAGGGTTGGTTTGTCAGCATCGGCAGGGCAGGTTAGCTTGTATGTGATGGTAACTGTCTCACTAAAGTCAAGCTGTACAGCGCAGTTTTCAAGTTTGTGTCCATCCCATTCCATAGGCTCATGGGTGAAGCTTAGACCATTACCTGTTTGCGATTCACTTTTGGCATCAACGTCGCTTATCGAAACGCCTTCGGATGCAAGTAAGTAGAGCTGCAACATCATATCGGCATCACTACGTCTACCTGCACTTGCGTTGCCCAATACGACAAAGCTACCTGTGCTGCTCCAAAGTTCAGAAAGCTTAGACATATCGATTGTATTGGTGAGTGTTGTAGTGACTTGATAACTAACACTGCCATCAGATTCCTTGGAAGCCTTGCCAATCTCTGTTTTTGCATTTAGATACCAGTTAATGCGTCCGTTGGTTTTTTCGTTGATATAAACGCCCAAGACAGGAGATTTTTTGTCATTGTTATCTATACCAGCAAAGCCAAGCTCGGAAACGAGTTTTTCTTCCTCAGTATCAGCAAGCCAAAGGGATAACCTGCCCTGCTTGACACTGGTATGTAGAGTCTTGATGAGTTTGGCATTATCAATGCTGCCAAGCTTTTCAAACAAAGGACCCACGCTGGCATTGCAAACATCATCAATCTTTTTGCCCTGTTCCCAAGAACCGGTATTTTGCGCGAGTTCTTTAAGGACATATTCAGCAAAATTTTTGCTATCAAGAGTAGTTTCATCATCAAGGGTGACATTACCTGTTATGGCAAGCAGATTCTGCACCACATAAGGGTCAAGCAAAATCACACCATCAATGTGATTGCCAGACTGATTTTCATAAGCCTGTGCGAGTAGCTCGGCGGCACGTGATGCCTTGGGGATGGAGGTAATTTGTGATGGCTGCGAGCTCAGCGTGTCTCCTACAAGCTCATCTTCTGCAGCAGATGTCTTGAGGAGCTTGTTACCACTCAAGGTGGTACTACTAGAATCGTCATGTGAGAAGGGCTGCAAAACCAACGAACCATTGGATGCCGTCAGGATGCTCTTGCTAAGGGGGGCACCGCCCAAGGAACGCAGTTGATCGTTATCTTGGATAACCACCAGATAATTACGTGTTTCTTTAGAACCAAGAATAGTTGCGGCATGCGGTGCAAGTTTGTGAGCAAGTTGGCTGCGCTTGTCCAGCTCATCGAAGGCTTTTTGAGCATGCTGAGTTGCTTTTGCAAAGTCGGAATCTCCCGTAGAGGCAAGAGCTGATAACTGTTTTTTTGCCTCGGTTATTTTTGCTTGATTGTCTTTGAGAGTATCGAGTGTGCCTGATAGGAGCGCAAGATTAACCTTGCCACTTGAAAGGATTTGAACGCTGTTTTCCTTTTGGGCGACTTTCATAAATGGTTCGACAATGTCATGTGAGAGTAGCTGGGCAGCGGAGGAAAGTTCTTGAGCTGTATGAGCATCACTTCCCGCTACAGGCAAAATTGACACAAAAGGCCAAAGCGAACCTTGGGTAAGTGACTTCAGGCTATCTGCATCGGTAATCATTGCGGCAGAAGCTTTATTTGCTGCGGCGACATCTCCCGCATCTACAGCGTCTTCAAAGCTGGCATAACTTGCCATGACTTGTTTGGCTTTGCTTCCTGCTTCGCGTACCTCGCTGGAGATGGCATTGGTTGCAATGGCGCCGGCGATAACTAAGACTGCGAGTGCGGTGCCCAGTGCAATTCGCAGCATGGGCAGATGATGGGAACCGCGATTGTGAGTGATCTGCATGCGGTTTTCTGAATATTCGGCAACATGAGCAGTCTGCTCTTCGCGCTCGCTCATGGGATGTTGGATGGTTGCGCGACCGACAGAACGTGCACGAGCATTACGGAGGCGTTCTTCGCGGGATTTCTTGTCATTACCCATGGGCAAAATCTGCTTTCTTCAACCAGTGCTCAAAGGCGAAGTTGAACACTTCCTGTATTTGATTATTTTCCACCACACTATGATACTGATAAAGGAGATGTTTCGGTGCTGTATTGCTTGTCCGTTATGCATGTGTAGGCTGATTTTTGCGGCTGATGGCAGCTTTGGAGGTGATGAGGGCATTCAAACATGAAACCGATACCACCTTTTACCATACGTACGGCAGGCTTAAACGACCGTCTTCCAAATTATTCTCTCTTTTCGTTCCGTAAAGTCTAAGTATGTGAGAATATGAATCGAGTTGGCATTTGGAAAGGAGCTCGCGTTGATTTACACGATGACCCTAAACCCCGCCATTGACTACGTCATGCATCCTTTGACGTTGGATATGGGTTTCACTAACCGCTCTTCGACTGAAGAAATTTATTGCGATGGCAACGGTATCAATGTCTCGACGCTTCTCAATGAGCTACAGGTTCCCAATGTAGCTTTGGGCCTGCTTGCTGGCTTTACGGGTGACTACATGCTGCAAATGCTGCAGGATGCAGGTCTCACCTGTAATTTTGTCCGCTTGGACAAGGGCTTCACCCGTATTAATGTCAAGCTTATCGGCATTGCAATGACAATGGTTAACGGTATGGGCCCCAAGATTTCTGAGAAGAAAGTCGATGAGCTGCTTGAGCGCATCGATGCTATTGGCGAGGGCGATACCCTTATTTTGACAGGCTCCATCCCCAAGTCTCTGCCTGAAAATATGTATGAGATTATCATGCGTCGTCTCAAGGGCCGTGGTATCCGCTTTGTTGTTGATGCTCCCGGTACGTTGCTGTTGCAGTCACTGGATGCAGAGCCCTTCTTGATTAAGCCTAACAACCATGAGGTTGGTCGTATTTTTAATTCTCACCCCGAAACTCCTGAAGAGTGTGAGCCTTATGCCCGTGAGCTACAGAAGCGCGGCGCACAAAACGTTATCGTTTCCTGTGGTGGGCATGGTTCATTGCTGCTTGATGAGAATGGTGTGATGCACACCGTGCCTACAGCAAAGATTCGCCTTGTTAACGCTACAGGTGCAGGCGACTCTATGGTTGCTGGTTTTGTCGCCATGGTTTCTGCTGGTGCTGATTATGAGAACGCTCTACGTTTTGCTTCTGCTTGCGGTACGGCTACGGCAGCAAGTAAGGGTATT
This sequence comes from Atopobium sp. oral taxon 810 str. F0209, assembly GCF_000466405.1. Lineage (GTDB taxonomy): Bacteria > Actinomycetota > Coriobacteriia > Coriobacteriales > Atopobiaceae > Olegusella. The sequence continues at coordinate 140,150 of NZ_KE952937.1, read as the reverse complement.
GCCAAGCGCGCAACTATCGATCGCGTGTACGGTCGCCTCATTGAGCTCATCAACAAACAGGCAAAGCAGAAATAGGCTCGGTCTTAGACATTGTCTTCTCGCTTTATACGGAGATGGCGTCAATGGATTTGCCGCGCCATCAGGCGCGTGTCTTATGGGAACGCAAAAGAGGAGCTCATATGTTTAAAGGCGTTAATGCATCGGATGGCATTGGCATCGGTGTTGCGCGTGTCGCGGTGGTGCCTGATCTCTCCTTCACCCCGACTGCCCCCAAAGATCTAGAGGCTGAAAAACTTCGTTTTTCGGCTGCCCGCGACAAGTTTATTGCTCGTACTAATGAACAAATTGAGCGTATGAAGGCAGGCGGTCTCGAAAATGAGGCAGGCATTATGGGTGCTCATATCGAGTTTGCCGAAGACGATGGCATCCTCGAGAGTGTTAATGACAGCATTGATGAGGGTATGTGCGCCGAGCAAGCTGTCTCTGAAGCCTATGACATGTATTACAACATGTTTATCAATATGGAAGACGAGCTCTTCAAGGCACGCGCTGCTGACGTTGCCGACGTAAAGACTGGTTTGCTTGCCAATCTTTTGGGCAAAGAGTTAGTTGACCTGTCCAACCTGCCCGAGCACTCTGTTGTTATTGTGCATGAGCTAACACCTTCGATGACTGCTGACATTGACAAGAACAACATCGTTGGCATCATTACCGAGACGGGTGGACGTACTTCTCACTCCGCTATTATTGCCCGCGCTATGGAAATTCCTGCCGTCCTGTCTGTTGAGGGCTGCACGACCGCTATCAACAATGGGGACTTGCTGATTGTTGACGGCACTCAGGGTGAGGTTTTCCTTAATCCTAGCAATGAGGAGCTCGATAGCTACAAGTTTAAGGCCGAACTGCTTGCCGCTGACAAGAAGAGACTCGAGGCATATCGCGGTAAGCCAACCAATACAGCCGATGGTATTAACAAGCTGCTTGTTGCTAATATTGGCAACCCCGATGATGCAACTGCTGCTATTGAGCATGACGCTGAGGGCGTTGGTCTTTTCCGCTCTGAGTTCCTCTTTATGGATGCTTCTGAACTGCCTACCGAAGATGAGCAATTCTCTGCTTACCAAAAAGTTGCTTTGCGTATGAAGGACAAGCCTGTCATCATTCGTACGCTTGATGTGGGTGGCGACAAAGAGATTCCGTATCTTGACCTTGTCAAGGAGGAAAACCCCTTTATGGGATTCCGTGCCGTTCGCTACTGCCTTGCCAATCCTGAGCAGTACAAGGTACAACTTCGCGCTCTGCTGCGCGCCTCCGCCTTTGGTGACATCAAGATTATGGTGCCTCTGGTAACTGACCTTGTTGAGATCCGCAAGGTTAAGACTCTTGTTGAGGAATGCAAGAAGGAACTCGATGAGCGTGATGTTGCTTACAACCCCAATATTGAGGTTGGTACCATGATTGAGACACCTTCCGCGTCTTTGATTGCAGATTTGCTCGCTGCTGAATGTGACTTCTTCTCTATTGGTACTAACGACCTTATTGGTTATACGATGTGTGCTGACCGTGGTAACGATCGCATTGGGTATATCTATGAGGTCTATCAGCCGTCTGTACTGCGTTCGCTTAAGCGTATTATTGAAGAAGGCAACAAGGCTGGCATCATGGTTGGTATGTGCGGCGAAGCAGCAGCCGATCCTTTGATTATTCCCGTGTTGATTTCCTTTGGTCTAGGTGAGTTCTCCGTATCTTCGCCGTCCATTCTGCGTACACGTCACATTATTTCGCAGTGGACCAAGGAGGAAGCAGACGCTTTGACTGAAAAGATTATGAAGCTCGATACTGCTGCTGAGGTCAAAGCTGCTTTGCAGGCTGCTGTCAAGAAGTAATTATGCTAAATGGTAGATAGCTAAAGAAATAGTTATTTATACACTTTAAGAGTATTGACATAACCCCAAAATATAACCCCAAAATCTGATTTGTTTCAGGTTTTGGGGTTTGTATTAGTTTAGTATGGAGTTTATTATCGCTACGCTATGAGTACCAGATATAAACTAACAAAGTTTTTTTATTTTTACTCATACACACTTTTTGAATTGATGGAGGAGTTCAACGAGCAGTGTGACTGCCTATCAGTCTGCCAGCAGACAGCTTCATACCAACGCTACCTGCCAGCAGTTTCCTTACAGTACTGAAATTGTACCCATTGCAATGAGGTATATCGATACTGCCATCGTGATGACAATAATCGCCGCAATAACTTTATCCACCATAGTTGGCAAAATCTTCTTGCCTTGGGTTACTTCGCCCCAAGCATAAAGAGCAATACCTGGGGTAAACAATATGGTCGTAATCATAATGCCAGTTAGTCCACAGGACCACACTAGAAAGATAGTATATGCCACGCCCAACGAACCAAAAAAGCGTGCCTTGTTGATATTACCTGCACCATCGACACCCATGAACTTGTTCTGCCAGGCGATTTTGGCAAAGTATAATACCGAGGCGACATAGGGCACTAAAATTGTGCATACGGCACAGTTGTACATAAATTGATAGGTGGTTGTTGCAAATACTGCCAAAATCAAAAATAGCTGTGTAATTGCAGATGACACAATGAGTGTCACGATGGGAGATCCTGCTTCATTTGATTGCGCAAAAATCTTGGGGAAAGTACCCATCTTTGCTGCTTCATACGGAGTTTCGGCATTGATGATGACATAACCTAACATAGCGCCTAACAGCGACAACACTACGCCGAGATTGACTATAGCAGCACCAATAGGTCCGATAGCAGCTTCGAGTACACCAGCCATCGAAGGTGTCGCGAGTTGAGCCATTTGCTCGCGAGGTACTACACCCATGCTGAGGACCGATATCAACATATACAGTACAAAAATGGAAACAAATCCAATAATGGTCGAGCGCCCCACATCTTTTGCGAGACGAGCACGTCCTGAAATTACCACGGACGCTTCGATGCCAGTAAAGACCCAAACAAGTGCAACCATAGTGGATACAACCTGCTCAAAAAAGCCTGGGCCGCCTGGTTCACCTGTAAAGTTAGTCATAAAAATAGAAGGATTAAATTTACCCAACAGCAAAATTGAGACGATAAATAGCCCAAGAGGAATAATCTTTGCAATGGTTACAAAAACGTTGAGCTTAGCTGCTTCTTTGACACCTTTTGCTGCCAACCAGACCAAAAACCACAGATATGCGGAGGCAAAAATACATGAGAGAAGATTGTTGCCGCCTTCAAAAGGCTTAAAGAAATATCCAAGTGCTGAGAAGAGTAGAAGAGCAAACGAGACGTTAGATAGGCATCCTGAAATCCAGTAACCATATGCTGAAATGAAGCCAACAAAATCACCAAATCCTGCTGCAGCATAGGCGTAAATGCCGCCAGTTAGGTCAGGCCGTGCACGTGATAAACCAAAAAAGCACATAGCAAGTGATAGTACGCCTACAAAGCAGATGCCCCAGCTGATCAGTACAGCTCCTGTATTGGCACCACCTGCTGCAAGATCACCTGCCAGTGAGAAAATACCACCGCAAATACTCGCTGTGATAACCATCATTGACAGGCGTAGCAGACCCATGCCATTGGGATCGATGATTTTGTTACCTTGCTCGTCTATGAGTAATTTTGCGGGACTACTTGTCATTACATTAGATGTTTGCATCGTAGCACCCTCTCTCCGTAGTAAAAGGTTGCGTGGATCGTTTTGCCGACCCGCGCAACCTTTTGGGGATGAAGAAAAAAGTTCTAGAAGCGCAAGCCTAGGCAGGATAGACCGCCGTCGAGTTTGCGATATTCAGACGTATCTACCACGATAGTTTTGTAACCAGCATCTTGTACAGCCTTGAGCACAACGGGATAGCCCTCGGCGACGATGACTGTGTCATTTATCCAAATACAGTTGGCGCCGTAGGCCTCTTCTTCAGGAACAATGATCTTGTTGTAGCTTGCAAAATCAGTTTTTTCGATAAATTCGCCAGAGACGAGCATATTGTTGTTCTCGATATAGTTGACGCCTGTCTTTAGATGCAACACTTTCTCCAGAGGGACTTCAACACACTTCAGACCCCACTCTTGTAGGATGGCGGCAAACTGACGGATGCCTTCTGCATTGGTACGTTTTGACCTGCCAACATAGAATGTGTTACCTACCATCATGACATCACCGCCCTCAAGGGTGCCTGGTGAGGTAATGTGACGAATTTTGTCATAATCAAAAAAGCGATGCAGTACAGGTTCAAGCAGTGCTGCCTCACCACGACGAGTGTCAGCTCCTGGGTTGTCTACGATAACACCACAACGTGTAATTACGCAGGTATCCTCAACAAAGCAGCTGTCAGGGTACTCTTCGGATGCAGGAAGTACGGTGACATCTACGCCGCAACGCGTAAGGGCATCAATGTAGTCATTGTGCTCTTCAATAGCGCGATTATAGTCGGGCTTTCCAAGCTCAGGGGCAGAGGTAATGCCGTTAAGCAAAGAGTGACTTGGACGACGGACGATGCAATGAGTAAATCTAGCCATGGTAAAACTCCTTTCAAAAAACTAACTTTGCGCTTCGTAAGTCCAAAATATCTTTAAGATTTGCATACCGTGTACAATTCATACTCAAAGGTATTATTTTTTCAGTAAGCGGTAATTTATACGCTGTTTATCTTTACTTTTTTGTTTATATTGGCAAGAATGACGATTGTATACAATAGTATTGTAAATACAATAAGTTATAGGTGTGTGACAGTATGAGTAAAGAAAGATACTTTTCTCTCAAAGATCATGTGTATATGCATATTGCCAATCTCATCAATGAAGGCATGCTGGGGGAGTTTGAACATATTAGCGAGCAAAGTATTGCTGATGCATTGTCAGTTAGCCGTACCCCTGTGAGAGAAGCGCTGATGCAGCTTGCAGACGAGGGCTATTTGGAGCGTTTGCCGCGAAAAGGCTTTATTGTGCGTGGCTTTGATGAGTCGGCAGCACGCGAAGTGTTTGAGATTTTGGGGCCGCTTGATGGGAGAGCGGCTCTTTTGGCAGCAGGGCGTATGAGCGACAATGATGTTGCGCAACTAGGATTTTTGTGTAACAGTATGCAGCTGGCGATCAATAGCGGGTTATTTGATCGCTATGATGATTTGCAACGCGAGTTTCATCAGACTTACGTGCAAAAGTGTGGCAACAGTCGACTTGTAGACTATATTGATGATCTTAATCGCTTTTTTATGAAACGCGCCTATTTGCAAGAAAAGCCTGATGTGCTGGAAGCCAATGCGCGCAAAGCCAATAAGGAACACGCACATATTTTGGCACTTTTCAAGAAGCGGGATGGTATTAGTTTGCAATCTTATATACGGGATGTGCACTGGTCATTGGATAACGCTAAATATCTGTCGTGGTAGGAAAGAGCCGTGCTAACCACGTAGTCTGTATCCAGCTATATCGGGTGAAACAGCCCCGAGGAGGCTTTTTTGTTCGCATTCCTACCAAAAAAGCCTCCTCGGGGCTAAAAATATTAACCATCTATTCTTCTGAACATATATAAATGAACGATGGAATAGTGTAGATATTTTTAAGAGCAAAAAATATATTTTATTTTTTTGGAGCTGCTGTTACGCAGCGGGCTGTTTCAATTAGTCGGTAGTATTGTTCGAAATGATAACTTTCAAAGCAGCGGGGACAACATCAATGCTGTGATGTTCCTGTTTGGGTATTTTTTCTCCATCGATTTGTCCAGGAGGAATTTCCTCGGGGAAGTGTATGTCCAAATGAGTTAATTGATCAAAAGCTAAATGCCGAGATCGTGTGTGCTTTCCTAGACGAGTCAAGCCAAAGAGCCGCAGAGTGTTAGGCACCATCGGCAAACTGCAGTTATAACAAAGGTCAAGCAGACCATCAGATGCATCTGCCTTAGGTGTAATTTGGAAGCCGCCACCATAGGTTACGCCCTGTTGCACAGCAAAAATAATTTCGTGACCTGCAATTTCTTTTTTGTTGCCAGCAGCATCGCAGTAGCTTGCGCTAAAAGCCCAGCCATGATGAGCTTTGCTCATAATTTTGAGACCAGAAGTAGCAAAAAGTGTAGCTCCTTGTTGATGAGTATCTGCAGCGCGACGATTGGTGGTATCAAGAGCAATAGCTGCATCAAGCCCAAATGAGAGAGTTTCTATGTAGTACTTTTCTTGTGGAGTGTCCTTATCTAAAACACCTAGATCAAGCTGCTTTGTCGTACCCATCATAACTTCAGTAAGTGCAGCTTCAGGGTCGTTAATGGCAGATCCAAGCGTACGCGCAAAATCGTTTCCTGAACCCATGGCTATAACAGCAAGAATGGGGCGCTGGGCTGCAGGTATTTGCATAAGACCATTCACAACTTCGTTGATAAGTCCGTCTCCACCTAGCGCAATGACGGTATCTGCCTCAGCCGCTTGAGCAGCCATATCTTGAGCATGGCCACTTGCGTTGGTAAGCTGCATATGGAACTTATCTGTTGCGGAGCTATGCGCTTCAAAGTATCGGCGGACAAACTCAGCTGCATGAGCCCCTTTACCACTGCGAGCAGCAGGGTTGGCAATGGCGATAGTGCGTCCCAGTTGTCGGCTCATGTGTAAAACCTTTCAAACTCAGTTTCTTCAAATTTTGCTTGTACAAAGTATAGGCCAGCCTACAAAAGCAGCGTTGGACATGAAAATTTGGGCATATAGGAAAAACGTGTGTTGGAATGTGGCATATAAAACGCAGCATACATTACAGCGCGAAGCTGCAACATGCGAAAACGGTTCACAATTCATCAATTTCATCGGAATCGGATTCCTAATTCATCATTGACCCAAAATTTACCAGACCCCTTTTGTGGAGCCAAAAGTGAAAAACGAACCCTTTTTGGATGGGATGATAAAAAAGGAATCTCATTTTTTCTATATCCCGAAAGTTGGTGTCACACCATAGCTTTACGTATGAAAAAAAGCCAGCGCCTCAGTGACGCTGACCTCTGCATTTGTATGGAGCGGCGGACGGGACTCGAACCCGCAACAATCAGCTTGGAAGGCTGACGCTCTACCAATTGAACTACCGCCGCACATGACGTGCTAAGACAGAATAGCCCAAGTCTTCACATCACGCTACATAAATCTTGCCTTTGCTGAGTAATTCTCACAAGAATAAGAATATTTTCATGGCAGGGGTTTGTGAGCAAATAGCAAGCAAAGTAAAAAATTATTGGTAAGTTGTTCTATCCGTTGCGATAAAGGCACAGCTCATCTATAATTGCCCTCCGTCAACGGGGCGTAGCGCAGCCTGGTAGCGCGCCTGCTTTGGGAGCAGGATGTCGTGGGTTCGAATCCCGCCGCCCCGACCATACTTTATTTGTCGCCTTTGTTGCGGTTTTTTATCAAGTAGAACCTCTTATAAGACATAAATGGTTGGCGAACTGTTTCGTAACAGATAAATTTAATACTTGATTTAGTAGGCAAAGAAAAACCCACCTACTCTAGACTTGGCGTGAATGAGTACGCCAGAGGGACGTCATCTTGGGATGACGTTCGCACCGGGGCGACAGGCGTCGTGCCCGCACTACCATGAGAGGGGAATCATGTCCGAGCAAAACTATTCCGAGCGCGTTATCGCTGAGCTTTCCGAGCGTTACGCTGACCAGCCTGAATTTATTCAGGCTGCGACTGAGGTCTTAACAACCCTTCAACCTGCCCTTGATGCTCATCCCGAGTACGAGCAAGCCGCTTTGCTTGAGCGTCTTGTAGAGCCAGAGCGCATTGTTATGTTCCGTGTGCCTTGGGTTGATGGTGAGGGTAAGGTTCAGGTTAATCGCGGATATCGTATCCAATTCAATTCAGCTATTGGTCCTTACAAGGGTGGTCTGCGTCTGCATCCTAGCGTGAATCTTTCCATCCTAAAATTCCTAGGTTTTGAGCAGATATTCAAGAATAGTCTCACAACGCTTCCCATGGGCGGTGCCAAGGGCGGCTGTGACTTTGATCCCAAGGGTAAGTCTGACCGTGAGGTTATGGCATTTTGTCAGTCCTTTATGACCGAGCTTTTCCGTCACATTGGTCCTAATACCGATGTTCCCGCAGGTGATATTGGCACGGGCGCTCGCGAGATTGGATATATGTTTGGCCAGTATAAGCGCTTGCGCAATGAATGGTCTGGCGTACTTACCGGTAAGGGTCTGAGCTATGGTGGCTCTCTTGCACGTACGCAAGCAACGGGCTATGGCGCAGTTTACTTCCTGTCTCATATGGTGGCCGAAAAAGAGGGCACTCCCACCGTTGCAGCAGCTCCTCTTGCAAATAAGACCATCTGCGTTTCTGGCTCGGGTAATGTTGCAATCTATGCAGTTCAAAAAGCAGAGCAGCTCGGCGCAAAAGTTGTTACCGTGTCTGATTCATCAGGCTATGTCTATGATCCCGATGGCATTGATGTAGCCACTTTGCAGACAGTAAAAGAAGTACATCGTGCTCGTCTGACCGAGTACGCTGCCGCTCGTCCTAATTCTGTCTATCATGCGGGTGAGCGTCCTTGGGGCGAGGCCTGTGATGTTGCTATGCCTTGTGCTACGCAAAACGAGCTCAATCTCGACAATGCCAAGGAGCTTGTTGCTCACGGCGTTAAGTATGTGGTCGAAGGCGCTAACATGCCAACCACGCTTGAAGCAACTCAGTATTTGCTGCAAAATGACGTCTTCTTTGCGCCTGGCAAGGCTGCAAATGCTGGTGGCGTTGCGACCTCTGGTCTTGAGATGAGCCAAAATGCAGAACATCTCTCTTGGACCTTTGATGAGGTTGACGAAAAACTTAAAGGCATCATGGAGTCTATCTATACCGCTGCGAGTAACGCTGCAAAGCAGTACGGTCATGAGGGCGATTTGGTCTTTGGTGCCAACATTGCTGGCTTCCTCAAAGTGGCAGAGGCTATGATGGCTCAGGGTGTTTGCTAAGGCGTATTTACTAGATAATCCTAGCGTGATGGTTTTGCAGCGCCTGCCGGTCTTATGCCCGGCAGGCGCTGTTTTTCGTCTAGGATAGACCTAGATATAACGTATTGTTTGTAAACTAAACGCTGATAGTAGGCACCCGTGAGCTTTTTTACGACTGACTCCATGAATCTAGCAAAAATGTCGGCGGATAATAGAAAAAAGCAAATCCGCAAACGTACGATTCGGCGCAGCCTGCTGGTCGGTGCCAATATCGTGGCACTGTCCGTTGCATTGGGTTCCGCTTCAGGAGTGGTGTCTCCGTCTCCTATAGAACCTTTAGATACGCCTACGAGCAATACTTCAACTTCGTATGTTAGGCATACTCTTCAACATGAGCATCTTTTTGAAAAACCCGAGGTAGAGTTGCCTGCCGTTCCTACCCCCACTATGCAACCTTCAACCAAAGGTCAACGTGCGGCTTACAATCAAATGGTTGGTTACATTGCTCATAGTCCATATTCGCGCGATAGTCTTCTTAATATGCTTAAGCCAAATGATCAGTTTTCGGAGGCTGATGCTGTATGGGCTATAGACCATAGCGGTATTGACTGGAATGCGGAAGCTTTGGCATATGCACAGCAGTTGATAGGAAGTGCTGCCAGCTCACAGTCGGGTTTGCAAAAAGAATTAGCGTATTTAGGTTTTACTGACGAGCAGGCCACCTATGCTGTAGAAAATATCAAAATTGATTGGAACGAGCAGGCACTACGTTGTGCTTGGAGCTACTACGATTATGACATCATCAAAGATAAAAAAGACATGGAGCGTCAGCTCATCTTTGATGGATTTACACGCAAACAAGCAGAAGCGGCTGCGACAGAAGTATTTGGCAAGTAAAGCTTTACATAGGTAATCCGCTTACATTTCTTCCGTCAACGGTAGTCATGTAGTTGCTACGTGGTCAGTTTGAGTTTTCCTACCCAGCGGAGGGTAGTTTTGCTAATATCTTCTCCTGTGTGTTTATATGCGGGCGTGGCGGAATTGGCAGACGCGCTGGATTTAGGTTCCAGTGGGGCAACCCGTGAAGGTTCAAGTCCTTTCGCCCGCACCATTCACACTAGAGGTAAAGCCAGATTAACGTTTGCATATGATTTGGCATGAGACACTGGAGGAACGTTGAAGATTTCCGTCACTTCTGAGAGGACCGACGACGGCAAGGTCGCGGCCAAGGTTACTGTCCCTGCTGCTGAGGTCGATGCTACGGTCAAGAAGACCTATCGTGACATTGCTCAGCGCTATAACTTCCAGGGCTTCCGTCGTGGTCGTGCACCACGTCCTGTTATTGACGGCATTTTGGGTAGGGATGCAGTTCTCGCACAGGCTACTGACGAGCTGCTCCAGGAGGTTCAACCTCAGATGATTGAGGAACTCGACCTTGTTCCCGTTGAGCGTCCCGACTGGGGCGAGTCTGATCCTGTCGTTGAGCACGAGGATTTTGTTATCGACTGCACTGTTGTCGTGCCTCCCGTTGCTGGTCTTAAGAGCTATGATGCCCCCGCTATCAATATGCCTCCCGCAGAGGTAACCGAGGCGGAGATTGACAACCAAATTGAGCAGTTGCTCACTTATCGCACCACCTTTGAACCCAATAAGCGTGCCAAGAAAGTCAAGGACAAGGACATGATTACGGTCACTGCCGTTGACAAGAAGGGCGAGTCTGGTATTGCTGGTGAGGATCGTACCTTAGCCCTTGGCAATCCCAATCTTGCCGATGAGCTCGTCTCTGAAATTGTTGGCATGAAGGTTGGTGAGACCAAGACCATCTCTTGGACTCATAGCCATGGTGACCATACCCATGAGTTTGAGGTTGAGGTTACTGTCAATACCATCCAGAAGGCAGTTACTCCTGAGCTTACCGATGAGTTTGCCAAGACTGGCTTTGGTTTTGATACCGTCGCTGAACTCCGTGACGCCGTTAAGGAAGAAGTTGCAGCAGACAAGAAGGAAGGTCTGCCTGGTCTCAAGGAGGATCGCGTTGTAGCCGCTATTGGCGAGCAGCTCGACCTTGAGGAGGTTCCCGAGGCCTACCAAAATCAGGTGTTCAATGAGCTCGCTCAGGAGTTCTTGGGTCAGCTTTCTCGTCGTGGCATGAATCTTGATATGTATCTCAGTATGCAGGGTATCAAGAGCGATGAGTTCTTGACTGACCTGCACGATCAGGCCGAAGAGCGCGCGCGTCAGTCTCTGGCTCTTGACGCTTTGGCGTGCGAGCTCAAGCTTGAATGCAGCGATGAGGATATCCGTAGTGAGTTTGAGAAGGCCAACGTCAAAGATGTTGATTCCTCCATCAAAGAGTTCCTCTCTGATGGTCGTATGCCTGCTGTGCGTCAGTCCATCCGTCGCACCAAGGCTGTTAACTGGCTTGTTGAGAATGCACAGGTTACCGAGGTTGACGAGGTTGCCGAGGCTCGCGCCAAGGATGAGAGCAACAAGGACGAGGCCAGCGAGGACGCTGAGTAGTTTTTGGTCGCAAGTTTTTGATGGTCAAGTGCCCTGGCAGAAAAACTGCCGGGGCACTTTTATCCATAAATGTCTCAGAGTGTCACGAGTGGGGTACCATCGTTAGGTAAAGCATTTCGTAGGCGAAAGGATGCACTTATGCACAACCCAACAAATATTCCTTTGATTCCCTATGTGGTTGAGCAGACCCCTCGTGGCGAGCGTAGCTACGACATCTATTCAAGGCTACTCAACGACCGCATTGTCTTTCTTGGTGAAGAGATTACACGCGAATCTGCAAATCTTGTTATCGCGCAGCTTTTGCACCTAGAAAGTCAAGACCCCGACAAGGATATCAGCTTGTATATCGACTCTCCTGGTGGCGAGGTCTATGCTGGTCTGGGCATTCTCGATACGATGAATTTTATTAAGCCTGACATTTCGACCATCTGTGTTGGTATGGCAGCCTCGATGGCGTCTGTCCTACTTGCTGCTGGTACCAAGGGTAAGCGTATGGCGCTTCCTAACTCGATGGTGTTAATTCATCAGCCCAGCTCTGGTGCCCAAGGACAGCAGACCGACATTCAGATTGTGGCTGATGAAACCAAGTGGATTCGTGAGCACCTCAATGAATTGCTCGCAAGCTACACTGGCCAGCCAGTCGAAAAAATTAATGCTGACACCGAGCGCGACAATTATTTGCGTGCCCAACAAGCGATGGAGTATGGCCTAGTAGACCGTGTAATTACGTCACGCACCGAGCAGTAAGATTTTGAGTAGGAGGGCACATGCCTTCGTTTGGTAACAACAGAACAGGGATGTTTGACGAGCTGCGTTGCTCGTTTTGTGGCAAGACTCGTACTCAGGTGCGTAAGTTAATTCAAGGGCCTGATGGTGTATTCATCTGTGATGAATGTGTTGCTGCTTGTCAGGATATTATTTCAGGTTCGGATGCCGAAGATGCTCGTGCACGAGCTCAGGAACTAACACATATCAGCAATGATGCAGCTGCTGGCTTTGAGCTTGCGCCTGAGGAAGAATTTGAGCCCAGCAATGAGATGCCCCTCAAGCATCTTCCAACGCCGCATGAGATTTATGACGAACTTTCAAACTATGTCATGGGTCAAGAAGAAGCAAAGCGCGCAATGAGCGTGGCCGTCTACAATCATTATCGCCGCATTGCTGCGGGTGCTGATGAGGTTGCCGAAGATAGTGAAGACGTTGAGATTGCAAAGTCCAACATCTTGCTACTTGGTCCTACGGGTACGGGTAAAACGTTGCTCGCCCAGACGCTGGCACGCTTCCTTGAGGTGCCCTTTGCCATTGCTGATGCAACTACATTGACCGAGGCGGGATATGTGGGTGAGGATGTCGAAAATATCCTGCTCAAGCTCTTAACGGCTGCGGATGGCGATGTTGAACGTGCTCAGATGGGCATCGTTTACATCGATGAGATCGACAAAATTGCTCGCAAAGCTGAGAATCTCTCGATTACGCGCGATGTGTCGGGTGAGGGCGTCCAGCAGGCATTGCTCAAGATTCTTGAGGGAACCGAAGCTGCAGTACCTCCTACAGGTGGTCGCAAGCATCCTCAACAAGAGCTTATTCGCATCGATACCACCAATATTTTGTTCATCTGCGGTGGTGCTTTTGTGGGCTTGGACAAGATTGTTGCCGATCGTATTGGCAAGAAGGGCATCGGCTTTAATGCTGAACTTTCGCGTAAAGTCGAGGAAGACCAAGACGAGCTGATGAGCAATGTCATGCCTCAAGACCTGCATAAATTTGGCATGATCCCTGAGTTCATCGGGCGTATCCCGGTGATTTGCTCAACGCGTGAACTGACAGCAGATGATTTGGTGGAGATTTTAACCAAGCCGCGCAATGCTATTGTCAAGCAGTACAAGCGTATGTTTGACCTTGAAGGCGTGGATCTGAACTTTACTGAGGATTCTTTGCGCGAGATTGCTGACCAGGCTATTGCCCGCGGTACGGGCGCTCGTGGTTTGCGATCCATCTGTGAAGCAACGCTGCAGAACACGATGTTTGATTTACCAAGTGACCTTGATATTACCGAGGTTATTGTGACGCCTGAATCTGTAGGTGGCGCGCAGTCTCCCCAGATTGTGCGTTCTAGTGAAGGCGCCAACCGTTCGAACTTGTAAGTTTTATTCCGCCAAGACGAAGCGCGCTCTAGACATGAGTGCCCACCACGTCGCGGCAGGAGAGGGAGGATTTTCATGGAAGAAATGCCCAAGACCTACGACCCTGCTACCAACGAACCCGAGCAGATTGAGCGATGGGTTCAGGCGGGCTGCTATCAGCGTTCTCGTGGTGTAGGGGACTGCACGGTTACGATCCCACCTCCCAATGTCACAGGTATTTTGCATATGGGTCATGCGATGGATGACAGTATCCAAGATACCTTTGTGCGCTATAACCGTATGCGTGGTCGTTCTACTCGCTGGATTTTGGGCACAGACCATGCAGGTATTGCTACCCAGACCAAGGTCGACAAAAAGCTCAAGGCAGAAGGTGAGTCTCGTCTTGAAATGGGTCGTGAGAAGTTCTTAGATGCTTGCTGGGACTGGACTCATGAGTATGGCGGCACAATTGTCAATCAGATTAAGCGTATGGGTTGCTCCATTGATTTTGATGACGAGCAATTTACGATGAGTCCTGAGTTTTCACGTGCGGTTCGCAAGGTCTTTGTAGACTGGTACCATGACGGCCTCATTTATCGAGGTAAGCGCATTGTTAATTGGTGTCCCCATTGCCGTACCGCTATTTCTGACGACGAGGCCGAATATCACGATGAAAAAGGCCATCTCTGGTATTTGCGTTACCCACTGGTAGAGCCTGTAGGTGATAAGACCTATATCACTGTAGCAACCACGCGTCCCGAGACCATGCTTGGCGATACGGGCGTTGCGGTAAGTCCTCAAGATCCAGAAAAAGCTGACTTTGTGGGCAAAAAGGTTTTGCTTCCCATCGTCAATCGTGAGATTGAAATTTTTTCTGATTGGCATGTACAGCCTGGTTTTGGTACGGGTTTTGTCAAGGTAACCCCTGCTCATGACCCTAATGACTATGCCATGGGTCAGACTCACAATCTCGAACAAATTAATATTTTTGACGAAACTGCGCACGTGGTTGAGGGTTATGGCGCCTACTCGGGCATGGATCGCGATGAAGCTCGAGAGGCTATTGTTGCTTGGTTTGATGCACATGGTCTGCTTGATCATATCGAAGATATTGAGCATTCAGTTATGCACTGCTATCGCTGTGATACTGCGCTGGAGCCGTGGCTGTCCGAGCAGTGGTTTGTTGCTGTTGACAAACTCAAGGAGCGCGCGACTCAGGTTGTAAAGGATGGTGAGGTTACGTTCCATCCCGCGCGCTGGACCCAGACGTATCTCACTTGGATGGAAAACCTCAAGGACTGGTGTATTAGCCGTCAGCTTTGGTGGGGTCATCGTATTCCGGTGTTCTACTGTGAGGATTGCGGTTGGGAAGATGCTCTGCTTGAAGATACTGATGTCTGTCCACATTGTGGAAGTCATCATATCCATCAAGATGAGGATGTACTTGACACATGGTTTTCTAGCCAGCTGTGGACTTTTGCTACGCAAGGTTGGCCCGACCACCCCGAGTGCATGGAAGGTCATCATCCCACAAAGGTGCTCGTGACTGCTCGTGACATTATCGCCTTGTGGGTTGCGCGTATGATCATGAGTTCTTTGTACTTTACCGACGAAGTACCGTTCCACGATGTGTATATTTACGCGACTATCTTGGCTAAAGATGGTAGTCGTATGTCCAAGTCCAAGGGCAATGGTGTTGACCCAATGGATTTGATGGAAAAGTACGGCGCAGATGCCATGCGTCACAATCTGCTTACTCTGATTACCAACAATCAAGATGTTAAGTTTGACGCTGATATCGACAAGAAAACACGCGAACTCATTAAATCAGATCGTACTGATGCGGCACGTTCCTTTGTTACCAAGATTTGGAATGCCAGTCGTTTTGTACAGATGAACCTTGAAGGCTATCAGCCTGGATCTCCTGTTGCCGAGACGCCCGAGGACGCGTGGATGCTTTCTCGTCTTGCCCGTGCGGTTGCTACGGCTACTCGCCAGCTAGAGGCATATGAGTTTGGTGACTATGCTCGCGATTTGCAATCCTTCTTCTGGAATGAGGTTTGCGACTGGTATATCGAGCTTTGCAAAGGTCGCCTGCTGGATGGTACCCCCGAAGAAAAGCTGCAAGTACAGCGTAATTTGATCTATGTGCTTGATGCTAGTTTGCGTCTACTGCACCCCGTAATGCCCTTTGTAACCGAAAAGATTTGGGATGCGTTGCCTGCAAGCGAACTTGAT
The DNA here is from genome assembly GCF_000466405.1 of Atopobium sp. oral taxon 810 str. F0209. GTDB lineage: Bacteria > Actinomycetota > Coriobacteriia > Coriobacteriales > Atopobiaceae > Olegusella. Next base: position 124,327 of record NZ_KE952937.1, on the reverse strand, counting down.
CGTGATGAAAATGGCAGTTATGTCAGTCACGATGGTCGTTTCCTTATGATGGCCGCTTGGCCTGAGGAAGCAGACTTTGCCTCCTATGTAAATGAGCGCGCGGAGCATGACTTTGAGTTGGCAAAGGCGCTGGTGGGTGCTGTGCGTTCCACACGTGCGCGCTATCGCCTGTCACCACGTACTGAGCTTGATGTGGCGGTACGTACTATGGGCAATGATGCCGAGGTTATCGAGGCTCAGCGCAGCTTTATCTGTAGTGTGGGCCACATTGACCAGATGGTAGTTGGTGCGCGCATCGACAAACCTCAGGGCGCTATTTCTGTAGCTTTAGGTGATATGGAAGTATTTGTGGCACTTGGTGGCCTCATTGATTTTGAAGCAGAAAAGAAGCGTCTGAGCAAGCAGCTTGAGGCAGCTCGTAAGGAGCTTGCCGGTACCGAGCGTACGCTTGCCAACGAGAGTTTTGTTGCTAAGGCAGCCGCAGCTGTTATTGAGAAGAAGCGCGCGCGTGCTGATGAGTTGAGTGCAACTATCTCGCAACTTGAAAATCAGATTGCTGACTTTAGTTAAGTAGAAAAATAGCGCGGCAACAAGCAAATTTTTGCAAGTTGCCGCGCTATAGCTATGTTTAAAGCAAAGTTATGGTAAAAGCTCGCTCAACGGTTTCGCCAGGCTGTGCTGTGAGGCTGCCTTGCTTGTGTTCAAGTATGTCATCTTCGTCGGTACGCGTTGCAGTACCTGTCCATGGCTCGATAGCGACAAACGGTGCATCGCCTGACTCGCAGCCAGGAGACCAGATACCCAGATAGGGAAATCCTTCAAAATCCAGATGCAGCACTGGCTTATCAGCGCCATCCACCAAGGTTACGCGAGAATCTGGTGTGCCCTCCAACTCGATGGTGTCATAGCAAAAAAGCTGACGGTCTAAAGGAAGTTTATCTGCCTTATCAACAATAGGCGTCTTGATTTGATAGTCCCAAAGGCCCTCAGCATTTACACCAGGCGAAACATAAGACCAGGGCTGCGTGAAACGCAATGCATAGTCTTCCCAAGCACCCGTATGTTGCGGTGCAGGAACATTAAAGGCGGGATGCCCACCGACTGAAAAAGGGAGTGGATCGGTGCCTGTATTAGTGACAGAGAAGCTCTGGCGCAGAGTATCCACAGCTCCACCAACTGCACTTGCTTCGAGACTATAGCTCATGTGTAGTACAAAGGAGTAGGGAAAAGCAGCCGTGGTATCTGCATCAGAGCAAAGTTCTAGTGTTACTGTATCTGCGCTTTGCTCGGCCACAGTGAAGTCCTTGAGACGTGCAATACCGTGGCGACCCATATGGCATGTACCCGCCGCAGTCTGAGCTTTATCGTTGCGAATACTGCCTACGATGGGAAAGAGTACCGGAGCGTGACGGCCCCACCAGCGTTCGTCGGCTTGCCACAAAAATTCATCGTCTCCTCGTTGTAGGCTCGAAAGCTCAGCTCCGTGTAGTTTTATTTGCGCGGAAAGATTGCCCGAAGCAATCGCAACAACTTTGGACATGCGAATCCCTTCTTTGTGTGAGTGACAGGATTTTCTTATTGCTCCAACACACGCTTTGTAGTCATTCTAGAATGAGCACGAAGAAAGCGACACTATACAATTCAAAGATTTACATCTGCAGAGAGGGAATCGGACAGATGACGACATATGATTTCACCACGGTTTATGAGCGCCGTGGTCACGACGCAACCGCTTATGATGCTGCAGGAAAAGAAGTCTGGGGCTTTGAGCCAGCTGCTCCCAAGCAAGGCTTTGACTTTATCCCCATGTGGGTAGCCGATATGAATTTTGCAACTTGTCCAGCGGTAACGGATGCTATTGCAAAACGTTTAGCACATCCGCTTTTTGGATACTTCCAGCCTAGCGATGCCTATTACCAGGCAATTTGTGACTGGCGTCGTTCTGGACATCCCGATATCACGCCTGAACTTATTGGTTATGAGAATGGTGTGCATGGTTTTATTACTTCAGCAATCCAAACGCTTACCCAACCAGGGGACAAAATTTTGCTGCATAGCCCTGTCTATGTGGGTTTTCGCTCTGATGTAGAAGGTACGGGTCGTCATAGTGTCTATAGTTCGCTTTATCGCGATAAGCAGGGCATCTGGCGTATGGATTATGAAGATATGGCTCGTAAGATTGCAGAAAATAACATTAGGGTTGCAATTTTCTGCTCACCTCATAATCCTTGCGGTCGCGTTTGGGAGCATGAAGAACTCAAGGCTGCAATGGCTGTTTTTGAGGCCGCGAACGTAACAGTTATCAGCGATGAAATTTGGGCTGACTTGGTGTTTGCGGGTCATACGCATATACCTACACAAATGGTATCTCCTTGGGCGCGCGAACATGTTGTTGCGGCATATGCGCCAAGCAAAACTTTTAATCTCGCGGGCCTTATTGGTAGCTATCATGTGATTTATAACGAAAAGTTGCGACATCAGATTAGTGAATTTGGCGAGAAAACCCACTATAACGAGATGAACGTACTTTCTATGCATGCCCTTATCGGCGGCTATTCTCCGCAAGGTCATGAGTGGAAAAATCAGCTTATGGATGTCATCGAAGACAACGCGAGTCTTTTTGTTGACTATATCGCAACACACTTCGATGGAGTGAGCTGTGCGATGCCTCAGGGTACCTACATGCTTTTCTTGGACTGTACGCAGTATTGCGAGCTACATGCTTGCACAATTGATGATGTACTGCAGGCGGGGTGGGATGTAGGAGTAGGTTGGCAGGATGGTCGTCACTTTGGTGGACCTTGTCATATCCGTATAAACCTTGCATCACCCCGTTCACTTATTGAAGAAGCACTTTTGCGAATAAAAAATTATGTCTTCGTGTAATCTGTCCTTTTAAGCCTCGCATGAGGCCATATGGGAGGATGAATGAAGGCACTGCTAAGTTATCGGGAATACGCACGGTATGCTCGCCAAGATGCGGAGCATATTGCTGCTGACTGTCGTATCGAGTGTTTTCATGCGAGCGGTCCTGGTGGGCAGGGGGTTAATACCTCGGACACAGCGGTACGTATGTGTCATCTGCCAACAGGTATTGCTGTAACAAGTCGGGATTCGCGTAGTCAGTTTCAAAATCGAGCACACTGTATTGAAAAAATCAGAGCTGAGTTAAGACGTCGTTCGATTCCGCCCAAGCAACGTCATGCAACGCGTCCCACTAAAGCTTCTATACAGCGTCGCCTTGACAGTAAAAAGAGACGGTCACGTGTCAAAACTATGCGTCGACGCGTTGAGGAGGATTAACTATGTTTCAGGCATCTCGTACACAGTCTCGTCTGTTATGTATATTGCACAAATATAAAGCACCAAGCTTTGTGCGACGTTTCGCTTTTGCGGGTTTAGTTGCTCTGCTTACGCTCGGCTTGGGAACAAGTTGCAGTGTTTTGGGCGTGAGTCATGATGGTTCGGCGACTCAGTCAAGCCAGCTTTCGGCAACGCGTCCTATGGTGGTTCCACACTACAAAAAATTTGATACAGCTAGCTTTCAAAAGGATTGTGACAAACTTACTAAGCTTGCAAAAGATGGAGATGAGGCTGCAGTTATCCAGCAGTACGATTTGCTGTATAGCAAGCTAGCAAAACTCGATGACAATACCAATGCCGCCTATCTTGCGTATTGCTCAAATATAAATGATGAAAATATCTCTGAACAATTTACCGAGGCTCAACTGGATTCGGATAGTTGTCATAATGCAGCAAATGTTGCATTTGCTGCTGCCTGTACAGGTCCTACTGCAGATGCTTTCAAAAAGCATGTAGGCCAGGTGGCCTTTGATTATTACGCACAGTCTGAAGAACCCAGCCAACGCGAGCTTGAACTTGACGAGCAGGAAGCCAAACTTAAGGAAGACTATTTCTCGGCAATCAATGAAGCCGATCTAGACGAATTGACACCCACCGAGCTTAATGAGAAGGTTGGGCCTATCTTTGTTAAGCTGGTTAAAATCCGCACTGAGCTGGCAAAACTTAATGGTTATGATAACTATGCCGACCTTGCGGATGATATGTATTTGCGTGATTACGAACCCGAAGATCTTGAAAAGCTTTATGCGGCTGTCAAAAAGATCGGACCACGCTTCTTTGAACTTTATTATGAAAGTGATGCTTCTTTTGCTTTTACCGAAGAGGCGCCCGAACAGGATCTTGCAACTACGCTTAATAAACTCCAGTCGGCTGGCAGCAAGATTGATCCGATTGTGAGCGATTCGGTTGAACTGCTTAAAAAACATCATCTTTTTAATATCGGTAGCGATGACAATCGCATGGATGGTGCCTTTGCAACGGTTTTTGTTGAAAATCAGGTACCGTTTATCTATATGAAGGCGAATGGTGTGACCGATCTACAAACACTTTCACATGAGATTGGTCATTTTACTGATTACCGCCTTAATGCATCGCCCAATAATCTGGTATATGGTGGCGGCAATCTTGATATCTCTGAGATTCAAGCGAATGGTCTTCAATCTCTTTATACCAATTTTTATGATGAAATATATGGTGTTGAACTTGGCAAAAAGGCAGCAAGTGCCAACCTTATGGATCAATTAACCAATGTGATTGATGGCTGTATCTATGACGAATTTCAGCGTGAGGTTTATGCGCATCCTGATATGACTTTGGATGAAATTAACAAGACCTATGCGCGCATTGCGAGTGAATATGGCGATGAAACCGATGATGAAAGTGCTTATTGGTGGCAGTATGTTAGCCATACCTTTGATTCGCCGCTTTACTATGTGAGTTATGCAACCAGTGGCATTGCAGCACTGCAACTTTGGGATAACAGCCAGACTGACTTTAAGGGTGCTTGCAAGACTTGGCGCAAAATTATCGATGCGGGTTGCTATAACTATGGCTATCGTGAACTCATGGCAAAAGTCAAACTCGTTGATCTCACGGACACTAATAAAGTGAGCAAGACATGCAACGATGTGTTGAGCTATATCGAGAGGCTTTAGTGTGGCGCTCGTGGCTTCAAATGGGCTAAAGGTAGACCTGTATGTATTACATACAGAAGGTTTAGAGAGGCTGTGGCAAAGACGACCCGCACAGCTTCTACCCGCTGCTTGTGCGAAGGCAGAGCATCTCTTTAGTTTGCAAACCCCACGCGCATCAGCTGCAGGGTTAGGTGTTTTTGGCTCTGCTTTACTTTTGAGTGCTGTGCTTGGAATTAGCGATGCGGAACAACTTCGCTATGGGGCGTATGGCAAGCCTTATCTTGCGGGTGGAGGTCCCCACTTTAACCTTTCAGATGCTGACAATTTAGTGGTGTTGGGAGTATGCGAAGAAGAGCTTGGAGTAGATGTTACGCCAGTCATGAAAAACATCTCTGACCGGGCTTTACTTGCCTTGGGGCGGACACTTGGTATACCTCATAAAAAGGGCGATGAGCCGAGCGCGCAGCTACGTAAATTGGCATCAGATCCTGTAAATTTTGCACGCCAATGGGCTCGTATCGAAGCAGTGCTCAAAGCGCAGGGTACGGGTTTCGGCGTGGATTCGTCTATTTATTTACCGTGGATGAATGAATGGCAGCTTGCCTATCTCAACTATTCAGCATCGGTAATTTGTGTGGCGACAGCAAAGTGCGCACAGCTACGCTTGCATGAATTTGATGCAGACGCGTGGGTGTGCAAGTTCAAGGCATAGCTTTAAGGGGTACGTATGGACAGCAACGAGATTATGGCGCAAAAAAAAGAGCTGAGAAAGCAGTTCATCCAGCTACGCAAAGGCTTGTCTACTGATGAGCGTGCCCGTATTGATATGGTTATCGCCAAAAATGTGGTAGCGACACCTGAATGGTGCAATTCTGTTTTGATTTTGACCTACCTTTCGGTCAATGAAGAGGTCGATACTCGCGAACTTATCGAACTTGCGTGGCAGGCAGGAAAGACAGTCGCGGTTCCTCGCGTTATCCCTCATACCCGTCTGATGGACTGGTATCGTATTCAAGATTTCAATCAGTTAGAAAAAAGCAAGTTTGGCGTGCTAGAGCCTTTGGCGGATCCAAAGAATTTAATTCGTCTGTCTGATGAAGATGTATTTGGTATTCCGTCTTTGGCAGTTGTGCCTGGATTGAGCTTTGATCTTGCAGGCTATCGCATGGGTTATGGCGGTGGCTTTTATGACAGCTTGCTAGCAAGTTTTGCGGGTTATTCTGTTGGTCTTTGTCGTGAAATTCAGATGCGAGATAGTTTGGCGGATTTAGGCGTTATTGATATTCATGATCAACCCGTAGAACTTGTTGTAAGTGAGCAGCGAACCATAAGGGTAAACGCTTAGTAGCTGTCCCATTAACTTAGGTGCAAGTTCAAGCCGTACTGCTTCTTTGCAAAAAGGGCGAGCGCTGTATTTCGTGATTCCAAATAATTACTAAGATAACAAAACATATTTGTGTGAATTACTAAAAGAAACAGTAGAAAAAGTGTAATAGCAGGTAAAACAGCGTGTTATAGTGGGTATATAAGTTACGAGAATGTTACAGCGGCGACGGAGAAGGGTGGTTCATATGGCAGTCATCGCTTTTATTTTTGCTTTGGTTATTGGTGGACTCGTTCTTTCTGCAGTTCCTTGTAGCACGGCATCTGAAAACGCAGATCAGCCAGACTATCACTATGTTCCTTATGCAGGAGATGTCTGGAAGGCATAAGTTTTAGTAGTAACACAATTTAAATCTCATTGGGACCCCATTTGCGAGACGGCACACCCATGGTGTCGTCTCGTTTTTATGCCCCCATACGCTGTGCTACCTAGATGCTGTTTCAGTTGTTCCTTGCAGGTGGTTCAGGAAGCACTCTTTTACCCGCATCGGGTTCAATAAGCACCTTTCAGCCCGCATCGGGTTCAATATGCATCCTTTTGTCCGCATCGGGTTCAAGAAGCGCCCTCGCGCCATTTTTTACCTGGGCATTCTTCGGCGGTTTGGTACGGTTTTGAACCGCCTGTATTAAAGGGAAGACAACGGGTTCAAGAAGCACCCTTTTTGCTCACAGGCGGTTCATAAAGCTCCCTTTTACTTGCATCGGGTTCAATAAGCGCCCTTGCAGAAATTTTTACCAGCGGTTTTGTGGCGTAT
>NZ_KE952937.1:88573-117182 GCF_000466405.1 Atopobium sp. oral taxon 810 str. F0209 | reverse complement strand
GTCTGCATAAAAGGAGATGCAACGGGTTCATAAAGCACCCGCATGCAAGCCATGAGCTGGGGTAGAACGGTAAGCGATGTGGGCGCTATTGAATCGTTTACGGACGATTCGCTTTAACATGGGCATTAGTAATTTTGTTGAGAGGCGGGGTAGTATCCAGATGAGCTGCGTTTTCACTGGCAGCTTTCACGATATATTTTGATTGACAAGTATAGGAGAACCCCCATGCCCATAGATGTACAGGCATTACGCGATGACCTGCTCAGCCGCAAACTTAAGTCAGTTCTTATCCTTGGTTCACCTGAGGTGATGCGTACCAAACAGGTAAAGGGTCCGCTTGCATTGGCGCACATCGCAGTTCTTGCTCCCAGCGATGAAGAAAAAGCGTGGCTCGAAGCAGTGATAGAGATGGGCGCTGAAAATGCCGATACCGAGCACTTTAGACGACTTGTAGATCACGCAGCAGAACACGGATCTCAGCTTGCAGTTATTCTCGATCCGACTTTAATGAAATTGGCAAGCAGGTCTCAGCTAAAGACACCTGTTTTGGATGGTCAAATGTATGTAGTTAATGGTTAGTTTTGGGTAGTTTATGCTGCTAAAGCAGACCAAGATTATCTGCAAGCCCAAAATGTCTCGCGCTTACCATATAGAATACAAGCAGAACTTTTGCAATGAAGTAGTTTATCTTCTGCAATAGTTCTACTTTTGTTTTCCGATATGTGCTCTGATTGCTCTGCAGACATCACAAGAAGGGGAGTTTGCAACTATGGCCAAGTCCGATATTGAGATTGCCCAAGAAGCAGAAATCAAACCTATCAAAGAGATTGCTGCAAAGTTGGGTTTGACCGATGATGAGCTCATTCCCTACGGTCACTTTATGGCCAAAGTTGATGTTACCAAGTTGGCAGACAAGCCTAAGAAGGCCAAGCTCATCCTAGTGACCGCTATTAATCCCACGCCCGCTGGTGAGGGCAAAACGACAACTTCGGTTGGTCTTGCTGATGCGATGAATCGCCTAGGTTACAACACAGTCCTTGCCTTGCGTGAGCCTTCGTTAGGCCCTGTTTTTGGCGTTAAGGGTGGCGCTGCTGGTGGTGGCTATGCCCAGGTCATCCCCATGGAAAACATCAATTTGCATTTTACTGGTGACTTCCACGCTATCGAAAACGCTAACAATCTTTTGGCGGCCATGCTGGATAATCACATCAAGCAAGGCAACGAGTTGAACATCGATCCTCGTCGTATCGTGTGGAAACGCGCGATGGATATGAATGACCGACAGCTCCGTCAGATTGTTGATGGCATGGGCGGTGTTGCCAATGGTATGCCGCGCCAAGATGGATTTGATATTACGGTTGCCTCAGAGGTAATGGCTGTGTTCTGCTTGGCAACAAGTCTGTCGGATCTAAAAGAGCGTCTCGGTCGCATCGTGGTTGCCTACACCTATGACCGCAAGCCGGTATGCGCACATCAGCTTAAGGCAGAAGGCGCGATGACTGCATTGCTCAAGGATGCTATCAGTCCGAATCTTGTGCAAACACTTGAGCACAATCCTGCGTTTGTCCATGGTGGTCCCTTTGCCAATATTGCACATGGCTGCAATTCGGTATCCGCTACAACTATGGCAATGCAGCTGGGCGACTATGTTGTTACCGAAGCTGGCTTTGGTGCTGATCTTGGTGCTGAGAAGTTCTGTGATATCAAGTGTCGCTTGGCGGATCTTTCACCTGATGCCTGTGTGGTTGTCGCTACAGTTCGTGCGCTCAAGCATCACGGTGGGGTCGCAAAAGCCGATCTCAACAGTGAGAATCTCGAGGCCCTTGAGGCGGGTCTTCCTAATCTTCTGCAGCACGTTGATAACATGAAAAACGTTTACGGCCTGCCCGTAGTCGTTGCTATTAATGCCTTCCCGACGGACACCAAGGCCGAGCTCGACCTCGTCGAAGCAAAGTGCAAGGAATTAGGTGTTAACGTTGCGCTCTCTGAAGTCTGGGCACAGGGTGGCAAAGGCGGCGAGGCTCTTGCGCGTGAGGTCGTGCGTCTTTGCGACGAGCCTTCGGATTTCCGCTTTAGCTATGAGCTGGGCAGTATCAAAGATTCTATCGATGCTATTGCTCGTCGCGTCTATCATGCCGATGGTGCAGACTTTACAACAGCCGCAGAAAAGCAGATCAAGCAGCTTGAGGACCAGGGCTTTAGCAATATGCCTGTGTGCATGGCAAAGACCCAATATTCCTTTAGTGACGATCAGACCAAACTTGGTGCGCCCAAGAATTTCCGCATTACCGTGCGTAATGTCAAAGTATCTGCAGGTGCAGGCTTTATTGTGGCACTTACAGGTGACATTATGACCATGCCAGGTTTGCCCAAACATCCTGCAGCAGAAAATATCGATGTTGATGAAAATGGCAACATCGTTGGTTTGTTCTAAACGTATGAAGAGTGCAGAAGTTTCCAATCTGCACTCTTTTTCTCTCAATTTGGGGTGGGCTTCATGACAGAACAACTGAGCAAGCTTAGCTGTCGTGATTTTGCGATGGCATTAGCTTCAAAACAGGCGGTGCCTGGAGGCGGGGGAGCAGCAGCTTTGGTGGGTGCACTTGCGGCTGCACTCTGCTCGATGGTGGGCAATTTCACCACAGGCAAAAAGCGCTATGCCGAGGTAGAGACAGACATCCAACGTATGCTTGTGGACGCCGAAGGACTCCGTGAAAAATTACTTGACCTCGTTGATACTGACGCTATTGCTTTTGAGCCGCTCTCGCGTGCCTATGCAATTCCCAAAGAAGATCCTCAGTGTACAACAATTCTCGAGGCAGCTACCCAGAATGCTTGTAGAGCCCCCCTTGAGATGATGCAGGTATGTGCCCAGATAATTGACCTTTTAGACGAGATGGGGAAGAAGGGCTCACGCATGTTGCTTTCTGATGTCGCATGCGGCGCTTATTTAGCTGTCGCTGCCATGCAGAGTGCGGCTATTAATGTCTTTGTGAATACCAAGCCATTTCGTTCAAGTGGTTGGGCAATTGCTGCTGAGGCCGATGCAAAAGCACTATTGGATGTTTACCCCGAGCGCGGTAACTTAGTTGCTCGAAAGATATTTGACCAACTAAAGAGGTAAAAATGGCAAAGCTATTAAAAGGTGCGCCTGTTGCTGCTGCACTGACAGAGAAGCTCCAGGCGCGCACCATGATGCTCAAAGAGCAGGGCATTACGCCTACTTTAGCAATCGTGCGTGTAGGTGAGCGCGCGGATGATCTCTCCTATGAGCGTGGAATTCTTAAACGTGCTGAGAAGATAGGGCTGGGTGTTCGCAAGTTCGTACTGCCTGATGACTGCAGCCAAGAAGCGCTGCTTGACGTAATCCATGAGGTAAATAAGCGCAACGATCTCCATGGCTGCTTGATGTTTCGTCCGTTGCCTGCCCATTTGGATGAGACTAGCGTTTGTGAGTCTCTTGATTCAGCCAAAGATATTGATTGCATTACCATGGGCTCACTTGCTGGCACCTTTGCCGCGCGTCCTAAAGGTTTTCCACCTTGTACAGCAGAAGCAGTTGTGCGCTTGCTTGAGTATTACGGCTATGAGCTTTGTGGAGCGGATGTTTGCGTTGTTGGGCGTTCTCTTGTGATTGGTAAACCAGTATCTGTGATGCTCCAGGCGAAAAATGCAACAGTGACGATGTGTCATACAAAGACACGCAATCTAGCTGAGCATTGCCGTGCCGCAGATATTTTGGTGGTTGCCGCAGGTCATGCAAAAACCATCGGAGCTGCTTTTGTGCACGAGGATCAGATTGTTGTCGATGTTGGTATCAATTGGGATGCTGATGCAGCACAACTTGTTGGTGACGTAGACTTTGAAGCTGTTGAATCTCTTGTTGCGGCAATTACTCCTGTACCAGGTGGGGTTGGTTCTGTGACGACAGCAGTGTTGGCGCAGCATGTGGTTGAAGCAGCTGAGAGGACGGTAGCCTAGATGGCTGACGAACAAACCTATACGCAGATGGCAGGGCAGACTACAGGCAAGATTGATCGTCCTCGTGCTGAAGCTGCCATCCGCGAACTGCTCTGTGCGATAGGTGAAGATCCTAATCGTGAGGGCTTGCAGGGCACTCCTGATCGTGTGGCGCGTGCCTGCGAAGAGCTTTTTGGTGGCCTATCTGATGATCCTGCCCGCTACCTGCGCAAGCAGTTCCAAGAAGACCATAACGAAGAAATGGTTATCGTGCGGGATATCCCTTTTCATTCCATGTGTGAGCATCATTTATTGCCTTTTATTGGTAAGGCACATGTTGCTTATATTCCGCGCGCAGGTCGCATTACAGGCCTTTCCAAGATTGCTCGCTGTGTGGCAGGTTTTGCCGCACGTCCTCAGGTACAAGAACGCCTGACGGCAGAAGTGGCTGATGCAATGGTAGCCGAGCTCAATCCCTTAGGCGTGATGGTAGTTATCGAAGCAGAGCATACCTGTATGACCATGAGGGGTATTCGTGCCGCGGGTGCCGTGACAGTAACCTCCTCGGTCCGTGGTTGTTTTAAGCAAAACGAAAAAACTCGTATCGAAGCGCTGCGCCTTTTGGGTGTTAGCCATTAAGGGGTGGTCATGGCCTATTCTCTTCCTTTTAAGGTTTTGAACTGGGATTATGGGCAAGCGCTTGATCAACTGCATCAGGCGCTACATTTTGGTATTCAACCCATGCTCGAAACCGTTATCGATATGCTTGCTGAGCTGGGAAATCCTGATTTATGCTTTGATGCTTTGCAAATTGCTGGCACTAATGGCAAAACCAGCACCGCACGCTATACCGCAACAATTCTTACGGGCGAAGGTCTTACCTGCGCTTTGTATACCTCACCAGGTCTTACGAGCTATACCGACCGTATGGAAATTGGCGGGCATGCAGTGCCAAAGGAGAGCTTCGCACATGGCCTTTCGGCGGCAACTCAGGCAGGTATGCGTGTCAATGAGCGTCGCATACGAGCGGGGGAGCGTCCATATGACATTACGGAGTTTGACCTCATTACGGTAGCCGCAGCGGTTGTTTTTGCCGAAGCGGATGTTGATGTGGTGGTACTGGAATGCGGCATGGGTGGTAGATGGGATGCTACCTCTGCCTATGGCAATATTACTAACTGTGCAATTACGGGTATCGGCCTAGATCATATGGCAGTACTAGGTGATACCCTCGAAAAGATTGCTGCAGAAAAAGCCGCCATCATCAAGAACGGTCGTAGCTGTGTGCTCGGTGTGGGGACAGCGACTCCCGCTAGCGTTGAAGATGTTTTTCTTTCGCAGTGTCAGGCACAAAACGTCATACCCAGCTTAGTGCGCCCCGATCTGCTCTCAGATGCGATGGGCCTTTTGCATCCTGGCACTCCTGCAGCACATGAAATGCTGCCTCATGCAAGCTATCGCATTTCTCGGCATGCTGAGCGTGTGGGTGGCTCAATGGTGATGGATATTACGAGTACGCGGGCGAGCTATCAGGATATTTCTGCACTCAAACCTGACTATCAAGCGGCAAATATCTGCTGTGCGGTGCAGCTTGCCGAAGACTACCTTGACCATGCTCTGGATGAAGATAAACTTTTTGATTCGGTTGTAACCTGCCCAACGCCAGGGCGCTTTGATGTCTACCGAACAGAGCCGCTGGTACTGGTAGATGCAAGTCATAATCCTCAGTCCATCGCTGCGTTTATTTCAGCAATACAAACTATCGAACCGGATGTCTCCAAACGTCCTGCTCTGCTTTGTGCGATTTTTGCTGATAAGAATTACCAAGAAGTTATGCGCCTACTCGCTCCTGAATTCCCTGAGATTTATTGTACGCAGACAGATTCTCCGCGTGCACTGCCAGCAACTGAACTTGCTGCAAGCTTTGAGCGGGCAGGAAAAAAAGTGAGCGCTATCTATCCCACAACAGCAGAAGCGCTCAAGGCGCTTGCTGATGCTCATCGAGACTGCGTTTGCTGTGGCACTATCACACTGGCAGGGGAGATTGCGGCTCTACTTGGTCATCCTGTGCCGCCTAAGCATTAATTTCATATGCCTATCTTGTACAACTAGGCCAGCAATTGTTGTTGTGCCTGTCTAAATGGACACCTTTTGCTATCATGATTCGAGCAACTAACGCCGTTGAAAGGCTGCTGTAGTTATGTCTGAGCTTATGAATCAAATTATCACGCCCGAAGTTCGCATGGTTTTGTACCTACTTGTTGCTTGCATCGTGATGCTTTACATCCTTTCGATTGTTTATGTCATCCGTGATGCGCAACGTCGTGGAGCCGAGCCTTGGTGGTTGTGGGCCATTATTTCGGTCATTCCTGTGGTAGGTCTTTTGGCCTACGTCATCCTTCGTCCATCCAGCTATCTGGTAGATCGCGAAGAGCAGGACTTGGATATTGCTTTGCGTGAGCATCAGCTGTCCCACTATGGTATTTGCCCTAAGTGCGGCGCACCTATTGACCGTGACTTTGTTGTCTGCCCTATCTGCAACACACAGGTGCGCAATGTCTGCCCGACTTGCCACCGTCCTTTGAATGCTGACTGGAAGGTGTGTCCTTACTGCCGTACGCATATCCAATAGCAGCACATATCTCGCAAATCTGACACCCGCTTCGGCGGGTGTTTTTGTGTGTATCTTTACCGAAAAGCGTCTTATCTGCGGGAGAGTGGAGTGAAATCTATCCCATTAACAAAGAGTGTTGTAAAGTAAGACAGTCTGTGTATGCCGTTTAGCCGGGAGGCAAGAAGCATGTGGCATCTTTGGGGGTATAGCCTCACGATGAAAAACAACTCGATGAAGCCTCTTGAAAAAACCATGCGCACGCCAACTATCTAGGCGCCTGCCTCTTGATACGGCCTCGTGGTCGCGGGCATGCGCCTTGGTATTGCTGACTTTTATTTGCAGGGAGAGGTTTTCCATGAAGGTTCTTTTTAACGATGGTCATGTGGATGAGATTCCCGCTGAGGAGGAGCTCCACGTTATCCGCCATACGGCAGCACATATCCTGGCAGAAGCTGTAAAGTCGCTCTATCCCCAAGCTCACTTTGGCTATGGTCCTGCCAATGAGAATGGTTTTTATTACGATATTGACCTTGGTGATGCCAAAATTTCCGAAGATGATTTGCCTGCCATTGAGGCGCAGATGCGTGCAATTACCAAGGCAAATGAAAAGATTTCGACCTTTGAACTACCTCGTGCCGAGGCCATTGAGCTGATGCAGGAACGTGGTGAGAAGTACAAGGTCGAGCATATTGGTGATTTGCCTGAGGATGCACATATCACCTTCTATCAGCAGGGCGACTATATTGATATGTGTGTTGGTCCTCATCTCATGTATACCAAAGGACTCAAGGCGTTTAAGCTTACCGCTGTTTCTGGTGCATATTGGAAAGCTGATGCCAACAACAAGATGCTTACTCGTATTAGCGGTACTGCTTTTCGTAATAAAGAAGAGCTTGCAGAGCATGAGCGTCGCATTGAAGAGGCCAAGAAGCGCGACCATCGTAAGATTGGCGCCGAGATGGAACTCTTTATGATGGCAGACGAGGGTCCAGGTTTTCCTTTCTGGCTTCCCAACGGCATGCTACTTAAGAATTCCCTCATGGATTATTGGCATGAGATGCAGATGAGTCACGGTTATGACGAGGTTCAAACACCGATTATTTTGTCCCGTAAGCTGTGGGAGACCTCAGGTCACTGGGATCATTACAAAGACAATATGTATACCACCAAAATTGATGATGAGGATTTTGCCGTCAAGCCAATGAACTGCCCTGGTGCCTGCCTAATTTACAAGAGCAAACCTCGCAGCTATCGTGATTTGCCTCTCAAACTTGCAGAAGCAGGACTTGACCACCGTCATGAGCTCCGTGGCGCACTCCATGGTCTTTTCCGTGTCCGCTCCTTTACGCAGGATGATGCTCATCTCTTCATTCGTCCTGATCAAATTACCGAGCAGGTTACCGATACGGCACATCTGATTACTGCTTATTACGAGCAGTTTGGCTTCCCGTATCGTGTTGAACTTTCTACCCGTCCTGCCGACTCAATGGGTTCTGATGAAGATTGGGAGCGTGCTGAGGCGGGTCTTAAGGATGCCCTTGAGAAGCTTGGTGTTGACTACAAGCTCAACCCCGGTGATGGTGCTTTCTATGGACCTAAGATTGATTTCCATTTGGAGGATTGTTTGGGCCGTGAGTGGCAGTGCGGTACCATCCAGCTTGACTTCCAACTTCCGCAGAACTTTGAGTTGGAATACACCGATGCCGATGGCAGCAAGCAGCGTCCCATCATGATTCATCGTGCAGGTTTTGGTAGTTTTGAGCGTTTTATTGGCATGTTAACCGAGCAGTATGCTGGCAAGTTCCCCACGTGGCTCTCTCCTTGCCAAGTCAAGATTTTGCCCGTCTCTGAAAAAACCCGTGATTATGCTCACAAGGTTGCCGACGTACTTCGCGATGCCCGTATCCGCGTCAAGGTTGATGACCGCGATGAGAAGATCGGTTACAAGATTCGTGAAGCGCGTGGTATCGATCGCGTGCCTTACATGCTGATTTTGGGTGAGCAGGAGCGTGATGGCGGATATATTTCTGTTCGTGATCGCAGTAATGAAACCCACCAGAGCCAGCTTGATGACTTTGTCACTGCAATTACTGCTGAGATTTCTGAGCGCAAGTAAAGAATAGGTAAGGATTTATGCTCATTGCCAGAAGCTTTATCGCTTTTCTCTTTTTTAGTTTTTGCGGCTGGCTGTGGGAGACTCTTTTTTGCACGGTCAATTCAGGGAGCTTCCAAAGTCGAGGCTTCCTGTTTGGACCGATTTGTCCCATTTACGGTGTTGGTGTTCTCAGTGCCCAGTTTGTCTTTGCTGTTATTGAAAAATGGACTGGTACCTTACTTTTGCTGCAGACTTTCATTATCTGCGTAGCAGGAGGTATTCTCATTGAGTACTCTACTTCTTGGTATCTCGAGCAGCGCTTTCATGCGCGTTGGTGGGATTACAGCCATATGCCCTTGAATATCCATGGACGTGTCTGCCTGCCAGTTTCTTTGATTTTTGGTGCGGTGGGTTGTTTTGCGCTCAGGATTGCACTTCCTTGGTTTGCCTCCGTTGAGTCATTGCTTAATCCTTTAGCGCTAGAAGTGATTTCGCTGGTTGCGGCAGCTATTTTTGGTGCAGACTTCGCCTTAACTGAGGCAGTATTGTCTGAGCTTCAGATGAAGGTCAAAGAACTAGACGACGAGCTCACACAACGTGGCGAGCGTATGTATCAGGTGGTTGCAGGAGCGCCATCTGAGTTAAAGGCCAAGGTCAGCGAAGTGAGTGCTGAGGCAAAAGCTGTAATGGAAGCTAGTGGCGATCAGTTAGCCACTCTTGCGAGCGATTCTAAACGTAGTGTGAGCAATCAGATGACAAAGGCTGTTTTTACGCTGACTTACTGGCAGCAAAACCAGCTACAGAGAATGCGCAGTGTGCAGCCAAGCTCTTGGGTTGGCAAACTCAAAGGCAGAATGTCCAAGGACTTAGCTAGCAAAGACAATGATGTGCGACGCTAGGGAATGGCTATGAGTCAAACTGAGCTAGAAGATCTAATTTCTCGCTTATTAGGCAAAGCTTATACCCGCGTTGTATTGCTTGATGGAACAGAACAGGCTGTGTACCTGCAGAGTCTGGCAAACAAATGCGGAACATTTAGTAGCTTGGAAGTGTTAGGCAGTCTACCTTTAACCTGCTGTGATATTCGCAAAGAAGCACAACGGACTCACAAGCAGGAGAGGGCTCTGCTTGTCAATGCGAGTAATTGTAGCGCCTTTGCGTGCGCAGCAATTCGCCTAGGCGCTGATTTGTGTTTCGAGCGTTTGGAAGATATTTGTGGAAGTAGCGCAAAGGGAATCGTGGCGATTTCGGTGCCTCGCAAGGGCTCTGTTTGGTCTGCTCGGGCTCGGGAAGTTATAGACCGTCTACCTCAGGTGGATGTAGACAAGCAGAATGCACTGCTTTTGCTCTATCGTGCCTACGAGAAGGTATGGCATGAGTCGAGTGATGTTGCTCTTGCTGTGGCAGCATATTTGGTGGCACATCCTGTGGTAAAGCATGTCTATTATCCTGGACTTTTGCGCAATCAAAACGACTCAAGCCAGCGCGATCAACTGAATGCTTGTGCACCGTCTATCCTGCAGGGTGGTTTTGGTCCCTATATTGAACTTGCCTTAGCAAAGAAGCTTGCTGCAAAAAAACCTGCTATTACAAATGATTTGCTCAACTACCGCGGTCCCCTGGATGGGCTTGAGATTTATCGTCTTGATTGTCGTCACATGAGTGTGGATTCCCTCATCGGCCAACTTGAAATTTTGCTTGGTGCATAGCCAATTGGTGCTTGTTCGTTGGCGCTTTACGAATCCGCTGTCTCCCCTTTATGCAAACGATTCGAAAGCGTACCAAATGGCTGAAGAACCCCAGATAAAAACTTCCGCGAGGGTGTTTATTGAACCCTCTGCAAGTAAAAGGGTGCTTCTTGAACCCGTTGTGGGCTTTGGGGGTGCATTGTGAACCCGATGCAAGCACTTTATTGCAGGCGGTTCGAAACCGTACCAAACCGCCGAAGAATGCCCAGATAAAAAATGATGCAAGGATGCTTCTTGAACCCGATGCAAGCAAAGGGGTGCTTTGTGAACTGCCTGCAGGTAAAAAGGTGCATTGTGAACCGCCTGGGGATATGTGGGGTAGTTAGACCGGACCATCTGAGAAGTGCATGAGCTTGTGCAGATGAGCAGGACGAAGCATCTCCGCTTGCACCGTTAGGTCTACTTGTATACGGGACGCTGGTCAACTCATATTTTTGCTTAATTGAATGCGCTTTTTGATGCAAAAATGATGCTATGCCTAGTACCATAGAGGGCAAGGCAAACTCGCATCCGACATGGGAAGGGGAGCCATGGCAGACAAACAAGCCTATATCGTCGTGGATAGCGACGACGCGCTCGATGGAGCGCTTGCGCAAATGCGCGAGGCACAAGCCATCTTCGCGACGTATACCCAAGAGCAAGTTGACAAGATTTTCTACGAAGCGGCAATGGCAGCCAATAAGGCGCGTATTCCGCTTGCTCAGATGGCCGTCGAGGAGACGGGCATGGGCATCATGGAAGACAAAGTTATCAAAAATCACTTTGCCTCCGAATACATTTACAACAAGTACAAAGACACCAAGACCTGTGGTGTAGTAGATGAAGATCCTGCGTTTGGTATGACCAAGGTTGCAGAGCCTCTGGGTGTTGTAGCGGCAGTTATTCCTACTACCAATCCCACCTCTACGGCAATTTTTAAGTGCTTGCTGTGCCTTAAAACCCGCAATGCAATCATGATCTCTCCGCATCCTCGTGCAAAGAATTGCACAGCTGAGGCTGCTCGTATCATTGCCGAGGCAGCTGTTAGCGCAGGTGCACCTGCAGGCGTTGTTGGCTGGATTGCTTCTCCTTCGCTCGCTGCTACCAATGGTCTTATGCGCTCGGCAGATATCATTTTGGCTACCGGTGGCCCTGGCATGGTGAACGCTGCCTATAGCTCAGGTACTCCTGCTCTTGGTGTTGGTCCTGGCAACACACCTGCCATTATTGATTCTACGGCCGACATTAAGCTTGCCGTTAACTCCATCATCCATTCCAAGACCTTTGACAATGGCATGATTTGTGCTTCCGAGCAGTCTGTGACTGTTTTGGCTGACATCTATGATGAAGTCAAAGCTGAGTTTGAGCGTCGTGGCTGCGTCTTTTTGTATGGTGATGACCTCGAGAAGGTCAAAAAGACCGTTATCATCAACGGTGGCGTCAATGCCAAGATTGTTGGCCAGTCTGCCCATACCATCGCTCACATGGCAGGCGTTGAGGTTCCTGAGGGCACCAAGATCCTTATCGGTGAGGTCAGCGATGTCTCTCCTGCAGAAGAGATGGCTCACGAGAAGCTCTCTCCTGTGCTTGGCATGTACAAGGCTGAGACGTTTGAGGAAGCTCTTGCTAAAGCAGAGCGTCTGGTTGCCGATGGTGGCTATGGTCACACCTCTTCGCTGTATGTCAACGTAAATGAGCGCGAGAAGATCTCCGCTCACGCAGCTGCTATGAAGACTAGCCGCGTGCTTATCAATACTCCTTCTTCGCAAGGTGGTATTGGTGACATCTATAACTTTGCTCTAACCCCGTCGCTAACGCTGGGTTGCGGCTCTTGGGGCGGCAACTCCTTCTCCGGCAACATTGACGTCCACCAGCTGCTCAATACCAAGTCGGTGGCAGAGAGGCGTGAGAACATGCTGTGGGTACGTACTCCCGAGAAGGTCTATTTCAAGAAGGGCTGCATGCCTGTGGCGCTGCGTGAACTGGGTGCTGTCTACGGCAAGAAGCGCGCCTTCATCGTGACCGACCAATTCCTCTTTAAGTCTGGCTTTACCAAAAAGATTGAGGAGAGCCTGGATGCTCAGGGCATTGCTCACTCCAGCTTCTGGAATGTCGCTCCCGACCCCACGCTCCAGTCTGCAGAAGAGGGCCTAACCCAGCTGCGTGCCTTCGAGCCTGATTGCATTATCGCAATCGGTGGCGGCTCTGCTATGGACTGCGGCAAGATCATGTGGGCCATGTATGAGAGCCCTGAGGAGAAGTTTGCTGATATGGCCATGGACTTCATGGACATTCGCAAGCGTGTCTATGACTTCCCCAAGATGGGCAAGAAAGCCTTCTTTGTCGCTATTCCCACTAGCTCAGGTACTGGCTCTGAGGTAACACCGTTCTCCATCATTACCGATGCGACGACTGGTGTTAAGTACCCCATCACCGACTACGAACTCATGCCCAATATGGCTATCGTAGATACCGACAACATGATGACTCAGCCCAAGGGCTTGACTTCTGCATCGGGCGTTGACGTGTTGACGCACTGCCTTGAGGCATATGTCTCGGTGATGTCGAGTGACTTTACCGACTCTTGGGCCCTGCGCGGTATGAAGAACGTCTTTGATTACCTGCCTCGTGCCTATGATAACCCCAACGATGTCGAGGCACGTGACCACATGGCCAATGCTTCTTGCTTGGGTGGCCTTGCCTTTGCAAATGCATTTTTGGGTGTCAATCACTCCATGGCTCACAAGCTAGGCGCCTATCACCACATTCCTCATGGTTGGGCAAATGCAGTGTTGCTTCAGCGTGTTATGCGCTACAACTCCTCTGAGCGCCCCGTTAAGATGGGGACCTTCCCTCAGTATGATCATCCCAAGACCTTGGCTCGCTATGCTGAGTGTGGTCGTTACTGTGGGTGTGAGGGCAAGACGGATGAAGAAGTCTTTGAGAACTTCCTCAAAAAGATCGCCGAGCTCTTTGATCATGTAGGTGTCAAGCACACCATTGCCGAGTACGGTGTTGATGAGAAGTACTTCCTTGATACCCTCGACGAGATGAGTCTTAATGCCTTCAACGATCAGTGCACAGGCGCCAATCCTCGCTATCCGCTGGTCTCTGAGATCCGTGAGCTCTATCTCGACGCCTACTATGGTCGTCCCGCTAGTTCTTACGACGCATAAGCCAATCTGTACCGTTTCTTAAAAGAAGGGATGGACATGAAGCTCTCTGATAGTAAAACTGAACTTGCACGTCGCCATAACAAGGTGGTTTACCAGGATGGTAACCGCGTTGTGAAGGTCTTTAACGACCAAAAGCCTGCCTCTGATGTTTTTAATGAGGCACTCAACACTGCTCGTATTATGGGTACTGACATCAAGGTATCTGAGGTGCTCGAGGTCTCGCGCATTGAGGGCGGTGAGTGGAATGGCAGCTGGGCTATTGCTAACAGCTACATCCCTGGTCGTACTCTGCGCGATATCGCAAGTGAGGTTTCCTACCCCGACAAAAACAATCCTGATCTAGACAAGCTTCAAGAGTTCACCGAAAAGATGGTTGACCTGCAGATTTCTGTCCAAAACGTCAAGGCACCTCTGCTTAATCGCCAAAAGGACAAGCTTGCTCGTATGGTCAATTCGGTTAAGGCAATAGACCCTTCGACTCGCTATGACCTTGAGCTGCGTGTTGATGGTCTGCACAACATCGGTGCGGTTTGCCATGGTGACTTTGTTCCCAGCAATATCATCGTTGCTGATGATGGGGAGCTCTACATCTGCGACTGGGCACACGTTACCTCTGGCGATCCTGTGGTGGATGCTGCCCAGACTTATCTGCTGCTCAAGCTTCGTCATCCCATTTGGGCTGAGAGCTATCTTGAGCTCTACACCCGTAAGGCTGATGTTGCCAAGCAGAAGATTCACTACTGGGTACCTGTCGTTGCTGCAGCCGAGCTTGCTCGCGGTCGTAAGCGCGACGAGGACTTCTTAATGGCACAAGTTAATGCAGGCGATTTCCAGTAAATCTTTTAATCAGGAGGAAAAGAGATGAAGCTTAATTCCAAGATTCAGCGTTTTTTTTGGTCTAGCATGCACTTGTGTGTTGGCAGTTGCAATCAGTTTAGGTGTAACTGGCTGTGGTAATAATGACAAGCAGGTCATTCAGGAAGGTCTTGAGGATGTCCTTGATACCTTCAAGAATCCTACGGTCAAGTCCATCAAAAAGGCAATGACCAAAGCAGGTGCCACCAAGGATGAAATTGAGTATCTGGATTCCTCCTTTGCGGCAATCGAGCAAATTGGTATCGTTCCAGATGATTTGTTCCACTATCTTTTCCTGGACTTTGACTACAAGATTGGCGATATTGAGGTTAATGGCGACAAGGCTACCGCCAAGCTTTCAGTAACCACCAAGGACTTTGAGGCCGCCACCAAGGCATTCCAGACTGAGCTATCCAGTGATAGCATCAAAGATGAAATGACGAATATTTATTCTAAGTCTGGCAATGACACAACAGCACTCTATAAGTTTGTCTTTGAAAAGCTCTATGCTTGCATTGAAAAGGCTGATACCAAGACCCAGGACATTACTCTTGATCTCAAGAAGAATTCCAAGGACAAGTGGGACTTTGAAGCCAAGAGCATGAACGATTTCAATAACACGCTTTTTGGTGGCATGAATAAAATGGGTACTGCACTGCAGCAGTAGTTAAAGTCATAACGACAGTAACAAAAAGAGTCTCTCGAAAGGGAGGCTCTTTTTGTATGAGCAGGATAGACATGTAGGCAAATGTGTGTCCGACACATATGCATGCGTTCAACCACTGAATAGCGGTGAAAAACGCTTTGCAACACATGCAAGCTTCGCTATTTGGAACACAGGTGGGATACCAACCGCAAACACCCCCCGCAAATGGTTCAAGTTTCGGGGTAAGCAAGCGTAAAGTCGCAGGTCACATTTTCCTATAGTTCGAAAAATGAACCATCTATCGAAGCTCCGCGATGTAACACAAGATAGCTGCCCCCAACTTTCATAGGAAAAGCTGTGATAGGGAAGCGTGTGGTTTATGCGCGGGTATAGCGGACGAATGAGAAAGGGATACCTTCGGAAGTGCTGCCACCATCTTTGATTTCGGCAAGCTGCCAGCTAGGATCCTCATCAAGATTGGGGAAGAAAGCATCAGCACGACGCAGACAGTCATTTTTGGTTACAACAACCTCGCTGCAATAGGGGAGCAGCTGACGGTAAACGGAGCTACCACCAATAACCCATACCTTATCGGGTTGCTCTGTACTCACAAGCTCTAGTGCTTCTTCTACAGAAGCAGCACGTTCTATGTCCTCGCGACAAAAGTCGTTCTGACGTGTCAGTACAATATTGCGCCGCTCTTTAAGTGCGCGACCGCCAGGAAAGCTATCGAGGGTACTGCGTCCCATAAGCACGGTGCCGCCCTTGGTGTAGCGTACAAAATGACGCATGTCTTCTTTATTATTCACAAGGAGTTGTCCCTGATTTCCGATGCCCCAGTCGGAGCACACTGCAACAATCGCTCGCATACTGCTCCTTATACTGCAATCGGAATATTTTTAACCTGGGGACCATGTTCATAGTCATTAACTATAAGGTCCTTGGTTGTAAAGTCATAGAAGTTGTGTATCTCAGGATTAAGGCTCACCCGTGGCGCTGCATATTGAGGCCTGCTAATCAGCTCTTCAATAACAGGCACATGGCGATCATAAATATGTGCATCGGCAATCATGTGTACAAGCTCGCCTGCATTCATATCAGAAACTTGTGCCACCATCATGAGCAACAGGGCATACTGGCATATGTTCCAGTTATTTGCCGCTAATACATCTTGGCTACGTTGTACGAGCAGCATATTGAGGGTGGGTCGCGACTCGTTTGGCTCCTGCGTTACATTGTAGATAGCGTTAAAGGCACAGGGATATAGGTTCATCTCAGGTAGATCAGCAAACTGATAGAGATTGGTCATAATGCGACGAGAGTAAGGTTCATTTTTGAGTTGCCATAGCACGCGATCCATTTGGTCCATATCACCTTCGGGATAGCTTGTTTTTTGAGCTACTTGGTATCCATACGCTTTGCCGATAGAGCCACTCTCATCTGCCCACTCATCCCAAATATGGGGTGCCAAGTCTTTGATATTGTTGGATTTGCGTTGGTAAATCCACAGAACTTCATCCATACAACTCTTAAGACCAGTGCGGCGTAGCGTTAACGCAGGAAATTCTTCGCTAAGCTTATAACGATTGCATACGCCAAACTGTTTAATGGTATAAGCAGAACTACCGTCTTCCCAATGAGGGCGCACGCGCTGTCCTTGGGTGGTAGTGCCATGGTCAATTATATTGCGACACATGTCGACAAAAATCTGGTCTGCCTTGCTCAAAATATTATCCTCTCAATAGGTCGCCAACGAGAGAACTGTCCATAGGCTGATCTGAATAGAGCCCATTCGATTCATCTTCAAGAGATTCGCCACCATAGCTATTATTTGAAAACACATAGGGGTCACCTGAGGAAAGCATCTCATCGCCCACCGCTTCAAATAGTGCGCCAAGACCGCTAAAGCTAGCGCCAATCAGCAAGAAAAGTAGCAACACCGCAATGCCCGCAATAACATAAGCCTTATTTCCAGATGTGCTGTTATCAGGTGAAGTAGTACCAGAAATGGATTCGATTACTGCAGGAACTGCAGGCATGATCGATTGATCGATAACAACACTTTCCTCTTGTTTTGCTTCTGTTTCCTTTTGCTTTGGTTCTACTTGCTCTTCTTGTAAGTCTTCTTGCAAGGGGTTGTTTGGATTAGTGGTCATGAAAGCCTCCTTAGGGTCGGTGAAGCAAACTGCCATGCAAAGGTGCAGGATACGAAGGTGCTATCGCTTCACCAAAGCGAGGATTGTCTTCGCTGTGAGCATCGTTAGAGTCATGATAGCTGCTCAAGCCGTCAACGATAACGCGGTTTGCTTGTGGCAATACACACGCCTCATAGCTAATGACTTTGCCATCAAAAGTTTCTCCGTCATATTCGAGTGGGGCAGGTTTTGTTGGCTCTACACGAATATGTTTACCGCGGAAAACCTCAATAGCAGGACGTCCAAGATTATGCCCCTCTTTGTCTACTAGACTGGCCATAATCGGACGTAGTAGACTAACAGGGCTGGACTGCTCGAGCACAATAACCTCTAGCAAGCCGTCATCCATGCGTCCATCGGGGACAATACGAACATCAGCCTGTATGGTTGAGTTGTTGGCAATGAGACAAGAAATGCCATCGCGTTCAAAGGTCTTACCATCTACGGTAATTTTGAAATGATGAACCTCGGGGTGAGCATTGGCAAGAGCTGCGGCAAAGTAAGCTGCTTCACCAAGAGTTGGTTTGCCTTCAACTGCTGCCTGCATAATCTGTGCGTCATAACCCGTACCCATCATGATGGAAAAACCACGAGTATGAGCAGTACCCTGCTCATCAACAAAGGTAATCTCACCCAAATCGGTTTGTGCTGTGCGTCCAATACGGCAGGCGCGTGCGAGTGCGGGCGGCTCTGCAGCTGTACCTAAATTGACGCAAAAGAGGTTTGCGGTGCCTGATGGGAAGACGCAGGTGATGACCTTGCGATTGCGTAGCGCATACAATAAGGAAGTAGTTGTGCCATCACCACCGGAGACAACCACTAAGTCAAAGTCCTCGGCATCAACAACGGCCTCATCGGCTCGTTGATTGTCCGCAAGGAGGCGCAATACACACTCATCACCGCCGCTCAGCAGTGCTCGTTCAAACTCATATATGGCTGAAGAGCCAAAACCAGAGCGTGAATTATGCACAATTAAGCACCGCATCAAATCCTCCACTAACTACTTTGTGTCGAACGCACCTACCTACCTTCGTTGGCTATCATGGTAGACGGCCAAAAGATGGGAAGGCATGACCGCGTGAACTAGCTTCACAAGTCATAAACATACCCCATCTACAGGAGAATCAGTACCGGGGAGATTGCGTGTACATAACAAGCAAAGATGAGCTTGAAAGCTTTTGCGAGCATGCGCGTACTGCCAAGATGCTTGCGGTAGATACAGAATTTTTGCGAGAGAAAAGCTACTATCCCAAGCTGTGTTTGGTGCAGCTCGGCACAGATGAGGAAATTGCTCTGATAGATCCCTTGGCAATTTCTGACCTGTCGCCTTTGGCACATATCATGGTCGATTCACAAATCATTAAAGTTTTTCATGCGTGCAGTCAAGATCTCGAGGTGCTTTTTGATGTGCTGGACGTGGTACCTCAACCAGTTTTTGATACGCAATTTGCAGCAGCATTTTTAGGTATGCGTCAGCAGATTAGTTATGGTGATTTGGTTAACGAAGCATGTCGAGTGCGTTTGCCCAAAGCGCAGTCTTTGAGTGATTGGTCACATCGACCTTTGACTGCCGAGCAGTTGGAATATGCTGCTGATGATGTGCGCTATCTCCCTCGCATCTACGAAAAGATGATGGATGAATTGTTGGCAAAAGATCGCCTGGGGTGGGTTTTGCCCGAGATGCAGCAGCTCATCGATAAAATTTCGCTAACACGTGATCCTCGTGAGGCATACATACATCTCAAGCATTCTGCTTCACTTACACGCCGGCAGCTTGCTATTGCGCGCGAGGCTTGTGCGTGGCGAGAAGAAAAGGCGGCCCAGCGTGATGTCCCGCGCCGATGGGTGGTATCTGATGAGGTGCTTGTTGAGTGTTCTCGTCACCTTCCTCGCGACATCAATGGTATGAAGCGCATCCGAGGAGCAGAGAAGATTTCCACTTCAGATGCGGAAGCTTTACTTGCAGCGCTTCGTAGGGGAGCTAGGTCGGACGGTTCTGATTTGCCTCGTCGTGCTCGCAAGGAGCGTCCGTCCAAGGAGTCTGAGGGTGTTATCGATTTGATGAATGCGATGGTGCGTATTAGCGCGGCGGAGTGTGGTATTGCACCTCAACTTTTGGCAACTCGTGATGACTTAAACGATCTGCTCTCGGGCAAGCGTGATTGCGTACTTTTGCAGGGCTGGCGTAAGGAAGTCATAGGTAAACGCCTTCAAAGGCTTCTGTCTGGCGAGCTGGGCCTTACCGTTAAAGACGGTCGTATCGAGTTGCTGTAAGTATGCGGTACTTCTTGGGTACAACAAAACTAAGCGATTTAAAGGGGGTTTGGGATGTATCACGGTGACGGAGCCTATATTCTACTACTCATTGTGACCGCTGTTTTGGGAATGGGTACACAAGCTCATATCAAACGTACTTATAAAAAATGGTCTGAAATTGATGGTTCTGATTCAGGAACAGGTGCTGAAGTAGCGCGTCGTATGCTCGATTCTATGGGGGCTAACGATGTTGGTATCGTTCGTACGTCGGGTCATCTCTCGGATTACTATGACCCTCGTGACAACAAGCTGCACCTGTCTGATGAAAATTTTGATGGTGGTTCGGTTGCTTCAGTTGCTGTTGCTTGTCATGAAGCAGGACATGCGGTGCAAAATGCCAATGGTTATGCTCCGATGAAGATTCGCACCGCAATTGTGCCTGTGGTCAATTTTACACAGCAAGCTTGGGTTTTTCTTTTTATGCTTGGTCTTATTACTGGCATGTTTGGTCTTGCCAAGATAGCTGTTCTGCTTTTTGCCTTCTCAGTGGTATTCCAGCTGGTAACCTTACCAGTTGAGATTGATGCTTCAAGGCGTGCAGTTGCTTATCTGGGACAGAGTGGTTCCGCCATTGATGAACGCGGTGCTCGCAAAGTGCTAACTGCGGCAGCTCTGACCTATGTGGCCGCCGCATTAGTCTCGATCTTGCAGCTTTTGTACTATGCGAGTCGCGTAAGGGAGCGTTAAGGTGAGCTGGAATTGGGAACACGGAGAAGAACCCATGGCCGTGCCTGAGCAACCCGTCGCAGAAGAAAAATCCACATATTCAGTTGCCGAAGCGGTGGGTCTTGCTAAGTTAAAAATATCCGAGATTCCCCGCCTAACTGTTCTGGGTGAGGTTACGGGTTTTCATGGCCCTAACGCTCGCAGTGGTCACTGTTATTTTCAGCTCAAAGACGAATCCTCTGCAATGGACGTCACTATGTGGCGTGGAAGCTTTCAGAGACTTTCCTTTGATTTGCGAGATGGTCTGCAAGTAGAGGCTACGGGTAGTTTTCAAGTCTATGACAAGAAGGGAAGTCTTTCCTTCAATATCAGCTCGATGAAACTGGCCGGTGAAGGTGCTTTACGTCAGCAGGTAGCCGAGCTTGCCCGCAAACTGCAGCATGAGGGACTGATGGATCCTGCTCGTAAACGCAAGATTCCCCTGTTTTGCGAACGGGTCTGTGTGGTGACTTCACTTTCTGGTGCAGTTATTGATGACGTAAAGCGCACGCTTGCACGTCGCAATCCATTGGTGGCAATTCAGGCTGTGGGCTGTACTGTGCAAGGGCCAGGTGCCGCTTCAACTATTATTGACGCCTTAGAGGTTGCGGCAGCAGCACATCCCGACGCGATTTTATTGGTGCGCGGCGGCGGTTCTTTTGAAGATTTGATGACCTTCAACGATGAGGCGCTCGCACGTGCGGTAGCTGCTTGTCCCGTGCCTGTGATTACGGGTATTGGCCATGAGCCCGATACCTCTATTTGCGACATGGTATCTGATCGTCGTTGCTCTACTCCCACCGCTGCCGCTGAGTCTGTTGCACCTGCGATGAATGAGCTGGAAACTGCTATTAATGGCAGACAGATTCGTCTTGGACAGTCTATGTCGAGCGTGCTGACAAAAAGTAAGCAGTATATTTTGATGCTTGGCGACTCTTCCAAGCTTTTGATTGAGCGTGAACTTAGCCGTAAAGCGCAGGAAATTGATGCTCTTGCTGCTCATCGCTGTCTCCAAGATCCCCTCGCTATTGTTCGTGAACCCATGGAGAGTCTTGAACTGAGTGCCGAGCGTCTGCACGATGCTATGCCGCGCCTTATGGTTGCGCTGCAGGGCAAAACAAATGAGCATAAGACTCGCCTTGATGGTATAGGGCAGCGGCTTCTGCGCCCTTATCAGCAGCAACTAGCGCATTCGGCAGCAACACTTGATGCGCTTTCGCCCTTGCGGGTGTTAGGGCGTGGCTATTCGCTTGTTCAGACCAGCGAGGGACATGTGGTAACTGACGCAGCCCAACTCAATCAGGGCGATCTCGTCAAACTGCGTTTGCGCAAGGGTTCTGCTTGCGCTCAAATTAGCAAAGTGAGCAATGAGTCGAATCTCGCGTCCAACACGAAAGGAAAGTAGCCATGGCAGAAGACAAAAAAATAGAAGAGTTGAGTTTCAAAGAGGCCTCTGTTGAGCTTGAACAAATTGTCCGAGCGCTTGAGGCGGGCGATTTGGAATTGGAAGATGCCTTGGCTCGCTATAGCCGTGGTGTTGAGCTGCTGGCCGATTTAAGGAAGCGTCTTGCTCATGCTGAGCAACGTGTACAGGTATTGCTTTCTGCTGACCAGACGGCCACTACCGATACCACAGCTGCTCCTGCGACTGCATTTTTGAATGAAGACTAACTTGCTATATATGTTTTGCTAGGAAAGGGGAGTGCTGTGGCCGACTGCATCTTTTGTAAAATTGCCAACCACGAAATTGAGGGCGACTATGTCTATGAGGATGATTTGGTCTGTGCCTTTAGGGATCTTAATCCTCAAGCACCTGTACATGTATTAATTGTCCCCAAGGCTCACTATGACAATCTCATTGACAACGTTCCTGCAGAGGTCATCGTTGCGCTTAATCATGCAGTTGCAGAGGTTGCGCGCATTACAGGTGTGGACAAGACGGGCTTTAGAGTGCTTGCCAATACAGGTGCTGCTGCGGGCCAGACAGTGATGCACTTACATCTGCATCTCTTGGGTGGCAGGTCACTTGGTGAAGGATTGCTTCCTGAGGTATAAGGGTTTACAAAGAAGCTCTTGTCGTTGGCAAGAGCTTCTTTGCATTGGCGTATGATAAGTGCGGCTTATCTGCACCACGAGAGGAGATTCATGAACGTCCTGGTCATTAATGCTGGTAGCTCATCTTTGAAATATCAGCTGCTCGATGTTGATACCCGTGAGGTTTATGCAAAGGGTAACTGCGAGCGCATTGGTATTGACGGCTCTTTCATTGGTCATGAGGAGATGGGTGGCGACAAGCAAAAGCTCGTCGTTGAACTTCCCGACCATAAGACCGCTATGAAGTATGTCAACGAAATTTTGAGCAAGCTAGGCAAGACCGTAGATGGCATTGGCCATCGTGTTGTTCAGGGCGGCTGGTATTTCCCCGAATCCAAGGTTGTTACCGATGAGACTTTGGGTTGGGTCCGCGAGGTTGCTCCTTTGGCTCCGCTTCATAACTATGCTGAGGCGGATGTTATCGAGATGTGCCGCGACCTTTATCCCGGTATTGGTAATGTTATCGTCGCAGATTCTGCTTTCCACTATTCCATCCCTGAGCGCGCTCATCGCTATGCTCTGCCTCGTGACGTGGTTGATAAGCTGCATATCCGTAAGTACGGTGCACATGGTACCAGCCATCGTTTTATCTGGCGTGCCGTTGATGAGTTCACCAATCATACGGCTCACAAGTTGGTGAGCTGCCATTTGGGCTCAGGTGCTTCTCTTTGCGCTATTGAAGATGGCAAGGATATGGACACCACAATGGGCCTGACGCCACTTGATGGTCTCATTATGGGTACCCGTTGTGGCACCGTTGACCCTGCTACAGTTTTTTATCTGCAGCGTGTGGGTGGTTACAGCATTGATGAGATTGACAATATGATGAACAAGCAGTCTGGTCTGTTTGCTGTTTCTGGCGTGTCTTCTGACTCCCGCGATATCGAAGATGGTGCTGCTAAGGGCGACAAGAATTGTCAGATGGCACTCGACATGTTCTCTTATCGTACAGCCCAGCTTTTCTGCGAGATGGCAGAGGCTATGCACGGTGTTGACACCATGGCTTTCTCTGCTGGTATTGGCGAAAATTCATCTGCCATGCGTGCAGGTGTCTGCCGTGAGCTTGAGTGGTTGGGCGTTAAGATTGACGAGGAAAAGAACAATGTCCGTTCTGGTGAAGTTCGTGACATTTCTGCCCCTGACTCCAAGATTCGTGTTCTCATCGTCCCAACCGATGAAGAGTATATGATTGCGCTCGATGTTAAGGAACTGCTTGGCTAAGCGATTTTAAAACACAGAGATTGATAGCCGGAAGCTTTGCGCTCCCGGCTATTTTTATGCTTGGTTGAGTTCAAAAGCAAGACACGCGTCGCCAGTCTCGAGATAGATGACACCGCACTTTCTAAAACCTCTGCTTTTAAGAAGTTGCTGCATAGGGTAGTTGTCACGGTGTGTGTCAATGCGAATTGCCTGTGCACGTGTGCAAGCCCAGTCAAGCAGAAAGCTCCCAATACGTTCACCCTGTCTGAGTGTCGCTATGCGATGTATAACATGGTAAGGATCTTCACTCAACCATGCGCCTTCGATGTAGTGGTAACAAGGGTCGGGTCCCTCCTCAAAATCCATATAACCGCAGATTTTTTGTGCTGTATCAAGACATACAAAAGCAGAGCCATGGGCAAGATCGCGTTTAATTTCGATTTCTCCAGGATAGCTTCCTGGCCATTGATAGGGATTCCCATGGCTACGCATGTAGATGCGCGCTGCATCAAAAACACGGCTAATCGCTGGTATATCGGTTATTTGAGCAGGTCTGATTTGCATCGTGAGCGCTCCTCTCAAGAATTTTCTGCGCGATGGCTCTGCTTTCCACTGATGAACTAACTATGCTCAACTGTCGCCAACGTGTAAATAATGATTCTAATTGGATTTGTTTAATAGACCTTGCCCGTAGAATATTTTTCTGCACTTTGGGTATCCATTGAACGTCTATCTATCCTCGTTTGAGGATGTGTCAAGCAGACCGTGTATAGGAGGCATCATGCCAGCAATGACTACGTCCGGGGTCGCCACACAGCTCATGTCTGTTGGTGTCGACGTTGCGCACCCTCAGCTCCTCATTGACTCATCCCCTTCGTTGCTTGTAGAACGCGCAATCGAAGCACATGAGGGTGTCTTAACCAGTACGGGTGCTTTGTGTGTTGAAACAGGTAAATACACAGGACGTTCACCTGAGGATCGTTTTATTGTTGATACCCCCAATGTGCATGACAAAATTGCTTGGGGCAAGGTCAATATGCCTTTTTCTGATGAGGCATATCAAAAGGTAAAGGCGACGGTCTGTGATTATCTCAGCTCTCGTGATGTGCTTTTTGCTGAGCGTTGTCTTGCGGGTGCTATGCGTATTTACTCGCGCAAATTCCTTGTAGTGTGCGAAATGGCAAGTCAGGCGCTTTTTGCGCGCCAGTTGCTTATCCGTCCTGCAGAAGAGCGTTTGAGCTCTTATGGTTTTGCTGATTTTGTTGTACTTTGTGCTCCAAAACTCAAGCTTGATCCTGAAAAGCATGGCACGCATTCTGAGGCATGTGTCCTGATTAATTTTGAAGAGCACATTATTATCGTTGCAGGTACTGCTTACTCTGGAGAGATAAAAAAGGCAGTCTTCTCTACCATGAACTACCTTATGCCAGTAGAAGAAGGCGTTTTGCCTATGCATTCTTCTTGCAACGTTGATCCGCATGACCATACGACGGCAGTTTTCTTTGGTCTGTCCGGCACAGGAAAGACGACCCTTTCCGCAGATCCACGTCGTTCACTAGTTGGCGACGATGAGCATGGCTGGTCTGATCAGGGTGTCTTTAACTTTGAGGGCGGCTGCTATGCAAAAGCTATTCGCATTTCTCCCGAGACTGAGCCAGAAATTTTTAATGCGATTACCTTTGGTTCAGTTGTTGAGAATGTCGTTCTTGACCCTGTGACACGCATTCCTGATTACTATGACGATACACTAACCGAAAATACCCGTGTTGCTTATCCTATCGAACATATTCCCAATGCAGTTGCGGGCGGCTTTGGCGGAGTACCTAATGTTGTTATTTTCCTTACTGCTGATGCTTTTGGAGTGCTCCCTCCGATTTCTCGTCTGACTACCGAGGGCGCAATGTATCAGTTTGTGTCGGGCTTTACGAGTAAAGTTGCAGGCACCGAGCGTGGAATTGTTGAGCCCACACCTACCTTTTCGACACTTTTTGGTGAACCTTTTATGCCGCTCGATCCCCTTATTTATGCCCGTATGTTTGGTGAGCGTATGAAGGAAATGGGTACTCGTGTCTACCTTATTAATACTGGTTGGACTGGAGGTCCTTATGGTACGGGAGAGCGCATTAGTCTTACCTATACACGTCAGATGGTGACGGCGGCTTTATCTGGTGTGCTTGAGAAGCAGCGCGGTCTCAAACAGCGTTGGCGCCATGATGAGCGCTTTAACCTTGAAGTGCCTACATCTGTGCCTGGTGTGCCCGATCGTATCTTGGATCCACGTCTGACTTGGTCTGATCCTGCGGCGTACGACAAGCAGGCGGCCAAGTTGGCAGCTATGTTTGTCAACAATCAGCGTGGACGCTTCCCCGATATGGATCCCGAAGTTATCGCAGCGGGTCCTCGTATTATTGAATCCTAGCGTCGCGTGGTTTGCGACACAAAAAGACAAGACCTTAAGCTCCTGTAGGTTCAACTGTAGGAGTTCATTTGATAGTGCGCTACCATAGTTTGTGTACAAGTGTCACATGAATGTCAACGTGCGTTGGAGGGATTGCCGTGCATACGTTTTCACGTAGGGATTTTATTGCTATCGCAGGAGGAATGAGCGCTGGAGCAGTACTTTCTGCTTGCTCTCATCAAGAGAAAACGCCTGTTGGAAGTGCCGAGACAAAATCCGAATCGAGTGAGGTCGCTGTACGCGTAGCCACACTCAAGGGTCCGACTTCCATGGGCTTAGCAAAGCTGCAAAAAGATGTTCAAGATGGCAAATCCGAGCATTCCTACGCGTTCAAGATGTACACCAATCCAGCTGATGAAGTGTTACCGCTGTTGGTAAAAGGCGAAGTTGATATCGCTTGTCTTCCGGCAAATGTTGCTGCTATTGCCTACAACAAGACAAAGGGTGCTGTACAGGTAATCGACCTTAACACGCTTAGTGTGTTGTATGTGGTAAGTGCTGATGGGGACATTACTCAGCTCAAGGATCTGACGGGACGTACACTCTACGTTCCCAATCAAGGGGCCAGTCCTGATTATGTGATGCAATTTTTGCTCGCGGATGCAGGTGTAGCTGATCAGGTGACGATTCAGTATGTGAGCGAGCCGACAGAGATTATCGCTGCGCTTGCGAAGGACCCGACTGCTGCTGGCGTCTTGCCTGAGCCCTTTGTTACTGCAGCTCTGACGAAAAATGACTCTCTCAAACGTGTTTTGAATTTGAATTCTGAATGGGCACGTGCAGTGAACGATGATAGTGGTCTGGTGACGGGAGTCACGGTAGTTCGCTGTGAGTTTGCCAAGCAAAACAGCGACCTTGTGGATCAGTTCTTACAGGATCATGCCGAATCCGTTGCCGCAGTTATCGCAGACCCACAAATTTATGGCGAGGTTATTGCTGAGCTGGGTATTGTTGATGCTGCTCCTATCGCAACTCAGGCAATTCCTTACTGCAATCTCGTATGTCTTACAGGCGATCAGATGCGAGAGTCTCTTGAGGGTTACCTCAAAGTGCTGTTCGAGGCAAATCCCAAATCTGTAGGTGGTCAGCTGCCGCAAGATGATTTCTACTTCATTGACTAGCTGCATTGTGAAAAAGCGGGTCAGACACATATGGGGTAATTCGAGACTGCTGCAGATAGTAGTAGCAGTTGCGGTTTGGCTGTGTATTTGGCAGCTTGCGACCCTTGCGGTAGGAACAGATCTGCTTCTTGCAGGACCACTACAAACTTCTCAGACTGCAATACGGCTTTTAGTGAATGGTGAAGTGGTTACTACAGCACTTTGGTCGTTTTTGCGTATTGCTGGTGGCTTTGTGCTGGCTTATGTAATGGCGCTTCTGCTGGCCTATAGCGCATGGCGTCACGTAGCGCTTGAGATTTTCTTGCATCCAGCATTGCTTGCTATCAAAAGTACGCCTGTGGTCTGCATTGTGGTCATGTTGCTCATTTGGTTTGGCGCACCCTGGGTGAGTCTGTGTTGTGTTCTGCTCGTCGTATTGCCTGCGACGTATTTTGCAGCTCTCGAGGGTTTTCGCGCACTTGATAGCCAGCATTTGAGGATGCTCAAGCTATATCAAGTTGATTCGTTGCATCAGTTTGGAGCCTATATTTGGCCTGCTCTCCAATCGTACTTGCTTGCCTCTGCAAAGATGGCTGTGGGCATGAGTTGGAAGGCGGGGGTTGCAGCAGAGCTCATAGGTAGTCCCGCAGGGAGTATAGGCGAACGCATTTATCAGGCAAAAATCGTGCTTGAGACAGCCGATGTGTTTGCTTGGACCATTGTTATTGTGCTACTTGCATATATCTGTGAGCGTGTTTTTTTACATCTACTTGTACAGTCAGCTGATGTTTGTACTGCTTGGGCTGTGAAGTCTGCAGCAAAAAAGAAACACGCTGTATCTGGCTCAAACAAGCTCGTTATTACATCACTTAGCTGTTCGCGCGGGGAAAAGCAGCTTTTTGATGACTTTACACAGAGTTTTGCTGCAGGCTCCAAGACTTGTCTTATGGCTGCGTCAGGGATGGGTAAGACCACGCTCTTACATATTATTGCGGGAATAGAGTGCGCTGATAGGGGAGAGCTTGAACATGGGGGGCGTGTTTCTCTTGCTTATCAGAAAACCTGTCTGCTCGAACAACTCAGTGCTTTGGATAACATCGTACTTGCTGCGGATTTGCCTTTTGCAGAGGCAGAAAGGTTGCTTGCCGAGATTCTTCCTACAGAGTTGCTTTCCAAGCCTGTATGCCAGCTTTCTGGCGGTGAACGTCGCCGTGTTGAGTTGGTACGGGCATTTGCCGCACCAAGTACTCTTGTTTTGCTTGATGAACCTTTCGTTTCGCTGGATGAAGAAACTCATCGTCGGAGTGCTGAGTTCATTTTGCGTCATTTAGCTGGGCGCACTCTTATTGTTGCTACTCACGATGCTTGCGATGCGACCTTTCTTGCGGCCTCTATTCTCCAGCTCCATAAGCCGACAAATTAGCTACGCAACCTAGCGCTTTTCCCACATCGGGTTCAATATGCGCCC
>NZ_KE952937.1:88257-88563 GCF_000466405.1 Atopobium sp. oral taxon 810 str. F0209 | reverse complement strand
TTACTCACATCGGGTTCAATAAGCATCCTTTCACCCACATCGGGTTCAAGAAGCACCCTCGCGTCAATTTTTACCTGGCCTTTTCTCGCACACTTGGTACGGTCTTGAACCCTCTGTGGAAAAGTGGCTACAACGGGTTCAATAAGCACCCTTTCTGCCTGCAGGCGGTTCAATAAACGTCCTTTTCCCTGCAGAGGGTTCAAGATGCACCCTCGGAAGAAAATTTACCTGCACTTTCTCGAGCCGTTTGGTACGGTTTTGAACCCCAAGCATCCGCAGTAAAAAATTGAGCAGCACTTTTGTGGA
>NZ_KE952937.1:0-88247 GCF_000466405.1 Atopobium sp. oral taxon 810 str. F0209 | reverse complement strand
TGTGGAAGCAGAGCGACGGTTTTGAACCGTCTGCGGAGGGTGGGGCAGTATGAACCGTCTGCGGGGAATGAAGCCATGCACCCGCATGCTTTGAGCAAAGAAAAACGGGTCGCAGCTGGAACGGCGACCCGTTGAGCTGTGACCCATTAGTGTGTAGCACACAGCAAAATTGATGTGAACTTACGCCATTTGTTGA
Organism: Atopobium sp. oral taxon 810 str. F0209; assembly: GCF_000466405.1. Classification (GTDB taxonomy): domain Bacteria; phylum Actinomycetota; class Coriobacteriia; order Coriobacteriales; family Atopobiaceae; genus Olegusella. Next base: position 88,051 of record NZ_KE952937.1, on the reverse strand, counting down.
GCTTGGACAGCGGTAATGGCGACAACACCAACGATGTCCTCAGCACTGCAGCCACGGGATAGGTCGTTGACAGGCTTAGCAATGCCCTGCAGGATGGGACCGTAGGCCCCGGCCTTGCCCAGACGCTGCACCAGCTTGTAGCCAATGTTGCCCGACTGCAGGTCGGGGAAGATAAGGACGTTCGCATTGCCTGCGACGGTCGAGCTAGGAGCCTTGAGGTCTGCTACAGACTGTACCAACGCTGCGTCAAGCTGGAGTTCACCATCGGCCGCAAGTTCAGGAGCCTTTTCGTTTACAAGCTTAATGGCCTCTCGCACCTTGTCAGCAGAATCGCCCTTGGCAGAGCCCTTGGTGGAGTAGGAAAGCAGTGCAACCTTGGCCTCGCTACCCATGAATGCCTTCCAGCTGGCGGCAGAAGCGATAGCAATCTCAGAAAGCTGGTCGGCGTCAGGATCAATGTTGAGACCAATATCAGAGAAGATAAAATTGCCATCTTGTCCGAATTCGCAATCAGGCACACACACAACCATAAAGCCCGACACAAGCTTGGCACCAGGAGCGGTCTTTAGGATTTGCAAAGCAGGACGCAGAGTATTGGCGGTGGAATGACATGCGCCAGAAACCAAGCCGTCAGCATCACCCATCTTGACCATCATGGTGCCAAAATAGGTAGCATCCTTAACCTGCTCACGTGCCTGCTCGATGGTAACGCCCTTCTTGGCGCGAATCTCGGCAAACTTTTGTGCATAAGCCTCTGCACGCGTGTCAGAGGTAGGATCTACAACAACGGCACCAGGAACATCGATTTCTGCAGGATTACCGAGAATGACCAGATTTGCTAGGTCTTCGGCAACAATCTGTTTTGCTGCCTCAATAGTACGAGGATCTTCACCTTCTGGTAGCACAATGGTTTTTTTATCAGCTGCAGCAGCTGCTTTCATGCGTGCAAGGAAGTCGCTCATGCATCTCTCCTTTTTCTTTGTGAGAAAATTTCTCACCTTGCCCGGCATTGCTTGGTCATTTGATGCCTTTCTAGGTCATTATAGAGGCCTTGGCGTCATGCGTGGTAAACTCTCGAATAATGTTGAATCAGACAGTTTGGCACGGTTGTGCCATAGATAGTGATTTCTTAGGAGAAATCACTAGAGAAGCGCGGGGAAGTTACCCGCGCAGGAGGATGACATGAGCATACAGATGGGCCTACCCGCTGGCTTTAATGGCAGTACTTACGATGCAATTATTGTCGGCGCAGGGTATGCGGGTGCCGTGTGTGCACGCCGACTTGCTGAGCAGTCTGGCTTTAAGGTGGCAGTACTAGAGCGCCGCCCGCACATTGCAGGTAATGCCTACGACCGCATTGACGAGGCTGGTGTACTTATTCATGAGTACGGTCCCCACATTTATCACACCACTGATGAACGAGGCTTCGATTTCCTGTCGCGCTTTACCGACTGGACCGATTACCAGCACAAGGTGCTTGCCAATATTCATGGCACTCTCATGCCTGTGCCTTTCAATCACAAGTCTCTAAAGCTTGCCTTTGGCGAGGAGAAAGGCGAACACCTCTACCAAAAGCTCGTGGCAACCTTTGGCGAAAACAAAAAGGTTCCCATTATGCAACTTCGAGAGGCAAATGACCCCGAACTGTCTGAGGTTGCAGACTATGTTTATGAGAACGTCTTTTTGCACTATACGATGAAGCAGTGGGGCAAAACTCCTGCCGAGATTGACCCCGCTATTACTGGCCGAGTTCCTGTTTTTGTGGGCGACGATGACCGCTACTTCCCAACTGCTCCCCATCAGGGTGAACCCGTTGATGGCTATACCGCCCTTTTTGAGCGTATGCTCGACCACGATCTTATCGAGGTATATCTCAACGTTGATGCTCGCGATGTACTCTCTGTGTCTGAGACGCGCGTACAAGTTTGTGGTGTTCCCTATGGGGGCGAGGTTATCTACACGGGCCCTCTAGATGAACTTTTCAATATGGATTTGGGTCCTCTTCCGTATCGCTCTCTCGATATGCGCTTTGAGACCCTAGATATCGATCAGTTCCAGCCTGTAGGTACCGTTAACTACACCACAAGCGAAGACTTTACTCGCATTACTGAGTTTAAAAATCTTACTGGTCAGGTGCTACCTGGCAAGACAACCATCATGCGCGAATATCCCATGCCTTACGAGCCGGGTGGCAATCAGACGCCTTACTACGCTATTCTTGAGGAGCAAAACATCGAACTCTACAAGGCTTACCGCGCAAGAGTTGAGGGTCTGCTTAACTTCCACGTGGTAGGTCGCCTAGCAGAGTATCGTTACTATGATATGGACGGTGTTGTTAGCTCTGCTTTGGCACTTTCGGACGAGATTATTAAGGCAAATCACTAAGGTGAGAAGGCCCTCAAATAGGGCCTTTTATTAGCGAGAATAGGTTTTATTGCATGCAAAAGACCATCAGTTTTGGCATTCCGTGTTACAACTCCTCCGAGTACATGGATCACTGCATCAGTTCAATCCTCGAAGGCTCTGGATATGCCGATGACGTTGAGGTCATCATTGTTGATGACGGTTCGACCAAAGATGATACCTTCGCCAAGGCTCAGGATTGGGAGCGCCATTATCCCAATCTTGTAAAAGCTGTTCACCAAGAAAATGGCGGCCATGGTATTGCTGTTCTTAAGGGTTTGAGCAATGCAACGGGCGTGTATTACAAGGTCGTCGACTCTGACGACTGGCTGGATGGCGACGCCTTGCAGGCTCTGCTTGCCAAGCTTCGTCATTTCATTGAGTTTGATACTCGTGTAGACCTCGTTATTAGCAATTACGTCTATGAGCACGTTGAGGATGGCAAGCAGATTGTTATCGACTACCGTCGTGCAGTGCCTCGTGGAAAGATTTTTACTTGGGACAAGATTGGCCACTTTAATATGTCCCAGAATCTGTTGATGCACTCTTTGTGCTATCGCACAGATATTCTGCGTGATGGTGGCATACCTATGCCCGCTCATACCTTTTATGTGGACAACATCTATGCTTATGTACCCTTGCCTCGCTGCAAGACGCTTTATTACCTTGATGTTGACCTCTATCGCTACTTCATTGGTCGTGATGACCAATCTGTTAGTGAGAAAGTTATGATTGGCAGGATTGATCAGCAGCTACGTATTACTCGCATCATGATGTATGCCTATCATCTCTATGATGATGTTGAGCCAGTAGAGTTGCGTAGCTATATGCTGGGATATTTCCAACTCATGATGGGTGTCAGCTCGATTTTCTCCAAGCTTTCTGAAAAGCCTGATGCTCAAAAGAATCTCGATGAGTTGTGGGAGGAGCTGCGCCAATATGACCATCGCATGTATGTACGTTGTCGCCACGGTCTTATTGGTGAATCAATGAATCTGCCTGGTGATATGGGCAAAAAGGTTTCTGTTGGACTCTATCGCGCAGCGCAAAAGCTGGTTAAGTTTAATTAAGCTCTAGCGTAGTCTTCATCTTGCTGGTAGTATCTCGACCAGTCACGTGAGTGCGTACAAAGACTACTAGCCTTACGCGTACAAACGTGTAAAAATGTAGTAACGCTTGGATAAGGGGTTCAAGCGCGAAAGTGAGAGGATTTATCATGAAGGCATCTGTTTCCGAGGATTGCATCGGCTGCGGCATGTGCGAGGGTACTTGCCCCGACGTATTCGAAGTTGGCGACGACGGTCTTGCCCATGTCATCGTTGACGAGGTTTCTGCTGACGTCGAGGATGACGCAAAGCAGGCTGCTGAGGATTGCCCTGTTGAGGCCATCACTGTCGAGTAGTGATTGTTAGCCCAATCTGCAATCTCAGATTGTCCAGCGTAGAGGCCGGCTCCTTTGGGGGTCGGCCTTTGTTATAGGGTTTGGACGAAGATAGGGAAGGGGATATATCGTGATACTCGCTTCAGCATCACCCCGTCGAGCAGAACTACTGCAGGCCGAGGGGTTCCAATTTGAGACACATCCCGCCTGGACAGATGAAACGCGTGCTCCAGGAGAAGACCCTGTCTCATACGTACGTCGTCTCGCCAGAGCAAAAGCTTGGGCTGCACACAATGACAACCCTCAGCTGGCTCAAGGGGAAACTCTCATAGCTGCTGATACTATCGTCTGGACTGATGATGGCCTAGTATTGGGAAAGCCGAAAGACGCTGACGAGGCTCGTCAAATGCTGCATTTGCTGTCTGGTCGCAAGCACTTGGTGACTACAGGTGTTTGCATCTTGATTGATGGCAATCCCATGGCAGGATGTATCTCTGAGACCACCTTTGATGAGACAACTTCGGTTGGCTTTTATGAGTTGAGCGATGAGGAAATAGAATGGTATATTTCCACGGGTGAGCCTTTTGATAAGGCTGGCGCTTATGGCATTCAAGGTCGTGGACGCAGGTTGGTGAGCGGCATTTGTGGTGATTTTTATAACGTAGTTGGCCTGCCAATAGCCCATCTTATCCGCGAGCTCGATCGCATCCACTCAAATATTGATAACGTTTCTTGTTATTGGTTTTAGGAGGAAGTCTCGTGCAGCAGATTAGTTCCATCACTCAAATTCCCGGTATCTATGCTGGTCATGCAACGCTTGCTGAGGCAGGGACAGGATGTACGGTTATCGTGTGCCCTGCAGGTGCTACGGGTGGTGTTGATGTGCGAGGAGGGGCTCCTGCTACACGAGAGACTGATTTGTTGCGGCCTGAAGAGACGGTTCAGACCTTGGATGCTGTGGTGCTCTCTGGTGGCTCTGCATATGGCCTCGCGGCGAGTTGTGGTGTCGCAGAAGAGCTAGAGCACCGCAGAATCGGTGTCAATGTTGGAGTGGGTGTTGTACCCATAGTGAGCTCTGCTTGTCTTTTTGATCTAGCCTGTGGGCGCTCTGATGTACGTCCTGGTGTCGCAGAAGGTGCTGCTGCTGTTCGTGCTGCTTTTGAGCATGCAGAAGAGCCACTTGAACGGGGAAATGTGGGTGCAGGTACGGGATGTACGATTGGTAAAGTAGCTGGCCCTACTCGTAGTATGAAGTCTGGACTAGGGGAGGCGGTAGAGCGGGCAGGAGAGCTCATTTGCGGAGCGGTTTCGGCAGTTAATGCTGCAGGAGATATTTGGGACCCTGATACTCATAAGCCGATTGCCGGTGTGCTTAACGAGGATGGGACAGGGCTTGCTTCGACTGTCGAGCTGGTACTTCAGATGCAGCGTGAGTCAGATTTTGCTCGCTCGCATGGTGTCCCGCGCACTAATACCACTATTAGCTGTGTTGTCACAAATGCACGTCTTAGTAAAGCTGAGGCAACAAAAGTGGCACAGATGGCAGCCGACGGCTATGCTCATGCTATCAAGCCTACGCACACCACCAATGACGGTGACACTATCTTTGTGATGGCAACCGGTGAGGCAGAAGCTCCTGTTGATATGGTAGGTATACTTTCTGCGCAGGCCATCGCACATGCCATTGTCGATGGTGTTCGTAGCGCTCAGAGTGCCTATGGAGTTATCTCTGCAGCTGAGTTAAGACAAAATCTGTCGCAAAACCCATCTTTATAAAAAACAGGTATCCGCACCGCAGTGAAGATACCTGTTTATAAGTAAAGACCAAAAGGCCTGTCGCACTACTAGCTTGATTGCTTTTCTGATGTATTGGAAGCTTTCTTGGCAACCTCAGCTACCGTAGCCGCAGAGTTTGCATCAAGAGAAATATTGCGATTGACCTTGGCATCATAGGTATCAGCACGCATGACATCCGCAAGGTCTACACCTGTGACAGACTGCACCATATCAAAGGCAGCCTTGATAGATTGGGGAGCGATACTTGTTACGCCTGCTGCTGGTGACCCCTCACTGTCTGTGTTGCCTACTGTGGAGTAGATATTGATAGCATCGATACCCTCGATAGGTTTGGATGCAGCAGCAATAATGTCGGGAAGAAGTCCGATAATTTGCTGGGCAAGTGCTGCTTGGCCATACTTGCGCAAAGCCTCTGCTTTTTTATCCATGGCTTCTGCCTCAGCGATGCCCTTTGCCTTGGCCGCCTCTGCCTCTGCCTCGCCCTTGGCACGTACCGCATCTGCTTCTGCAAGGCCACGCATACGTGTTGCTTCGGCATCTGCCTGTGCCTGTGCTTTAATCTGCTCGGCCTTCTTTTGAGCAGTATAGAGTTCAGCTTCCGCCTGACGCTGTTGTTGTGCAAGATCTGCTTGTGCACGCTGCTCTACAGCATAACGATCTGCATCGGCTTGCTTTTTGACGGTTGCATCAAGCTCTTGCTCTCTGACGGTGACTTCCTTTGCCTTGAGCTCTGCTTCACGGTCAGCTTTTGCAATTTCAGCATTAACTTGCTCGGTATTGATTTCTTTCTGCTGCTTTTGTGCCTCAATGCCCATGGCTGCGTCTGCCTTGGCGGCTGCAGTGTCAGCTTCGGTCTTAAGAGCAGCTTGCTTAAGTGCAAGAGCATTGTTTTGCTCTGCAATTGCGGTTTCGGATGCAATACGGGCATCATTTGCAACTTTGTTAGCCTCGGCGCGGGCAACAGCAATCTCTTTTTCGGCATTGGCCTTGGAAATTTGCGCATTTTGCTGGATAGCAACGGTGTTGGCAATACCTAGATTTTCAATGACACCGAGCCCCGCATCATCAATGTTTTGAATATTGAACGAAACGATTTCAAGACCCATACGTTGCATGTCGGCACTGGCGTTTTCCTGAACCTTCGCCGCAAAAGCTTTACGGTCGTTCATGATCTCGACAAGACGCATGCCACCGATAATCTCGCGTAAATTACCTTCAAGTACGTTCACAACCATTTCGTTGATATAGTCGGAATCGCGATTGAGGAAGTTTTCTGCGGCGCGTGAGATAGCATCAGGTTCATTTGCGATTTTTACAACTGCGACAGAATCAACCATGATGTTGATGTAATCGAGTGTAGGGATGGTTTTTGTGGTTTTTACGTCTACCGAGAGCATTTTGAGCGACAGGCGGTCAACACGCTGTAGGTAGGGGATACGTACACTCGATTTACCGGTAAGGTAACGCGGCTGTTTGCCAAAACCCGAGATGATGTATACCTGATCGGGTGGTGCTTTAACATATCCTGTTGCCAGGATGACTATCAGCAGCACAACCAATGCTCCGATGAGAATGACCTGTAATAGCTCCATGAACTCCTCCTTCTAGGTACGGAATGCTGTCAAGTGTACACGTAAATCTTGAGTGCATATCCCGTGTTTGAAGCAATGATACCTGTTACATTTTTGCGTTACGCATTTTTTACTATTTGCAAATGGTTCAGGTTTCGCCATTTGCAAATGGTTCAAGCTTCGAGGTAGACGGCAATAAACTCGCAGGAAAAAATCTGCAGAATTTCGAAGGATGAACCATCTATAGAACCTAGCCGACAATTTGTTCAAGACAGCGGTACTGAGTAGTCATGCCCTGCGCTGCATAAAATTGCTCTGCTTGAGTGTTGCCTGCCCATACATGAAGGGTGACATTGTAGTAACCATGAGTTTTGGCAAAATCTAAGACTTGCTGGTAGAGTGCTCTGCCTACATGCTGTCCGCGACAAAGTTCATCTACACACAAGTCATCTAGATACAAGGTCTTGACGGCGGTTCTAAGAGGGTCGTTCATTGCTTGCTCTGTTTGACAGAAAGCGTAGCCAAGCACAATGTCTTTATCATTTACTGCAACAAAGATGGGATTTTCTAAGTCATCCAGCATGCTTTCAAGTTGACGCTTTGAATATTTGGTTGTAGGACCTTTAAAAAGGTCGGGTCGCGCTTTGTGATGCACCATATTGACTTGGACAAGCGATCGTTACTGTTTTTATCATGCTCTGTCCTTTTTAGTAATTGGACTAACTTGAATGCATTTCATAAATCCACAGTAGTCATAGGTCTCTCCAGACGCGTCACATGCTATCTCCCAAGTTTTGGTTCCACGTCCGGTCGGTGACCGACATTTACCCAAATTCTACGTTTTGTGTATATATGACCCACGTTTTATCCCTTAAGATTATATGCAAGGGCTCGCGGGAGGGGAGAGGAACCTGCGTCTGCGGGCTGCAACCCTCTGGGAGAGGATAATCGAATGGCTAGGCTTCATGTCATGGAGCGCAGCCAGGCTCAGGTCGTCATGGATGGTCTCCATGAGGCGGTAGGCAAGCGACTCGCTGTGAGTTCGCTTGCACCATGTCCTGTGGAGTTTACTGCGGCCTTTGTCGGCATGTGCGCTATCCAGAGCTGCGGCAAGTGCACTCCCTGTCGTGTCGGTCTTGGTGTCCTCAAGGAGCTCATGGAGGACGTCCTTGCCGGTAGGGGAGACGAGCATACGCTCGAGCTCATCGAGAGAACTGCCCGCACTATCTATCTGTCGAGCGATTGCGCCATCGGGTACGAGGCTGGCGAGATGGCGCTCACAGCCATTCGCGGCTTCCGCGATGACTTTGAGTACCACATTGCTCACAAGGCCTGCGGCTTTGTCCAGAGCCAGCGTGTCCCCTGTGTGTCGGGCTGCCCAGCAGGCGTCGACATCCCTGGCTACATTGCCTTGGTCGAGGCTGGTCGCAACACCGACGCCGTGCGCCTCATCCGCAAGGACAACCCACTGCCCCTCGTTTGCGGCCTCGTCTGCGAGCATCCTTGCGAGATGTACTGCCGTCGCGGCATGGTTGACGATCCCATGAACATCCGCGGCATCAAGCGCTTCGCGACCGACCATATGGAAAGTGACTACACGCCTAGCCACGCCGACCCCACGGGCAAGCGCGTGGCCGTTATCGGCGGCGGCCCTGCGGGTCTCTCTGCCGCCTACTACCTAGCTCTCATGGGGCACAAGCCCACAATCTTCGAGGCCCGCCGCAAGCTTGGCGGCATGCTGCGTTACGGCATTCCAGCATACCGCCTGCCGCGCGAGCGCCTCGACTCCGAGATTCAGTGGCTGGTCGATCAGGGCATCAAGGTGCACCTGGACACTCCTGTCACTGACCTTGAGTCGCTCAGGCGCGACTACGATGCTGTGTATATCGCGATCGGCGCTCACAGCGATAACAAGCTCGGACTTGAGGGTGAGGACGCCGAAGGCGTCATCTCCGCCGTGCAAATGCTGCGTTCCATCGGCGATGATGAACTTCCCGATTTTACGGGCAAGCGCGTGTGCGTCGTGGGAGGTGGCAATGTTGCCATGGACTGCGCACGCTCTGCCGTCCGCTGCGGTGCCGAGAAGGTCACCATCGTCTACCGTCGTCGCGTTGCCGATATGACGGCACAGGACGAGGAGATTGTGGGTGCCAAGGAAGAGGGCTGCGAGCTCCTTGAGCTGCATGCGCCTCTGCGTATCGCCACTGATGACAACCGCGTCTCTGGTCTCGTCGTGCAGCCTCAGATCATTGGCGGTCCCAAGTGGGGTCGTCCCGCGCCGCGCAATGCGCAGGCCGACGAGGTCTGTGTCCCCTGCGAGCGCGTTATCGTTGCCATCGGTCAGAAGATCGACTCAGACGCCTTTGCTGCTCAGGGTGTGGTCACCAACAGGGGTAAGATTGTAACCGACTCCCTCGGTAGCATCGAAGGCTTCGAGGGCGTCTTCTCGGGCGGTGACTGCCAGACAGGCCCCGCCACGGTCATCCGTGCCATCAACGCTGGCAAGGTTGCTGCAGCCAACATCGACCATTACCTTGGCTTCGACCATCGCATCGAAGCCAACGTCGAGATTCCCGATGTTCAGTTTAAGGGCAAGGTCAGCTGTGCCCGCTGCGAGCTCAAGTTCCGCGAGGCTGTGGAACGCAAGGACGATTTCGATGAAATCGAGGATGGGTTCACGTCCGAAGAGGCTGTGCAGGAGGCCTCTAGGTGCCTGCGCTGCGACCACTTCGGCTTTGGCGCGTTCCGCGGAGGGAGGTTCACGCAATGGTAACCGTCACCATAGATGGCCGTGAGATTCGCGTGCCCGAGCGCACTACCATTCTTGACGCTGCGCATGAGGCGGGCATCGAGATACCCACGCTCTGCTACCTCAAGGACGTTAACGAGATAGGTGCCTGCCGTGTCTGTGTGGTTGAAGTCGAAGGTATCGACCAGCTCGTTGCCTCGTGCAACAACTGCGCACTCGACGGCATGGTCGTTCATACTGATACTCCTAAGGTCCGTCAGGCTCGCAAGGTCAACACTGAGCTGCTCCTCTCGCAGCACGACTCCGAGTGTACGAGTTGCGTTCGTTCCGGTAACTGCTCACTGCAGTCGTTTGCCAACGACCTCGGTCTCGTGGGGCTTCCCTATGAGAAGCATCTACCCGACATTGAGTGGGACCAGAACTTCCCCCTCATCCGTAACAACGACAAGTGCATCAACTGCTTGCGCTGCATACAGATCTGCGACAGGGTGCAAGACTGCCACGTGTGGGATCTCGCCAATCGAGCGGCTCACACCTCGGTCAATGTTATCGGCGGCCTGCCAATCGACTCTGTCGCCTGTGCACTCTGCGGTCAGTGCATCACGCACTGTCCTACGGGTGCACTACGTGAACGCGATGACACCGACCGCGTCTGGGAGGCACTGGAAGACCCCGACATCACCACCATCGTTCAGATTGCACCCTCCGTGCGCACCGCCTGGGGCGACCACTGGGGCATGTCAAACAAGGAGGCCACTGTCGAGCGCCTCGTTGCCTGTCTCAGACCGATGGGCTTTGACTATATCATCAATACCGACTTCTCCGCCGACCTTACTATCATGGAAGAGGGCACAGAACTGCTCGAGCGCCTCAAGGAAGGTCCGCACGACCATCCCATGTTCACGAGCTGCTGTCCAGGCTGGGTACGCTATGTCAAGTCACACTATCCTGAGCTCGTCGATGATGTATCGACGTCCAAGTCGCCGCAGCAGATGTTCGGTGCAATCATCAAGAGTTACTACGCCGAGAAACTCGGCGTCGATCCGCACAAGATCTTCTCGATTTCCATCATGCCCTGCGTGGCCAAGAAGTCCGAGTGTGCGCTGCCCACGATGAACGACGCATGCGGTGATCCTGACGTGGACGTGGTTCTCACGGTTCGTGAAGTCGACCGCATGATTCGCTCAGAGCACATCGACCCGCGCAGGCTTGAGGATGAGCCTTTCGATGAGCCGCTCGGCGAGGGTACGGGCGCTGGCATCATCTTCGGTGCCACGGGTGGCGTCATGGAGGCCGCATTGCGCACTGCGTCCTTCCTCGTTACAGGCAGCGCTCCCGAGACCGACGTCTTCAAGGACGTTCGTGGCCTTGACGGGTGGAAGGAGGCTACCTACAACCTTGCTGGAACGCCGTTGCGCGTCGCTGTGGTAAGCGGCCTCGCCAACGCCGGGCGTCTCTGCGAGGCGATTCTCGCGGGTTCCGTGTCCTACGACTTCGTCGAGGTTATGGCCTGTCCCGGCGGCTGTGTTGGTGGCGGCGGTCAGCCTATTCACGACGGTCAGGAGCGTCAGAGGCTTCTGGGTGACGTGCTTTATGGTCTCGATCGCGTCGCTAAGTATCGCAATTCCTATGAGAACCCTGCGATTACGACCGTATACGCGGAGTACCTAGGCGAGCCACTCTCCAAGCGCGCCGAGGAGCTTCTCCATACGAATCAGCATGCTTGGATCATGCCTGGCGAGGAGTAGAGAGCGTCTCATAATCGCTAGCTAGCGGAGGACCCCATGCCTTGCCACGGGGTCCTCGTCGGCGAAGCGGAAATAAATTGCAAAGGTCGGCCGACCCTAAAGAAGGGCAACGGCGACAGACCGCCCAACAGTAGTAACAACGAACGGCGAGGAGTCAGCAGAGGCCATAGTACCAGTGAAACTGGGAAGGGCTGAACCGAAGTTGGAGGGAGCGACAGCAATACCTCTGATTGTCATAACCGTTCATCCTCTCTTTGTGCCATTGCGCTTTTTGTCTTGCTTGCGCGAAGGTGAACCATTGTTGTGTCTGAGAAGCCAAGAAAAACTTTATCAGAGGCAGCGGATTCCAATTCGTTATGTTCAAAGAGATAGGGAAGCAGGTGATAAGTATCGTCACCGCCGATCGCACAATTCATGCTTTACAAACGATTTCCCAATTACTCCGCTTGAAAGGCTCACGATCGTTACTGTTTTTATCATGCTCTGTCCTTTTTAGTAATTGGACTAACTTGAATGCATTTCATAAATCCACAGCAACCCAATTCTGAAAGCTTATGAAATCCCATTGACTGATAGAAGGCGATGGTCTTTTCAGTGCTATCTGTTGCCAGTGCTATTTGGCGTACATTGCTATAGCGACTAAGCACCGCTTTGACTAATGCTGAGCCGATTCCTTGTCGTTGTTTTTCAGGGAAAACCAAAATATCTTGGATAAACACAATCGTAAAGCCGTCTCCGACAGCCCTGATGATGCCGAGTAACTCATCGCTTTCATAGGCAGCTAAGACCAGCAAAGAATGTGCAAAACCATTTCGAAGAGCGGTGGGATTTTCTGTATATGCTGTCCATCCCACAGCCTTATAAAGCGCCAATATTTCGTTTTCACGATAAGTTGTATATTCTCTTATCTCCATTCGTAATTCCTCAAATTCCAATCTCTTTGTTAGACCAGATTTGACACATAAAGAAAAAGGTTTGTTCAATAAAGGGGTATATGTAGCTAGGCTTATAAATAATGATATATTGTAAACGCTTTCTCGCAGATTAAGCTGACTTTATACGCTTAACCAATCAATCGTGAACCCTTTCGGATGTTGTAGCTCCGCGCTGTAACGGTTCACAATGTGCCCTTTTTACCCGCAGGCGGTTCACGATGCACCCTTTTGCCCACATCGGGTTCAATAGGCACCCTTGGAAGAAAATTTACCTGCACTTTCTTGAGCCGTTTGGTACGGTTTTGAACCGTCTGCAATAAATGGAAGACGGGGGGTTCAAAAGGCACCCTTGCGGTAATTTTTACCTGGGATGGAGCTGATGAATCGTGCACCCTTTTCTTATGTTGTAGCTCCGCACCGCAACACGTCTCTTTTACTTTCTAGTTTTTATTCTGAGCATATATGCCATAGCTACAGTATGAATAGTTGCCCTTTCATTTGCATTGCAGCCTGTAGACGCGCAATGTTTTAAGGGCTTTTGGGCTTCTAGGCAGTCTGTCTTGACAATAAGCAAACCGTCTCGACGTGGTAAGTCTGGGGGAAGAGGTCAACAGGGGTAATGTGCAGCGGCTGGTAGTTACCTAGTGCGCGGAAACGTGCAAGGTCACGTGCAAGCGTTGCTGGATCGCAGCTTACATACGCAATGCGACGGGCGCGCTGTTCTGAGAGCTGCTTTACCACATCCTCAGCAAGCCCAGCACGTGGTGGATCAACAACAATCAAGTTTGCATCGCTATCAGGAAACTCTCGACCAGCATCTCCGCCAATAACATCAACGTTTTGTAACTGTGCATTATCAAGATTACGACGGAGATCACGAACAGCAGGCCCAGATGCTTCTACAGCAGAGACAAATTCGCATCGCTTTGCAAGGGGTAGGGTAAAGGTGCCCGCACCGCAGTACAGATCCATTGCCTCTTCGTCTGGCTGAGGATCAAGTCCTGCAAGTACCAGCTCAATCAAGCGTTCTGCTCCTAAGGTATTAACCTGAAAAAATGAAGGAGCAGAAAGAGCCATACGCTGACCTGCAATACGCTCGGTCCAATGACCCTTACCAGAAAGCACTTCTACACCAGTGACGCGGCGCGCTTTTTTTGGTCCTTTGGTGAGTACCCGTACAACAGAGCTTGCATGCGTGGCGTCACCGAGGACTTTTGCAACTTGAGCGCGGGGAAAAGCACCTGGTTCTCCCCAGAGTGCAATTTCAATATCTTTAGTATGCAGTGCTACACGAATACCAACTCGTTCGAGGCCAAGTTCATTGGTACTACCGAGATAGCCCAAGGCGCCTGATACTGCTTTGACAAGTTTTGCATGCTTGTCTTGCAAAAGTGGGCACGAATCGACTTTGATGACTGACCCATCTATTGCATGCATGCCTATAACAAGACGACCTTTTTGTCGGCTTACGGCGAGTTCCACTTTGTTGCGATATCCCCAGTCGGCAGAAGGACGCTCGCAGTTTGCAACCAAGGACTCAGCTGTTGCCATCTCAAAGTGTCCGATGCGAACGAGTGCATCCACAACAGAAGAGCGCTTTGCTTCAAGTTGGGCATCTTTTGCAAGAACCCCCCAAGGGCAACCGCCACATATACTTGCATAAGGACAGATAGGAGCGACGCGTTTTTTAGATGGCTCGACAATATGCTTGACTCTGCCTTTTGAAAAGCTTGAGCCATCTTGTACGATTTCAACCTCAGCAATATCACCAGGAACAGCCCCGGCAACAAAAATGGTCTTTCCTTCTGGAGTGTGAGCGATTGCGTCAGCTCCATAGGCCATACGCTCTATTTGCAGTGTGAGCACTAAATATGTCATCTCCTCAAGCCAAACAAGGTGGCAATGCCTTCACCAATCAAGTGGAACGCTTGGCTCATGCGCCCGCGTGGGATCTCAGGTTTCTCGGCGATTATCTCATTTTCGTCCGTTTTGCTACTCATATTGGCAGTGTTGGCATCCTGTACTTTGGGTTCAGATGTAGGGGAAGATATACGAGTAGTCTCTCCCACAGAAGGACCTTTACCATCGGCGCTCTGAATGCGATGACGTTTGGCCGTGGCCTGAGCATCAGCTGACGCTCGGGCGCGTTCACTGGCAAGTGCGCATAGTCTTTCCTGAGAGTTAACGAGTAACTCACCTTCACCCAGTTCAATCTTTTGCCAGATGCCATCTGAGGTGAGCTGGCGAGCCTTGGTGTTATCGGCAAGCTGGAGATCCATGTATTCTTTGACCATCTGACGACAGCGTGGATCAAGCACAGGATAGGCAATCTCAACGCGACGTTCGGTATTGCGTGTCATCATGTCGGCAGAGGAGAGATAGATGGTATCCATCTCGGATCCAAAGGCGTAGACACGGGCATGTTCAAGGAAGCGCCCTACAATCTGGCGCACGACCAATCCATCTGTTTTGCCTGGGACGCCTGCTTTGATACAGCAAATACCACGGACGATGAGCGTCACTTGAACACCCGCTTCGCAGGCTTCCGAAATCTTATCAATGACATCACGGTCAGTTAGCGAGTTCATCTTCATGAGAACTGCTGCTTCATGACCACTTTTGGCGCGATGAATCTCGCGATCAAGGCCACTCATCACCAAAGGCTTGAGACGGGTAGGTGCCACGCCAAGATAGCGGTAACTTCCATGCAGATTACCTAACGAAAGGTTGCGGAAAAATACATTGCCATCTTCACCAATGCCCTCATGTGCTGTAAGTAGCATAAAGTCGGAGTACAGACCCGCTGTCTTCTCATTGAAATTGCCTGTACCAAGGCAGGTGATTCGCTTTATTTCACCCTGTTGGTGGTAGGTAATCTGGCAAATCTTAGAGTGCACCTTAAAACCTTCTTGACCGTAAATTACGGTGCAACCCGCATCTTCAAGGCGTTCTGCCCAAGCAATATTGTTTGCCTCGTCAAAACGCGCGCGCAGCTCCATTAACACGGTGACATCTTTGTTATTTTCGGATGCCGCAATCAAAGATTCGCACAGCTTAGAGAGTTTGGCTACGCGGTAAAGCGTAATTTTAATCTGGATACAGTCATCATCTGATGACGCTTCATGGATAAGTTGTAGCAGCGGATCCATTGACTCATAAGGATAAAAGAGCAGGATATCGTTAGCTTCAACCTGTGGACGAATGGGTTTTGACATATCAACCATTGAGGAAGGCTGAGGCGAGAAGGGATTATACAGTAGCGTCGCTCGCGAATCTACAGGTAGGTGCAACTCAAGCGAGAAGATATAGCCTAAATCTAGAGGCATATTAACGCGGAAGACGCGCTTGCGGGGCAGTTCTGTCTCGCTGAGGATAAATTTCTCCAAATCTTTGGGAAGTTGTCCCTGGACTTGCAAGCGCACTGGTTGCAAACGCTGGCGTAGCTTGAGCACGCGTTTCATGTGCTGACGATAGTCTTCTTCTTCACCGACACCTTCGCCATCAGGATCGATATCGGCATTGCGTGTTAGACGAATGACCGCAGAAGCAGTTGGTAGGTAATTGCCAAAGAGTCCATCTAGGCGAGTACGAATTACATCTTCGATGAGGGTGTAACGCCATACTTCTTGCGTGCTTGGTAGGGGAATCACACGGGGGAGTGACGCGGGCACTTCAATAATGCCCAGCATTCCCGACTCATCAGGTCCATTGAGTGAGCAGGTCACATAAAGCTGCATATTGCGTAGATTGGGGAAGGGATGGCGAGGATCGACAATTTGCGGCGAGATGATAGGTGCAATATGTGTGTCAAAATATTTGGAGGCAACAACCTTGTCAGCATCGTTCATGGTTTCACAGCTCGCACGTTCAAGACCGCGATGAGAAAGTTGTGACTCAATAGTCTCCAGTGCCTTTTCTTGCTTTTCAATGTAACTGGGAAGTACTGTAAAGATGGCTCGAAGCTGTTCGGCGGGAGTTTGGTTGGATTTGTTATCTGTAGGCTGATGTTTGAGTAGATTCAAATCAGAAAGACCACCGATGCGAATCATAAACCACTCATCAAGGTTCGAGCCAAAGATGGATACGAATTTCAGTCGTTCAAAAAGAGGGACAGTTTCATCTAACGCTTCGTCAAGCACACGGTCATCAAAGCGTAGCCAGCTGATCTCGCGGTTTTGCGTATACGAAAAGTCATGTTTTGGTGATTGGATTTTATCCTTTTGAGAAGAATTCTTCGGGGTAGCAGTTTCCTTTGTAGTCTTTGCCGACTTTTCAGGATTTTTGCCTTGTGTGGCTGTAACTTTGTCCGCCATAAACGAGCCCCCATTTCTCACTTACTCAATAGACTTTATTTTATCAGCTGCTTGAGTTAGCTGGCTGTGTTCGAGCAATATAAAATGCCGCGGGGGTACTGTTTTTTGTCAGTGGAGTACGTCAGCGAAGCATTTTAAAATTTGTTGGAAATTTGGCTAAAAATTTGCTTTAGAAAAAGTTTTTTTAGAGATGTTTATATGTCAAATGCATTCTCTAAAATAAGAATAAAAATCTATATTTAGTAAATAAACTGTATATTACATGACTGTTACATCACTCTCTCAAATTCTAGAAGAAAAGCCAAATAAAAAGCAGCCCAAATGAAATAATCAAGAAATAATGGTGACTTTATGCAGGTAATCAGGGAAGAATTGTGAATATAACCATCTAAATTTGTCACAAATAACCGCTCAACGAAAAAATAATACCGTTCCCCCGTGAACAAATTTATAGCTATCGAAATTAAAAACTATTGGATATAGTTAGGAATTGTAATGCAGCGGCTTGCGACTTTAGATATAAAACTGCGATGCCGATGTGATGTTTCTATTCAAGTTGTGCCAGAAGACTGGCACAAAGGAGTGGGAGGAATCATGCCTAAGGGACTTAACGTCCACAGCGAGATTGGTGCCCTCAAAAAGGTACTGCTCCACCGTCCTGGCGAGGAACTGCTCAACCTGCCGCCCGACGAGCTCGGTCGTCTGCTTTTTGACGACGTGCCTTTCCTCGAGGTAGCTCAGGAGGAGCACGATCGCTTTGCAGAGATTCTGCGTGAGCAGGGCGCTGAGGTTTTGTACCTCGAGAAGCTCGTTGCTGAGGCTCTTGATGCAGCAGGCACTCGTGAGGAGTTCACCAACCAGTGGCTCGACGAGTCTGGTCTTCGTGGCAGGCACACCCGTGCAGTTGTCAAGGAGTTCATGGATTCCATTGAGGATACCCAGGCCTTCGTAGAGAAGTCCATCGCTGGTATTCGTAAGAACGAGCTCGAGCTTCCGACTCGTTCCAGCAACCTGCTTGCTGACCTCGTTGGTGCAGATCAGGACAGCGAGTCTGATCTCCTGATTGACCCCATGCCCAACACCTACTTTACTCGTGACCCCTTTGCAATTGTTGGTCACGGCGTTAACCTCAACCACATGTACTCTGTCACTCGTAATCGCGAGACTTTGTATGGTAAGTACATCTTCCGCGATCACCCTGAGTACAAAGAGTCTCCCCTGTGGTATCGTCGCGATTCTGCTTACCACACCGAGGGTGGCGATGTTCTCAACATCAACGCTCACACCTTGGCAATCGGTATCTCTCAGCGTACGCAGGCTGCCGCCATTGACGCTTTGGCACAGCACATGTTCTGGGAGAAGGCAGACCAGTGCGAGATTGACACCATCTACGCATTCAACATCCCCGTGTCTCGTGCCTTCATGCACCTTGATACCGTCTTTACCCAGATTGATGTTGACAAGTTCACCATTCACCCAGGCATCATGGGTACCCTGCAGGTCTTCAAGCTCACCAAGGGCGCTTCTGAGGGCGAGATTGCTATCGAGGAAATGAACGACACCCTCGAGCACGTTCTGGCAAAGGCTATGGGTCTGGATACCGTCCAGCTCATCAAGTGCGGTGGCGGCGATCCCGTCGCAGCAGCTCGTGAGCAGTGGAACGATGGTTCCAACACCCTCGCAGTTGCACCTGGCAAGATTTGCGTTTACCAGCGCAACACCGTTACCAACGATGTTCTGTACAAGGAAGGTCTCGACCTCCTCGTTGTTCCCTCCGCAGAGCTTTCCCGCGGCCGTGGCGGCCCCCGTTGCATGTCCATGCCCTTCTGGCGTGAGGACCTCGTGTAGGCGGCGCTTAAAAAGTAATACCCAAAGGGCAGGTCTTACCTGCCCTTTGGCTTGTAGGTCAGATATAGAAAAATTTTTATGAAAGGAACGAATTATGGCCATTTCTTTGTCCGGCCGCAATTTCCTTAAGCTGCTTGACTACACCCCTGCTGAGATCAACTACCTTCTTGATCTGGCTGCTCAGTTCAAGAACATGAAGCGCGCTGGCATCCCTCACCGTTACCTTGAGGGCAAGAACATCGTTCTTATTTTCCAGAAGACCTCTACTCGCACCCGTTGCGCATTTGAGGTTGGCGCTTATGACCTTGGCATGGGCGTTACTTATCTGGATCCTAACAGCTCTCAGATGGGCCACAAAGAGTCCACTGAGGACACCGCCCGTGTTCTCGGCCGTATGTTTGATGGTATTGAGTACCGCGGCTTTGCTCAGGATCAGGTTGAGGAGATTGCAGAGAAGTCTGGCGTTCCTACCTGGAATGGTCTGACCGATAAGTTCCACCCCACCCAGATGCTCGCTGACATCCTCACCATGAAGGAAGAGTTTGGTGACATCCGCGGCAAGAAGCTCACCTTCTTTGGTGATGCTCGCAACAATGTTGCTAACTCCCTGATGGTTGTTTGCGCCAAACTCGGCATCAACTTCTGCGCTTGCGGTCCTGAGGAGCGTATGCCGGATGCTGATCTTGTTGCTACCTGCCGCGAGATTGCTGCTGAGAACGGCTGCGAGATTGTTCTGACCGAGGATCCCCACGAGGGCGCCAAGAACTGCGATTGCCTCTACACCGACATTTGGGTTTCCATGGGCGAGTCCTATGACCTGTTTGGTGAGCGCATCAAGCTTCTGACTCCTTACCGTGTTACCAAGGAGCTCATGGCTGAGGCTAACCCCAACGCTATCTTTGAGCACTGCCTTCCTTCCTTCCACGACACCAACACCACCCATGGCAAGGAGGTTGCCGAGGAGTTTGGTATCACCGAGATGGAGGTTACTGACGAGGTCTTCGAGGGCCGTCAGTCTCGTGTCTTTGACGAGGCAGAGAACCGTATGCACACCATCAAGGCTGTTATGTACGCAACCCTGAAGTAAGTTCTTGCTCTATATAAAGCAATGCACCTCCTTGGATTTTGAATCCAAGGAGGTTTTTGTTGCTACTATAATTTTTCTATTTTGTCAAGTAACAATTTTTTTACGGCGACTTTTGTATTCTCAAAATATTGCAAATTTTAGTTGAATAAAACATAAGGATGGGAACTCTTTTTATGTTTATTCTTCTAAAACATGCAGGTTATTCATGCTCAAATTCGGTGAGTGCGGCTGAAGTTATCCAAAATAGATAATCGAATATTTTCACCGACAAATTGCCTACGCTCACCATTGTGATGGAGTTGTGATATCTTAGTTTCGCTAACATTACACACGTTCTGGTGTGTGATTTGCACAAGTTTTGTTGGAGCGCCTGCGGGCGCAAGGAAAGGAGTTGGAATGGCTGAGGCAACTAAGCCAAAGAAGAAGAGGGAGATGCTAACTTCGTTTAGTATCATTTACATCCTCATGATTGCTGTTGTGGCAATCTCATGGCTGCTCAATGGCCAGGCTACCGGCGCTTTGACCGAAGATGGCGCAAAGGAGCTTGTCACGGGTGCTTCTCTCGGCACGTTCACCATGGCATCCGTTAATGGTTTCGGCGATGCTATGTCCGTCTGCCTCTTTGTTATGGTGCTGGGCGGCTTCCTCGGCATCGTTAACAAGACCAACGCACTTAACGTTGGTATTACCAACCTTGTTAAAAAGATGCATGGCAAGGAGCTTATTCTTATCCCTCTCTTGATGCTTCTCTTTGCTGTACTGGGTTCTACCTATGGCTTCTGCGAGGAGACCGTCGGTTTCTACATCCTGCTTGCTGCAACCATGATGGCTGCAGGCTTTGACCCCATGACTGGTGTCATGATGATTCTTTTGGGTGCTGGTGTTGGTTGCCTCGGCTCCACCGTCAACCCCTTCGCAGTGGGTGCAGCTGTTGACGCACTCAGCGCTGAGAGTGTTGGTATTGCTGTTGATCAAAGTATTACCATTGCGCTCGGTCTTATCCTCCTCATTGCTACTTGGGCAGTTTCTTCTTTCATCGTTGTCCAGTATGCCAAGAAGGTTCGCAAGGATCCTTCCGCAACCATCATGTCTGACGCTGAGCTCGAGGCTGCTCGCGAAGCTTACGGTAACAACATTGCTGAGGTTGGCGATACGCAGCTTACTGGCAAGCAGAAGGCAGTTCTTTGGATTTTTGCTATCTCCTTCCTTATCATGATCCTCGGCTTTGTACCTTGGGGCAGCTTCGGTATTACTTTCTTTGAATCTTGGTCTGGCTTCCTGACCGACCTTCCTTTGGGTGAGTGGTACTTTGCAGAGTCCACCACTTGGTTCCTTCTCATGGCCATCGTCATTGGTGTTGTCTATGGCTTCTCTGAGCACGAGATTGTGGACACCTTTATGTCCGGTGCTGGCGAAATGATGTCCGTTGTCTTGATCATTGCTGTTGCTCGCGGCGTCACCATGATCATGAACGCAACCAACCTCTCCAACTAT
Source organism: Atopobium sp. oral taxon 810 str. F0209 (assembly GCF_000466405.1). GTDB lineage: Bacteria > Actinomycetota > Coriobacteriia > Coriobacteriales > Atopobiaceae > Olegusella. Next base: position 66,725 of record NZ_KE952937.1, on the reverse strand, counting down.
GTTTTGAACAATGCTTCTGCAGCACTGGAGGGCACCTCTGGTCCTGTCTTGGCTATCGGCAGCTACCTGCTTTACTTCCTGCTTTCCTTCCTGATTCCTTCGACTTCTGGTATGGCTGGCGTTTCCATGCCCATCATGGGGCCCTTGGCCGCCAATCTTGGATTCAACCCTGCAGTCATGATCATGGTCTTCTCCGCTGCTTCCGGTGTTGTCAACCTGATTACCCCGACCTCTGCAGCAATCATGGGTGGCCTTGCTCTTGCTCGTGTTGAGTACTCCACTTGGTTCAAGTTTGCCATCAAGCTTGTCGGCATTCTGTCCGTGGTTTGCGTGATTATTCTTGCTATCGCTATGACAGTGATTCCTGCATAAGTTTTTACGCAACAATTGTTAGACAAGAAGGACTCCTGGTTTCAGGAGTCCTTCTCTTATGTCACAATCTTGAGCGTTGGCTAGTTCTCATACTTTGAATGGATAAATCTTTATGTTTCCTCAATCTCAAGACCTAACCAAGGTTTCGTCGCGTGTCGCTTTAGCCGCTGGTGCGATTTCTGTTATTGCTACGCTCGTGACCGTTATGCATCCTGACAGCTTTGCGGTAGTTTCAGGTAAGTCTGCAAGTATTGGCAACATTGTTTTGCTTGTTGCTTTAGTACAGCTTGCTTTGGGTGTAGTGGGGGAGTTGCGATACCGCTCTCGAGCGCGCATAGATTATCATCCGTCTTTGGGGAAAGGCGTTGCATCTGGTGCCTTTGCCTTTGTTTGTCTTGCTCTTGATTATGTGTTTGTAAGTTCGTTTTATTCAGCGGCTTTTGGCACTACGCTTAAACCTGTGGGTTCAGCCGAGCTCTTTCATATCTTTGCGCTTATTGGATTTGTTGATGCACTCTTTACCCTTTTGCTAGGGGCAGCTCATGCAATTGCGGCGATTCTTGTCTTGCGTGAGGAAGCTGCGGAGTTTGATGACTAAAGACCTTTTGGTCAAAGCTTTTGTCCAAGCATTACGTTTTTGACTATCCAGCCGCTGGGATGTATAGCCTATGATAGAGAGCGTTAACGAGATTAGAGGAGGCTTTGATGCCCAACGAGGGAAGTTATGAAGCAGCGCTGAGGCGTAGCAACCAAATTCAGGCAGATCTTGCCGATGGCAAAACCGAAGCGTATACCATGCTTACTGGCGATCGTCCTACGGGTCGTCTGCATATGGGTCATTATTTTGGCACTCTGATTGAGCGGGTACGCTTACAAAATATGGGCGTTAAGTCCAATGTCATTATTGCGGACTATCAGGTCATTACCGATCGCGACAATACTGAGCATATCCAGGATAATGTCTACAACATGGTGATGGATTATCTTGCTTGTGGCATTGATCCTGCAAAGACCATGATTTTTACCCACTCAGCAGTGCCTGCAGCCAATCAGCTGATGCTGCCTTTTCTCTCCTTAGTTTCTGAGGCCGAGCTTGAACGTAACCCTACGGTTAAAGCCGAGCAGGAAGCCAGTGGACATGCGCTTACAGGTTTGCTTTTGACTTATCCCGTGCACCAAGCCTGCGATATTTTGTTCTGCAAGGGCAATATCGTTCCTGTTGGTCGTGATCAGCTGCCTCATATTGAGGTAACAAGTAAAATTGCTCGTCGTTTTAACGACCGTTATCACTGTAATGTGTTTCCTGAGGTCTCGGGTCTGCTTACCTCTACCCCCTTGCTTCCTGGTCTAGATGGTCGCAAGATGAGCAAGTCTTATGGCAATGCGATTTCTTTGTGCATGACGGCAGAAGAAACCGCAAAGCTTATCAAGAAGTCCAAGACTGACTCCGATCGCAATATTACCTTTGATCCTGAGAATCGTCCTGGTGTCTCTGCTCTGCTTACCACAGCAGGCATTTGCACAGGCCGCGATCCCAAGGAGATTGCAGAAGAGATTGGTATGGGTGGCGGCGGCGCGCTTAAACGTTACGTTACCGAGGCGGTTAACGGCTATTTTGCACCAATTCGTGAGAAGCGTCGTGAGTATGAGCAGGACCTTGATTACATCAAAGATGTATTACACGATGGCAATAGACGCGCCAACGAGGTCGCTCAGGCCACGCTTGCCGAGGTGCAAGAGGCGATGGGTATGGTTTACTAAATCCAGCTTGTGTGGCGGTATTTTGCTTTTTTAACGGCGGGGTGGATGCGTGTTGAGATAAATACGCGCCTCCCGCCATTTTGGATAGACACTTTCCATCAGTGCATAAAATTCGCTATTGTGTGAGCGTATCCTTAGATGACAAAGTTCATGCACTACAACAGATTCAAGACAGAATTTGGGCAGATGTGCAAGCTCGGTGTTTATGGTGATTTTGCCGCTTCCTACGTTGCAAGATCCCCAGCGGCTGATCATATAACGGGTGCGCCAGTCAGTACACTGTACCTTAAGTATAGGCTCGTATTTTGCAAAAAGAGCAGGTAAGAGCCGCGAGAGTATTTCCTTATCGCGAGCGATTTCTTCTTTGCTAGGTTTGTTTGCAGAAGTCTTTTGTTTCGTTTTGAGTACAGTATTTTTAATCCAATCTAGATGGTCGAGAATAAAAGCATCAACTTGAGCTGGGCGTACGCTTGACGGTACAGAAAGACGTACGCTGGCATCAGGTCGTATTCGAAGGTTGAATTTTTTTACTTCTCCGCTTACGATGAGCACATCGATACCATCAAAGGTCTTATGCGAATACTTAGGTGTATAAGAACGTGGCATGAGTTTATCTCCAACGTATGTGAAAGCTTTTGCTATGATTTTTAGACTTACACTGTAGCGCAGTAGAGGGGAAATGCATGGCAAGCTCAAATGGAGCAGATGCAAGTAAGACTGCACTTGAAGCAAGTTATCTGCGTGCATTACCGACTCCTGTTATCAGCAGTACCACAGACAATGAAGGCGCACTTGAGTTGTTAAGCAAACTTGATTTGTGGACTCGTGCGCAGGTAGTGTTGCTACCTGTAGGTGACCAAGGCGGTATCTCTATGACAGCCCTAGCCACGCGAGCTTTTGCTGCTGGTAAGCGTGTGGGACTTTGCTTGGATTGCAATGGTGTTGCCGACTGTATTGAGATCTTTGCTGAAGTAGAGCTTGACGTTACAGAACGTACGATTCCCGAGGCATCTAGCTGCCGTGCCGAAGGTGATACGTTGGGCTTCAGCTGTAGCGAGCTTGTAGAGTCGCTCTGTATCGTACCTGGGCTGGTGTTTGATGGCCAAGGTTACCGCGTCGGCGAAGATGACGATAAACTCGATGAGTTTCTTACCTTCTATCCTGGTCACAAGCTCGCTCTTGTCCGCTCGATGCAGGTCTCAAGTAACCCTTTGCCACATGAAGACAAAACAATCGCTGTTGACTACCTCATCACCGAAAATGCTATTTGGCGCTGCGGTTAGTTTCTTCTCCGCAGCGGGTCTACAACACGTTTTTCTGCTCCACAGGCGGTTCACGACGCACCTTTTCGCTTGCGCTCTCTTCGCAGACGGTTCAATAAGCACCCTTTTACCTACATCGGGTTCAATATGCGCCCTCGCGACAATTTTTATCTGGGGTTTCTCGAGCCATTTGGTACGGTTTTGAACCGTTTGCGGGGGTTTGAGACGGTATTGAACCATCTGCAGAGGCTGTATAGGACGTGACGACTACAGGCTATAGAGAAAATGGCGACTACAGGTTGCAAGCAGTGATATTAAGATGAGCGGCCATATCCCTAATGGCTTTGGCGTAACCCTCGATACCTAAGCCCACAATAGACTCAAAGCATGCGTCGCGCACGTAAGAAATCTGCCTAAAGGCTTCACGCTTGTCTACCTCAGAAATATGCACCTCAATAGTGGGAATACCAACCGCACGCAGGGCATCAAGCAAAGCAATTGAAGTGTGTGTCAGAGCCCCTGGATTGATGATGATGCCGTCATAAACCTGATAGGCATCTTGGATGCGGTCAACAATATCGCCCTCATGGTTGGACTGAAAACACGAGCAAGTACTAAAGCCAACTTCACTCGCTACAGCCTTGCAAAGGGTTAGCAAATCATCGTAGCTGCTATGACCATAAATATCAGGTTCGCGAATACCAAGCATATTGATATTGGGTCCGTTGATGATAAGAAGTCTGTAGTCTTGAGTATGGATACTCTCATCCTCAGAATCATCAGCAGCGCTTACTTCGTTTGACTTTTCTTGCATGGCGTCTGCTTCGCCCGTCTTATCTTGCTCAAAAAGTTGGCTGAGTCCTGCCAAATCATCAACATCAGCATTAACATGACTCAAAAGATGCACACCATCAGATAAAGCGGCATCGTTGGCGCGCGATTGTGCTTCGTAAGAGCGCTGACGAGAAGGACTAATACGCACACGTAGATTAGATGCTAAAGGAGATGTACCCACTACAGTATCTGCATCTTCAGGATTAAGGCCAGTGAGCCCAACAAAGGAGTTATAAACATCGCGAACAAGACGTGGTCCAAAAACCACCTCAAGACCATCAGAGCCTCGCGAAGCCAAGCCAAGTACACCAGGGATGGATTCCAGCTCTTCATCGTCAACTTCTTCAGGATTGACGATACGCAGCCTGAGTCGCGTCATGCACAAAGAGTTAGAGCGGACATTTTCTTTGCCGCCTACACTCGAAAGTACTGATTCTGCGATTGACGAAGGCGAAGCTTCGGCTGCCATAAGACTCTATCCTCCTTGAAGTTGCGAAACTTCAGTATAGGAAAGATTCTGCTCTACATATAGCTTTTCCAAAGCTCAAACGGTGAGTGGCAGCTTGCTTAGGCAAAAAAAGAAATTAATTGAGCAAATCAATTTCTATGTCGTTTGGGTTTTGAGGAAGTCAATAATAGCGCATGCATCACCTGCAGGAGAGCCAGTGCCTGCAACAATTGTATCCGCCCAGCTACGATAGAGATCCATGCGTTCCTCCGCGAGCTGCTCTAGCCCTTTGGACTGTGAGAGGGGTCTGCCCCTGGTGGAAAGCTGTTCAAGAGGGCGATCCAGCATCACGATAAGTCCATTTTGGTGAAGCAAATCATAGTTGTCTTTGCGTACAACTACACCGCCACCACAGGAGATAACAAGACCCGACTTGCTTGCATAATCTGCAAGTATTTGGGATTCAGCGTCGCGAAAAGCAGCTTCGCCATGTGCGCTGATAAAGTCTGCAGCGCTGGTATCTTCTTTTATTCTAAAAGCCGCATCAAGGTCAATAAAAGGACGATGTAATTCGCGCGCTAAAAGATTGCCTGTACTTGTCTTGCCAACTCCTGGCATGCCAATTAAGCAGATATTGGTCATAGAGCAGCGCAATTCACGCTCAATCACTTCAACGGTCTCCAGTGAATGCGTTGTGCTCAAGAAAAGCTCAGATGAAAGAGCTGCCTGAGCAACAAGCATGGCAAGTCCAGACTCAAAAGGAATGCCGAGACGTTCTGCTTGTAAACAAAGACCTGTGCGTGCAGGGTTGTAGACAACATCAATGACTCCTCGCAAGTGGCTGAGCTTTGCCAGTTTCGCCTTGCTAAGAGGACTTGCTGGACAGTCGGGATACATACCTACAGGCGTCGTATTGATGAGAAGTCCAGCATCTGCATGACGTGTGACAAGCGTGTCATAGTTATCGTCACTATAACGAGAGATTACACTGACATGGGCTCCAAATTCCTTCAGAGCGGCTTGCACCGCTTGACTTGCGCCACCAGATCCCAGAACGACAACAGGCAAATGAGAAAGTAGTCGAACTCCGTCCGCGCCCCAGTGACGTTCACAAAAGCGTTTGAGCATCCAAGCAAAGCCACCCACATCGCTATTATCAGCAAAAATACCGCCATCACTACGTTTGACCAAGGTGTTGGCGGCTCCTATGCGTTGTGCACGTTCACTTACCTCATCAGCCAGTGCAAAAGCATTGACCTTGTAAGGAATGGTGACATTGAGCCCCTGCCATGCGCCATGGCGAATAAAGTCTCTAACCTCTTCTGGCTCGCGTTCAAAAAGCGCATAGGGAGTCGAACCTAGCATCTTGTGGATGCGAGGTGACCAGCTATGCCCAAGTTTGCGACCAAGTAGGCCAAAGCGAGCGTCGGAGGCTTCAGCCATCAGATGACCTCGCTGTAACTTCCGAGATAGCGCATGTCTTCGCAGACATTGCCCAGGGTGGACATGAGCTGTGTAAATTCAGGAGCCACTACGGGACAATCCACATCAAAGTAAAACATGAATTCAAAGTCCTTGCCTGGAATAGGTCGACTCTCAAGTTTAATGATGTTGATATCGAGGGCATAAAACTTAGCAAGCACTTTGAAAAGAGCGCCAGGTTCATTACCAACAACAAGCATCAAAGAACTGCGGTCTGCACTAGGATAGATTGTGAGTTTTTTTGTGATACAAGCAAAGCGGGTGTAGTTGTCATCGCGATCCTGCACTGCTTGTGCAAGGGGAACTAAACCATAAAGTTCTGCGCAAGCACGTGATGCAAGAGCAGCAACATCACTGCGTTCGGAATTAGCAACCAGTTTGGAGGCAACGGCGGTATTCTCAACCACATGTACCTGAGCATTAGGTAGTGATTGCAAGAAGCCCATGCTCTGAGCAACCGCTTGCTCATGGCTATATATCTCGCGAATATCCTCAAGTTTAGTGCCTGGTTTGGCAAGAAGATTGTGATCAACCTTAAGGCGGCAGGTGCGTACGATATGGAAGTCATACTGCATCATAAGGTCGTAGACTTCATTCACCGATCCTGCACTGCTGTTTTCAATGGGCAGTACACCATAGTCAGAAAATCCCTGGTCAACCGCACGAAAAACACCATCAAAGGTATCGAAGTAGCTGATGTTGGCATGCTTGAACAGGCGGTCAGTTGCAATTTGCGAATAAGCCCCCTCAACGCCTTGGCAGGCAACAAATGCATCGCGAGGGAAAAGCTCAGGAGACTCTTTGATAGCTTTATTAATGTTTGAAACTACCTGATTGCTGCGACCCAAAGAACTAGTTTGACGTGAGCGAGAAGCTTCCATAAGCAAAGACATCAGTACTTGGACATAGGCCTGCTGGTCCTCGGGCACCTTGGCTGCAGCATTGACAAGTATTTGGTGTTCGCGATTGCGGTCAAAAACGGGAAGCTTGTGCTCACCTTTATAAGCCGCGACCTCATTGGCAACATCCATGCGTTCTTTGAAGAGCTCAAGAATGTCATTATCGATACGGTCAATATGCTTACGTATTTCTGAAATATCTGCCACGATCGTTCTGCTTTCTCTCAGTAGACGTTATTTGTTCCTTTTGTAGTTTAAAAGTAATGCTCATCATCTGCGCCACAGGGAGGCCAAGCAAGCCAAGAATCCAAGATAGCAAGAGCACATGCGGACTCTGCTACAGGTACAGCGCGTGGGGCTATGCAGGGGTCGTGTCTGCCATGTACACGAAGAACAGTCTCCTCATTGCGTATGAGATCAACCGAGTGTTGTTCTTGCGCGATTGAAGAAGTGGGTTTGACTGCCATGCGCCACAAGAGGGGAGCGCCACTTGTAATGCCTCCCAAATTTCCGCCTGCATCGTTTTTGGCAGGATATACCTTGCCATCAACAATTACATAGGGGTCATTGTGCTCGCTGCCAAGCATCCTTGCGGTGGCAAAACCCGCACCAAATTCCAGACCCTTTACTGCGGGAATTCCAAAGACAATACGCGCAATGGTCGATTCAATCCCGTCAAACATTGGCGAGCCGATGCCTGCAGGGAGTCCTGTGGCAACGCATTCCACAATACCACCTACAGAATCGCAAGCTTTTCTTGTCTCTTCGATGCGGGCCTGCATCTCTTCTGCTGCTTGGTCACTAAGTACGGGAAACTTTCGGCCATCTTTTAATGTATGCATTTGTGCTGCGAGCGCCTCTGCATCAGCAATAGATCCTCGGGCAAGAAATGCCTCATCGGTCACGCCTGCACATTCGCTTAGGTGAGCGGCGATGCAAATGTCACGCTCGGACAAAAGTTGCATTGCAATACCACCTGCTGCACAAAGTGGTGCGGTGAGGCGACCTGAGAAGTGTCCTCCACCAGAGACATCCTGTTCGCCGTGCCATTTTTGTTGAGCAGTCCAATCGGCATGGCTAGGGCGGGGTACTCGTTTAAGTTCCTCATAATCGCTAGGACGCGTGTTGGTGTTTTGAATAACAAGCGCCAGCGGTGCTCCTGAGGTATTACCAGCAGGGTTGAGACCAGACAGAATAGATACGGCATCTGCCTCTTTGCGAGGCGTTGACCAGCGTGCTTGGCCAGGTGAGCGGCGCATCATATGCTGGGCGAGCGCTTCTAGATTGATATGGTGGCCCGAAGGTAGGCCTTCGATGACGCAACCAATAGCAGGTGAATGAGACTGGCCAAATATTGTGACACGCAAGGCGCTGCCAAAACTAGAGGGCATTTATGACCTCCTGAGCTTGTGCTTTGCCACCTAGTAGGGCAAAGTCTTCAAAAAAGTGGGGATAGGATTTAGCAACACAGTCTGCTCCGTGGATGAGCGTATCTCCTGTGCATTGGGTTGCCAAAATAGCTGCCATCATTGCAATGCGATGGTCTCCTGCAGCGTCTACAACCCCACCCGTAAGAGCTGTGCCTCCACTGATAAGCAAATCATCGGTTTCGATGCGAGCTTGTGCCCCAAGTGCTTGAAGTGTTGCACTTACGGTTTGCAGTCGATCGGATTCTTTGAGGCGTAGACGACCTGCATTGGCAAGGCGTGTGGTGCCCGTAGCACATGCGCCAAGTACAGCCAGCGGTGGTACAAGATCGGGACAATTTGAAACATCAATACGAATACCTTGTAGGGAAGCAGGACCTACGGTTGCGGTATTGTTGCCACGAACAACTTGCGCGCCAAAAAGTGAAAGGGCTGCCAAGATAACGCGGTCTCCTTGAGCACTGCTAAGGTTGAGTTGTTTGACTGAAATAGGTTTCTTGCCAATAGCAGCTGCTACCAGCCAAAAAGCAGCGTTAGACCAGTCGCCTTCCACCGTGACCGTCTCAGGTGCTGTTAGCTGTGTTCCTCGCCCAAAAACACGATAAGTGCGATAGCTACCATCAGCGAGCTGTTTGTGTCCAGCTTCGCATTCCACTCCAAATAAGCTCAGTGCGTTAAGGGTTAAGCGGACGTAGGGCTCAGATTGGAAGGGCTCGCTTACTAATATCTCCGTTGTGCCTTTGAGCAGGGGAGCAGCGAGTAAAAGTCCTGTCACATACTGTGAAGAAACATTGCCTGGTAACGTATAGTTTCCTGGTTGAAGCTGTCCTGTTAGTTCAAGTGGCCAGTTGCCAAATTCAGAAAGATTGCAACCATGTGAGCAAAGCGCGTCTGTAAGTTGAGCGAGGGGACGTTGTGCTAAACGACCCCTTCCCGTAAAGCTTGCCCCTGCACCAAGCGCTGCTGCTACAGGTAACATAAAGCGCAGAGTAGAACCGGACTCTCCGCAGTCGAGTTTTGCTTGTGCATGTGGCTCGAACCTTGATGTCTTTGGGATGGGGACTACGCGAAATCCTGTTTTGGTATGTGTGATATGTGCACCAAGTGCTTTGAGGCAAGCGATAGTGGCATCAATATCTTGCGAGCTGCTGCTGCAGTCGATATTGCAGGTCTTATCAGCAAATGCAGCCAAGATAAGCAGTCGATGAGCGACTGATTTGGAAGCAATAGAGTTAACCTTGCCACCAAGACTTCCTGGGCTAATGAGTATATCCACGCATGAACTCCGAAATCTCGTTACTTTTCTTACATAGTTATTGTAAGGAGTGGAGAATTCAAGAGATATAAATGCGTCGCAGTAGTTACCAACTAGTCATTTGAAAATATTTATTTTTGTTGCGCTGTTACCATGTACCACGACTAAATATTTTGAACCTGGGACAAAGGAGGATGGCCCCTATGATTGCCATCGTTAAAAAAACGGCTACCAAAGAACAGTTGGACCATTTCATTCAATGGATTGAGGGTCGTGGGTACAAGGCAAATGTCAGTCAGGGTCAAAATGAAACCATTGTTGGCATTATTGGCGATACCACACAAATTGATCCATTTTTGCTTGAAAGTATGGACATCATTGAGCAGGTCCAGCGTGTGTCTGAACCTTTCAAAAAGGCCAATCGTAAGTTTCATCCCAATGACACCATTGTTGATTGTGGTCGAGGCGTATTGATTGGTGGCGGTCATTTTCAAGTTATGGCTGGACCTTGTTCAGTTGAAGGAATGAACCTGATTGAGATTGCGCGTGCAGTCAAAGAGGCTGGGGCTACGATGTTGCGTGGAGGCGCATACAAGCCTCGCACGAGTCCCTATGCTTACCAAGGTATGGGTGAAGAAGGACTTGACCTCTTGCTTGAGGCGGCAGAAGAAACCAATATGCCTATTGTTACTGAGGTTATGGATCCTCGCGATGTTCAACTTTTTGTGGACAAAAAGATTAATGTCATGCAGATTGGTGCTCGAAATGCGCAGAATTTCCCGTTGCTGCGTGAAGTGGGCAAAACCAACATCCCCATCCTGCTTAAGCGTGGAATTGCCGGTATGGTAGATGAGTTGCTGATGGCTGCAGAGTACATCATGAGTGAGGGAAATCAGAACGTTATTCTGTGCGAGCGTGGCATCCGCAGCTTTGAGACGCGTACTCGTAATACCTTTGATGTAAATGCAATTCCTGTACTACACAAACTGACTCACTTGCCTGTGGTGGGTGATCCCAGTCATGCGACGGGCCATACACGTTACGTGAGTCCTATTGCATACGCGGCAACTGCTGCGGGCGCTGATGGTCTAGAAATCGAAGTCCACAATCATCCCTCGCTCGCATGGTCTGATGGTGCGCAGGCATTAACTCCTGAGATGTTTGCCGAGGCTATGAAGCGCATTGCTTTGATTCGTCAGGCAATTACTGCAGACCTTGATTATGAGGAGGCGCCACTGCCTGGCTCAATGGATGCAAAAAATCTTGCTACTGAGAGGGAAGAGGATGCCACAGCCTAGCCGAGATGAATCCAGTGCATTGAATTTTGTTCCAGGGCGTGTTGGTATCGTTGGCCTTGGTCTGATGGGAGGCTCTTTTGCCAAAGCCCTCCATGAGGGTGGACGCGAGGTCTTTGCTTGGAATCGCACACATTCAACTCTCGAGTTAGCGATGATTGATACGGTTGCAGGTGAACTCAACGACGAGTCCATCCCCAGCTGTGAACTCTTGATTTTGGCGGGTTATCCTGCCGCAGCGATTGAGTGGTTACAAGAGAAAGCCCCGCTTATTTCAACGGGCGCTATTGTGATTGACACGGTGGGAGTTAAGCGTACAGTTTGTGAAAGCTGCTTTCCGATGGCAAAAAAATATAGTTTTGCTTTTGTGGGCTGTCACCCTATGGCGGGTACTCAGTACTCTGGTTATGCACATTCACGCGCCTCAATGTTTCGCGGTGCTCCTATGGTTGTGGTACCTCCTGAGCATATGGATGACATTGAGCGTGTAAATATTCTGGAGCGACTCAAGCGACTTCTAGAGCCAGCGGGCTTTGGTAGCTGGATGCTTGCTACTGCTGCCTATCATGATGAGATGATTGCTTATACCAGCCAGCTTGCGCATGTGGTGTCTAATGCTTATGTCAAAAGTCCTACTGCCCGCCATCACAAGGGTTTCTCGGCTGGTTCATACCGTGATTTAACGCGTGTGGCACGTTTGAATCCAGGTATGTGGACAGAACTCTTTTTGGATAATGCAGATAATTTAAGTACAGAACTAGAGCTTTTGATTGGCAATTTGCAGCAGTACAAAGATGCACTTGATAAGCATGATGAGCAAAAACTCTTTGATCTTTTAGCGGAAGGCGACCGCCTGAAGCGTGAGGCGGAGTCGCGCTCTGCTTAGAGGAGAAAACTGATGAAAAGCGTTTCGGTGAATACGGCATCGCGTAGCTATGAAGTGCATGTAGGAAGTGACATTTTAGATTCTTTGGGTTCTGTAGTGCGTACTTCTGTTGGCGGCCAAAAAGCCATGCTCGTCTCGGATAGCAATGTATACCCCTTGTATGGTAGGCAAACATATAACGCGCTTAATGCTGCAGCTTACGAAGTAAAAACTGCCATCATCCCTGCAGGTGAGCAATCCAAAAATATGACAGTCCTCGCAGGTCTGCTTGAAAATATTGCCGCTGCTGGCCTCACTCGAGATGATGTTGTGGTGGCGTTGGGCGGTGGTGTCGTAGGCGATTTGGCTGGCTTTGCTGCTGCCTGTTATATGCGCGGTTGTGCGGTAGTACAGGTGCCCACTTCATTACTTGCTATGGTTGATTCCTCTGTTGGTGGCAAGACAGCAGTGGACCTTGCGGCAGGTAAAAATCTTGCGGGTGCATTTTGGCAACCATCTGCAGTTATTGCTGATGTCACATGCCTATCAACTCTATCGCCCGAGCTATTCTCTGATTCTATCGGTGAGATTATCAAGTATGGAGTACTTTGTGACCCAAAGCTTTTTGCTTCTCTTGAAGAGAGACCACTGACGTTGGATGATCCTCAGCGCACCATTGAGCTTGTGAGTCGTTGTGTTGAGATTAAACGTGATGTAGTGGATGCAGACGAACGCGAAGCAGGACTTCGTCAGACCCTTAATTTGGGTCACACAATAGGCCATGCTATTGAAGCAGAAAGCAGGTATCACCTGGGTCATGGTAGCTGCGTTGCTGCAGGTCTTTGCTGTATGGCCCGTGCTGATGCAGCTCTTGGGCTCTGCGATATTGACACCAGCAAACGTATTAGTAGGCTCTGTGCTGCGCATGGACTACCTACTACGACAGCGCTTGATGTTGATTGTCTCTATCGGCGATCTTTAGCGGATAAAAAACGTCACGGCAATCACATCAATCTCGTGCGTATACATGCTATTGGAGAGGTTATAGTCGAGCGCGTCAGCCTTGAGAAATATCGTCAAATTCTGGATTTGTGTCGCTAAAGTCTTATTTTTTTGAAATAAAAGTCCGTAGAAGTTTATGCTCCTACGGACTCATTTTGTGTCTGGTGCCCTCTGTGGGATTCGAACCCGCGGCCTTCTGCTCCGGAGGCAGACGCTCTAATCCACTGAGCTAAGAGGGCGAACATTTGGCATTATAGTTAATCGCTCTAGGATAGGGCAAGATGGGTGGCTTTGAGAGGGGGAACGTTGGCGTTTTCCGATAACTATACGGGCCTTAGTGGAGCTGAGGTAGCAAAGCGTAAGGCGCAGGGTAAATCAAATGTCGACACTGATGTCAAAACAAAAACCATTTCGCAAATCATCAGCGAGCATACCCTTACCTTCTTTAATGGCATAAACCTAGTGATTGCGCTTCTGGTGCTTACTACAGGTTATTTTCGCAATCTCTTGTTTGTTACAACTCCTCTCATTAATCTTTTTATTGGCGTTATTCAAGAGATTCGAGCAAAACGTCAGGTTGATAGACTGCAGCTCTTAACTGCCTCAGATGTGCATGTACGGCGCGATGGCAAAGACCAGCTTATTTCCTCTTCAGAACTTGTGCTTGATGATGTGATTGTTCTTGCCCATGGACAGCAGGTGCCCGCAGATTCTTTGGTGCTTGCAGGTGCTGCGACAATGAATGAAAGTTTATTGACGGGTGAGTCTGAGCCTGTATCAAAACATGTTGGTGACGAGATTCTCTCGGGTTCATTCGTTGACTCGGGATCTCTTGTATGTCGCGTTAATAAGGTAGGCAAGGATGGTTATGCTGCTCGTATCAATGCGGAGGCAAAATACGTTAAGCCTATACGCTCTGAAATTAAAAACGTTGTTGAATCTGTTGTCCGTCTAGGTGGCTACATGCTGATTCCTCTGGGGATCGCGCTCTTTATTCGTACATCTATGACGGGAGCCGAGCTTAATCATGCGATTTTGACCTCTGTGTCTGCAGTTATCGCAATGATTCCTCAAGGTCTTGTACTGTTGACTTCGACGGTATTAGCCGTCGCAACTACGCGTTTGGGTCAGCATCAGGTGCTTGTGCAGCAGGCATATTGCATTGAGACACTTGCTCGTGTTGATGCGCTTTGTTTGGACAAGACGGGCACTATTACCACAGGTGGCATGATTGTCGACCAAGTTGTAGGTGCTGATGATGGTGAACAACTTCGCCAACAAACACTCACAGCAATTTCTACCATTGCTCATGCAAGTGAGGATGATGCAAACGAAACTGCTACCGCTATCTTGAATTTTGTTAAAACACAACAGATTGCAGCGCTGGATGTTGTGCGTGCGATTCCTTTTTCTTCTCGGCGTAAATATTCAGGTTGTATTTGTTCTGAGGGACAAGCACTCGTAATGGGTGCGGCACAATTTGTACTTGGCGATGAGTTTTCCTCTGTAGAGACCAAACTTCGTTCTTTTGGCGAGCTAGCTCGTGTATTGATTGTGGCACGTGTTGAGGACTTTGACGAAGAGGCTGTATTTGTTGGCAAACCTCAACTCCTTGGCTTTGTGAGTATCCAAGACGAGCTCCGTGCTAGCGCAAAGGAGACGATGGAATACTTTATCCAACAAGGAGTCAATCTCCGTGTAATTTCGGGCGATGATCCTGTAACGGTCTCCGCCATTGCTCGCACAGCGGGTGTTCCTCAGGCAGACAAATGGATTGATACTTCAACGCTCACAGACAAAAAAGCTATTGCACAGGCTGTGAAGGATTGTCGAGTCTTTGGTCGTGTGACCCCCGAAATAAAGCGTGAATTGGTTATTGCACTCAAAAACCAAGGTCATACGGTTGCTATGACGGGCGATGGAGTTAACGATATCTTGGCGTTGCGTGAAGCGGACTGTTCGGTCGCTATGGCTTCGGGTTCTGCTGCTGCTCGCAATGTCGCCGAAATTGTCCTTGCTGATGATGATTTTGCTCATATGCCTGAGGTTGTTGCTGAAGGGCGTCGTTCTATCAATAATCTTCAGCGCTCTGCTTCTCTGTTTTTGGTAAAGACGGTCTATGCTGCAGTCCTGGCTTTTATTTGCGTATTTTTGCCACCATACCCCTTTATTCCCATACAGGCCTCGCTCTTGTCGGGCATCGTTATTGGACTTCCAAGCTTGGTACTTGCACTGGAACCCAATCATGAGCTTGTAACAGGATCTTTCCTTGAGCACGTGCTTAGTCGTTCGCTACCTGCATCTTTGGCGATTGTCGTAGCTCTTTTTGCCGAGATTTTGGCTGGACGTGCGCTTGGTTGGTCTTTTGGA
Source organism: Atopobium sp. oral taxon 810 str. F0209 (assembly GCF_000466405.1). Taxonomy (GTDB): domain Bacteria; phylum Actinomycetota; class Coriobacteriia; order Coriobacteriales; family Atopobiaceae; genus Olegusella. The sequence continues at coordinate 51,453 of NZ_KE952937.1, read as the reverse complement.
TTGGTATCAACAGCGTGCACTTATTTGGTTGCCATCATAGGCATTATGTTGGTATGGCGCATTTCACTGCCGCTTAATGCGCTCAGAAGGACTCTTCTTGGAGTCATGATCTGTTCACTTCTGATTGCAGTGTTATTTTTCTCCAAGTTCTTCTCAATTGAGGATTTATCGCTTGGAGGTTACATCTTTTGCGCGATTGTAGCTTTGCTGTCAATTGGGATATTCAAGCATAGTTATGATTGGCTAAGTGGGCCTGCGCTTGATGCCGGGTTCCTTAAAGGTGCAGTTGCTCGGGTGGAGGCATTGAATGTTAGACGTGACAAGCGACGCGCAGCTCGGCAAGAAGCTTTGCGCGACCGATTTGAAAGTTGATATTAGCTCTGAGAGCTTTGTGCAGGCGGTGCACAAGGCGAGAGAGGGCTTAGAGCTTGTTGTTGGTCAAAAGAAGTTCCGTGCATATAAAGTCGCAGAAATTCCTGGGGCAGATAAGCTTCCCCGTGCCTTATGTATTTTGCTAGAAAACTGCGTACGTCGTGCCAAAGATGACGATGAGGCAGCTCTTTTGGCAGGCCGTATCATCTCGGCGGGGCTTGAAGGCGCCAAAGGTGCTGAGATTCCTTTCATGCCCGCTCGCGTGCTCTTTCAGGATTTTACGGGTGTACCTGTTTTTGTGGACTTTGCTGCTATGCGTGATGCTATGGCAGCCCGCGGCGGCAATCCAGAGCGTGTGAGCCCGCGTATTCCTTGTACCTTGGTCATTGACCATTCGGTCATTGCTGATGAGGCAGGTACATCCGACTCTGCACGTAATAATCGTCTCAAGGAAGCAGAGCGCAATCGTGAACGCTTTGCTTTCCTTAAGTGGTCAGCAGAATCCTTTGACAATGTGCGTATAGTTCCTCCAGGAGAGGGGATTTGCCATCAGCTCAACATGGAACGTTTCTGCGAGATTGTCTCTACTGACGCTCTTGCTAAAGAAGCAGTTCCCGTTGCATGTTTTGATAGTCTAGTTGGTACAGACTCCCATACCACCACGGCAAATGGTCTAGGTGTTCTTGGATGGGGTGTTGGTGGTATAGAGGCTGAGGCTGCCGCTTTAGGTCAGCCGATAAGTATGTTGGTACCTCCTGTGGTCGAACTCAAACTTACAGGTAGACTGCCACAAGGTATCAGCGGTATGGATTTAGCGCTTACGGTGTGCGAGCGACTGCGCGCAGAGGGTGTTGTGGGTAGTCTTGTAGAGGTCACTGGTGATGGTGTGGGTACGTTAAGCGCTACCCAACGTGCCTGTGTTGCCAATATGACTCCTGAGTACGGAGCTACAACTACACTCTTCCCAGCAGACAAGCGTACGATGGATTATCTCTGGCTTACAGGCCGCTCAGAAGAGCAAATCAGCCTCATTGAAAGATATCTTGATTTGCAAGGTATGCTGGGCGAATCTTTTGATCGTGTGTATGCCAAGACAATTGAGATGAGTCTTGCCGAAGTACAGCAGAGTTTAGCTGGACCTTCAAGACCACATCGCCGTGTAGTACCCGCAGAGCTTGTCACGCGTTTTGAAGAGGGTGTTGTTGCTCACGGTCATAAGCCTGATGAGATTTTTGATATCCAACTGAAGGGACATAGTTATCAGATTGGTCATGGTGCTGTTGCGATTGCTGCTATCACAAGCTGTACTACAGCAACTGACCCCGCCATGATGGTTCAGGCTGGTCTTCTTGCAAAGGCGGCAGTTGATAAGGGTTTACATACTGCTCCTTGGGTCAAGACTATTTTGGCTCCAGGCAGTCATGCGGCAGCGATGATTCTTGATCGTGCAGGTCTTTCTGAAAGTCTTGAGCAGCTAGGCTTTGCTGTGTGTGGCTTTGGCTGCATGAGTTGTATTGGTAACTCAGGTCCTATTGCTGCTCCTCTTCACGATGTCGCAGACCAAGTTGAGCTTGCAAGCGTGCTTTCAGGTAATCGTAATTTTGATGGGCGTATCTCTCCTGACGTAGCGCAAAACTTCCTCATGGAGCCAGCGCTGGTGATTGCATATGCGCTAACCGGTACGGTTAATTGTGATTTGACGTCGACACCAGTAGGACATACTGCTGATGGTACGCCCATCATGCTTTCTGAGTTGATGCCAAGCGATGATGAGGTAACTCAGATCTTGGCAACAGTGCTGACTCCTGAGCTTTACGAAGAAGGCGGCATAGGACTGCTGAGTGGCTATCCTGAATGGGTTTCTATCCCTTCAAGCTCTTCTGCTACCTTCGGTTGGGATTCTTCGTCTACCTATGTACGTCGTCCCAGCTATTTTGAAGATGCACGGGCAGGGAAGAGCATCAAGATCCAAGGTGCTCGCGCACTTGCCTTGTTAGGTGATTTTGTAACAACAGACCATATTTCGCCAGCAGGAAGCATTGCGAGTGATGGTCCCGCTGCATGCTATTTAATCGAGCGTGGTACGAGCGAGGACAACTTTAATACTTTTGGTAGTCGCCGTGGTAATCATGAGCTTATGATGCGTGGTACATTTGCCAACGTAAAGCTCATCAACAAGCTTGCTGCTGGTAAGACGGGTGGCTGGACGCGCAACTTTGTTGATGGCTCGCTCACTAGTATCTTTGATGCTGCTATGGACTATCGTAGCAAGCAAATTCCTCTCGTTATCATAGCGGGCAAGATGTATGGCTCGGGATCTAGTCGCGATTGGGCTGCAAAAGGTCCTGCCTTGTTGGGTGTTCGTGCGGTACTTGCAGAAAGTTTTGAACGCATCCATCGTTCTAACCTTGTGCAAATGGGTGTTATCCCTCTACAGTTTGTTGAGGGTCAAAATGCTGAAACACTAGGCCTTGATGGCAGTGAAGAGTTTGATTTGTCCGAAATTAAACTTGAACAACTTATAGGTGGCGATACAAGCTGTAAGGTCTGTGCCCACAAAGCCAATGGCGACAGTGTGCATTTTGAGTGTGTGGTACGTATTGATACGCCAACTGAGGCAGATTTTGTACGAGCAGGGGGTATCTTGCCCTATGTGCTCAATGATTTGAGTGAGGCATAAGTGCGCAAACAGTCTGGTCTATGTTAGGATTGCGCATCTATGAATGAGAAAGGAGGAGGTCTGTGATTTGTCCACATTGCGGTTCGCATATTTCTGATGATGTATTGCGTTGTCCTGCTTGTCATGGCGACTTGGGCATGACCACGCGACTTCCTCGTCTTGAGCAAAGGTGGTGTGCCAATTGTGGTGCGCTGGTTCCTTTAGGTGCTGACCGGTGTTCTGCGTGCGGTACCCCTGTACCTGTCAATCTTCATCTGCAGAGCAATATATCTACAGCTAACAAAGAGATTTTAAAAAAAGCCGAAGAAGAACGGAAAGCCCGTGAGGAAAAGAGTTTGGAGGAAGGGGAGACCCATGCAATGCCGCGTATCGAAAGCGCGGTTCCTGCAAATCCTGAGGCTTACGACCCTTTAAATAAACATGATAATTTCCCACGTGCTCGTGTAGCGTTGGTAGCAGCTCTAGCGTCATTGCTTGTGGTGGGTGGTACGGTACTTTATATCACTCATCCTTGGAATGCTGAGGCTTTTGCCACCAAAGCAAAGGTACCTGCGGATACGTCTATGGCGGGATTTCCTGGCAAAAAAAATGCGTTAAGTCAAGATAAGGCATCTGGCTCTGATGCAGAAAAAACAGTGCTTTCTGCCGATGAACTGACGTACCAAAAGCTCATGGCAGTTTACAAGCAGTACAAAAGCTATGAAGAGGAGCTCGAAAAAAGCGAAACCCTGCTAAAAGAAAAGGGCACGATGGGCAGTGCTGACGAACGTAAAGCAGGTCATGATAGCCAAGAGGAGCTTGCCATTCATCTGGATAATACCATCAAATCATTAGACGAGATTGATATCACAACTGGTACCTATGCTCAGGATGTATCTAACTTTAAAACTTTAGGTTCGTGGTTGCGTAACTGGTCTGATGATCTCCGTAAATGTTGGAAGAAGTCTGCCGAACTTGACAATGCAGAGGGTAGAGATGATGAGGTCTTTGCTGCAATTAATGAGCATACCGACTCAAGTGGCAAGAATACCTTCCGCTCACACTTTGATTCGAATTATTCTGCCTGGAAGCCAACAAAACCTGCTCAGTAAATCTGAGCTTATGGTTTATTCTTAACTATAACTTGGCGTCTGCCGAATATGTGAAACGCGGCTTGCGCTGGTAAACTCGTACAGATATGTTTAATGCTGCTGGCAACATGCCGTAGTGAGAGGTGAGCAGACACATGGGTTTCTTCTCTGATCCGCTCTATGAGCCTGAATATAAGGTCGTAGGCGATGAGATTGCTACGATCGATACTAATAAGGGTGCAATTCGCGTGCGTCTTGATGGTGCGGGCGCGCCTATTCATGTAGCAAACTTTTGCGAGTTGGCTTCGGCTGGTTTTTATGATGGTCTAAAGTTCCACCGCTATGTTCCTGGTTTTGTTATCCAAGGCGGTTGTCCCAATACGCGCGATATGTCTGCTGCTGATGTTGCTGCAGGCAAGATTGGCCCTGATGGCATGCCTGGTACAGGTGGTCCTGGCTATCGTATCAAACAGGAATTTACGACCAATCCTCGCAATTCCCATGATGATGGCGCTCTTGCTATGGCGCGTTCTCAGTCGCCTGATTCAGCAGGTTCTCAATTCTATTTCTGCCTAGGCGCTCAGCATGGGCTAGACTCTGGTTACACTGTCTTTGGCCAGACAATTGAGGGTCTTGAGATTGAGCAATCTCTGCGTGCAGGCGATATTATTAATTCAATTCGCATTGAGCATGCGTAAGCCTAAGTAAGTGCCTGAGCGTGGTTGGCTGAACTAGGCTCAAGAATGATAGGAGCGTCCCAGAGTGAATACACAAGCGTTTGAAGCGGGAAACGAAGCATACAAACAGGCAAACTTTGGTGTTGCAGCAGAGCTATTTGCTCAGGCAAAAGGTCCTGGTGAGGTGTCTGGTCAGATTGACCACCTTCTTGGTAACTGCTACATGCGTCTTGCTCGCTATGACGAGGCTGCAGTTTCTTATGCCGATGCCCTTCGTGACTCCAACTATGGTCACGCGGGCGCACTCGCCTGCAATCGCGGCCGCGCCTTGCTTGCCGCAGGTCGTCCTCAGGAAGCTATTGCTTCTTTGACAATGGCGACTAAAGATGGCAGTTATGCTACACCTTACAAGGCTTATATGGCTTTGGGTGACGCCTATCTGCAGGTGGGCGATGCGCGCGATGGTGGCGTTGCTTATCGCAATGCCGCAATTGACGAGTCCAACCCCAAGCCTTCTTCAGCCCTGACCAAGCTAGGCTCTTGCTTTATGAAGTTAGGTCGTGCGGCAGATGCTATCGAGGCATATCGTACTGCCCTTGATTTTGCGACTGCTGACGACAATCAAAATAAGATTTACGCCTCTATGGGTCTTGCCTATGTAGCGGCAAATCGTATGTCCGAAGCTGCCGATGCTTTTGGTCGCGCTACCACTGATGGTCGCTATCAGCTAACACCCGAGGAGCGCATCTCCGCAGATGCCGCACAGCGCGCATTAAGTGCCCAGACAGGTAATGGTCCTTCTGAGACAGATGCACTTTTGGCTGCTGCGGGATATGGCTCTCAAAGTGTGAGCGCAGGCGTTGATCCGCTTGATCCATTGGGCAAGTCTGGTGAATTTATTCCTTCGCCTGAGGATACGGGATTCTTTTCTCTTGATGAAGAAGAAGTTGTAAAGCAAGATAAAAAGATTCGTCGCAAGCACAAGCATGGTGGCCTTAAAGTCTTCTTTATTATCTTCTTCATTTTGGTACTTCTTTTGGGCGCAGCTGCCTTTGCGTATTGGAAAGGCTATGGCTGGCCTATGCAGGCTGATGTCACTACCAGCCTTTTTGAGAAGGCAAATGAAGGTGCTGACTACTCTGGTCTTGTGTCTCCCAAGCTGACCGACGATGCTCGCAAGCAGCTTGACCAAAATCTTCCTGCAGGTGTGAAGTCGGTCACAGCTGTTACTCAAGAACAGTCCATGAGTACTTCCAAAGTGCTTGTTGATGTCAAACTGCAAGATGGTGGTTCGCTGGCATATACTGCAACCCTTGTTCGTGAAGGTATTGGTTGGAAGGTTGCCAAGATAGAATTGCAATCTCCTTCAACTGGCGGTAGCGATGCTAAACTTGAGACTGATACTTCGCAGTCTGATAATGCGGATAAGACTGATACAAGTACAACTCAGTCTACCGATAATGCTGCCACCCAAAGCAACACTGCCACCGACACTCAAAATACTTCCGAGCAGAACGCTCAAAACAACACTCAAAGTACCGATTCAAACACCCAGACGTCCCAGAACTAGCAGGTAGAAGGCAGGGAAGATGTCGATTCTCGATACACTCTTCGGAGAGTATAGCGGTGATCTTGCAATTGACCTTGGAACAGCAAATACGTTGGTTGCTGTTCGCGGTCAAGGTATCGTAATTAATGAGCCCTCCGTTGTCGCTATCGATAAAAGTGAGGATAGAGTGCTGGCAGTCGGCGCTGATGCAAAGCGCATGATTGGTCGTACTCCTGGTTCTATCATTGCTGAGCGCCCACTCAAGGACGGCGTTATTGCTGACTTTGATGTAACTGAAGTTATGCTTCGTTATTTCATCGAGAAAGCTCGCGGTTCTCAATCTAGGCAGTACCCTTGGTCACCTCGTCCCCGTGTTGTTGTCTGTGTGCCTTCCGGTGTAACTTCCGTCGAGAAGCGCGCTGTTTTTGAGGCCACTATCCAGGCTGGTGCTCGTCAGGCATATTTAATCGAAGAGCCTATGGCTGCCGCTATTGGTGCTGATTTACCCATTGAAGATCCAACGGGATCCATGGTTGTTGATATTGGTGGCGGCACTACTGAGGTTGCTGTTATTGCTATGGGTGGCATCGTTGTATCTCAGTCGATTCGTACTGCTGGTGATGAGTTTGACCAGGTTATCCTTGAGCACGTACGTGATGCATACAATCTTTCCATTGGTGAGCGTACGGCAGAGGACATCAAGATTAAGGTTGGCTCTGCTGCACCCTTGGCAGAGGAATTGGATGTTGAGGTCAATGGCCGTGATGTTATGAGCGGTCTACCCAAGGCTGTACGCATTGAAAGCGAGGAAATTCGACGCGCTCTTGACAAGCCCTTGGACGATGTTACCAAGGCAGTTAAGGATGCTTTGGATATAACTCCTCCTGACCTTGCGAGTGACCTGATGTATTACGGAATCCTCCTGACTGGTGGCGGTGGTTTGCTGCGCGGTCTTGATCAACGTTTGCGTGATGAGACCGGTGTGCCCGTCAACGTGAGTCCTACTGCACTCGAAAACGTCGTTAACGGCTGTGCCAAGGTCCTTGAGGCCAATGCATTGACGGGTGGCTTCGTACAGAGTGCGGGTCAGTAGGAGGCTATAACATGCCTCGTCATTCACTCGGCGGACTTGGTACGCCTGCTCAACTGCGTAAGCGCAGTGTTAATAATGGCTTGCGAGTTGCAGTCGTGTGCGTTGTGCTTTCCGTGGTATTTTTTACTTTAGGAAATCGCGAAGCAGGAAAAGGTCCTCTCAATAGTATCCGTGGTGGCTTTCAGGTGATTACGACTCCTGTGAAGGTATTGGGTGCTGCCGTTACGGCACCTTTTCAAGGTTTGGGAAATATCTTTGCCAACCTTACTTCGAGTCAGGAAACACTCTCTGAGCTCAAGACTCGCAACGAAAAGTTGACCGCTCGTAACGCTGAGCTTGAAGAAGCTCAGCAAACGGCAAAACGTCTACAGAAGCTCTTGGACTTACAGGATTCCTACAATCTCAAGTCTACGGCAGCGCGTATTATTGCTGGTTCTACTGACTCTTGGAGTTCTACAGTTACCATTGATAAAGGTACGCTTGCGGGTCTTGCAGTAGGTATGCCTGTTACTGATGCTGCAGGTATTATTGGCCAGACTATCGCTTGTGGTCCTACGTCTTCGACCGTGCGCCTGCTTACTGATGAGGGCTCTAGTGTGGCAGCAATGCTTCAAGGTACTCGTGTTCAAGGCATGCTTAATGGTTCTGCCGATGGCACCCTACATCTCACTTTGATTGGTACTGATCAAAAAGTTGAAGTAGGAGATATGGTAGTTACCAGTGGATTGGGCGGTGTTTTCCCCAAAGGTCTACCTCTAGGGCGCGTGTATAACGTCAATCGTACAACAGGAGCGCTTTATCTAGATATCCAGGTTTCTACCCTTTCTTCTACGGAGAATTTTGAAGAAGTATTGGTGGTTACCTCGCTTACCGAAGGACAAGAAGCTACAGAAGAAGAAATTGCAGCTGCCGATAAACAAGATTCAAAGCAAGTAAAAGGTGTCAACAACAGTTCCGGTAGTGACAGTTCTGCTTCGGGTAGTAGCGACAGCTCTGATGGTTCTGACAACTCATCCTCGGGAGGGGAGTAGGCAGCCATGCAAATACGTGACAAAAATAAAAATCGCCGCTCCTTTGGTGTTTTGGCGCTGATTTGCATTTTGCTTCAGCTGGCCTTGGCTCCCAATATTGGTATCGGAGATGGACGCGCAAATATTGCCATGGTATTTGCTGGAATTGTCTCTTTATCTGTTGGTGGTGGAGCTGGTGTGCTTGTTAGTTTTGCTGCCGGCGTGTTTTATGACCTATCTACCACAGGACCCTTTGGTTTGATGGCTTTCTTGCTTACCGTGATGAGTTATGCCCTAGGATCCGAAGAGCGTAATAGGCTGTCTGATGAACCTGCTGAAAGTACCACTGCTTTTGCTGCTAGCTCGTTGGTGGCCACCTTGGTATATCACTTAACCATGCTTTTTATTGGTGTTTCCAAGTCTTTTGTTGATGCCATAGTGTTGAGAACGCTGCCGACTTTTTTGCTGACACTAATAGTTTTTGCTATTTTTGCTCATTTCTTAAATTTGGGGTCTGGTAATTCTGCCATGAAAACAGCGCGTAAAGCTGGACTTGCAGGCAAACGCCGTGGTGGTGGTCATTACGACCTAGGAAAGCTGTAGGCAAAGCTATGAGTATGACCGCGGTCATTGTAGTCATCTGCTTGCTCATCGCTCTTGCCCTTATTGTCATTTTTTTGATATTTGGGCGAGGGGAATCACGCTTTACCTTTGATATCGGTGGTGCAGCACCTCGCGCAACAGGTGGTGCTGGCAACTCATCAGATACTGGTTTTCGTGAGCGTTTGGGTGGGCTAGGTATTTTTTCGGGCACAGTAATTGCTGCACTTTGGGTCAAGCTTTGGTCCATGCAACTCCTCTCTACCAATACTTATAGTCAGCAGGCTGAATCCAATCGCACCCGTACCATTTCGACCCCAGCTCCGCGTGGACGCATTTTGGATCGCAATGGCAATGAGCTCGTTACCAATAGGTCTTCTTTGACAGTTACTGCTTCGTCGGTAGTTGCAGACGATCAGCTAGAGTGCCAGCTTCTTGGCAACCTTATTGGTATGCCTTGGCATGCAGTGCGTCGCAAAATTCAAGATACGACCGATGGCGCACAAAGCATGCGCACCGTTGCTTCTGACGTTTCTCGCCATACTGTGGCTTATATTGAAGAGCGTCCGTATCTTTTTCATGATGTCACGGTTGAACAGCGTACGGTACGTCTTTATCCCCATGGCAGTCTTGCCGCTCATGTTGTTGGCTATACGGGCACCATATCTGCTGAGCAGCTCAAAAATGCCAAAGAAAAAAGTACAGGTGGTAATGCTGACTATCAGTCGGGAGATACGGTAGGTCAGGCTGGTGTTGAGTATCAGTATGAGACTGTCTTGCAAGGTATTCGCGGTGAAAAAACCGTGTACGTCAACGCAGATGGCAAGGTGCTTGATCATGTCAGCACCGTTGATCCCCAGCCTGGCTCTGACGTGATGCTGACTTTGGATATCGATGTCCAAAAGGCTGCTGAAGAGGCTTTACAAAAGATTATAAAAAAGCTTTCAAAGCCTGAAAACGAAGATCGTATTGCAGGCTGTGTCGTCTGCATGGATGTCACTAATGGTGAGATTATTGCTATGGCAAGTGAGCCAACATTTTCACCCAATATTTTTGTCGGCGGTATCTCTGCTTCCGACTGGGAAGAACTTGGTAAGGAAGAAAGTGACAATCCTCTACTCAATCGCGCCGTAACTGGTCAGTATCCTTCTGCCTCCACCATTAAACCGCTCTCTGCCTTGGCAGCGCTGGACAATCAACTTGCAACTCAAAGCTCTACCTATAATTGCACAGGCTATTGGACTGGTTTTGGCAAAGATTATGGTCAGTACTGCTGGAACCATGACGGTCATGGCATTATGTCCATTGAGACGGGCATAGTTTTTTCCTGTGACGTCGTTTTTTATGAGATTGGCAAAGCAATCTTTTATTCCAAGACCCCCGAAGCTTTGCAAGATAAATATCGTTCTTGGGGCTTAGGCAAAGCGACAGGTATTGATTTGCCTAGCGAATCCGTGGGACGTGTACCTGATGCAAAATGGAAATGGAACTACTTTAGCTCAGCGGATGACAATGCGCGTAGCTGGCAAGGAGGCGACAATACCAACCTTGCTATAGGTCAGGGCGACCTGTTGGTAACACCGTTGCAGATGAGTTGTGTTTATGCTGGTCTGGCGAATGGTGGATACTGGTTTACTCCACATGTGCTTAAAAGTGTTATGTCGCGTGAGGGTTCCGGATCAGTTATCGATTACAAAGCAAAAGATCCCAAAAAGGTCAAGGAAAGCGATACGAACTTTGATTTGATACATAGGGCACTCAAAGGTGTTGTCTATGATGAATCTGAAGCTCAGGCATCCCATTTCACCAATATGTCTGTGCGTGTTGCGGGCAAAACTGGTACTGCAGAGTCTGGCCATGATCAGCCTCATGGTTGGTTTATTTCCTATGTTCCTGCAGATAAGCCCAAGTATGTTGTTGCATCATGCTTGGAATATGCAGGTTTTGGTAGCGCTTCGGCTCTTTATGTTGTTCGTGACGTACTTGGTGCTATCTATGGTCAACCCGATACATCTGAGCAAGAAGTAGAGGGGGATAGATAACATGGCAGATAAATCTTCTTTTTTTGAGCATGTCCGCTCACTTTTTGACAAGCAAAGTATCTCATCTACAAAAAAAGGTCGCCTTGCAGGGCCTTTGAGTAGCTTCTATCTAGGCGGACTTGTGCCTGTATTACTGTTAGTATGCTACGGCACCATAATCATCTGGTCTGCTTCTCGTACTATCGCTGATGTCTCTTTTCCTCGACATCTGCTAGGTATCATGATGGGTTTTGCGTTGGCGCTTGCCATTTGGCGTAGTGACTATCGCGTGATGCAGTCATCTTCGATTGTGCTTTTTGTCATCATCGTTGGACTGATTTTGTTACCCAATGTCCCCGGCTTTGGCATTTCTGCCAAGGGTATGACAGGCTGGGTCAAAATACCCTTGGTAGGTTTGCGTTTCCAGCCTTCAGAAATTGTCAAAGTGCTCACAATTTTTTTGATGGCAGGTCTTGGTGCAGAATACAATGGCAAGATTGATACTCTGCGGGACTATTTTAAGATTTGCGGTGTACTTGCTGCTATTTTTGCCATTTTGATTATTCAGGACCTTGGTACGGGCCTCATTGTTTTTGTTGTAGGTGCCTCCATCATCATTATGTCTGGCGCCAAGAAGAGTTGGGTGCTCATTACCATTGGTTTGGTGGTGGCTGTTGCTGCATTGGTTGTTGGTCTCTCATTGGCTGACAATGTTCCGCGCGCTCTCAAACTGCTTAAGGCTTATCAGCTCAAACGTCTGCTTGTCTTTGTTGATCCTTCGGTAGATCCTGCTGGCGATGGCTATAACCTGCTACAGGCAAAAATCGCAGTTGGTTCGGGTGGCCTATTTGGCAAAGGTATCGGCAATGCGAGTCAGGCTTGGTCGGGCTTTTTGCCTGAGGCACATACTGACTTTGTTTTTGCTCTTTTGGCTGAAGAGTTTGGTTTTATGGGGGCAACTTTGCTTTTAGCTCTCTTTGGTTGGGCAATATTTTCTACGATTTGGCTTGCGCGTCGTTTTGAATCGCCTTATGCAAAATTGTTGCTTGCAGGTATTGCCACAATGTGGACTTTTCAGCTCTTGCAAAATGTGGGTATGTGCATCGGAGTTATGCCTATTACTGGCATTCCTTTGCCGTTTATTAGTTTTGGTTCATCTTCGATGGTTGTACAGCTATCCGCTGCAGGCATTATTCAATCTATTTGGCACCATCGACCAAAAGCTGCATAGGTAAATAAATAAGACGCATCTATCATGGCACCTGTTTTTCTTGACGTTAAAATGGAAAAGAAAAACAGGGTAGAGGAGAAACTGGCATGGCAAAGAAAGCTTTTTCGCTATCGCGCGTGCTTGAGCTTTTAAATGAGAGCAAAAGCTCTGATGAGCAGCGCTGTGCACCTACACATACTTTGGTAATAATCGATATGTCTGCTCCTCGTGAGGTGGCACTTGAACTCAAACGACTGCTCAGTGCCGAGCAGTCAAGTGCTGAATTAAGCATCAAAGAACTTGAATATGGTGTGGGCGGCACGCTGGTGCCTGACCTTGCTATTTTTGTTGTGGGGAGTCAACTTGCTCTTGTCGCCAAAGAAGCAAAGCGTTTGGCAGAAGCTGGGGTTCCCTGCGCTTTGATTGCGGAAAGTAGTCTGGATTTGCCGTCTTTTGACAATTTGGACGAAAGCTTCAAAGACTTACTGACACCTATTGCAGTTTCCAACATTGCCGACCTTGCAAAGCCCTTAGCTCAGTGGATGGTAGAGGCTAGCGATAAAGCCGTGGCCTTTGCTGCATCTTATAGTTTTTGTAGACAGACACTCATTGATTCGCTGATCCTGCTTTGCGCTGCTCAAAATGCCGCGGTTGGCGCTGTGGATATTATCCATGGCTCAGATTTCCCCATCATGACCGTCAACCAGATCAAATTAGCCTTAAGCATCGCTGCTGCATCTGGCCGTTCTTTATCGCCTTCTTTTTTGATAGATACAGCTTTGGTTTTGGCTTGCGGGCTAAGTTGGCGCCAGATTGCTCGTTCGATGAGCAATATTTTGCCTATAGGCAATTGGTTGGGGAGAGGAGCCATGGGATTTGCAGGTACCATGGCGACAGCTCAGCTTTTGGAAGCTCAAAATGATGGAAGCCTTGCTCGTGCTGCAGCTATGCTTAAAGACAAGCTACTTACGCAACGTGCCGCAGTCAAAGAGGCTCAGCAGAGCCGTACTGCTGTCAAGCGTATAGCCTCGGTACTCTCCAGCAGTGATGCCGCTGCGCATACATCTGGCACTACTGGCTATATAAGCTATCGCTAAATCGGACGTCAAATCGCAATATCTTGGGGCAAATAGGCTATATTTGGTGTTAGTCTTGTGGATGCGATAAAGAGCTTGCTCCAATTGGCCAAGCTGTATATCCTAACTAAAGGCGTCCGCTGTGTCTCTGACGGTTTTTCCGTTGACGATGCAGGTCGACGCCTGTATTATGGATAGCTGTTGCACTATTCCAGCATCGAAGGGTTCTCACATGTACGCAATCGTTACGACTGGTGGCAAGCAGTATAAGGTTGCCGAGGGCGACGTCATTGACGTCGAAAAGCTCAACGCGCAGCCTGGCGACAAGGTCAGCCTCGACGTCCTGATGCTTGCTGACGACGCAAAAACCGTTGTCGCTCCTGCTGAGCTCGAGGGTAAAAAGGTTACCGCTGAAGTGGTCGATCAGCATAAGGGCAAGAAGGTTATTGTCTTCAAGCTCCACAAGCGCAAGCGTTATCACCGTACCAAGGGTCACAGGCAGCAGCTTACGCGCCTGCAGATTACTTCTATCCCCGCGTAGGCTCGCGCTATTCCCATTAGTTTTTTCGAGTAAGGCAGGTAGTACTATGGCACATAAAAAGGGCCAAGCGTCTTCGCGCAATGGTCGCGATTCCAACGCTCAGCGTCTTGGTACCAAGATTTTTGGTGGTCAGACAATTAAGACTGGTCAGATTATTGTTCGTCAGCGTGGCACGCACATTACTCCTGGTACAGGCGTTGGTCGTGGCAAGGATGACACGCTGTTTGCACTGCAGGATGGCACCGTGCAGTTTGTTAAGGGTGCCAAGCACGTCGTTAACGTTGTGCCTGCTGAGTAGAGTGCAAGTTGTATGATCAAACCCCATCGCTATTGCGGTGGGGTTTTGTCTATGTGTTTGGCTGTATTGCTTGAACACTTTGTTTCAAGTCATAAACGTATGTGAAATGAGACTCAATCTAAGCTTGGTCTTTGATATAGTCCCAGCAACATGAAATCGAGTGAAGAAAGGAGTTTGACCATGATGACTCAGATAAGCACTTCTAAGGACATGAACTGGTGGTGGCGTAGCTGGTCTTCGTTTGGTCGACTCTAGGTCGCTTGCTGCCACATGACTTGTGCAGACGACTTCCGGGTTGACCGGGAGCCGTTTTTTTGTGTCGTTCAATCTAAATTTGACTATCAAAGCTTATGTTAGGAGAAACTCTCATGGAAAATTCGAAGTCTACTGCCGCTAAAGTCCGCACCATCAAAAGTACTCATGCACAGTCGGGCAAACTCGATGTTGGTTCTTTAGTTCTCGTAGCTATCCTTCTCGCTGCAGGCTTTATTCTCAATGCAACAGTGGGCGGCATGCTCGCTATTACAGGTATCAAGCCCGAGTTTTGTATTGCTGCATATTGCTTGGCTATCCTGCTGCTTAAGCCGACCCTGCCTCAAGCCATAATCTTTGGCATTCTCGCAGCTACCGTCATTCAAATTACTACTTCTATTCCTGGTGTTGAATATGTTGCGGATATTCCTGGTGCAGCTGTAGCCTTTTTGTTAGTCAATAAATTTGCAGATGACAAGACACCTGTATATCTTCCTTTTATATTGGGTTTTGTAACTACTTTGGTTTCTGGTCTTATTTTTGCTTGTATTGCAACCGTCATCGTGCTTAAAGGTGCCTTTGCCTCCATGCTGCCCCTATTAATTGTTGTGCTGGGTACTGCGGTGGGCAATGGCTTGGTAGTAGGTGGTCTTTACCCCGCTTTGCGTAAGGTTATCTCTCGTTAGTTTGTATCAAGGATGCTGTCATCCTTTGAAAGGGGTTTGTAGTGTCAGTATGTACGGCATGCGATTCGACTGCCATACCAGTTATTCAGTTGTCTCACGTATCTTTTGCTTTTGAAGATACAACACAAAAAAATAACTCCCTACATTTGCGCCCCTATGCGTTACATGATGTAAGTGTTGACATCAATGAAGGTGACTTCGTAGGTATCATTGGTCCTTCTGGAGCGGGTAAAACCACCCTTACTTCGGTGCTATCGGGTGCGGTACCTCATCATTTTAAAGGTGAGTTCAGAGGTGCTTGTTTGGTAGCGGGCATTGATACCTGCGAAGTCGAGCTTACAGATGTCTCTCAGATTGTTGGTAGCGTCTTGCAGGACATTGATGCACAGATGGTTTCTGCAAACGTAGAAGATGAGTTGCTTTATGGTCTTGAAAACTTTGGTGTTGATCATGAGCAAATAATGCAGCGCGTATCTGAGGCGCTTGAAGCAGTAGGCGTCTCCGATTTGCTTCGTCGTGATATTGCGACTCTTTCTGGGGGACAAAAGCAAAAGGTTGCAATTGCGGCAATTTTGGCTTTGCAACCTCGTGTATTGGTTTTGGACGAGCCTACGGCAGCGCTAGATCCTCTTTCATCACGTCAGGTATTTGATACGCTTCGTCTACTCAATCAAACTCAAGGAATTACTGTGGTAGTGGTGGAGCAAAAAGTTGCTCTGCTTGCTGAATATTGTCAGCGTATGCTCGTACTTTCCGAAGGAACTGTTGCCCTTGATGGTAGCCCCGCAGACGTCTTGACTCACCGTCAAGAACTCAAATTCATTGGTGTTGATTCTCCACGCGTTACCCGTGTTTCAAACAAGCTGCATGCAAAGCATTTGCTTGATGAAAGCTGTTCTTTTTTGACTACGGATGCTGCATTTACTGGTATTAAGAATTTAATCGCTGATAATAAAGCTCCTCGCATGGCTGATTTTGAGCCCAGAAGGAGCGAAGATGCGTTTGTAGTACAACGCGAACTTGACACCAAGGCCAAGCAACAGGCAGTTTTGTCCTTTGACCATGTAAGTTTTTCCTATGGTCCTCATGCTGCTTCGGTGCGAGATATTGATTTTAAGGTGCATCCTGGTGAGCTGCTTGCCATTATTGGTCAAAATGGTGCAGGTAAAACTACCCTTACCAAACTCATGAATGGTCTTCTCAAGCCCTCTGCAGGTAGGGTGAGCATCTGTGGTTTGGATACATCCGTAGCTCGTACGAGCCAGATTGCACGTCATGTCTCGACGCTTTTTCAAGATCCCGATCATCAGATTTGCAAAGAAACTGTCCTCGATGAGGTGGCTTTTTCCTTGGAATTACTAGGCGTTGATACACAAATAGCCCATTCTCGAGCAGCACAAACGATTAAACGTTTTTCCTTGCCAGCTGATGTAGCTCCGTTTTCGCTTTCACGTGGTCAGCGGCAGATTGTGGCTCTTGCCAGTGTAATCGTAACGCGCCCACAGTTACTCATTTTGGATGAGCCTACTAGTGGTCTTGATTATCAAGAGTGTATGGTAGTCATGAGAGCGGTCAAAGAGGCGCGTGAGCAGGGCTGTGCCATTGTGATGGTGTGTCATGACATGGAAGTTGTCTATGACTTTGCAAGTCGTATTATTGTCATGTCTGATGGCTTTAATCGTGCTGACGGCAATCCAGTTGAACTTTTTGAGAATTCTGAGCTTATGAAGCAAGCTTCTGTGGCACCGCCGCAGATTCTTGGTCTTTCTAGCAAGTTGGCAGCAGATGGCTATATTGCCTATGAAAGTCTCTCTGAGGTAAGCGATATTGTGACTATTACGGAAGGTCTGGTGAGATAGATGGCAGGTCTTCTGAAATACTCTGAAGGTACAACTCTGCTTCATCGAGCTAATCCTCTTTCCAAGGTTTTATTGGCGCTTTGCATTTGTGTGGCTGTTTTTTTAGCGCCTCATCCATTTGTATTGATGGGCATCATTGGTGTGGAAGTCCTCATAGGCCTCTATGCGGGTATTGGCAGAGAGACTCTAAGCCTACTCTCTGGTCTTTTGGGTTTGGGCTTGGTCATGTGCTTGGTTCAGGTGCTTATTATTCGAGATGGTACGGCTATTTTTTTGTTTGTGACAGACCGAGGTCTTTCCACAGGTGTATTAGTTGCTTTGCGCCTAGTAGCTTTTGCCATCCCCCTGGTACAAATGCTCACTCTGACTCGGCTTACTGACCTTGCAAATGCTGCGGTTGAAGTGCTGCATGTTCCGTATCGTTACGCCTTTACCATTACCACTGCTCTTCGTTTTGTGCCGATTTTTGCGGATGAGATGAACAAAATCGTTGAAGCTCAGACTGCCCGTGGTGTCTCTTTTGATGAAGGTGGCATTTTTAGACGTCTACGTCTGATGCTGCCGCTTGCAGCACCGCTGTTGATTTCTTCGGTTGCCAAAGCTGATGATACGGCACTTGCAGCAGAGGAAAGAGGCTTTTATTTGCGTACTCGTTCCTCTTCCTACAAGCGCTATCCTTTTGGAGCAGCTGACATTGTTGTATTTGCTGTAGGTATTTTAATTGTGGCTGCTTCCATCATTTTGTAAGGATGAATTTTTACCTTAGCCCAGCTAGGTATAGGCATGGTGTCCCTTGGGCATGCTGGGTTTGTTACCATAGAAGCAGCAATCAAGGAGGAGACTTTGGGCGTGAGCTTCACTGATATGTCGAGAATCTGCGTTAAGGGCGGAGATGGTGGTGCTGGCTGCATGTCATTCCGTCGCGAGGCGCACGTACCTAAGGGTGGACCTGATGGAGGAGATGGCGGTCGTGGTGGAGATGTGGTGCTTGTCTCTGATCCCCGTATCTCATCTTTGATTGATTATCGTTTCAAGCATCATTTCAAAGCAGAACGCGGTACTCATGGTCAGGGAGCACGCCGCCATGGTAAGGATGGCAGTGATCTTGAACTGCATGTACCGTTAGGAACGGTGGTACGAGAGCTTGATGCCGAGACTATGGAGCCATGTTTTGAGATTGCTGATCTTGTTGCTCCTGGGGAGCGTGTCATTGTAGGTCCTGGTGGTCACGGCGGTTGTGGCAATATTCATTTTGTAAGCTCTGTACGTCGTGCGCCTGCCTTTGCAGAAAAAGGTGTACCTGCACGGGAGCATTGGATTGAGCTTGAGATGAAGCTTTTAGCCGATGCAGCCCTGGTTGGCATGCCATCAGTAGGGAAGAGTTCTATTATTGCGCGCATCTCAGCCGCTCGTCCCAAAATTGCTGACTACCCCTTTACAACACTTGTTCCTAATCTGGGGGTAGCACGCGCGCAAGACGGGTCATCTTTTGTCGTTGCGGATGTTCCCGGCCTTATTGAGGGCGCTGCTGAAGGCAGGGGTTTGGGTCATGAATTCCTTCGTCATATTGAACGAACAGCCTTATTGCTTCATGTGGTTGATGCTACAGGTGGTTTTGAGGGACGCGACCCTGTTGAGGACTACAAGGCCATTAATGCAGAGCTTGCTGCATATGCTGAGGAGCTTGTCTGTCGCCCTCAGATTGTTGTTGCCAACAAATGTGACCTACCTGGTACCGAAGACGCTATCGCTCGCCTAAGGGCGGCAGCCACAGCCGATGGCAAGCCTTTCTTTGCTGTGTCAGCAGCTACAGGTGAAGGATTAAACTCCCTCGTTGCTGCCTGTGCGACACGTGTTGCAAGTCTTAGATCTGCTATTAAGGTGGGGGAGTCTGCCGAAGAGCTTAATGCACGTCTAGAAGAAGAACGTCGCCGTCGTGAAGCAGCTATCCACATCACGCGCGAAGAACGCCATGTCTGGCGTATTACAGGTGACTCTGTTGAACGCATGATTGTGCAGACCGACTGGGAAAACGAAGAGGCTGTTTCGTTTATGCAGCATCGCATGCAGCGTATTGGCTTGTTTGACCGTCTAGAAAAGGCGGGGGTTCAGGAAGGTGATGAGGTACGCATTTTGGGTTTTGCCTTTGATTATGAGGGTGCCCGCAATGCTGGGTCTGCCTCTGAGGAAGAGTTCTTAGAGGACGTACATGACGAGGATTTTGCCGATGCCTAATGTCATACCTGCGGGTGGAACTATTGTTGTCAAGCTTGGTTCGTCAACGCTTGTAGATAAAAATTTTCGTATCGACACCTCTTTTGTGCGTCAGCTTTGTGACCAAATAGCTGAGCTTGAACATCAAGGTATCAACGTTATTCTTGTTTCCTCAGGCGCTGTTGCCGCAGGTCTTGATAAGCTGGGCTTTGAAAGACGACCCAAAGATATAGCTTTGCTGCAAGCGTGTGCTGCTGCTGGGCAGGTTGCTCTTACTGAGGCTTACGGTGAGGTTTTGGAAGAGCATGGCATTGCTTGTGGCCAGGTGTTGCTTACCCGGCGAGATATGATGGACAGAGTAGGCTATCTCAACGCACGCACAACTCTGCGTAGCCTTATTGAGCTTGGTGCGGTGCCCGTTGTTAATGAAAACGATACGGTATCTGTAGCTGAATTTACCTTTGGTGACAATGACACGCTGGGCGCCATCGTAGCCACCTTGGTGCCAGCAGATTTGTACATCATTTTGTCTGATGTGAATGGGCTATATACTGCCGATCCTTCGACACACCCTGAAGCGACGCTTATCCATCATGTGAGCCATATTGATGCTCGCATCAGTGCAATGGCGTCAGGTTCGGGCGGCTCTATTGGTACGGGTGGCATGGCAACCAAACTTCGAGCTGCTCGTGCTGCGATGGCGGCAGGCATTCCCACGCTTGTGTGTCGAGGACGTATGCCACATATTTTGCTTAGTGCAGTATTGGGCAAGGAAATTGGTACGCGTTTTGAATCTGCCACTGCAAACCATGAGGATTCACGCAAGCTATGGATTGGGCTTGCTGAACCTGCTCGCGGGCAAATTACTCTAGATGAGGGGGCCTGCAAAGCTGTACTCGAACAAGGTGGGTCAATTCTTCCTGTTGGCATTACCCAAAGTGAAGGGAGCTATGCCGAAGGTGATGTTTTGAGTGTGCTTGGTCCCGATGGCAGTCTTATCGGTCGCGGCGTGAGCCGTTATAGCAGTGAAGATATGACCCGCGTACAAGGTTTACGCCTTGAGATTATTGGACGTTTCTTGCCTGAAAAGGCATCTACCCCTGCAATTCACCGAGATGAATTGCTTGTTTTTTAGCAAGAGGGATAGCTAGACTCAATGAGCGGAGAGGAGAACCCTCGAAATGCCTTTGCGAGAGCCTGATGACGGTAGTGGTGTCCTGAGTCCTGCGCATATCGCGAGTCAAAAATTGCGTATGCGCACACCTGCTTGTGGCGACTTACCACTTTTGGGTACCGATCCAAAAAAGCAGTATCGTCTTGGTATTATGGGTGGCACTTTTGACCCCATTCATCATGGACACCTTGTTTGTGCTGAGACCGCTTTTGATGCGCTCAATCTTGATGTCGTAGTCTTTATGCCTGCAGGTTCTCCCGCGTTCAAACAGCATGTTCACGTTTCTTCGGGTGAAGACCGCTATGCTATGACTCTGCTTGCCACCTCAGATAACCCACATTTTATGGCGAGCCGCTTTGAGGTAGACCGTGAGGGTGTGACTTATACAGCTGAAACTCTTCGTTTGCTGAGATCAATTTATCCAAACAACGTTGAGCTTTTCTTTATTACGGGAGCAGATGCTATTGCCGATATAGTGCGTTGGAGAGATGCGGGAAGCATTGCAGATCTGGCTCATCTAGTAGGTGCTACTCGTCCAGGTTATGACTTGAGGCATGCACAAGCTGCAATCGAAGAGTCTCCTTATGACTTCCGAGTAACCTACCTTGAAGTACCAGCATTGGCAATTTCCTCAAGTTATCTGCGTAAGCGTGTTGAAGAAGGTCAGAGTCTACGGTATCTTACGCCGGATACTGTTACTGGCTATATTCACAAACATGAGCTGTATGGAGCACATTCTTTGAGTTATGGATCGGTGATGGGACTGGAAAAAACTCGTGTACATGATGGGGTTACAGGGGAAGTGTCTGCATGAGTGAAATTCAAGTTTGCCACAAAATCAATGAAGGTCTTGATGCTGAACAAATCGCAGAGCTTGCAAAGCTACGCGCTGCCTTGCGTGAGCATATGGCTGCTATCAAACCCAAGAGGTATGCTCATTCACTTTCTGTAGCTGCTGAAGCAGGACGTTTGGCGCATATCTATGGTGTTAGTCCATATCTTGCACAAGCAGCGGGTATATTGCATGATTGGGATAAGGTTCTCAACTTAGATGAGCAATTACAGCATGCTCAGGCTGCCAATATTGATATGGGCGTTGAGCTTTCCTTGGTGGGAAATCTTTTGCATGGCTTAACTGCAGCTCACGATTTGCCTGCCAAGTTTCCTGAACTTCCTTCCGAAATATGGCAAGCTATTGCTCGTCATACCACAGGAGCTCAGGATATGACGCCTCTTGATATGGTGCTATTTATTGCTGATGGTATTGAGCCTTTGCGTCCTGCAAGTCCAGGAATCGAGCGTACGCGCTCGCTTGTGGGAAAAGTTTCACTTGATGAGCTCTATTGGGAGTCGTTTATTGGTGGTGTAGTCTACGTGTTGGAGGGTAGACACTACCTTTATCCGGGTACCCTAGAGTTATACAACAGCTATGTCCTTAAGCACTAAGGAAGTCCTCAAGAAAGGTTAGCTACATGGCAGTTACACCCCTCGAACTCGTACACGTTGCTGCAATCGCCGCAGATGATAAAAAAGCTCAGGATATTGTCATTATCGATCTTGAAAATGAGACCGATATGTGTGACTACTTCTTGATTTGTACAGCCTCTAGCAAGGCACAAGCTGATGCAGTGCTCGAGGCAATTGAGGAAAAGGTAAAGAAGAATTGCCAGGAAGCTCCCTTATCTGTTGAAGGTAAAGCAGGTTCTGGCTGGACTTTGATGGATTATGGTGCAGTAGTTATTCATGTCTTTAGACCTGAAGCACGTGAGTACTTCCGTATTGAATGCCTTTGGGGAGATGCTCCGCGGGTGAATTTTGGTTTAGAGGGTCAGGCAGAGCTAGATTCTAGCGATAAAAACAAATAGGCTACAGGCTTATCTAGAGCGACCTTTTTCGTCGAGCTCGCCATGTAGGCGCAAATCGTGTCCATAAGCAATAACTGAATTTCCAAAACGTGATTTTAGTTCGTCAGTGGTAAGAGCAAGGCGACGTAGGTCATGTTTTTTCTTGGCAAGGCGTTGGCTCTCTTCCATATCAAGTTCCGTCTCAAAGAGACTGAGCTGTTGAGATTTGCTTGCTCCAAAATTGCTTATACCCACACCTACAAGACGTACAGCGCTCCCTTCATGCCAAATCTGCTCGAGAAGTTCGAGTGCTACATGGGCAAATTCGTGCTCATCATCTGTGGGCCTGTCAAGTTGACGCTGAATAGTACGGCTTTTATTGAAGGCAAACTTGAGCTTTAAGGTTAGTTCGCTACCTTTAAGCCCCTTTTTTCTTAGGCGTGTACCAGTGAGCGCGGCTACGTGCAAAACTGCGGCATGAATATCTTTTTTATCGCATAGATCATGGGCAAACGTACGCTCAGAAGAAACTGACTTTGGAACCTCATGTATGGCCCGTTCCGCGACGATACTTTGTTCTTTGCCCGCTGCGCGTTCTATGAGACGAGGTCCATAACTTCCCATCATGCGTCTGAGTTGCTGTGGATCTGCTTGGGCAAGTTGCCCCAAAGTTTTTATATGTAGCGATTGCAGTCTTGCTTCCGCTGCGCTTCCGATACCACTCATAGCACGTACGGGCAGAGGTGCCAAAAAGAGAGCTTCTGTACCTGGAGGCACAATGGTGAGTCCACGGGGTTTTTCTCGCTCAGAAGCGATTTTGGCTATGGTTTTATTAATGCCAAGCCCGATCGAGCAGCTAATTCCAAGCTTCTCCACACGATTTTGAATTCGCCGACAAATAACAATGGGATTTTCTGCGGCATAACGACCAGGTGTTATATCAAAAAAAGCTTCATCAATAGAAACTTGTTCTACTAGGGGAGTTTCATCAACAAGAATATTCATGACAGCTGCAGATAACGCGCGATATCGCGAGAAATGACCTTCAGTCCAGATTGCTTGGGGGCAAAGACGTTCTGCCTGGAAACTAGGCATAGCAGAATGAATGCCAAATTTACGCGCTTCATAGGAAGCGGTCGAAACGACGCCACGACGCTTTGAAGAACCCCCAACAATAAGGGGTTTACCTCGCCACTCTGGGTGATCAAGCTGCTCGACCGAGGCAAAGAAAGCATCAAGATCAAGTAAACCGATTGCTCGTCCTGACCAAGAAATTACCGTTATGTCATCTTTTGCATTCTCCATAGTTGTCATTATAGGTAAGTAGCAGGACAGCTCATTTGTTCTAGATGCCTGCGCAATAAGCTGAAGTTTTGCTTGTTTGAAAATTCAAAAAAACATTGATAAATTTGTTCTTAGAGCTGTTTGAGAGTTGCTTTTACATGGATTTTGTCTCTAAGATACAAAAACTGCACCTTGCACCAAACGCTAAGAGTCGTATAGTAGGAGAGCATTTGTGTGGCAAAGCGACACAACTACTACTACCACGGTGTCGCTCGTCTGAAGGAGTTTTCATTGGCAGTCAAGATTCGTTTGGCCCGTCACGGTGCCAAGAAGCGTCCCTATTATCGTGTTGTCGTCGCTGATGGCCGTATGCCTCGCGATGGTCGTTATATTGAGGAGGTTGGTCGTTATAATCCTTTGACCACCCCTAAGACCATTCAGCTTGACCTTGAGAAGATTGATGAGTGGGTTGCTAAGGGTGCTCAGCCCAGCTCTACCGTCTCTCACCTGATGGACATCGTGCGTACTGGTGCTCCCGCACCCGAGAAGAAGGCCAAGCTTTCTAAGAAGGCTCAGGCCAAGGCAGCAGCAGCTCAGGACGAGGAGTAAGCCATGGCCGGCGAATTCGCCGACGTCACTGAGGAGACTATCGACGTAGTCGAGGAGATTCAGGACGACGAGGAGCTCGCCTCGGACAAGGTTGCAGATCTCGTGGAGTATATCGTGTGCGGTTTGGTAGCCGATCAAGATAGTGTTTCTTTGGATGTTACCGACCGTGAGGGCAGCGCACTTATTGAGGTGAGCTGCGCCGAAGAAGATGCCGGCCGTATCATTGGTCGTCGTGGTCGCACGATTAAGGCCATTCGCACGCTTGCTCGTGCTCTTGGTTCACGTGTGGGTACTTCTGTCGAGGTAGAGGTTGTAGGTTAGGTGTCCATGGCGCGCAAACATTGGCGCTTGGTCGCAGGTATAACAAAGACACATGGCAAAGGTGGGGAGGTCGTAGCGGCTCCGGTCGCTGGGCTTCCCCCCTTGTTATACGACGGTATGCATGTGGCTTGTGTTCCACCTGTGCTCAAGCGAGATAGGTTTCATCGGATAAATCATGTGACCAACGCAGGTTCAGGTCAGCTGATTTCGTTATCCGATGTCACAAGTATTTCTGATGCTCAAGCCTTGGTAGGTCATTCTCTTTTAGCTCCTGTAGAAGAGTTGCCTGCGGATTTAGGTCCTGCTTTGGATGAACTGATGGGTCGTCAAGTGATGGACCGCACGTATGGTGAACTGGGACGCATCTCTGAGATTATGGTAGGTCCTGCCAATGATGTTTGGGTTGTGCGTCAAGGCAACAAAGAAGTGTTGATTCCTGCTATTGATGAGTTCATTGACGAGTTGCCTGCTCAAGGCGTTATTCGTGTTAATTTGCCTGATGGACTCGTTTAGGGAGGAGAGACTGTGCATATTGAAACACTTTCCGTCTTTCCTGAAGTCTTTGAACCTTATATGAGTGCCTCCATTATGGGCCGCGCACAGGATAAAGGAATCTTGAGCTTTAAAGCTTACAATCTGCGTGATTGGACGCATGATAGGCATCACACAGTGGATGATGCACCTTTTGGTGGCGGCCAGGGTATGCTTATGAAGCCTCAACCCATCTTTGATGCAGTGCGTGATCTTAAATCCCGTAGCTTGTTTTTGCCATATGTGGTTTTCTTTTCACCTTGCGGAAGGCGTTTTGATGAGTCTTGCGCACAACGCCTTGCCAAAAAAGAGCATCTGTTGTTTGTTTGTGGTCGTTATGAGGGTATGGACGAACGTTGTTATGAACTGGCAGATGAGATTATCTCCCTTGGTGATTATGTACTTACGGGTGGGGAGCTTGCGGCTATGGTCGTGAGTGATGCGGTAGTGCGTTTATTACCAGGTGTTTTAGGTGATGAGAATAGCGCGAAGGATGAGTCTTTCTCGGATGGTTTGTTGGAATATGCCCAATATACTCGGCCCGCTGATTTTGAAGGTAGAAAAGTGCCTGAAGTTTTGCTCTCAGGCAATCATGCAGAAATTGCAAAATGGCGAGCTCAAAGTGCGTTGGAACGTACCCAAAAGTGGCGTCCCGATTTGCTAGAAGACGCTTCTTTAGCGCTTCAGAAGGGGAGAGCGTAGTATGGAAAAACGTGGTATTCCCAATTGGCTGCAATGGGTGTTGGTCTTTGTTATTGCTATTGGGGCCAGTTTGCTGATACGCCGTTATGTGGTTGAGTTTTATGAAGTACCGTCAGGTTCGATGCTTCAAACAATCCAGCAAGGGGATCACCTGATAGGTGAGAAAGTTAGCCTATGGACAAATGAGCCTCAGGTGGGTCAAATCGTAACTTTTAACGATATTAAAGGCACAGGCGATACGCTTATTAAACGCATCATTGCGGGTCCTGGTCAAACCGTTGATATCAAGGATAACGCAGTTTGGGTTGATGGTAAAAAGCTTGATGAACCCTATACTTCGGGGACTCCCACTTTACCTTTAAGCGATACTTGGGTTGCAGGTGGAATTAGTTATCCCCTTACCGTTCCTGAAGGACAGGTTTGGGTTATGGGGGACAATCGTACAGATTCTCTTGACTCGCGTTATTTTGGACCCATCCCTATGAGTTCCATCACTTCTGAGGCGGTATGGATTTATTGGCCGCTCAACCGCTGGGGTGCCTTAAAGTAGACACGCAGTTTTTATGAGCTGCAACTGATGTGACAAGAAAATCAAGGTATGGTTTTGCCGTACAAAGAAGTTAACGAGAGGAAAGCAGGACTATGAGTACTACTCCACTAAGCTTCCAAGATATGATCTTGGCCCTTGAACATTATTGGGCAGATCAGGGTTGTACGGTTATGCAACCTTACGATAGCGAGGTTGGTGCTGGTACCTTTCATACCGCCACTTTGCTACGTAGCTTGGGGCCCGCTGCTTGGCGCACCTGCTATCCGCAGCCTTGCCGCCGTCCTGCTGATGGACGTTATGGTGAGAATCCCAATCGTATGCAGCATTACTATCAATTCCAGGTAGTACTCAAGCCTAGCCCTGCTGATTCTCAGGAGCTATATTTGGGATCGCTTACAGCAATTGGCCTTGACCCTGCAGAGCATGACGTCCGTTTTGTTGAGGATGACTGGGAAAGTCCTACGCTAGGTGCTTGGGGCTTGGGTTGGGAAGTCTGGATGGATGGCATGGAGGTTACTCAATTTACCTACTTCCAACAGGTGGGTGGTATTGAAGTTGACCCTGTTCCCGTTGAGATTGCCTATGGCCTTGAGCGTATTGCTATGTATGCCCAACAGGTTGATTCGGTTTATGACTTGGTATGGAGTTGGCTGCCTGACGGCACTGCTATCAAATACGGTGATGTCTTCCTTGAAAATGAGCGTGAGTTTTCGGCATACAACTTTGAGGTTGCCGATGTTCCTATGATGAGACAGAAATTTGATGACTACGAGAGGGAATGCCACGCCTGCCTTGACCGCAAGTTGCCGCTTCCTGGCTATGACTGCGTTATGAAGTGCAGCCATGCCTTTAATCTGCTTGACTCTCGTGGAGCACTGTCTGCTGTTGAGCGTGCAAACTATATTCTTCGCGTGCGCACACTTGCCAAAGCCTGCTGCGAGTCATATTTGGCAGAGGTTGCAAGCAAGTCTGATGCAGAAAAGAAGGAGGTGGCCTAAATGGCTGATAAGAAGGATTTTCTTCTCGAAATTGGTACTGAGGAAATGCCGTCCGCCCCTCTTTCCAACGCCGTTGCTCAGCTGGGAAAACTAGTGGACGAAGGTCTTGATGAGCTTGGGTTGTCTCACGGCAAGGTACGTATTATCTCGACGCCGCGTCGACTAGCTGCTCTGGTGGCAGACGTTGCTTGTGCTACCGAGGAGCGCAATGAGTCTCGTCGTGGACCCGCTGCACGCATTGCCTTTGATGCAGAGGGCAATCCTACCAAAGCAGCTCTTGGATTTGCTCGTAAACAAGGCGTGAATGCTGAGCAGCTGAGGCGGCATGTAGATGCCGATGGCAACGAGTATGTCTTTGCCGAGATTCACGAAGAATCTCGTCCGGCAGAGCCTCTGCTGACCCAACTATGTGAGCACATCATCTCGCATCTTGAATGGCCTAACTACCGTAGTCAGCGCTGGGGTTCTGAGCACGTGAGCTTTGTGCGTCCAGTTCGCTGGATTTGCGCTCTTCTGGGTAGTGAAGTTATAGATGTAACTTATGGTGACGTGACAAGCAGTAATACAACCCGTGGTCATCGCGTGTTAGGTGCGGGCGAGCATGTAGTCGCCGAGCCCAAGCTTTACGAAGATGTTCTGCGCTCTGCTTGTGTACTTGGTGAAGAAGAGCGTACAGCGGTTATTCGTAAGGGTATTGCTCAAATTGAAGCTGAGCGTGGTGGCGCACATGTTGATACGCCTCGCGCTACTTTCCAAGAGGTTGTCAACCTTTGTGAGTGGCCCTCGGTTATTGTGGGTAAGTTTGATGAGGAGTTTCTTGCTGTTCCTCATGAGATTATCTGTGAGTCCATGCTTTCCAATCAACGTTATTTCCCTATTTATGACAAGAATGGCAAACTTACCTGCGAGTTTGTTGTTGTTAGCAATGCTGACCCTCGCTGTGCTGCAACGGTTATCGATGGTAATGAGCGTGTGGTTAGGGCTCGTCTTGACGATGCAAAGTTCTTCTATGATGAGGACCTTAAGGTTCCGATGGATGAATTTGTTGAGCGTTTGAGCCAAGTTGTCTTCCAAGAGAAGCTAGGTAGCATGCGTCAAAAGGTTGAGCGTATGGAAGCTCTTGCTTTGGCAGCTGCACATCAGTTGGATGCTAATGAAGAACTGGCGCAGAAGGCACAACGCGCTGCACATCTTGCCAAGGCAGACCTTGTGAGCCAAGCAGTTATTGAGTTTACAAGTCAGCAAGGTGTTATGGGCGGCTACTACGCTGAGGCAGCGGGGGAGCCTGTTGATATTGCTGATGCAATTCGTGAACACTATCGTCCTCGTTTTGCAGGCGACAAATTGCCTTCTGGTGTTGTTGGGCAGCTTGTGGCATTGGCTGACAAAATTGATACCGCTTGTGGCATGTTTGCCATTGGTGAGCCGCCCACAGGCTCTGCAGACCCCTTTGCCGTGCGTCGTGCAGCAATTGGCGTGATTGCTATTCTTAAGGTTTTGCCCAAGCTTGAGCTTCGCAAACTTATTCATTGTGCGCTTTCTAGCCTTGCTGCACAGGGTATTAGTTTTGATGTGGCTGAAGTTGAGACGGATGTTGTCAAGTTTTTTGCAGGTCGTCTTGCTGCTATGGCCAAAAAAGATGGTATTGCTCCAGACACCATTGATGCTGTTTCTGCGGTAGGTGTAATTGACCCTGCGGAATTCTTTGCTCGCGCTCATGCTCTTGATGAGGCGCGTTCAAGCCAGCCTGAACTTTTTGATGATTTGGCGGTGGCATACGCCCGTGCTGCGCATCTTGCTGACAAGAATTTGGGTATTGAAGTTGACGAAACTTTACTTACTGAATCCGAATCTGTCTTGCTCCAAGCTTGTTGTGAAGGTGAACAGAATGTGGAGAAAGCGTTGGCTTCAGGTGACTATGAGGGGGCTTGTCGCTCTCTCGCGGCATTAAGAGAGCCCATCGACCGATTCTTTGATGACGTACTTGTCATGGACGAGGACACTAAGTTAAGGGAGAATAGGCTTCGGCTGTTAAACCGCTTTGCAAATGTCTTCGCAGACGTGGCGGATATCGGAGTACTTTCCCGCAAACGCTAGGTATGCACGCATTGTCATGTGTACAAAGTCGGACACAAAGGTCCGGTTTGAGAGGAAGGAACGCATTCATGCCTGAGGACTTCATCGGTGAGGAGATTGGGGAAGAGCCCCTTCCCGTCGTATTCGTTCTCTCTGACGCTCGCGGCAAGACTGCGGTCGGCGTCGTAGAGGCTGCGGCTGACCAGTTTGAGGATGGCGCGATTGTTGTTAAGCAGCTGGGCAATGTAAACAATGTTGAGATGGTTTGTGACTACCTTGACAAGAATCGCGAAGAGGATACACCTACGGCTGTTTTCCACACGATCGCTGATAAGAATCTTCGCCGTGATATTAGGCGCGAGCTCGACAGTAGGGGTATTCCTTCTGTTGACTTGCTCGGTCCTTCCATCACGGTTATTGCTAGCCTTACGGGTTCTGAGCCCGCAAGTATCAGTGGTCATCGTGCAGAAATTTCTGTGCAAGAGCTCGCATAACCTGCTCATATTGTGAAAAATTGAGCTAGACAGCAGGCCAATATTTCCTCGTAGTGCGGAAATGATGGTCTGTATGTCTGGCTTTATTAATTTGAATTCAGCTTAAGTGCTGGATTGCGCTATCATGCTGTTGTTGGTACAGGGGTAGCTTTGGCTGCCCAAAGCAACGAATCAAGGAGTGCGTATGGCTGAAAAGCACGTGTACCGGTTCGGCTTTGACGAAAACGGTAAGAATGTGACTGAGGTCGCAGGCGAGACCGTCGACAAGGCAAAGTGGATTACTGGTGGTAAGGGTGCAAACCTCGCCGAGATGGCCAATATTGGTCTTCCTGTTCCCCCAGGATTTTCTATTTCCTGCCAGACTTGTGTTGAGTATTCTGGCGCAGGCAATGTTTGGCCTGAAGGTGTACTCGACGAGATTGACGAGTACCGTAAGGATCTCGAGAAGCGTATGGGCAAGAAGCTCGGTGACGCTGAGGATCCTCTGCTGGTTTCAGTGCGTTCCGGCGCTCCTTTCTCCATGCCTGGCATGATGGATACGGTTTTGAACCTTGGTCTGAATGATGACTCTGTTCAGGGTCTTATCAAGCAGACTGACAATCCCCGTTTTGCTTACGACTCCTACCGTCGTTTTGTCCAGATGTTCTCTGACGTAGTTATGGGCGTTTCTGGTCAGCTCTTCGAGGATGCCATCAATGCCAAGAAGGCCGAGAAGGGCGTTAAGCTTGATACTGAGCTCGATGCTGATGACCTTAAAGAGCTTGTTGCTACGTTCAAGCAGATTTTTGCTGATAACGTTGATGTCGAGAAGTATCCTGAGATTGAGGTTGACGGCAAGGCTGTTTTCCCCCACGACCCCATCCTGCAGCTCCGTCTTGCCGAGCAGGCAGTCTTTGGTTCTTGGAATACCGAGCGCGCCATCCTTTACCGTAAGCAGAACAAGATTCCCGATGAGCTTGGTACTGCTGTCAACGTGCAGGTCATGGCCTTTGGTAACAAGGGCAACACCTCTGCTACTGGCGTTGCATTTACCCGCAACCCTGCTGATGGTACCAATGAGCGCTACGGTGACTTCCTAGTCAATGCTCAGGGCGAGGACGTTGTTGCTGGTATTCGTAACACTGAGCCTATCGCCGATCTTCCTCATGTCCCCGGTCTTGAGGAGGCAGGCAAGGAACTCTTCCGTGTCTTCGAGATTCTTGAGGATCACTACGCCGACATGATGGACCTCGAGTTCACCATTGAGCAGGGCAAGCTTTGGATGCTGCAGACTCGTGTTGGCAAGCGTACTGCTCTGTCTGCACTTCGTGTTGCTATCCAGATGGTTGAAGAGGGCCGTATCGACAAGAAGACCGCTGTTTCCCGCGTTGCTCCCGATCAGCTTGATCAGCTGCTCCACCCTCAGTTTGACTCCAAGGCAAAGTATGATGTCGTTGCTAAGGGTATGAACGCTTCTCCTGGTGCAGCCGTAGGCGCTGTCGTCTTCTCCTCTGCTGACGCTGTTGCTTATAAAGAAGCTGGCAAGCCCTGTGTTCTCGTTCGCTGGGAGACCACTCCCGATGACCTTGCCGGTATGGTTGCCGCTGAGGGCATCTTGACCTCCCATGGTGGCAAGACCTCTCACGCAGCAGTTATTGCTCGTGGTATGGGTGCACCATGCGTATGTGGTTGCGAGTCCCTCCAGATTGATGTCGCCAAGAAGGAAGCTACCATTGCTGGTACCGACATCGTTTTGAAGGAAGGCGACGTCATCTCCATTGATGGCTCCACGGGTAATATCATCCTCGGTGCCGTTGAGTTGGTTCGCCCCGAGCTCGCTGGTGACCTAGGTACCATCCTCGAGTGGGCTGACGAGATTTCTAATGACGAGTCCCTTGGTCGCGTCTTCAAGGTTCGCGCCAATGCTGACAACCCTGCTGACGCAAAGCTCTCCCGTGAGTTTGGTGCAACTGGTATCGGTCTTGACCGTACCGAGCACATGTTCTTGGGTGACCGCAAGCAGCTTATTCAGTCCTTTATCCTTGCCGAGGATCAGGCAACCAAGGACGAGGCTATTGCCAAGCTGTATGAGGCTCAGATTGGCGACTTCTACGAGATGTTCAAGGCCATGGATGGTCTACCTGTCATCGTGCGTCTGCTTGATCCCCCCCTGCATGAGTTCTTGGAGTCCCCGCGTGAGCTTGAGGTGTCTCTCGCACGCGCTGAGGCAAAGGGCGAGGATGTCAGCGAGGGTAAAGCTCTCCTTAAGAAGCTTGACAGCTATCAGGAAGCCAACCCCATGCTTGGCCTGCGTGGTTGCCGTCTGGGCATCGTCTATCCCGAGCTCAATGATATGCAGACCCGTGCAATCGCCACCGCTATGGCTCAGCTCAAGAAGGAGGGGCTCGATCCTCAGCCTGAGATCATGATTCCTCTTGTCTCTCTTGAGACCGAGCTCGAGCAGGTTCGCGCTCAGGTTGAGGCTCAAATCAAGGCTGTGAGCGAGGCAGAGGGTGTCGAGCTCTCCATCCCCGTTGGCACCATGATTGAGATTCCTCGCGCTGCTGTCATCGCTGATGACATTGCAAAGCATGCCGACTTCTTCTCCTTCGGCACCAATGACCTCACTCAGATGGGCTTTGGCTTCTCTCGTGACGACGTTGAGTCTGCTTTTGTTCCTCAGTATCTTGACCGTAAGATTCTCAAGTCCAACCCCTTCGAGACACTCGATCCTGGCATTGCTAAGCTCGTTAAGCTTGGTGTTGAGGGCGGTCATGAGGGCAATCCTGACATTGTTTGTGGTGTCTGCGGCGAGACCGGTGGTGACCCTGAGTCTATTCACATGTACTACAAGCTCGGCTTAGATTATGTCTCTTGCTCGCCCTACCGTGTGCCTATTGCACGCCTTGCGGCAGCACAAGCCAAGCTTGACTAGTTTGATTTTTGCATCAAACTGATTTTGGGAGGAGCCTCTCGGGGCTCCTCTTTTTTGTGAAATTGCACGTAGCTTATGTGATACGGCAGACAAAAACCTTTATTGGTACTTGTAAGGGGCTTGATAAACGCTTAAAATGACTCACAGTGTGTAAACATGCCATGTGCCGTGCTTGAGTTGGCGGCACCTCTGGACGAGAAGACAGGAAGTTTCATGGACTACATCAAGGCGATTGAGCGTCAGCAGATTCGTGAGGATATCCCCACCGTCATCGTTGGCGATAACGTCAAGGTGCATTACCGCATTAAGGAAGGCGAGCGCGAGCGTCTGCAGGTCTTCCAGGGTGATGTTATTCGCATTAGTGGCGAAGGTGCTCGCGAGACCTTTACGGTTCGTAAGCTTAGCTTTGGCATTGGTGTTGAGCGTACATTCCCCATGCACTCTCCCAAGATTGCAAAGCTCGAAGTTGTTCGTCATGGTCAAGTACACCGTGCAAAGCTGTACTTCCTCCGCGATCGCGTTGGCAAGGCTGCTCGTCTTCGCGAGAAGCGTATCTAGTTTTAGTGCAACAAAAAGAGTGCTTCAGCCGTCCTTCGGGGCGGCTTTTTTGTGCTATGGGCTTGCTGTGCTACATTTTATTTGAATAAAATGAGGGAGGATGTCTGTGGAGCATGCTGCGACAGCACGAGAGATAGCGGGGCTTTTTAAAACTGCCTCTCATGATGAACTAGATGACTTGATTTCTCGCTACGCAGAAGATCCGAGGAGTCAGGTGCAACAAGCGGTAAAAAGTGCACGTAGGCGTCAAGAACATTTCTTGCAGGAATGCAGCCGTGTGCAGGGGATGTATCGCCTGCAGAGAGAACTTGGTGGCTCAGGCATCATTGTGGGTGTAGATGAGGTGGGTAGAGGCGCAATAGCAGGACCTTTGACCGTGGCAGCAGTGGTATTGCCAGATGAGCCAGAGATTTTGGGTGTTAATGACTCCAAACAACTGAGTCCCCAGCAGAGACGCGAGCTTGCTTTACGAATTCAGACCGTGGCAGTTTCTATAGGTATTTCCCATATACCTGCTGATGTAATCGATAAACAGGGTATGGCAGCTTCGCTTAGACAAGCAATGAGTGAAGCTATTGTTGATACAGGGGTTGAACCAGACTCTGTTTTGATTGATGGAAATCCCGTTCATGCTCATCCCAAGGAGCGTACGATTGTTAAAGGCGATGCAAAGATTGCCTCAATTGCCGCAGCCTCGATTGTTGCCAAAGTGACACGAGATCAACTGATGATTGAGTATGGCAAAAGTTATCCTGAATACAACTTTGCTTCTTGTAAAGGCTATGGTTCTGCAGAACATATTGCCGCAATTAAGCGATTTGGACTCACACCTCTTCATCGTGTAAGTTTTTGCAGCAACTTTGTGGAAATGCCATCGCTTTTTTAAGAATATTTTTGTGCCACACTTTTGCGATTCTTGTCAGTTGAGATATTACTGCTGGACTGCCTTGTTATGCAGCTGCAATTGCAAGACTGCTTGCAGCTGAAGGTCAGCTTGGTAACAAGCAAAATCCAAGTTGCTTTCTTCAAAGTCTTATGAGGGACCGAGAAGGGAGAAATTTTGGAAGCAGCAGAGCGTGAAAAACCAATTTCAGAGTTGACTTCAAAGGAGCTAGGTCATCTAGGTGAGTGCTTAGCTTGTCGTTATTTAGAAAAAACTATTGGCCTAAAAATTGTAGAGCGTAATTGGATTTGTTCTGCTGGAGAGGCAGATATCGTTGCGATTGATGATAAGAAGCATATTCACCTCGTTGAGGTGAAAACACGATATACCACCAAGGAAGCTTCAGCGATATATCCTGAAGAGGCAGTTAATCAGGCCAAGCAACATCGCTATCGCGATATTGCGCTGATGTATCTCAGCGCTCATTCTCTTGAGACACAGGTGTATTTTAGCGTGCTTGCACTTAACGTATATGGTCAGCACAACGCCCATGTACGCTACATTCCCCATGCTTATGTGTGGGATGAATAAAATGGCAACACAGTCTCGATTTGCAGTACATACAGCAGTTATTAGGGGAGCCGAAGCTCTTCCTGTAACCGTAGAGGTATCTCTTGCTGCTGGAATTCCTGGGATGACCATTGTTGGTATGCCTGATTCCGCAGTCTTGGAAGCGCGGCCACGCGTGCGCTGTGCTTGTAAGGCATCTGCCTATGAATTGCCACGACTCCATATTACGGTCAATCTTGCTCCTGGAGAACTGAAAAAGCGGGGGAGTGGTTTGGATTTACCTATAGCGGTAGCAACTCTTGCTGCTACCGGACAAATTCCCCATACAGATCTAGATAACTGCCTTTTTGTGGGGGAACTCGCATTGGATGGTGGGGTAGCTGCTGTACGAGGAATGGTCGCTTATGCGCTTCTTGCCAATGAAATGGGTTTGGAGTTGATATCGGGGGCAGGAGAGGCTTTACCAGCAAATTTGGCATCACATATGAAGGTACTCACAAGCTTGAACCAGCTTAAACAGGGGGTGGACCGATTAGCTTATGACAAGCAAACTCAGTTTTTAGAAACCCCAAAGCTGTCAAATAGCCTTGATTTTGCCGATGTTATAGACCAAGAGATAGCCAAACGTGCTTTTTGCTTGGCTGCTACAGGCGGCCATGGTTTACTCATGGTGGGCCCTCCTGGGGCAGGGAAAACCATGCTTGCCAAGCGCCTACCCACTATACTCCCAAGCTTAGCTGCGGAAGAACAGACAGAGGTGCTGCTTATTCATTCCTTGGCAGGAGAACCCCTAGCTGAGGGTTTTCAAATGATTCGCCCTTTTAGATTACCTCATCATTCTATTTCATATGCAGGCATGGTGGGTGGTGGCAGACCTGTTATGCCTGGCGAGGTATCGTTAGCCCATCATGGCATTTTGTTTTTGGACGAGCTGCCAGAATTTGCTCCAGCTACCCTGCAAGCCTTACGCCAGCCCCTTGAAGATAAAGAAGTGCGTATTGTTCGCGTAGATGGTATTTATAGATTTCCCTGTGCCTTTCAATTAGTTGCTGCTGCCAACCCATGTCCCTGTGGTTATCTGGGTGATTTAGGGCATGTATGTACCTGTAGTCCTGGGCAAATCACTCGCTACCAAGGACGTATTGGCGGCCCTTTAATGGATCGTATTGATTTGCAGGTTAATGTGACACGACCTAAGGAATCGCGCGTTATTCAAGGGGAGTTAGGTACAAGTTCTACTCAGATGAAAGAGATTGTCTGTCAAGCTCGAGAGTTTTGCGCATGGAGAGTTGCACGTAATGAAAAATTGCATACAAGCAGCCTCGCTGAAATTGCCGCACTCGATCTTAAAGCTCAAAACACCTTGGAAGATATTGCTCGAAGAAAGTCTTTTGGAGGTAGAGCTATTTCACGAGTTGTAAGAGTAGCAAGGACAATTGCAGATTTGGACTGTCGGGATGAAGTAAACAGTACTGACATTATCGAAGCATGTTCGTATCGTACGATGAGTTCATAGAGAGGCAAAAGTATGTATACAAGTCATGAATTGCACTTAGGAGATGAAGCATATCCCACAGAATTAGAATTGTTAGAAAAGCCTCCAGATACTCTTTATGTGTATGGTGACCTAGATGTATTAGCAGAACGAAAACTCTCTGTAGTGGGTGCCCGGCAGGCAACTCCTTATGGTATTGCAGCTTCACGCATGGCAGGACGTGTTGCCGCTGAGTGCGGACTTTGCGTAGTTTCTGGTGGTGCACGTGGTTGCGATAGTGCCGCGGCACGTGCAGCTCTTGCCGCTGGTGGAAAGACCATAGTGGTCTGTGGAACAGGTGCCGATCTTGTGTATCCAGACAGTTCACGTGACGTCTTTGAGGGGGCCCTAGCCCAGGGTGGTGCGATAGTTTCTATGGAGTGTTGGGGTCGACCTCCCAAACGTTGGGCTTTTCCTAAACGTAATCAGCTCATTGCAGCTTTAGGAGAGGTTTTGTTTGTGTGTGAGGCAGGTGTTCGTTCGGGGACTACTAGTACAGCCGAGGTTGCGACAAATTTAGGACGAAGAGTTTATGCAGTACCTGGCTCAATTTTTTCGCCCCAATCAGTTGGTACGAATCGCCTTATTGCCGATGGTGCCGCAATGGTATGCAGTGAGCAAGATTTAGAAGCCATGATTGCTCTTGATTTTGGCTGTCTCCGCGCCTGGACAGGACAAATACCTGCAGAGGAGGGGAGAGTGCTGTCTGCTCTCATTGCCTCTGCTACGCGACCTGATGAGCTGGCTACGACTTTAGGCATGGATCCCCTCACGCTTTTGCGGACACTTTCTGAGTATGAGACCAAAAATATTGTTGAGCGACTTCCTGATGGTCGTTATGCTCCTACTGCTGACTATTTGAATACACGCGCTAGAATTGGACAAAATACAGGTCACCTATGACCGTTTTTCGATGAGCCTTCTTTGATTGGTTGATCCTATATGGCAGTAGTTGTTGATATTGTTGGCGGAGGTCTTGCAGGTAGTGAGTGTGCGTTGACACTTGCGCGTCGTGGTATCGCTGTGAGGCTTTATGAGATGCGTCCTCAAGTGCTATCTCCTGCACACAGAACGTCAGATTTTGCTGAGCTTGTTTGTTCCAACTCTCTTAAATCTCTTCGAGCTGATAGTGCGGCGGGGTTGCTCAAACGTGAACTCGTGCTCATGGGTTCTGCCTTGATTGAACTTGCCCTTAAAGCAAGCGTACCAGCAGGTGGAGCGCTTGCAGTTGATAGGGAGCAATTCTCGCAGCTAGTCAATGCTGCCATTGAAGCTGAGCCTCTTATTGAAGTTGTTCGCAAAGAAGTAACGAATCTTCCGAAGGGCTATGCAGTTATTGCTGCAGGTCCTCTTTGCTCACAGTCACTCTTTGAGGCACTTTCAGAAAAGCTTGGGGCAAGTCGTATGTCGTTTTATGATGCGGCCGCTCCTATTGTTGATGCGGAGTCTCTTGATAAAGAAATTATTTTTAGTCAGTCACGTTATGAAGAAGCAGGTAGTGGTGATTATCTCAACTGTCCTTTAAACAAAAAAGAATACGAGCAGCTTGTAGGAGAGCTTATCTCAGCCAAACGTGTGATTGCTCGCGATTTTGAACAAAAGGATCTCTTTAGTGCCTGTCAGCCTATTGAAGAAGTAGCCCGTAGTGGTATTGACTCCTTGAGGTTTGGAGCGCTTAAACCTGTAGGTTTGACCGATCCTCGCACAGGTCATCGCCCTTGGGCAGCAGTTCAGTTACGTGCGGAGAACGTCAATAAAACTGCTTATAACCTTGTAGGTTTTCAGACCAACCTTAACTGGGGTGAGCAAAAACGAATATTTCGTCTTATACCAGGTCTTGAACATGCAGAGTTTTTCCGTTATGGCGTTATGCATAGAAATAGTTTTGTGGACAGTCCACATGTGCTAGAACGCGGTTTTTGCGTACCTGGAACCCAAATTCGTCTTGCAGGGCAGATTACGGGTACCGAGGGCTATACCGAGGCGATTGCTTCGGGTCTGTTTGCGGCACTCAATACCTATGCAGCCCTTAAAGGCCTTGCAGCTCCAGAGTTGCCACCAACCGCAGCATTTGGTTCGTTGGTACACTACGCTTCAGATCCCTTTTGTGTTGATTACCAGCCCATGCATGTTAATTTTGGCATCGTACCTCCATTGGATGGTCCGCGTCTCAAAAAGCGAGAACGCTATGCTGCATATGCCAAACGTGCAAAAACAGATATGGAAGTCTTTGTACAAAATCGACAAGACCTTTTTGGTAAGTATGCAGGTACATGGCCTGATACAAACTGGGAAAATGCCTCTGTGGAAGGTCATGAGGACGCATGAATTCTATAGACGCTCAGAAAGAACAGCAAGGGCAGCAAGATTTTTCAGTATTGGTCAAGCAGTACCTAACCTATCTTAAAGACGTTCGCAATCTTTCTGTTCATACACTACGTGCTTATCAAGGTGATTTGGAAGCATACTGTGCCTGGCTTGAGCGTCAGCAGATTGATGGACTTGAAGTCTCTCACCGTCAAATTCGTTCTTGGCTTGCCGAGCAGGTACGTGCGCGCTATGCCCCATCTACCATTGACCGGAGGCTTTCTGCTATCCGCGATATATATCGTTGGCTTGTGAGAGAGGGTTTTACCGAAAAAGATTGTGCTGCAGCTGTTGCGAGTCCTAAAAGAGCAAAGACTTTGCCTCATACGCTTGATGCTGCTTCAGTAGAAAAACTTCTTGCTGCTTGTGATCTCAGCAGTAGTGAGGGAATACGTGACCGTGCTTATTTAGAATTATTAGCGGCGACAGGGGGACGTATCTCAGAAATATCTGCCCTTAATATATCTGACATCGATTTGGATCTTAAACAAGCTCGTCTTTTTGGAAAAGGTTCCAAGGAACGTATCGTTCCACTTTATCCTGAAGCTATTAAGCGTTTGCTTGACTATTATCAATTCGCGCGTCCAGCGCTGTTAGCAAAGGCGAAAGTACAAAGCGATGCTGATAGGCAGGCGGTATTTATCTCTACACGTGGTAAGCGTATGAGTGCAGATGCGTTGAGGGTACGTTTTTCGCACTATATCAAGCTGGCAGGTCTTGATCCTTCACTTACGCCTCATGCTATGCGCCACTCATATGCTACAGAGCTGCTTTCAGGGGGAGCAGATATACGTTCTGTTCAAGAACTTTTGGGGCATGCGGATCTTTCCACGACTCAAATTTATACACATCTTTCAATAGATCGTCTCAAAGAGGCGGCTCGCCAGGCACATCCAAGGGCAGATTAGTTGCGGATTTGGGCGCCTTGTGATGGCAAAATTGCTCTCAATGTGAGCTTGGTGCTGCTTAGCTAAGCTGTTATACTGTCTAATTGCTGTGCGTCCGCACAGTATATTTCACACGCGTGGCCACCCAAAAGCCATGGTGCCTAGGCTACAGCCATAACCTAGGTGGCTTAAGGGGATGACACCACGCGGAGGATCAACCAATGGAGGTTAAAGATGGCTAAGATTACTATTCAGACCTTACTTGATGCAGGTTGCCACTATGGTCACCAGACCCGTCGCTGGAACCCAAAGATGAAGCCTTATATCTTTGGTGAGCGCAATGGCATCTACATTCTCGATCTAAAGCAAACCCTTTTTGACGCTGACAAAGCCTATACCTTCCTCAAGGAGACTGCTGCTAAGGGTGGCAATGTTTTGTTTGTTGGTACCAAGAAGCAGGCTCAGGAGCCTATTTCTACTCAAGCTGCTCGCGCTGGTATGCCCTACATCAATCAGCGCTGGCTTGGTGGCATGCTCACCAACTTTGTAACCATGCGTTCTCGTATTGATCGTATGGAACAGCTCGAGGCTATGGTTGAGACTGGTGACATGGCTCGTCGTGGCAAGAAAGAGCAGGCCGTGCTTACCAAGGAGCTCGAGAAACTGCAGCGTAACCTTGGTGGTGTTCGTGATATGCGCGCCCTGCCTCAGGCACTCTTTGTTGTTGATACTAAGCGCGAGGAGATTGCCATCAAGGAGGCCAACCGTCTTCACATCCCCGTTGTTGGTCTTCTTGATACCAACTCTGACCCTGACGTGATTGATTACGGCATTCCTGCAAACGATGATGCTATTCGTTCCGTTGATTTGATGTGCCAGCTTGCTGCTGATGCAGTTCTTGCTGGTTCTGGCAAGGAGCAAATGACTGCTGCTGAGATGGCAGGCGAAGATGCCGCTTCCGTTGAGGCTGAGATGGCCACCGAAGCTCCTGCTGCAGAGTAATTCAGACCAACCAACAAATAGACCCTTAAAGGAGGTCACCATGGCACAGATTACCGCTGCTCTTGTTAAGCAGCTCCGCGAGATGACAAACTCCCCGATGATGGAGTGCAAAAAGGCTCTTGTGAAAGCTGATGGCGATATTGAGCGCGCAATTGACGTTCTTCGTGAGATGGGTGTAGCCAAGGCAGTAAAGCGTTCTGGTCGTGCTACCAATGAGGGTACTGTTGCTACGTACGTGTCCGAGGATGGCAAGACTGGTGCACTGCTTGAGCTTACCTGCGAAACCGACTTTGTGGGCACCAACCCCAAGTTTACTGGCTTTGCTGCCGATCTTGCCAAGGTCGTTGCTGAAAACGACCCTGCAGATGTCGATGCACTTAAGGCTTGCGCAATGGGCGAGGGTACCGTTGAGTCCGAGCTTACCGAGATGATTCATGTCATCGGCGAGAACATGAAGATTGTTCGTTTTAAGCGTATGACTTCCACGTGCGCTCTTGCTAGCTATATCCATCTTGGTGGCAAGCTTGCAGACCTTGTGTCCTTCTCTTTTGCTAAAGCAGAGACTGCTGCAAATGAGGATTTCAAAGCTTTTGCGCATGACGTTGCCATGCAGGTTGTTGCTGCCGACCCTGTTGCTGCACGCCGTGAGGATGTTCCCGCCGACCTGCTTGAACGTGAGAAAACCATTTATGCTGCACAGGCCGCTGAGTCTGGTAAGCCTGAGTTTGTTCAGCAAAAGATGATCGAGGGTCGTGTTAACAAGTATTACAAGGAAAACGTCCTTACCGAGCAAGTCTTTATCAAGGATTCTGATGTCACCATCAGTGAGCTTGCAAAGAAGGTTTCCAAGGCCGCAGATGATACCATCGAGATTCTCGGCTTTGAGAGATATGCTTTTGGTGAGACTGAGTAAGCTTTTATACACGTTAGGGGGCCGGCGCAAGTCGGCCCTTTTTTTATGCAACGAGACTCTACCGCCCACCTATGGGAAATGCGTTAGCTTTAATAACTTTGTTAAAATGTCGTACCAGGATACGAGGAGGTCATATGTCTGAATATAAATATGACAGGGTGCTGCTCAAACTCTCTGGAGAAGCACTGATGGGTTCAAAGGAATTTGGCATTGACCCAAGTGTTCCTGAGCGTATTGCTCGCGATATAAAACCTGCTTATGAGGCTGGTGTTGATATTGCCATCGTGGTTGGTGGCGGCAATATTTTTCGCGGTCTTACGGGTGCTGCGGCTGGCATGGATCGCGCTCAGGGCGACAATATGGGCATGCTTGCCACGGTTATAAATTCGCTGGCTCTCCAGGACACTTTTGAAAAGGCTGGTATGGATTGCCGTGTGATGAGTGCTATCGAGATGCGCTCTGTAGCTGAAACCTATATCAGACGCCGTGCTATTCGTCATTTAGAAAAAGGTAGGATTACGATTTTTGCTGCTGGTACAGGTAATCCATATTTCACCACTGATACTGCAGCTGCACTGCGTGCTTGTGAGATTGGTGCCGACGTTTTGATGAAGGCTACCAAGGTAGATGGTATCTACGACCAAGATCCCGTCTCGCATCCGGAAGCGATTAAGTTTGACACCATCAGCTACAACGAGGTTCTTACCCGTGACCTCAAAGTTATGGACGCCACTGCCACGGCGCTCTGCCATGATAATCACATGCCAATTATGGTTTTTAGCCTCGACGAAGAGGGTGTTTTTGACCGTGCCCTCCGCGGCGAGCCTGTAGGAACTACCGTTATCGAGGAGGACGCACAATGAGTGAGTTTACCGATTATGCCAACAAGCACATGGACAGGTGCATTGACAGTCTTGTAACTGGCTTTGCAAAGGTGCGCACGGGCAGGGCAAACCCCCACGTGCTTGATCCAATTAAGGTTGATTATTATGGTCAGCCAACGCCTGTTACACAGGTAGCAGCCGTAAAGGTTCCTGAGGCGTCTCTCCTTGTCGTGGAACCTTGGGATAAGAGTGCGCTGCATGCTATTGTTAAGGCCATTGAGGCTTCGGATTTGGGTATCACCCCTAACGAGGATGGTGTAGCAATACGTCTTCCTTTCCCTAAGCCGACCGAAGAGCGTCGTCGCGAGCTTTCAAAAGACTGCAGCAAACTTGCTGAAGAAGCGAAAATTGCTATCCGTAATGCGCGCCGTGATGCTAATACTCGTGTTGATCGTGCTCAAAAAGAGGATGACTTGCCCGAGGATGAAGCCAATCGCACTAAGAAAGCTATTCAAAAACTCACTGATGATTACACTAGAAAAGTCGACGAGCTGCTTAAGGCCAAGACTGCTGAAGTGATGGAGATCTAAGTGGAGCGTGACGAAGCAAAGCTTCGTGCCTATTACGGTGATGCTCCTTCCGATATCAATCTTGATGATGTTGACTTAACTCGTATTCCAAGTCATGTCTCCATCATCATGGATGGTAATGGACGTTGGGCACAGGCGCGAGGTTTAGATCGTACAAAGGGCCATGTGGCAGGCGTTGATTCCTTACGCGAGGCAGTTACTACTAGCGTGCGTTTGGGTTTTGATGTCCTGTCGGTCTATGCTTTTTCTACTGAAAATTGGCGTCGACCTCAACGCGAAGTTGATCTCTTGATGCATCTATTTGCAACAACTTTGGTTAAAGAACTTCCTTTATTCCATCAAGAGAATGTACGACTGCGTTTTTTTGGCGATCTTGAAGCATTACCTCGTGAGACGTATAAGGTGTTCCAAAAAGGTCTTGCAGAAACAGCTGATCACACAGGTATGACCTTTGCTTTGGCAGTGAATTATGGTTCGCGTGCTGAGATTGTTCGCGCTGCTCGTCTTTTGGCTCAAGACGTAGAGAATGGCAAGCTTTCTGCAGATGATAT
The DNA here is from genome assembly GCF_000466405.1 of Atopobium sp. oral taxon 810 str. F0209. Taxonomy (GTDB): domain Bacteria; phylum Actinomycetota; class Coriobacteriia; order Coriobacteriales; family Atopobiaceae; genus Olegusella. The sequence goes on along the minus strand of NZ_KE952937.1, from coordinate 8,069 downwards.
CGATAACGATATGTTTGCCTCGCGACTATATACTGCAGGTCTTCCTGATCCCGAACTTCTTATTCGTAGCTCAGGTGAGAAACGCCTGTCAAACTATCTGCTATGGCAGCTAGCCTATACCGAGTTTTATGTAACAGATACCTATTGGCCTGATTTTACGCGTTGGGACATGCTAAGGGCAATTCATGCGTTCCAAAATCGCAGCAGGCGCTTTGGGGGAGTGGTTAATAAGTGAGTAGCGAAGACAACTCCAATACAAACAAGCAAAGTAATACTCGCAATCGTGGCATTGACGCGGGTATTGCTCGTCTTGAGGCACATCGCAAGTCAACTGCGTCTTCGCGTGCAGAAGGCAAGCTTCGTGGACAGATAGCGCGCGGTAATGCTGAAAAGGTGTTGCAACGCACATTGTCTGGTGCTATCTATGCAATTACCATTCTCGTCTGCTTGTATTTGGGCACAATTCCTACTGCTGTCATTGTTGCTTTAATGGCATGGCTTTGTTGTTCCGAGTTTTTTCGCATGGTACGTATGGCGGGTCGTATGCCCAATGAACTTATTGGTCTTACGGCAGCCGCCCTTTTTCCGCTGGTACCTTTGACTGGTAAGTATTCATATCTAGTATTGGCAGTTTTTTTGCTTATTATGGCGAATGCTATTTGGTATGTGTTGACGCCACGCGCAACAGCAGCAGATGTTGCACTGTCAGTCTTTGGACCCATTTACACCTCGCTCATGTATGCCAGCATTGTCGCTATTCGTTGCGTTGACCCTGGCAATACAGGAGCTTTTTTTACGTTTGCTGTTATGGGTTCGGTATGGCTCAACGATGCTCTTGCTTATTTTGTGGGATCACGCTTTGGCAAGCATAAGCTAGCCCCCCAGATTTCTCCCAAGAAATCTATCGAAGGTTTTTGGGGCGGTATGGTCGGCGGTATTGTTCCTTGGATTATCCTTGCAATCCTACATGTTCGCGGTATGCATTTTGGACTAGCAATTGCTGTAGGGTTGCTTGTCTGTATTTCTGCTGTTGTGGGAGATTTATTTGAATCGCGCATCAAACGCGGCGTTGGCGTTAAAGATTCAGGAAATATTATTCCCGGGCATGGGGGAATGCTCGATAGAGCTGATTCCATGCTTTTTGCGGGAACTGTTGCTTGGGCCGCCTTGTTGTTAGGAGGCATTTTGTGAGTATCTTTGAAGATACATTACCCAAGAATCCTCGTCCGCGCCCACTGCGTGTAGCAGTTTTGGGCGCGTCGGGTTCTATTGGAACTCAAACTTTAGATGTTTGTCGACAGCACGCTGATAAATTGCGGATTGTTGCACTTTCGGTATGGTCTGCAACTGACAAACTTGTCTCGGCAGCGCGTGAATTTGGCGTTAAATACGTAGGTATAGGCGATAGATCTCATGCACATGATGGCGTACTTGATGGCCTGCCTGTAGGCTGTCAAATCTTTTCAGATGATGACGCTTCAACAGAACTCGCTATTCTTTCTGAAGTTGATTGTGTCGTGTCGGCTGTAGTTGGATTTGCAGGCATTCGTTGTGGATATGAAGCACTTAAGGCAAAAAAAATTCTTGCTTATGCCAATAAAGAGTCTATTGTTTGTGGCGGAGACCTTTTAATGCCTCTCGCAGGGCCAGGTCAGCTTATTCCTGTTGATTCTGAGCATAGCGCTATCTTCCAATGCTTGGTAGGTGAGCGTACGCGCGATATACATTGCCTATGGCTTACTTGTTCAGGAGGTCCTTTTTATGGCAAAAAACGTGAAGAGTTAGCAGGTGTAAAAGCTGCAGATGCTTTAGCACACCCCACGTGGGCTATGGGACCTAAGATTACGATTGATTCGGCTACACTTGCCAATAAGGGTCTTGAAGTACTTGAAGCGCATCAGCTTTTTGAGGTCTCGATTGATCAGGTGCGTGTACTTATTCAGCAACAAAGTCGTATTCACTCGATGGTAGAGTTCAGCGATGGTGTTGTCATGGCTCAGCTTGGACCGTCTGATATGCGTCTACCCATCCAATATGCACTAAGCTATCCTGAGCGCTGGGAAACTCCTGCTCCTCGTATTGACTGGTGTAGTGTTCCGGCCATGAGCTTTGGTGAAGCTGATGAGGATACTTTTGGTTGCCTCGCTTTGGCAAAACGTGCAGGCAAGCAGGGTGGCACTGCTCCTTGCATTATGAATGCAGCCAATGAAATAGCGAATCTCGCTTTTCGTCAGGGTCGCTGTGGTTTCCTTGATATCGAGCATATTATCCGCTCCGTTATGGATGAGATGGATAGTAGCGTTGTTGAAAGTATCGAGCAACTTGTCACTATCGATGCAGAAGCTCGCAGGCGTGCCACAAATATTCTTGAGAGGTGTGGCGCTTAATGGGAGCTGTATCTGCGGCATTTTGGGGACTTCTTATTCTCTCTGTACTTGTGACTGTCCATGAGGCAGGGCATTTTCTTGCAGCACGAGCCTGTGGTATGCGTGTCACAGAGTTTTATTTGGGTATGCCCAGCCGCTTTCACTTGGCAAAGAAGTCAAAAAAATATGGCACAGAATTTGGTGTTACTCCACTGTTATTAGGTGGTTATACCAGGATTTGTGGTATGGAAAATTCTGGTGATAAACATTTATCTGAAGTTTTTGCTTATGTGCAAAAGCAAGGTCGTACTGACTCAGCTCAGATTGCCGATGCCCTTGCCATCGATGAAGAAGAAGTTGAAGCCAATCTGAACATTTTATTTGATTGGGCCGCTCTTCGTGATTGTGGCATGCTCGAGCAGGGTGAAAAAAGCGTATTGGTCGCAAGTACGCTTGCTCGTGATCCTCAAATGCTTACTGAATATGATCGTGGACACAACTTTGAGCTTAAAGGTAGTACAGCAGAAGGGGAGGCACGTCCTCTTGTCGATGCAAAGGCAGCTCTTGAGTTTGAACGTGCTCGTACCTACGATGGGAAGGGCTTCTTTAAGCGTTTCTTCTGTCTTATTGCAGGTCCCGCAGTCAATATTGTTTTGGCCTTTTTGGTTGTTGTGGGTGTTTCCATGGCAACAGGCTTTGAGGTCGCATCTGGTACCAATGAAATTGGGGGTGTGACCAGTGATAGCTTGGCACAAAAAGCTGGCCTTAAGGCGGGCGATAAAATTACCGCGATTGATGATATCGCAGTACAAAATTGGCCAGAGATTGTCGATGCTCTAGGCAAAGAGTTTAAAAATCCTCAGCCTTTTGAGTTGAGCTATGAACGTGCTGGCAAGCAACAAAAAACCACTATCGATTTGCCACGTGATGGAAGTGTCAAGTTGATTGGTATTGCTGCTAAGACCGTGCATATCTATCCCAATTTTTTTGAAGCATCGCATATGGCTTGGTCGTATGTCCAGATAATTGCAGACTCTGCTGCACGCCTTATCATGCCCCAGCACACAGTTGAAGTGCTCTCTCAGTCATCCTCAGTAGTTGGCATTTCGGTTATGGCATCTGAAGCAGCACATTCTGGTATTCACAGCTTGCTCATGTTTGCTGCGTTAATTTCAATGTCTTTAGGCTTTATGAATCTGTTGCCCATTCCCCCTTTGGATGGTGGCAAGATTTTGATTGAAATAATTCAGGCAATTATTAAGAGACCTTTATCCCTCAAGGCAAAGGCTATTTTGAGCTATATCGGGCTTGCGTTGTTGCTGGCACTATTTGTCTTTGCTGTTGGTAATGACGTTTTTCATTTCATCATTCACTAATATCACAGCTTAGATGTTTAAAGGGGAGAGGTATGAGTGGTGAGCTTCCTCATAACAAGACACGTCGAGTCATGGTGGGCTCTGTTGCGGTTGGCGCTGGTGCACCTGTATCGGTGCAGTCAATGTGCAATACAAAAACAGATGATGCAAAGGCCACACTTCAGCAAATTGATGAGTTTGCAACAGCAGGGTGTGAAATTGTGCGCGTAACTTTGCCATATGCTGCAGCCATTCCTGCATTTGAACGTATCTGTGCGGAGAGTTCTTTGCCTGTAGTGGCAGATATCCACTTTGACTACAAGCTTGCTATTGCAGCTATTCATGCTGGAGCAGCTGCTATTCGCATTAACCCGGGCAATATTGGTTCTTTTGATCGCGTTGATGCAGTCATTGATGAGGCAGGTACTGCTGGTACTGCAATTCGTATTGGTGTCAACGCAGGCTCTCTGGATAGGGAAGTAGACGCTCGAGAGGATTTGAATCTACCTCAGAAGCTTGTCGAAAGTGCTGTGAGCTTTTCTCAGCATTTTGAAGAGCGTGGTTTTAACAATTTTGTGCTTTCAGCAAAAGTCCATGGAGTACCCGAAACCATTGAAGTCAATCGTATGCTCTCGCAAGCGCTGCCTGAAGTGCCTCTGCATATTGGTGTGACCGAAGCAGGTACTGCTCGTCAAGGCACAGTCAAAAGCGCTATAGCACTGGGAACTCTGCTTGCCGAAGGTATCGGTGACACAATGCGTGTTTCTTTGACAGCAAATCCTGTAGAGGAAGTACGTGTGGGTTGGGATATCCTTTCTTCGTTGGGAATTCGTCGTCTTCATCCTGAGCTTGTGAGCTGCCCTACCTGTGGTCGCACTCAAGTCAATCTTATTGAGATTGCTCGCAAAGTTGAGGATCGTCTGCAGACATTACGCATACCCATTTCTGTAGCAGTTATGGGTTGTGTGGTGAACGGTCCGGGAGAGGCGCGCAGCGCTGATATTGGTGTTGCTTGCGGTAGGGGAACAGCGATGCTGTTTGCCAAAGGTGAACCCATCCGCAAAGTAGCTGAAAAAGATATTGTCGAAGAGCTGTTTGCTGAAATTGCCCAACGCTGGCCCGAAGCTTAAGGCTAGTATGGGTGAGCTTATGTTTTGAACGGAAGGATTTTTGGATGATGAACTACATGAGGATGTCGCGCCTCTATGCTCCGACTCTCAAGGAAGATCCTACAGAGGCTGAGCTTGCGAGTCATCGACTCCTTTTGCGTGCAGGTATGATTCGCAAAGAAGCTGCAGGGCTTTATGCGTATTTGCCCCTTGCTTGGCGCTCTATCCGCAAGATTGAAAATATCTGTCGCGAAGAGCAGGAGGCAATCAACTCCCAAGAGATGATGGCGCCTATTCTGACTGACGCTGAACTTTGGCATCAGTCTGGCCGCTGGGACGCTTATGGTCCGGAGCTCATGCGTTTTTCAGACCGCCACGACCGTGAATTTGCCCTTGGTCCCACTCATGAGGAGACTTTTACCGACTTGGTGCGTAGCGAGCTTCGTAGCTACAAGCAGTTGCCTGTAACACTCTATCAGATTCAGGATAAATTTCGTGATGAGTTACGTCCTCGCTTTGGTTTGATGCGCGGCCGCGAGTTCATCATGAAAGACGGTTATTCTTTCTCAGCTACCCAAGAGTCGCTACAAGAGTGTTATGACGAGCAGAAAAACGCCTATGCGCGCTTCTGTGCGCGTTGTGGTTTGCGTGCGCTGCCTGTAGCTGCTGACTCTGGCCAAATCGGTGGTGATACCTCCGTTGAGTATATGGCATTGGCTGATGCGGGCGAAGCTGCGCTTGTCTATTGCGATGAATGTGGTTTTGCAGCTGATACGGAGGCTGCAACAGCTCACTGTGAAGTAATTGATGATGCTGTGGCTGAGTTAACGCATATTGAGACACCTGATATCTCGAGTATTGCAGATTTAGCTACTTTTCTTGGAGTACCCGAGGCGCAAACTCGCAAAGCAATTGCTCTCATTGATAGTGATGGTAAACCTTGGATTGTTATGGTTCCTGGTGACCATGAGATAAATGATGTCAAAACTAGTCATGTCTTTGGTGAGTATCATCTTATGACTGATGAGGAACTTGAGCTTGCTGGTCTTCAGAAAGGCTTTATGGGACCAGTAAATGTGCCTGAAGGCGTTTTTGTGGCTGCAGATATAGCACTTAAAAATTCGGCATCTTGGCTTGTGGGCGCTAACGAGACGGGTTACCATTTGCGCTCTGCTCAGCTGGGCCGTGATTTTGAGATTAACCAGTGGGTTGATGTGATTACAGCCAAAGCTGGAGACACATGTCCCAATTGCGGGCACGTGCTTTCGGGAGCTCGTGGTATTGAGTGTGGGCAAGTATTCCAACTAGGTACCAAGTATTCTGAGGCGATGGGAGCTACGTTTACTGATGCCGATGGCAAAGAAAAGCCACTTATTATGGGTTGCTATGGTATCGGTATTTCTCGCACGCTTGCAGCAGTAGTTGAACAACATCACGATGAAGCAGGTATTGTATGGCCTGTTTCTGTTGCTCCTTATGAGGTCGAGGTTGTCTCTCTAGATGCCAAGGGCGAGGTTTTTGAGGCTGCAGAGAATGTAGCTACCAAGCTTGCTGATGCGGGTCTGGATGTTTTGCTTGATGATCGCAAAGAGCGCCCTGGAGTCAAATTTGCCGAAGCAGATTTGATGGGATTCCCTTGGCAGGTAGTTATTGGTAAGCGCGGTCTTAAGACAGGTATGGCTGAGGTGAAGTGTCGCGCAACGGGAAAACGTCAGGATATTGCGTTAGATGAGCTTGTGGTCTGGCTGGGTGAGCAGATTGTTCCTGCGCGTATGGGTCTTTTGGCCAAGTAGTATGGAATTTCAGGAATCTGTAGCGTCAAGCAATCGCAAAATTTTTTTGAAAGATTGCTTGACGTGAATTTCTGCTCTGCTATAGTTACTAACGCACCAACGCACGGGGATATAGCTCAGCTGGGAGAGCGCATGACTGGCAGTCATGAGGTCAGGGGTTCGATCCCCCTTATCTCCACCACGAATTCGCAGGTCAGAGCCGAAGCTCTGACCTTGTTTCTTGCCGAAGTGACACAGAGTGACAGAAAAATGATGAAATTTTTTGAAGCTGGTCAAAAATGTGGCTTTGCGAGATGTTTTCAATAAGGTGTAGGATGATGTCATAAGCTTTCCTTTCTTGTTTGTTAGGTGGCTTGCAGACTCCCCGTGCATCCGTCAAGGTTTCGGGGGAGCCTATTTTTATAAATCTGCCTTTAATCGCTTAAATGATCTTGCATCTGATGGATGGAGAGCGTGATGAACGTAATTACTATTGGGACTGGGAGCAAAGCAATAGACCGCTTTCCCGCATATGATGCTTGTTCTGAGTTTGATATGCCAAAAAATGCATCTGAAGGAGTTGACGTAGACTGGCAATATGCGACCTTTGTCCCAATTTCAAAAATTGCTGCAATTGCTGCTGTACAGCTTTGTGGGGAAACGAATGGCGCGCGGCAAAGATATAATTTTCCTCCCGATAATGCCAACGGCTATTTTTCAAGAATAAATTATTACCGTGTCCTTAATATTGCACATAAAGAAGACTTCACTCGTCACAGTCCATCCGGCAGATTTGTTCCATTGTCACGTGTTCCTATTAATGAACTAACAGCTGATGTAAACGGTATTGCATCTCAGTTGCGAGATGTCATAATTTCTCACTTGCAAATTAGCCAAAGTCTAGGTGATACGTTAGATCTCTCGTTTGGCGAGATGATTGACAACATCATCCAGCATTCGCGAGCTAATTCAGACGGTATAGTTGGAGCGCAGTATTACTCGGAGGACCACTATATCGAGGTTTGTGTGGCTGACTGTGGGGTTGGAATAGCTAAGTCAATGGGTGACAACCCGCTTTATGCAGGACTCTCCGACAGAGAACTTGTTTCAAAGGCGTTCCAAGTCGATACGGGAGAATGGTTTGGTGTTGCACCAGCCGGCTCAAATAAAGTAAGCGGCGGGAAGGGGTTATCTTTTGCCGCCAACCTTGCGAAGGTTACAGGCGGTCACTTGTGGGTTATTACAAGGAATGTGGCCCTACATATCACCAGTGATGGTGAAGAAGTACTCAATGGACTTTTTTATCCAGGGACATTCATTATATTAAGGGTTCCCGAAACATGCGATGTAATACGTGCCTGCGACTTGTCCTTGCCAGGAGGCAATGGCGTCGTGAGGTGGGAAGTCGGAGAGGGGTCATATACCGAACTTGAAGATGATATTTTATGGTAAACGAATTGAGAATTC
>NZ_KE952936.1 GCF_000466405.1 Atopobium sp. oral taxon 810 str. F0209 | reverse complement strand
CGTACTTCTTATGGGTGAAAGTCCCTAGCACACCCGGCAGCGGGAAGTGCATAGCCAAGAGCAAGGGTGTCCACCGTGAGGTGGAATCTGAAGGAAGCAGGAGGCAAACCTTTGGCCTGACGAACAGGAATCGCATGAGGCGTATGTGAGTGGGTAAGGCTGCCAAACAAGCTAAAGCCCAAAAGCTGCACGGAAACTCACAGCGTAGATGCGGCAGGTAGATGAAGGGAAAGAAGTACGTCTTACCTCGGGAGGCCTCGTCGGCGAAGTGGGAGAAGAAGGCAAAGGGTCGGCCGACCCTAAAGAAGGGCAACGGCGACAGACCGCCCAACAGTAGTAACAACGAACGGCGAGGAGTCAGCAGAGGCCATAGTACCAGTGAAACTGGGAAGGGCTGACCGAAGTTGGAGGGAGCGAAGAGTAATACCGTGAGTGCGATTGACGGCAGACAACGAAAGCTAGGTGGCCAGCAAGGTCAGACAGCTGACGGCCATCTGGGAATGGTAGGGGCGGAACTCCAAGAGTACCCAGAGGCGCCCACGCACATGCGGATTGACCCCGAACGCAAACTCGACACCAAACCAGACCTGCTGGAGCGCATCTGCGACCGCAACAACATGCGACAGGCATACGTAAAGGTCGCACGCAACGGCGGCGCGGGTGGCGTGGATGGAATGTCAGTTAAAGAGCTAGATACTTGGCTGCATGACAACTACGACCAGCTTGTGTTACGGATACTGGCGGGCAAATACCGCCCACAGCCAGTCCGTAGGGTTAAGATACCAAAGGAGGAGAAAGGCAAGCTCCGTCTGCTAGGCATACCTACGGTCATAGACCGCATGGTGCAGCAAGCAGCAGTGCAAGTGCTCACCCCCATCTATGAGCCGATGTTTTCTGATGCAAGCTTTGGGTTTAGACCAAACAGGTCAGCCCACGATGCGCTCCTGCGCATAAAAGAGCTTGCAGATGCAAGGGACGTGTGGATATGCTCGATAGACCTTGAGAGGTTCTTCGACACGGTCAATCAGTCCAAGTTGATACAGGTGATGTCCAACGTGGTTAAAGACGGTCGCGTCGTGTCCCTGATGCACCGCTTCCTTAAAGCAGGAGTCATGGTAGACGGCGTGGTCATGCCCACCGATGAGGGCACCCCACAGGGAGGTCCGCTATCACCTTTGCTTGCAAATGTCTTGCTCAATGAGCTGGACCGCGAGCTTGAGCGACGTGGCCACCACTTCGTCCGCTATGCTGATGACCTCATCATATTGAAACGGAGTCGTAAAGCAGCCGAAAGAGCCATGGGAACCGTCACCAAGTTCATTGAGGGTAGACTCTTCCTCAAGGTGAACCGTGATAAGTCCTACGTGGCGCACATCGCGAGCCACGACCCAGAGGTGAAATACCTTGGCTATGGCTTCTTTCGCTACAGTGGAGAGCTGCACTTCCGCGTGCACTCAAAGTCAGCAGCCAAGCTCAAGGCCAAGGTCAAAGAGGTAACCTCACGCTCAAATGGCTGGTCGCTGGACTACAGGCGTAAACGCCTGAGTTGGCTGGTTAACGGCTGGGTTAGCTACTTCCGCCTCGCCGACATGACCAAGCTGCTCAGAAGCGTCGACGAATGGCTCCGCAGGCGCATCCGCTGCGTGTACTGGAAGTGCTGGAAGAAAATTAGCACCAAGTACAAAGCTCTCATGAAACTCGGTGTTAGCCGCAATCTGGCTTGGCAATGGGCAAACTCTCGTAAGGCATACTGGCGTATAGCAGGGAGTGCAATCCTAGCAAGAGCGCTTAACAACACCAAGCTCGACGAGCTTGGCTGGGAGTTCCTCTACCAAAGGTGTCTACTGGTAAAGTGTTAGTAACGTCGGAACCGCCGTATACCGAACGGTACGTACGGTGGTGTGGGAGGACGGCGCACTGGCTAACGGCGCGCCTCCTACCCGAT
>NZ_KE952935.1:56846-168050 GCF_000466405.1 Atopobium sp. oral taxon 810 str. F0209 | reverse complement strand
CATGCTCGGCGCACCAAAAGGGCGGGGCCACACGCCACGGCCCCGCCCTGCATTTCTTGGTAAAGCCTAGTGCCTAAAGTGACGCCTGCCCGTAAAAACCATCGTGATGCCATATTCATCACAGGCAGCGATGGATTCATCGTCACGAATGGAGCCACCTGGCTGAATAATCGCCGTAACCCCATGCTTAGCAAGCAAATCGACACTATCCCTAAAGGGGAAGAAAGCATCGGAAGCAGCTACGAGATTTTCGGGGACAACACCCATGCGCTCACAAGCTGCCCCGGCGCGCTCACAAGCCATCAGTGCCGAGTCAGAGCGGTTGGGCTGGCCTGGCCCCATACCAATACCAGCGTGATCTTTGGCAACTAGAATCGCGTTGGACTTAACGGTCTTGCATACCTTCCAAGCAAAGAGCAAATCTTCCCGCTCGGCGTCAGTCGGTTTGCGCTTGGTAGGCACTTCGAAGGTCGCAGGATCCTCATCAACACGGTCAGTCTCTTGGACAAGCAAAGCACCGTCAATCGTACGCATCTCCAGAGAGACGCCCGCATCAACGCCACCTGTCTCAAGCACGCGAAGGTTCTTGCGCTTGGACAGACGCTCAAGGGCTTCGGGACTATAACTAGGAGCAATCAACACCTCAACGAACTGCTTGTTCACATCGGCAAAATGCTCAACTAATGACAGAGGCACCTCGCGATTGACCGCAATAATGCCACCAAAGGCGCTCTTGGGATCACAGGCAAAGGCACGATCGTAAGCCGTAGTTACGTCAGCTGCCACAGCAGAGCCGCAGGGATTTTGGTGCTTGAGAATGATGACGGCAGGCTCCTCAAACTCACGCACAGCAGCCCAGGCAGCATCGGTATCCAAGAAGTTGTTGTAGCTCAACTCTTTACCCTGAATCTGACGAGCCATACCTAGGGAGTGGGCTGGAGCGTCAGGCAGATGATAAACCGCTGCAGACTGCTGGGGGTTCTCGCCATAGCGCAGGCTTTGCTGCTTGATGGCAGTCACAGTCAACATCTGGGGGAAATCAAATTCAATTGAGCTATCAAAACTTGCAACTTTGTTGTCGTTAGACACCTGGCTTGCTAAATATTCTGAGATGGCGCTGTCGTAACGCGAGGTCGTCTGAAAGACCTTGAGGGCCAACTGACGGCGGGTCTCAAGTGTGGTAGCGCCATCATTTGCACGCATCTCAGCAAGAATTCGATCGTAATCGGCAGGGTCAGATACCACCGTCACAAAGTCATTATTTTTTGCAGCAGAACGCAGCATAGAAGGGCCACCGATATCAATGTGCTCGATAGCGTCTGCAAAGGTAACATCGGGTTGGGCAACAGTTTTCTCAAACTCATAGAGGTTAACGACGACCATATCAATCATTTCGATGCCGTTGGCTTTGGCATCTGCCATGTGCTGCTCGTCGTCTCGGCGGCAAAGTAGGCCACCATGGACACGAGGATGCAGCGTCTTGACACGGCCTCCCATCATCTCGGGAAAGCCCGTGTAGTCATCGATGGCAGTAACTTTTACATCACCATCCACCAGCGCTTTTGCGGTACCTCCCGTGGAGATTACCTCAACGCCAAACTCATCGGCGAGCGTTTTGACAAACTCAACCACACCCGTCTTGTCGGTTACCGATACAAGCGCCCTTTTGATGGGACGTTCTGACATAGACCCTCCCCAGTTTTGGTGCTTACAGCGACAAAATAAAGATACACCGAATAAGGCTGATTGGCTTCCTAAGAGCAGAAATAACGCCTGTACATCATGGAGCCTTCTTTGATGGGTCGTTCATTGGGCCATGTTGGGACATGTCCCATCAACGTTGGGACATGTCCCATCCTTACTCTATAATGTGTCTAACGACATTCGGAGTGAAACGAGATGGCATGAACAGGATCCCAGAAAAAGAAACGCTAACAGTTGAGTTTAAGAGCGATCTCAAGAAGCTTCCGGACAATGAGCTCATGGATGCCGTTGTCGCCCTGAGCAACACTGACGGGGGGCACATCTATCTCGGCGTCGAGGATGATGGTACGCCCACAGGTGTACACAAGGAACACAGGGACGTGACGCAGCTCGCAGCTCTGATCGCCAATAAGACCATGCCACCTGTATCCGCACGCGTCACGACGCTGTACCTGAGCGAAGATGGAACCTACGCCGAGAGCGGCATACAGGTGACCATGGTCGAGATACCCAAATCCCGGGCCATCATCGCCACGAAGAGCGGCAAGATCATGCGCCGGCGTATCAAGGAAGATGGGACACCGGAGTGTGTCCCTCTCTACCCGTACGAAATCATCACGAGACTTTCAACCCTGGGAAAGCTCGACTACTCCGCCTTCCCTGTACCCAACACAAGCGTGGGTGACTTCAGCCCAGAGGAACTGAGACGTCTTAGGGACATACTCAAGCGAAGCTCCAACGCCGACCAGACCCTCCTCGAGCTCTCTGATAACGAGCTGCTCTCGGCTCTCCAGATGACCACGAACGTTGACGGCAAACAGGTTCCGACGGTGACTGGCGTGCTACTCGCGGGCAAACGCGACGTTATCAAGAGGACGGTACCCGCCTCCTCCGCCGCATTCCAGGTGCTTGAGGGTACGGAGGTAAGGGTCAACCAGGACTTCGACCAACCGCTCCTCTACACCATTGAGAAGATGCGCGAAATGCTCGAACCCTGGAACCCGGAACGCGAAGTCGAGGATGGCCTCTTCAGGATATCGGTGCCGGAGTTCGACGGAAGAGCGTTTCGCGAGGCACTCGTCAATGCATTTGGACACCGGGACTACGCCGCGCTCGGTGCGGTCAGAGTCCTCGTGAACGACGAGGGGCTCACCATATCGAATCCAGGCGGGTTCATTGAAGGCGTCACGATAGACAACCTGCTCGACGTCGAGCCGCGCGGGCGCAACCAGTGTCTCATGAACGCGCTGAAGAGGGTCGGACTTGCCGAGAAAACGGGACGCGGCGTAGACCGTATCTTCGAAGGGTCATTGCGCTATGGGCGACCAGCCCCCGACTACTCGGGGACAACCTCAACGAACGTCAGCGTTTACATCGCCCGCAGTGCCCCTGACAAGCTGTTCATGAAGATGCTCAACGAGGAAGCGGAGCGGATGGGTAAGCCGTTGTCGTTGCGAGCCCTACTCGTCCTTGACACGCTCAAGCGCCAGCGCCGTCTCAAAGTATCCGAGCTCGCCGAGCAGCTCCATCTCACTGATGCCGTCACGAGGTCGACGGTCGAGACGCTCGTTGAGGCAGGTCTTGTCGAGGCTCACGGCTCGTCAACGGCGCGCTCGTACATCCTCAGCGGCAAGGTCTACAGCGCAGCAGGTAAGGAGACTGACTTCGTCCGCCAATCTGACATCGACAAGGTCAGATATCCTGAATTGATAATGAAGCTCGCCAGACAGAAAGGCGGCAGCATAGCCAACAGGGACGTCATGGAGCTGTTACACCTGAGCAGGAAGCAGGCATACCGACAGATTCAGAAACTCGTGAAGAGCGGAGATCTAGAACTCGTCGGAGAAGGCGGTATGGCGCACTATGTCATGACTTCTTCCAAGCATTGATGATATTGAACGCCATGATGGGACATGACTCAATATCATTGGGACATGTCCCATCATCGTCCATTAGATGTCCTATTATCTCATCAGATACCCCAGCTCGTTCGCTGTGTCGATAATTATGTATGTGTAGCTCGTCTCCGATATGTTCGGCAGGCTCCTGAGTTCATGAATGAACGTGAATGTGAGTGCAGCTGTAGAACCAGTAGTTCATGTTCACCGTGGCGGGCAACGCGAGATTTAGGTCGAGAAGGGTCCATGAGAGTGCGCAGCGGTGGCCTGCATGGTGCCGCTCGCGCTCTCGTGCTGATAGTTAACCATCCTGGAGCCGCCAATGGTAGCTACCCACATTGCCTCACTCATGCTCGACAAACACCTCGCCTGCGCCGCAGGCGATCTTATGATAGGCCATATAGGCGCGTCTTCATCATTTTCGGGGACAGCAGCCCCGTGTGTGCCAGCAAACGTGACGCAATGTGACGAAAAAACTCTCCACTCCCAACTTCTTGATGTGGGTTTCCTGCTTGGCGAGGAGCGCCTTGAACTCGTTAGCAACGTCTTCGGCGCTAGCGGCCACTTCTTCCGCCTAGTGCTGCGCTTCTTGGTCCGCGTGCCCTTGCATGTGCTGCTGTGTCTCTACTGCCTGCCCGTCGTCGGCGTCCCTTTTCATGAGAGAACCGCCTTTCCGCTCGGGAGGCGGAGACACAAAACACCCGCCTCGATTACTCGTACGGGAGCAGATTAGGCGGGCATCACAAAATGGCTCGGTTATGTATTTGATAGCTAGAACAAAAGTGAGGATAAGTCGACAACCTCGACCCCTTTTATGAAGTGCGAGTCAAAATCATCGACGAAGTCAACCAGCTTCATGAGCATGGTTTCTGGTGAGTCAACGCCTTCAATAAGGTTTTCGTACAGCACTTCAATACCGCCACGAGCATAATCATTGAATAGGTCAGACCCGATCTTAGCTACATCATCATCGGCTTGGAATGCTCTTCTTAAACGCTCATTTAGGTCAGGCTCGCTTGCTTTGTCCAATATCATCAAGAGTTGATAAGAGAACAAGAGACGGTCATAGTGATTTGAAAGCGCGCCTTCGAAAATGTTCTTCGTCTGTTCACTGCCGTCTCTTGGCGCTTTACGCTGGTATAGATATCCGACGAGTGGCGCGATTGAATAGATATCAACAACAGCCTTGAAGAGATACTTCTTGCGGGCGATTTCTGAGAGGCTCTCATCTTTTGCATCTTGGGCGTCAGGAGTCAATGCCTCGAGGTAAAGCCCATGCTTTCCATAGAATCTGACTTGTGATCGAAAGAGTTCAGCCATTGTCCTAATCCTTCTTGATGCGAGAGTCGTAGTCCCTATTTTTTATGATGGTATAACGGGAGCCAATCCTGCTCGCCATGTGCTGTTCCGCCAGGTCACCGTCGGTATCCTTGATCACAATGATGACTTGCTCAGCAACATCCGGGAGTAATTTGCAGATCGTACCGATTCTGGTCTTGTCGAAATCAGAAAGAGGCGCATCCATAACGAGAGGATACGTGTCTCCTTGCAGAAGCTCTTCACCACTGCGTATGTTTCCTTTTGCAATATCAAGAATGCCAAGAATGAAGGCAAGGATGATAGCTAGCGTTTGACCAGAGGATGTCTTCCAGGTCTCTTCGGATGTATTGATGTCGTCAACTACAACCGTTACGCCGTAGTTCTCGTCAAGCTCAATATGAAGCTCTCCGTCATACATCGCAGTAAAGAACTTGTTTACAGTGCAACCTAGCTCTTCGCGAGTTTCTGCCTCGTGGATGCTATAGTAGCCGTCGAGATAATTGTAGATGTACTCCACGTAAGCGAGGCATTGCTGAACGAGTTTGTTCTTCTCATCCTGGAATGATGCCTTTTCAATTTCGCTTTCCAGCTGCTTGTTCTCAGACCTTGCTCGCGTGATATCACGCCTTGCAACAGCGATCTTATCTTCGTATCGTTTTACATCTTGCTGTGCGCGCTTCAAATTTGCCCTGAGTACGCCAACATCGACGTGATTAATACTGTCGAGGTGAGCACGTGCTGTTGAAAGCTCTCGATCTGCTGCTATAACCGCGTTCTCTGCCTCGGCATACTCGTTATATGCCCGTACTATGTCATCATGGAGGTCGAATTGCCCCTCAGAACGTGTACGACACTCCTTATCGAATTCTGCAATATAAGTACCAAGGTCTTTCGGGGGCACATATGACAACAGCTCATAAAGATGCTGAGCGATGGTATCGCCATCCTCAAAACGCGTACCGCAGATACACTCGTGCCTTTCAAGCAAGAATTTTATTGTTTTGTCATTCACACTTGGCACGCCTTTGCTGAGCTTATCAGCATCTTTAAGCTCGGCCCTCGCGTCATGAATGAGACGAGTGGTAAAGAAACGGTATTGCCCTCTCCTGAACACTTCGAACAAGGTCTCGAGCTTCGTTGCCAAGACTGCGTGTGCACGTTTGACATCATGTTCCGCCGTCTGTACGGCACGCGCTGCCTTTTCACTTTCCTCATTCTCTAGCAGTAAATCATTCCACCTAGCGACAGATTCCCTGGCGGTTTGTACATCGAGTTCAGCATCTTCGATTTCACTTCCAAGTCGGGCTATCTTACTCTCGTTAAGCTTGATTTTCGATCGTTTCGCCTCAAGCTCTCTATTTCCCGACAAGTCAAGCTGGTTTCTGAAGCGACGCTCGACGCTGATGCGGTTACCTGGTGCTCGTAGATGCTCAATAGCTGAAGCTATAGGGCGCAAGCCCAATATGGTTTTAACCGCTTCAGCAAAATCGCTACTCTTACCATGCTCGATTTCCGCTCGCATGTTTTTAACATGCTCACCATCAAAGAAGAAGTAGTGTGACAACTCGTCGGCCAACAGCCGATTGATTGTTGAACGAAGTTCATTTTGCGGAGCCTGCCTGGTTTGTCCCGCTTCTTTATAAAAGATTCCAAACTCTTGCTGCTCGCCCTTTACGGTCCTGCCATTGGCGCTTCTGCTGTACTTTTGCTTACGCGTAACCGTATACCCTATGCTATCCTTGATGAGTTCAATCTCGACCATCACGTAGTGATATGCTCCAGGGCGGATTCGATCCCGTACATAGGCGTTGATAACTTGGACCGAGTCTTTTGGTGCTCGACCGTAAAGGCACCACTCGAATGCCTGAGCGAGTGAGGTTTTGCCTGATCCATTGTCACCCATAATGAGAGTAACGTTATGATCTGGATCAGTAGAAAAATCAACGCGCTGCCTGCCCTGAAATGGGAGAAAATCTTCAACCGTTATCGATCTTATATACATTTAGCTTCTCCCTGAATCCGAGTCATTATTTTGTGAATCATCTCGCTGTCGTTTAGCTTATGTGTTTTCTCGTTTTCGGCCTCAAGCTTTACGATCCACTGAATAAGGCGTTGCGCTTTGGCCGCGTCAACACCCTCAGGTATTTCCAAGTCGGCAAGGTTAACCATGCTTATTCGACCTCCTCAAGGTTTTTCTCATACATAGCGAGCCCCGTTAGACCAAAGAAACTCTCCTCGATTTCGTCTAGCTTCCAAGCGATCCTTGCATGGTTTTCAGCAAGTTCGGCAAACTCTTTCGCGCGTATTAGTTCGTTGTAGACAAGCCTCTTTTCACCCCTAGTATCCTCATCTGGAAGGACGGCGGCCTCCTCAGTAGGTCTTGGTAGGGTTATAAAGTCGTAGATTTCGGCGCGCATCTTTCTTCCAGATTTGTCTTTGCGTAATAGACGCCCACGCCGTTGAACATACTCTCTGGGATTTGTAGTGCTTGCTAAAATAAAGGCCGTTTTAATCATGGGAATATTCACGCCCTCGTCGAGACACTTAATAGCAATAAGAGCCTGTAAGTCAGCGTTGCTGAACATCTCCTTTATCTCTTCTCTTTCGGCGCTATTTTCACGTGAAGTAAATTGTCTCACTTTCATCCCCAGTTCGTCACCGAGGATATGTGTAACGGCATCAATCTGCCTTGACTCGTACTCGTCGACGCCACTAATGACATCAGCATCTATCTCGACTTTTGTTGCACCGCAATATACAAGCATGTAATCATCATGCCGGTATGGTTCGATTGCCTTCTTAAGAGCTGGGAGCTTTTGCCGAGCGGCGGCTACTAACCGCGCTCTCTTTAGGGTTAACATCTTCCCCTGTTCAGTAAGCCTGCGTTTGCCATCCTTACCTTTTCGCATAGCCTTGGCTATTTCCGCCGAAAAGGCACTATACTGAGCAAGCTCATCGGGATTTAGGTAGACGATTATTGGATGGTAATGATACGGCGTGAGACATGGCGGTTCATCATTTCTGCCCCTTATGGCTTCTTCAAGTGTGTATTCAATACACCTGTTGCCAAAATACGAGAAGATTGCCTTAGTACCTTCTGTATCACTATGCCTTTCAATAGTCGCTGACAATCCTAGCCTGTATTGAAAATCTTCTCGAAGTAGAGATCGAAGGTATTCCGCACCCATATTGTGTGCCTCATCAATTACTAATAGTTTCGCCCCTCTTATTCTATCCAGATAATGCTGCACGCGCTCAGTGGCATACGTTCCGTTAGTGCAGATGAAACAGAAGAACTCAGATCCTTTTACGTGGAATCTCTGATTCCTTATCGCTCGGTCAAGTCGACTCTCCCAATCCTTCTGAGGTGATGCGCTGTAGCCGATAATAGGTTTGATGTTAAACAGCTCGATATCCTCAACCCACTGGTCGACAAGGTGCTGGTAAGAACAAACTATGACCACCGCAAGATGATTTCCGAGCCACTTGCTCAATCTTTCGACAGAAGCAAGTGCCGTCACAGTCTTACCAGTGCCCGTCGCCATGTCATAAATGCCACGGTAACCCTGCCTTTCCCATTCGGCGATTGCCTCTTCTTGATAACCGCGCAGGGTATACGCGTCGGGTATCTCTGGATAATTCCACTGACTCTTTGCAGGTTTGGAAGATGGAGACTCATTCGAAGTGTCGATCATGTCGTCGTCGTAGTTCGGAGCCTTAGTCTTGTATCGTCGTACGATCTCATCCTTCACCTCGGGAAAATCGTACGACACAACGCCCTGTTCTCTGTTTTCCCAGATGGCATCGAAGGCCCCTTCTTTGGTTTGCACTCTGTGCTCAGGGTCATCCCACGAGCGAAAGACGTCGACCGCCTCGTAGTTCTCTTTCATCGCTGTGGCCGACTCGTTCATCGAACCTGAGAAGGCAATCTTGTCACCAGCA
Source organism: Atopobium sp. oral taxon 810 str. F0209 (assembly GCF_000466405.1). Classification (GTDB taxonomy): domain Bacteria; phylum Actinomycetota; class Coriobacteriia; order Coriobacteriales; family Atopobiaceae; genus Olegusella. The sequence goes on along the minus strand of NZ_KE952935.1, from coordinate 159,186 downwards.
CCATCCGTTACGATGGCAACCTTCTCGTGGTAAATACCATAACCAGTCTTGCTTTCGGCAAAAGCAATCCTAATATCAAGAAGGCCAGATGCGATGAGGTTGGCAAGCATGTTGAGTCGATTCTGGTCAGCGATGCTCATTATGTCAATATCGGCTAGAGCGCCAATAAGGTGTTCCTCTACCACCTTGCGCCGTATTTCTTCGCGTTTTTCGTAGCCCCTCTGTATGGCGTCAGTGTCTTCCTCCGAGAGATTCGGAGAGGCGATGAGCTGTATTGTGCCACCACGCTGCGCGATACGTCCGATGCCCTTTGCCATCTCCGCAAGCGAGCTCGACGAGAAGAACCCTACAGCACGCTTGTAGCTGATGGCCTCAGAAAGTACGGGTACGATGAATTCTTTGGCTATATCGCCCATCTTAGTGCGATATTCAGATTTGATGTCAAGATCTCTCAGGCTCATATCGTCACCATCTTCTAGCCTTCATCACAGATAGCTTCAAGAGCAGCTTCGAGTTGCCTGAAATCCTGATCACTGGTCATTGCACTTACGCTGAAGCGCACAGTGCCCCCCGGCAACGTTCCTAAAAATCTGTGTGCATAGGGAGCGCATTGGATGCCGGAGCGGACGGCAACGCCGTACTTTCCCAGGATCATCTCAATCTCATCGGGGGTATAACCATCGAACAGCGTAGACACGACACCGATTTGTTCACACCCCATCCCGTCACCTACAACCGTGAGACAGTCGCGTTCTCTCAACAAAGCGAGTAGCCTGTCTTTGGCCGTAGCCTCGCGGGCTCTAACTACATCCATACCTTCGTTGAGGAGCCAGTCTGTAGACGCCTTGAGCCCCGCAATGGCATAGGTGTTCTGACTGCCGACTTCAACCATCTGAACAATGTCATCAGGCATATCCTGTTCGATGGAGTTGATGCCGTTCCCTCCGAAAAGAACCGGAGCAAGCCTGGCCTCGCGCCGACATACGAAACCTCCAATCCCGAATGGGGCATAGAGTGTCTTGTGACCAGCAAAAACGGCGTAGTCAAAGAGGTCGCTCCCAAGGTCGAGAGGCAGAAGCCCCGCGGTCTGACTCATGTCGAGCACCGTCGTTGCACCATACCGTTTAGCAAGAGTACAAAGCTCCATCACAGGCAGCACAGCGCCACAGACGTTGCTTGCGTGTGTGAGCACGAGCAGCCTGGGAACCTTACGTTCAAATGCTTCCTGTATTGCCGACATGTCGGGCAGACAGGACTTGACATCAAATGGGAGAACGTTGACTGTTACGCCGTGTGCCACCTCAAGATTATGCACAGGGCGTGTGACAGCGTTGTGCTCGAAAGGCGAAACATAGATGGAGTCGCTGGCGCTTATTTCAAGCCCGAACAGAATCCGGTTGAGCGCGTCAGTCGCAGAAGCAGTGAACACAACCTTTTTTGCCCCGCAGCTATACAGCTGGCGAATATTTTCCTTGGTCTGTTTGGCAACATCGCCCGCTCGTGCGGCCAAAGCGTTTCCGCCGCGTCCAATGTTGCCGCCGCTGCTCCGATAGAAGGCGTCAGCATAGTCATACACGCAATCAGGCTTGGGAAATGTGGTGGCTGCGTTGTCGAAGTACGCAATCCTATCTTCCATCAGCAGAGTCCTTCCAAAACCTCAAAGACTATCTGCCGCTTTTCTTCGGGCCGGAGAGCACCACCCATTTCGCTCAGGCATGCAAGGAGGCTGTTCTTCAGGAGACGCGACCTGCCGCTGCATTCGACCTTGTCAAAGGTCTTCTGCCGTGGCGTCCCAGCCTCATCGATGAAGACAATGCCAAGCTTCTGCCCGCCTTCCTCGTAGCCGGCTTGCTCAGAAAAACCTTCAACGGCAGCCTTCGTACCCAGAACGATTCGCAAGAAGTCCTCGAAGCGAGCATCGCTCCAATCTTCGACACGCAGGGATGTTGCTGCTTTGGCTAGTCTGCTGACAGTAACCTTATCATTGCCATTTGCTGACATGATGGCACTGAGCACCTGGTTATTCACGCCAGTGAATACGTGAGTGGTTGTGGCAGGGTGCCGCTCGACCCAATCACGAAGCACCGAGCCAAGCGTTGCGTCGTCATGTGCGAACTCGTCGAACATAGCAGTTAGCGAGCTGATAAGCGTTTGCATGCAACTATCGAGGTAGGAATCACAAGCGTCCTTCTCATCCTTTACGGCCTGCAAAAGCTCGTGGGAGGCCACGCTGTGCCCGAATACCTCCGGCAGTTCTTCAAAGAGGAACACATTCGAGTCTGTTTCGATGTGCCGTATCGCTCGGAAAAACGCAGACCGGGTCTTTGTTATGGCTGTCGCCTCTCCGCCGTGCGCATGGTCGTACTTGCAATTACGGGTTGCCTGCGGCAACTCGACGTACCACAACCGTATCGCCTCGGCAACATCGGCTCTTGTGGCATCGTCACCGCACCCGAACAATCGCGCAAGTTCGCACACATATTCCGCCATTTCGGGCGACCAGTTAAGTCTTGTAAGCTCGTATGCCGAGGGATCGCGGGAGATATCGTCTAGGACCACTTCACTCAAGGCTCGCTCTTCGCCTCTATGAGTGATCTTGATCTCGTCACGATAATCCCTCAGCACATATGCAAGATAGAGCGGAATCGGGCCTTTGCGCAGGCCAATGCCCAGCTCGCGACCAGTCAGCCTGTCGTAAAGATAGGAGAACGGTGTATCCTGGGCGGCTTCGATGAAAGTGCGAATTTCATCGAGCACGTTCGTGATGAGGGGGTCAGCGTCCCCGAGCACGGTAGCAGACTCAGCTAGGTCATTGATTATCCCGGTCTTCTCGAAGGCACTACGCGCCATCGATGTTTCCTGACCGTTGCCGTAGAAGCCGAAGTTCGCATCGAGGCTCTTGCCGCACAGGGCCTTGAGTATTTTGCTCCTACTACTGAATGCCGTCCCGGTCAAGTTGTTCTTGTTCAAGGACTCGCTGGTAATTCGAGGAGTCTTACCGTAGGTTTCGTCGCAGAGCCACGACAATTCTTCGGAAAGTTTGCGACGTCTCGTCACCACGTTACGACGTTTTCCACCGATATAGTAGAGTGAACGGCCAAGCTCTGGCTGGAAGAAGCCGGCGATGTAATCGTCTACTACTTCTGCGTAGTCCTCGATGACAATCTCGTACTCCTCAGAAAGCACCTTGTCTTCAGATACCTCCTCCTTGAGCTGCTTGGCGGCTTCTAGCCGATAGACCGTATCGGACACGTCCACAAACGCTCTAGGATATACGATTACGGTCATGGGTTCGCGTGACACCGTCTCCTTGGCAATGTCCTTCGTCTCTGCCAGCTGATTTGCATCCTCAAGATATACTGCTACGACCTTCCCGTCGCCACAGCCATCGAGCAACCTGTCTCCCGGCTTCCATCGGCCTAAATCTTTTGCGTCAACGAAGCTGCAATCGAAATACCGAACCATGCCGCGCTCCTCGTTGTAGCGAGAGGGATAGAGAGCGCTGCCACGTAGTACGGCATTGAGAAGTTCGGCGCAGGTGCGGCTACTGCGCAGAGTTTCCGCGCGGTCGCTAATCTCGCTGTCAATCCTTACACCAGATGATTCCTTCAACTTGAGGAACGCATTGCTACGACGCAGGTATACGACGGAGTCGCTTTCGACGAGATGATCGAGTGCTGAGTCGATCTGCATCGTCTCGTATCCGCAGTCGTCGTAGAGGTCGACGATCGTTTCCCTTGTCGGCGCGACTTTGTCGTATTGGGCGACGATATCGATGGCCGCGATGGTCTTGATGATTTGTGCCTCTAGGCTATCCGCCTTGACTCGCTCGAGCGATATTCGTGCCAGCTCGTAGGTTCTGTGAAGCGGGGTGGTGTAGTACTCCTTGCGAAGCAGCGGCTCAAAATAGTCGTATACGTAATCGGGGGAAATGAACCCACTGATGCGGTCTAGCACGGTGTTCAGAGCACCCTCTTCGTTTGAGCAGATGAACGTAAAGAGGGTTCGTTCGTTTTGGGCGACTTTTTCCGACATGCAAGCCAGAAGATAGGTTGTAAGTGGATGGAGCGGGTAACATCCAAAAGTCACGCGCTCTACGACGTCCGCTTCGAGCAGTCCTTGTTGTTCATATCTCCGTCCTATGCGCGATAGTCTGCTGCGACGGGCGCCTCCATTCTCGTTCAGCCACTTGTCCCATAATACGCCATCCTTGACGATGGCCTTGCCTATGAGCTCATAGTACTGGTTGGCGTCGTCAACCATTTCAATCTCGCGGAACCTGCCCGAGACGCCACGCCACCCGTCGACCCTTTCCTTAGGTAGATTTGAGTCGATATAGTTGGAGAGACTCTTGTGGCTGATGAGCAGTAGATGCAATTGCCGATCACCACCGCTGCGGTTGCACGCTTCGGCGAAATCTTGTAGCAGCTTCGTGTCTGCCTGCTCGATGCTCGTTTCGAGGTACTTGCTGAACTCGTCGTATACCACGTATATGCCGTCGATACCCTGCGCTTGCAGACCAGCCAGCACATGCTCGTAGACATCGATGACCTCGACTCCATCAAGCACGTCGAACGTGCCGCCAGCTGTTAGTTCCGGATATACATCGACTATCGTTTCGTATGCTACGGTATCCATGTTCCTGAGCCGCGAAGCGATGGTAGTTCCACTCGTCCCAGTCAGCTCCTCGAACCGCCTATAGGTGTCGGGATAGTTCTTCCGCCAGCGTTCGAGAACCATTATTGCGCCGTCATAATTCGTCTGTGGCATGAGGGATTCGAGATCGGCAAGCCTCAGAGCGTTGCGCAGCGCATACAGCAGGGAGTGCCTAAGGTCTGCGGTGCTACCAGAGATGACGACCGGCAGTAGACGTTTGCCCTCCTCGACAAATCGCTCGAACGTATCGCCAAATCCGAGTCCGCGCTCGTTGTAAGCTGCGACGATTTTGGTGAAATACGTAGGGTTCTTCAACCACATTGACGTTAGCGCAGCAAGCACGACGTGGGATTTTCCCTTGCCGTAGGCTCCGACAAGCAGCTTCGCCCTCTGGCTCGAAGGCGCTACGACGTCGCGAATAATTTCTTCGAGATACCGGCATACCGAGTTGGTAGGTATCAGCTCCTCAATCTTCGAGCGAGATCCGAAATCGAAGTCAATATTGATTGACGTCTGGAAGTCCTTGTTGGGGACTATCATTTCGCTGAGTCTCATGTCGGCACCTCCTATCAAATCATCTCGTAGTAGTTCCCAAGACAGCTCACACCGTCCATATCGGGACTGGTGAGTCGTATGACGTCGAGTCCAGCGGTCCGGTTTATTCGAAGCCAACCATCGTTTTCGAGCTCGTAGAGCTTTGTCAAAAGACCAACGGAATCAAGGTTGAAAACTCGCCCGGGCGAACGCGGCCCGTCTAGAAGCGTCTCAAGCTTGACTTCCGCAGCCTCATTCCGCCCATCCGGGCCGTCGTCCCTCATTTCGCAAATGGCATAGAGCACGAGAAGGCTGGGGAGGGATACAAGATTCGCCGGTTTCTTCCGATACGTCTTCGCCGCTTTGCTCTCGACGTCAATGAGTCCTAGTTCGCCGAGCGGGCTATCAATGACGCTCTCGGGCGAGCTTGCTCTGCCGTTCGTTCTATCATGTGGGATATAGGTATTCAGGATGCAGCTGAAATCAGCGTCCAAAGAGGTGAGCGCGACCTTCTTCTTGTCGTTATAGAGAAAGATGTATCGCTCGATTGCATGGGTGAAGTCGCCCTTTCCGAAGACATTCATCTTGAACTCATTGAAGAAGAAGTACCAAGACGCTGCCTCCTCCTGCGCTGAAGCAAGGTTGCAATGCAGAGCCCACAAGGTGCCCGTTTCTTCGATGTAGGGGTCCTTCTCCAAAATGAGCTCGCCAAGGTCGGTTATCGAGTGTTCACGGTTCCTGAAGCCCATCTCAATAAGACCGGTTGACTGCAACCAGTACCGCAGAGCGACAACTTGGTTCGCGCCAAGGCCTAGTTCGTTCATCGCCTCTTTGCTGTTGCTAGGCATCAAGAGTGCCGAGTTGCGCTGCACGCCTCTAAGGCCCTTGCTTAGCCAGCCTTTGCGAATGAAGAATGACTGGTGGGCTTTGAATTTCATTTGCATCGGCTACTCTTCCTTCGTCTTTAGGTACTTGCGCATCAGGCAACCACCCTCTAGGTATTTATCGGTAACGCACTGCCGGCAATGAACGCATTTCGCAGGGTCGATACGGTAGCCATCGCCCGAGATAGAGATGGCTCCGAACCTACAGAGTGATTCGCACTTCAAACACTGCCTGCATGCGTTGTACTTAACGACCTGGTACTTTGCCATGCGTAGCAATGACTCGGCATCACTTTGGCGCAGTATTCGAATCTTTGCCGCATACTCGTAGCCAGGCTGAGTGAAAGGCATCACCGCGACGACTGGCTCGTTCGTCCTGTGGTCGACGAAAACTCGCTCGTCCAAAAGCTTCCTGCCCAAACCAGGCGCATAGTCTCCGATAGGGGTGAAAAGGCCAACGAACTCATCCGAGAACGGCCTCTCTAGAGAGAAGATCATTGCGTCGTCTTCGGTTGCGCAGTGGCTTGCCTCCACCAAAACGGATCTGGCGGCAGCTACACCGTTCCCACCTTGGCGCGCCTTCCACTTGCCAGTGTCCACATATACCTCTGGGTCTGGCTTGCCAATGCGTCGCGCGAAGTCCACGAGGAAGTCATGCCACTTCTTTGACTCCTCGGGCATGTAGATTTGGGAGAGGAACTGGGCCCGGGGGTTGTTGTTCGGACAGCACCAACACCCCACTCGCTCATAGCCCAGCCTGTAAGCGTCGTTGAAGTCAATGCCCTCGGCTAGGATGTAGAGCCATACATCGATGTCGTTCCAATGGAAGATGGGTGCTGCCACCTTCTGCTGCTGGATTTTCACCGATTCCGCATTGTCCTCTATGCGATTGTATTTGCTGCGAGAGACAGACTCGCCTTTCCTTATTCCATAGAACGTGAGTATCGGCTGATCTCCGTACAGCCCCTTGAACGCTCTTGAGATGGGGCCCGTCTTGAACATAGAGCAGCACCAGCGCATCATGCGCGCTGGCGGGCCGATTTCCTCAGCGACATCGTAGAAAACCTGATCGTTGTTGCGGGCTATCTTGAATATGGCTAGCGGATGAGAGTCCCTAAAGCGTTTCGCATACTCGATAGTGCTCGGAAATTCGAGAGTAGTGTCTCCGAAAATGTGAACCAGGTACGGGTTGCTCAGCGCGCGAACAGCCAAATCGGCAGTGACCGTAGAGTCCTTACCACCAGAAAAGGAAACGACAAGGTTTTCCTCGGCATAACCCTTTGCGGCATCAACGATGAAGTCACATGCTTCGCGCACAATCTCATCTTTGTGCAATCGGTTTACTTCAATGAAATCTTTGATATGACTCTGAAAACCTGAATTATCATTTTCATTAGCGTATTTCGCAAGTTTCTCGCGGATTTCTAGAGGGTCGGTCGCAAGAATTTCAGCAATAGGGATGTTGAAAGGCTTTCCATTGACGTAATACTTGCTGCCAACCGCCCATACGGAGTCATCCTTATAAGCGAGAGGTTCTGCGACCATAATTTCGAATACAAGTCGCTCTTCGGGAAAAACGGGGCGCAAGTCAGTACAAAGATATCGCGCATCGTTTCCGCAGGTAGGACACTTAATTCTGTTTCCTTCAGGAATGTGAATTAGGGGTGTATTGCAGGAACCACACCAATAGACAACATGAGGAGCCTCCTCAAGTGTTTCGCATCCGCATTCAGGACATATGCTGTTGTCCGTAAAACGGTTGCACTTAGAACAATACACGGCCCCTTCTCCACTCACGATAAACCATTGGATGTTAGCTTCCAGCGGTTCACATTCTAACAGAGTGTTGAGAAACAGGGGCTGCTAATAGTTAATTACAACAAGTACCAAGGTAAACATACATATTAGCCAAAAAATACAGATAAGCAAAGCTCTATAGACTGCCTATGCAATGCGTCACATACGACAGTACCAGAAATGCTGGACGTACATGAATCAGTTTATCCACAGATACTTACGTGAGGCAGCATTTCAAATAATCTGCCCAGGAGAGAAGGACCTGCGACGTCATACGAGGTAGAAAGTCCCATGTACCTGCGAGTCCTCAAATTTATCTGCCGCGGTGGATCCAGCCACTGCCGTGCGCTAGCTTCCACTCGCAGGTATCGCTGCTGCGGGTGTGCGCCACCTGCCCAACCAAACCTGCCCGCGATACCAGTTGCAGCCGTCTCCCAGCAGCCCATCAATAGCTCTCATGCGCTCGCTCAAGCAGCAAACACCTCGGAGTCCGCAACGCGCCATACGGAGTCTGTAGCCGCGCGAAGTTACTCCCTGGCTAACGCACAATGCTCGCAACCTGGCACAGCGGCCCGCCTGAAAGCCCTGCGCATCATCTCCGTCATAGTCGAACATCATGTCGGAGAGATACTCCCTCATCCTGGAGACGCCCACCTCGTTGATGAGCACATCAAACGCCAAGTCGGCGCTCTAGATAACATCCACTGCATCTACGAACACATTCTGCCTGTACGGCGATATGTCCACGCGCGTGTTAGTAATGCCGGGCTTAGCTATGGCGAAGGTGGGAAAAGAGAAACTCGTGTCGAAGTCGCTCATCACACCCTCGGACTCGAGCACATTGCCCTCTTCGTCGAACGATACTGTCCTAATGTGATACGTGCCCGTGCTTTAGGCGAGAAGATCGTGGGAGAGAAGAACGTCCAGCTCGCCGACCACATACATCTGCAGCCAGTCGACAGGCTTGTTCTTGTAATATACCTGCGTGCAGAAGGCGCATTCGACAACACCATCCACGTCCCACGTCAGCGAAATGACCATGCGAGCGTCGTAATGCTTGACCTTGACCTGCTTGCGCCCTAGGTCAATCCATAGCGAAGGCGCCAATCCCAAGCCCGAATATCCTCACAACAGTTGCCTGTGCCTGACTCATGAAGTTATTAGAAGAGAAGAACGTGTCGAGAAAGTCCGTACACTCCTGCTTCTCGCAAGCCACCTGCATCTTCTCATTCAGAAGAAGTGATCCCACTCCTTACAAGCATGCAGGTGGAGGATTCAAAGTTTAAGGTTCTCGCACCTGTTGCAGATTCTCCACGAATGTCCCCAAAATGCTCCTCCTCAGAGGATTCCAAGGCAAAAGCAGGTCCTAGGGTTTGAAAATGCCGTCTAACCTGCCATTACATTTGGCTGCAGGGCTGAGTCTTTCAATCTCAGGTTGGCACCCTGTTTTCTGTCGGACTGTAATTTTGGAGACTTCTTTGCTCTCAGCTAAGATGAGAGCATTATGTGACAAAAACAAGAGCGAGTTTCTCAAGAGGATTATTCATGAACACGCAACAGGACGTTGTAATTCGCGCCTTTGATGTAGAGCATGACTTTGATGCGGCTTGGAATCTTATGAAATCTACCTGGTACCGTGACGTAGATCCAAAAATTGCCGCAGCCCTCTCGGGCGATGAAATCTGTTTTTATCTCGTGAGAGCAACATTCGCGGTGAGCGCGTGGCGTGATGAAGATCTGCTCGGCTTTACTTTTGCCCGCCATGGTCTACCGAGTGTTGTCCAACAGGCAAATTGGAATAGGGCACGAACGCTTGTAAATCAGCAATACGGTGAAGTGTTAGCAAGCATTCCCGCAGATGAAGGCTACCAAAGTGAGATTGATGCCTATCGTCAGATGCTCACTCAAACGCAACTCAAAGAGGACGACAGCGTGCTCTTGCTTGCAGTCAATCCTGCGGCACGTGGACTGGGTCTTGGAAAGAAGCTCTTTACTGGAGCGCTTGACTACTTGCGCGCGGCGGGGGCAAAAAGTGCTCATCTTGTCACAGACACCGATTGTGACTGGAGCTTCTACGACCATTTAGGGCTTACGCGCTTAGCTGAACGACATAATGACTCGCCTACAGCCCTGCAATCAGACGGGTACTTCTTGTATGGCTACAACTTTGAAGACGATGGTCGCTAGCTTTGAGTGGTGTGTATCTCTGCCATCCCCGTCGCTTTCGCTGTATCTACATTCGCTGTAACGAAAAAAACCACACAAAATGAGAAAAGGCCCCGCCGCGGGGGAGGCGACGGGGCGTGGAGAGGTACTAGACCGCGAGCTTATGCGTGAATGCGAGTACCGGAAAGACCAGCCATGGCCTCGGCTGCCTTCTCGAGGGAGCCAATGATGCAGACGCGGCCAGGACGGCTCTCTGCAAACTTGATGCCAGCCTTGACCTTGGGCTCCATAGAGCCCTTACCAAACTGACCCTCCTCGACGTACTTCTTGGCCTCTTCAACCGTAATGTCGGTGAGATCCTTCTGATCGGGCTTGCCAAAGTTAATGGCAACATGATCAACGGCGGTCAACAATACGAGGACGTCAGCAGAGCAGTCCTCACCGAGGAGCTCGCCGCCCATATCCTTGTCAATAACAGCAGCCTGACCCTTGTAGGCACCCTTGTCGCTGTAGTCGCGGACAACAGGGATGCCGCCGCCACCGCAGGCGATGACAATGAAGCCGTTATCCAGGAGGTTCAAGATGCTCTCGTACTCAACAATCTTCTTGGGCTCAGGAGATGCGACAACACGGCGATAACCGCGACCAGAGTCCTCAACAAAAACCATCTCGGGGTGAGCTGCCTTCTCGGCCTCTGCCTGCTCTTTGGTAAGGAAAGCGCCAATGGGCTTGGTGGGGTTCTGGAATGCGGGGTCGTCGGGATCAACCTCGATCTGGGTCACAACAGAAGCGACGTGCCAACGCTTGTAAGCCTTGTGCATGGAAGCACCAATGGCCTGCTGCAGGTGATATCCGATGTAGCCCTGAGACATAGCACCGCACTCAGGAAGGTCCATGGTTGGGATCTTGGGGTCAGTCTGATTTGCAAAGGTGAATGCCTTCTGAATCATGCCAACCTGAGGACCATTGCCATGAGTAATGATGATCTCATTGCCTTGCTCAATAACCTTGAGCAGAGTGGGAGCTGCCTCGCGGACACGACGAATCTGCTCTTCGGGGGTATCGCCAAGAGCGTTGCCACCAAGGGCGATAACAACGCGGTTGGGCTTGCCGTACTTCTCGCTCATGTTCTCTCCTTCTAGCGCGTGTAGACAACAGCAATAATTGCTGCAGACCTTAACAGACTGCGCAATCGTAGCGCGCAATCCATAAAGATATGTGGCGATAATATCGCATTCCCTAAACGGTATATTTTGCAATCTTAATGGTAGTTGGGTATACGACTGAATTATTGAATGGATATATATGGATAATCATGCATTTTAATAAATGTTACAGAAATATTTCGTGCACCTATACACGAGTCTATGCAAAAATGTTTTGTTCAATAAAACTAAGGTGCAAAAATGACCTGTTTTTCTTCTCTTCAAAACCTCAAATTTGCCCCCACAGCGGGAAATGCACATGCCGTTGGCGCAACAGCGACTATGACACCCAAACTCGTCGGAAGGTTTGCGCCAACGCCTTCAGGACGCATGCACTTAGGCAATGTGTTTTCTGCCTTACTTGGATGGCTTGCCGTGCGTAGCGCTGGCGGCAAAATGGTATTGCGCATTGAGGATCTCGATCCTCGTGCACAACATCCTGGGCTCGCAAGGCTGTTAATGGATGATTTGCAATGGCTAGGTCTAGACTGGGATGAAGGTCCTGTTTATCAAAGTGAACGCAAGCAGATTTATGAAAACGCCCTTGAGTTACTCAAAAATCGCAAGCTAGTCTATCCCTGCTTTTGCAGTCGAGCAGAGCTGCATGCTGCAAAAGCTCCTCACGCTTCTGATGGTACCTATATCTATCGGGGGACCTGCCGCAATCTTTCCCCTGCTGAAATTGCAGAAAAATCTCGTCTCAGGAGTCCTGCGTATCGCCTACGCGTACCTGAGTTAGGTAAGCCAAAAGAGCTAGTCGGCTTTGATGATCTGATTTGGGGCCATCAAGAGAAACATCTTGCCCAAGACTGTGGCGATTTTCTTATTCGGCGCAGTGATGGAGTTTTTGCCTACCAACTGGCAGTTGTTGTAGATGATGGGGCTGCAGGAGTGAATTTGGTTGTACGTGGTCGAGATTTGCTTGGCTCGGCAGCGCGGCAAATATATCTTGCTGAGCTTTTGGAGCTGCCAATCCCCCGTTACGCACATATTCCCTTGTTGATTGCCCCCGATGGACGGCGTCTTTCAAAACGTGAACGAGATTTGGATTTGGGTGTTTTGCGGGCAAAAGGAGTGAACCCTGCTCGCCTGATAGGTGGGTTGGCGACACTCGTTGGCCTTGTATCACCGGGAACTGAGGCTTTACCTGCGGATCTATGTCAATATTTTGATTGGAATACGCTTCGAGAACACCGTAAAGATATTGTTGTAGATGACGAAGTCCTGCAGAGCTTGGGCATTTATCGATAATTTGCGTATTGTCACACTATGCAAAAGCCAAAAATGCGGTAACATGCTCTAGCACATGGAGAGCTGGCCGAGTGGCTGAAGGCGCACGCCTGCTAAGCGTGTATAGGGCTTAACCCTATCTGGGGTTCAAATCCCCAGCTCTCCGCCAGAACATTACAGACTCCTATCAGTGTTTCCGCTGGTAGGAGTCTTGTTTTATGTAATTCATATGTGTAGGAATTGTGTACAATCCGCATATATCCGCATAGAAACGCATGCGTTTGGCAGATAAATGTCAGATGAAAAAGACACCTTTTAGCACATGTAAGCTGCGCTATCTGGAGCACAGGTGGAATGCAAACCACAAATACAAACCACAGATGGTTCAAGCTTCGAGGTAAGCAGGCGTAAAAGCCCAGCTCAGATTTTCCAAAAACTCGAAAGATGAACCATCTTTCAAAACGTGCCCATTTTGCTACGCGAGCACGATGCATGTTGTCCACATAACAAAACAGGCACCCGAAGGTGCCTGTAACATTCACTGGTGCGGCGTACAGGATTCGAACCTGTGACGTTCTGATTCGTAGTCAGACCCTCTATCCAGCTGAGGTAACGCCGCGTGCAAGAAGTACTATGACATCCCATCCAAATGATGTCAAGAAAAACTTGAAATCAATCCCGCTCGTAACATATTGGAAAAGATTGCCACTCAATCCTCAAAGCCCAGCCTAGAAAAACTCACGCCATAAATTACGCCTCACAAAAAGGCCGATAAAGATGGCCATCGTGAGCAAATGCCACATAAACATAGGGGATCTCCGCCACGTCGAGACGATCCTGCACTTCGGAGAGCCACTCAATAGCCCCTGACTCGCAAGCAAAAAAGAGGCTGGTTAAAAAATTCTGCTCTTCAAATTCTGTACACACTTCCTGATGGGAGCTTTTCAAAATAAGTTTTTGTGTATGAGAAGGATCGCCAAAAAGCGCCTGTGTATCTGGACCCCAGGAAGTTTCATATATCTCTAGCCAGTCTTCAGTTTGCGTATAGCCAAGCTCGCGATACTCACCACCACCCATATTGGTCTTATGAATACATTGACTCTTTTTCCTTAACATGGCGCCCTCCTTAATTGAAATATAGAACAACTGTACCATATAACATCAACAAATAGTACGTATGTTCTGTATTTCAACTACTTTTAGGCGCGGAACAAAAAAGAGGGGCCGCCAACGCAACCCCTCCTTGTTTCACATGCTTAGGTAGATATCTCTGCTACGAGCTAGCGACCTTCAGCGCGACGATCACGATATTCTTGAGCCAAACGCTCTTGGACATCATGGGGCACCTGCTCATAACTAGTAATTTCCATCTCAAACTCACCAGTACCGCGAGACAGTGAACGCAGACGCGTCGCATAGTCAGTAACCTCGGCATATGGCACCGTAGCCTCCACGATGGTGGAACCCAACTGATTGCCAGAGCCCGCCTCCATGCCTTCAACGCGGCCACGACTAGCCGATACATCGCCCATGATAGAGCCGGCGTAACTCTCGGGTACTGTAATTGTCAGATGCGCCATAGGTTCGAGAATGACAGGTTCAGCCTGCTCAATAGCCTTTTGGAAACCAATTCGTGCAGCGGTCTTGAAGGCCATCTCATTAGAGTCGACGGGGTGATATGAACCATCGTACACGGCGACCTTAACATCAATCATCGGATAACCTGCAAGAACACCGTCACGCATGGTCTCCTGAACGCCTTTGTCGATAGCAGGGATAAAGCCACGCGGAATATGCCCGCCAACAACCTCATCGACAAACTCATAGCCGGCACCAGGATTGGGCTCAACGCGCAACCAGCAGTCGCCAAACTGACCTGCGCCACCGGTCTGCTTCTTATGGCGACCCTGAGCAGAGGCAACACGACGAATAGTCTCGCGATATGGAATACGCAGCTTGACTGTATGAGCCGTAACACCTGCACGGTCTTCAAGACGATCAAGCAACACGCTGACCTGTGCCTCACCTATAGCAGAGATAACGGTTTGACCAGTCTCCTCATCACGGTCGACGCGCAATGTGGGGTCCGCATCAGCGCTCTTTTCAAGGAAGGCAAAGAGCTTGCCCTCGTTGCCGCGAGCATCAGGCTCAATAGCAATGCGATACAGTGAGTTGGGGAAGCGGAACGATGCAGCTTCAACTTTGCCTGTTGCAGAAAGAGTATCGCCGGTCATGGCATCCAACTTGGGCACAACACAAATGTCGCCTGCAGCCACAGACTTAACGTCGGTCGTCTCCTTGCCGGTCATGAGATAAAGGTGGCCTAGGCGCTCACTCTTGCGCGTACGAGCGTTGTTAAGCTCGAGACCTGGCGTAAGTGTGCCAGCCAACACCTTGAGGAAAGAAAGACGGCCATTTTGCGGATCATTGAGACTCTTAAACACAAAAGCAACAGGGCGGTCGTCATCAGGCGAAATATCAAGTTCCTCACCATTAACGAGGGGGACACGACCAAAGTCAGCCATTGCAGGGAACCAGCTGGTAGCAGCATTCATAAAGGAAATGACACCCTCTTCGCGGACACAAGAGCCCGCAAATACGGGAACAAATACACGCTCACGCAATGCTTTATCAAGCAAACCCTCAATTTCCTCAATGGTGATGGGTTCACCCTCGAGGTACTTCATCATAAGTTCGTCATCAGCCTCGACAACCAGCTCTGCCAAGGTTTCATGAGCCTTCTGGGCCTCTTCGAGGTACTCGGCTGGAATCTCGCTTGTAACAGGCTTGCCATTCTCAAGATGACGCGCTTCCATGCGAATAACGTCAATAATGCCCGCAAAATCGTTGCCAGTACCCATGGGAATGGTTACCGCAGCGAGGTTATTGCCAAAATGCTCACGGAGCTCTTCAAGAGCGGTGTCAAAATCGGTTTCTGCTCGATCCAATCGATTAACAAATAACGCGCGGGCAAGACTCAACTCTTCAGCAGCAAACCATAGACGAGTAGTAATTGCACCAGCACCAGAGGCTGCGTCCACTACAAACGCAGCGGTTTCGCAAGCACTCATCGCCGTATATGCATCACCAACAAAGTCGGGATAGCAAGGGGCATCGAGGACATTGATCCGCATGCCATTCCACTCGACCGGGGCAATCGTCGTGGAAATCGAAAAACCACGCGAACCTTCTTCGGTGTCGTAATCTAGCGTGGGTTTGGTACCAGCATGTCCGCCTAGACGGCTCGTCTTGCCCGTCAAGTGAAGCATGGCCTCGGCCAGCATGGTCTTTCCCACGCCGCCTTGGCCCACAAGGACCACATTCCTGACCTTTCCTGAATCTGTGCCCATGGTTCCTCCTTCTATTGAAGTGGTGGCGAAGAAAGGGCGCAAAAGCGCCATTGGGCACACAATAGCCTACTCGCGGAGTTGTATAAACAACTCCTCGGGCAAGTGCTGCAGCAACGCGGCAGACGTAAGTTTTTTTATCTTTTTTGCAAAGAAAGCGAGAATTCTGTCATAACGCACGCACACCATCTAGCTAAGAGAGCAACTCAGAAAGATCGTCGCCTGTCGAATCATCTTCTATGGAAGATGCACTGTTTAACCCAGCCAGTTCTTGACAAGCAAAGCGCAGTTCTTTTACGTATCTACGACTCACAGGCAAGCAAATCCCACCTTCTAAAGTCACGCTTTGCTTGTCAATCTTTTCTACAAAATCGCAGTTGATGAGATAGTTTCGATGACAGCGCACAAAGTTATATTCAGCCAGATCACACTGAATTTGTCTGAGCGAACTGGCATACCTAGTTGCGTGCAGTTCAGGTCCCCAATGGCAGGTCACATGATGACTTTCGACCGAGAAGTAGCGAATCTCCTGAATAGCAAGAATAAAGCTCTCTGCGCCCGAGCGCATATGTAGGAATTCACGCTGAAGCTGCAATTTTACCTGCGCCGCAGCGCGTAAACACATCCCCAAGCGTACGGGATATTTTGGATCAAGCTTGTACAGAAAAGCAGATGCACCAGCCAAATAAGCTGGATACTCTTCCTCAGCGTCGCATGAACTGACAACAATAAACCCTTGATAACCTAAACGGCGCAGATCTTGGCTTATCTTAATGCCTCCACCTAACGGCAAATTGGTATCCAAAAAGAGAATGTCTGCTGGTCCTCGTTTAAATACCGATTGATATAGAGCCTCAGAACCGCTCACCACGAAAACACGCGCACCTAGCATCTGCTCTGCAGAAATTGCGCGCAACAGTTCTACCGTTCGCCTGCGCATTACGCTGTCTTTGTCAGCTACAAGCGCACGCACCTTATTACCTTTCTCTCTAAAGCCAAAATCTAAAGCTGTAGAAAATCGCGGGTTATAAGCGTGCCAAAATCTCCAGCGATAGATATCAAGGTGTCATGGGCACATCGACTCAGGCAAAGTTTGCACTTGGAAATGTCTTGAGCCGCTCCAAGGCTGCCCGATAACGACGACCCACGGGTAGCTGCTCGCCACTCAACAATGTCAGCTCATGCTGATGCGCATCCGCAACATAGGCTGTATTGACCACATAACCGCGGTGGCAGCGCACAAAGCCTAAATTTGCAAACTGCTCTTGAACATTATCGAGTGTCGAACGGTATTCTAGGCTCTCAACCACATGCCCCCAGTGACCACAAATTGTGTGACGGTCAACCGAGAAATATCTCACCTGAGATAGCGGTACTTGATGAGTGCCTTCGCTCCCCTTCAGCCGAATACTGCGTCCTTGCAAATCTTCAAGCATATATGCTCGTGTAGTATGCACTGCTTTGCCAAGGCGCTCTGCAAAATCGTTGCTTCCTTTAACCAGATAATTGGTAGCTCCAGCATCCAGTGCATCAAAAACCGAATTGGTGTCTGAAGCAGTAACAAATATTGGTCCACGATAGCCTTTTTGACGCAGACTTTCTGTTAATTTAATTCCACTCTCATCTGGCAAATCTCTATCAATTAACACCAAGTCTGGTGGCATCAATGAATCGCAGGTGATCTGTAACAGTGCCGTCGTGCTTGGCATTACCCTCGCTAAAATACCTGAGTTGCTCGCGCGCCCCATCTCTGCCAACAGATCTACAATCTGAGCGCACTCATCTCTATGTGGATCGCAGACCGCAACAACCACCGTGGCCTCCGTCCCGTGAGCACGCCGCGCAAGAACGCAAAGCAGGTCTCAAGACAGGTAATGCGCGACTCAACGAATAAAAATCCCTTTATATGCTTTATGGTCGCGAGAAATTATCTATATGTGTTTATCAATGTCACCAACAGCATATTTTTGTCCCCAATGACACGCTGTGCAGCAATATTGCCTGACGTCGGTTTGCATGCGGTACTATGACATGTCTCGCGAATGGAGACGCGCTTTTGGGGACCATGCGCTTCCGCTCATTCGTGATGACTAGCAACTTTTTTTCTGAGGTACGTATTGAGCTCAATTACTGCGGGCACGTGCTCTACACTGGTGGCATGGGATACAAGACATACACCTGTCCAATAGCTCGCTCATGCGGAGGCTGCGAATGGCTCGCGGTCCCCTATCCTGTACAACTGCGCCGCAAGCAGGAGTGGATTGAACAGCTTTTCGCCGACTTTACCAAGCAGGACGAGACTAAAATTCTACCTATTGTCGGCATACGTGGAGAACCTCTTGCCTACAGACATAAAGCAGCAACCCCTTTTGCGCCAGCAGCCAAAGGACGCATCCGCTCGGGATTTTATGCAGCGGGAACCCACCACGTTGTTGCTTGCAATGCCTGTCTAGTCGAAGAACCTCATGCGCGGCATATTCTGCAAGAAGTTGCCCGTGTGGCAACACGTCTGCGTATTCCTGCCTACAACGAAGATACGGGGCGGGGAGTCCTCCGCCATGCCATTGTTCGCATGGGCTGGAAGAGCAATGACGCACTGCTTACCGTGGTAACGAATGGACGAGAAGTGCGTGGACTCGGTCGTTTTGCCAACGAATTAAAACGTCTTTACCCCGAAGTCAGCTCTTGCGTTCAAAATGTCAACACACGCCACACCAACGCAATGCTTGGCCGAGAAAATCACGTGCTGTGGGGCAGTGGTGTTATGTATGACGAGCTGCTCGACTGTCACTTTGAAATTGGTCCTACGAGCTTTTACCAAACTAATCCTGCACAGACCGAAGTTTTGTATCAATTAGCGATTGATGCGGCACAACTTGACGAGGGAGCGTATGTACTCGATGCCTATTGTGGCACAGGCACTATTGGCATCTGCGCCGCAGCTCAAGCGCGCAAGTATAACGTAGATATTAAAATCACTGGCGTGGAAGCGGTGCGTGAGGCAGTCAGCTGCGCCAAACGCAATGCTGAGGCCAACCATCTAGGAAACAACTGCCGCTTTTATGCAGCAGATGCAACGGCTTGGCTCACTGCACGCAAGCCTCAACAGAATGATTTTGATGTCGCCTTGCTAGATCCACCACGCGCGGGATCTACTTTGGAGTTTCTAACCGCGCTCGCCCAAGCACAGCCTAAGCGTATCGTCTACATTTCCTGCAATCCCGAGACACAGGTGCGAGACCTGCTTATACTTCGTGATCTTGGATATCATCTCGATCGACTAACTGCTGTTGATATGTTTCCCCACACCAAACACGTCGAGACGGTTAGTTTGATGTCTAGGAAAGATAAATAAGGGCCAAAAATTTACATCATGAGTCCGATCTACTGGGGAACCTATGCTCCGGAGCTTGAAACGGCAATCAAAAGGCTGGACTCTTCCGGGAAAACGGTGCGCGTCATCAGTACGCATGAAGGCTCCGGACTGGCCAGCATGGTGCGAGATGTTAAGAAGAACTGCAAGGGAGCCATCATGAATGAGAACGGGCTCGCCATCAGGGTTCTCAGGTGAAGAACTCAAAAGCGACGATTGAGAAGTAGCTGTGAGAAAGAGGAAGGTAAAGAATTCATAGAAAGGAGACCGGTTCATGAAAGTGTTTTATTTTTCTGCAACGGGAAATTGCCTTGCAGTGGCAAAGAACATCGGAGGTGAGGCGATCTCAGTTCCGCAGGCAATTCATGAGGAAAAATCCAATTACAAGGATGATGCGATAGGATTTGTTTTCCCTGTGTTTGACGGTACCTACCCGCGTATTATGAAAGAGCTTTTGGATAAAAAGAAATTTGAAGCAGATTATTATTTTGCAGTGGCTACTTATGGCTTCTTTCCCGGAAACAGTTTGTACGCATTCCAAAAACTCGCTTCAGAACACGGAATCAAGCTGGACTATTCTGCAGAACTGCTGATGGTGGACAACTATCTTCCGCTCTTTGACGTTGAGAAGGAAATTGCAAAACTCCCGTCGAAAAAGGTGGAAGAGAACCTGCTCCGAATTGCATCAGATATTGCTGCCCGCAAGCATGAGCTGACGAAGAACACGATGATCAAGAGCATCGGTGCATTCTTTGAAAAGCCTATGCTCAAAAAGACGAACAGCGGACAAGCAGCTCGTGACTTTACAGTAAACAATAATTGTATCAAGTGTGGCACCTGTGCCAAGGTATGTCCTGCCGGGAATATTGACATTCAGGGCAGGATGGCTTTCGATAATCGGTGTTACAGCTGCTTTGCCTGTATCCATGCTTGCCCGAAGACTGCCATTCACATCAAGGGTGAGAAGAGCGACAAGCGTTGGAGAAATCCCGATGTGAAGCTGAAAGAGTTGATCGACGCGAATAAGCAAGAGGATAGATAAACCGTGTTCCCGGAGACGACGAAGTAGGTTTATGAATTGGGTGTTAAGGTCTATCAGTAAGATGAAGGTTAAACCTTTTAAGGTTTCCTACACAATTTAAGGATTGCACACTTTTTAAGGATAGCCTGTTAGAGGTTTCGGAAAGGATGCGCGGCCGGAATGAGTACAGCGACAGCAAGAGCATATCAGCTGTATTTCACAGGCCGGTTTGTGCCTTTTGAAATGCGCAAAGCCCGCAGAATAAGGCTTTCTACGGACATCGGACTACATATTCGGGAAAAGTGCATTGTATCAAAGATAGAGTCTTGTTAGACGACGCATGCGGAAGCGGTGGATTTCATGCGTGTTCAAATTAAGAAATAGCGAAGTGAGTTCACATGGACAAAGATCCATTTAAGGAATATATCAAGGAGTCCGAACCGGATAAGCGGGACAAAGGCTATGCTTGGCATACGGCCATTGGTCTGCAGGCGGTTGACGGGCTTAAGACTTCAGAATATCTGGTGCAGACGGCCGTCCGAAATATTGAGGGCGAGATAACTTTTGAAGAAGCGAATGAACTCCTTCAGTCCTATTATAAGGAAAATCCTGCCCGTGATGCATCTGACCGCACTGAAGAGGCGGACAAGGTTTCCGCAAGGATAGCAGCGTTTCTCTCTGAACAGGCTTTCAGTTTTACGCCGAACGAGTATCTTTCCATCCATAGAAAGCTGTTTACTGGGATTTATTCTCACGCAGGCCGGATTCGGGATTATAACATCACGAAAAAGGAATGGGTGCTGGATGGTGCGACCGTGCTCTACGGCAGCGCAACAGAGCTCCAGGCAACATTGGATTATGATTTTTCCGAAGAGAAGAAATTCTCTTATAAGAATCTGTCGATGGACGAGATCATACATCATCTTGCTTTTTTCGTTTCCAGACTGTGGCAGATCCACGTCTTCGGCGAGGGCAATACCAGAACGACAGCGGTATTTTTTATCAAGTATCTGCGTACGCTGGGATTTGATGTGACAAACGATATTTTTGCCGAGAACGCGTGGTATTTCCGTAATTCGCTGGTAAGGGCAAACTACAACGATCTGAAAAACGGAATCCATGAGACAACAGAATATCTTGAAACCTTCCTCCGTAATCTACTGCTGAATGAAAATCATCCGCTACATAACCGAACATTGCATATCAGCGGAGCGTTTACCGAGCCTGAAAAAGTGAACATTGAAGGAAAAAAAGCGAACATTGAAAAAGAAAAGGCGAACATTGAAGATGTGTTCACAGCAAAGACCGCTTCGCATATTCAGGTATTGAGAGAGAAACTTGGACAGAAGGCTGTGTTCGGCAGGTCAGATGTTCAGAGCATACTTGGATTGGGAGCTACGAGAAGTTCCGCATTACTTCGTGAAATGGCAGAACACCGGATCATCGAACCGGTCTCCGGGCATGGTAAAGGGAAGTATCGCTTCCGGCAGCAGGGTTGAGGCGATGGGATTTCAGACTTATTCCCGTCAAACGAAACCTTGAGGCGATGAGTGTTTTGACCGGATTGCATATATAAACGTTGGAAAAGTATCGTAAAGGGTTCATTTTTCTCAAATTCTCAAATTGATACCTGCCGAGTTATCAAATTGAGCGGGAAAAATGAACCCTTTTCATATGACGGATGAATCGGGTAAGTCGAGCAGGCTCGACAGACGTCGTGCCGCCAGCGTTGTGTCGCCACCACAGATGCATCTAGTTTGTAGCAACAACCTCCACCGTAAGATTAGAACGCACGCTGACACGACCTTCAGCAATCATCTGCAGCACATCGGGATAGAGCTCGTGCTCAATCTCGTGAATATGCTCCTCGAGTTCGTCGACACTCCAGCCCTCCTGCACCACAAGCGCGCGTTGAGCAATGATAGGACCGGCATCATAATCCTCATTGGCAAAATGCACGGTTACGCCCGTAACTTTTACCCCACGCTCATAGGCATCTTGAATTGCGTGTGCACCAGGAAAGCTGGGAAGCAGTGCTGGATGGAGGTTGATTACGCGATTGGGAAATGACGCCAAAATCGGTCCATGCACCATGCGCATGTAGCCTGCCATGACCACATACTCTGCCCCTACCTTTTTGAGACTAGAAGCAATCACCTCATCAGCAACAATGGGTTCAGCATAGATATCCTTGCTGAGAGTAAGCGTTTGGATACCAGCAGCCTCAGCACGCTTGAGACCCAATGCCGAGGGCCGAGAAGATACAACAAGCACAATCTCCGCATCGAGTGTACCCGCTGCGATGCGGTCAATAATTGCTTGCAGATTGGTACCAGAACCACTAATGAGAACACCAATTTTGATGGTCATCGGTAAGCAACCTTTCCCGTGCCAGCAATACATTCACCCATCACAAAAGGCTCAAAGCCTTCAGAAACCAATACCTCACACAGCTCATCCACATCATTGGGATCGCAAATGAGTGACATTCCTACACCCATATTGAACGTTTTGTATGCTTCATCGGGAGTAAGCCCTGCTTCATGCACTACATAATCAATAACGGGCGGAACGCTCCAAGCGGAACTTTCGCCCATCTCTTCCCAACTGCAACCGTAATCGGCCCCGCGATCAACTAATGCATCAATGTTGCTGGGCAATGCGCGATTGAGGTTTTCGGTAATGCCTCCGCCGGTAATATGAGCCATGGCATGTATGGGTGCACCTGCCTTAAGGATGCGTGTGAGAGGACCTGCATAAATGGTTGTGGGTTCCATCACAAGATCAGCTAAACTTTTGCCACCCAACTCATCAAGCGGTGTATTGAGTTCGTCAACCGTGTTGCCCTCAATAACCACCTTACGCACCAAAGAATAGCCATTTGAATGAATGCCGCTCGAAGGCAAACCGATGATAACATCGCCTTCTTTTACGCGGTCAGGACCAAGCATATTGGGGCGATCAACCACACCAACAACAAACCCAGCAAGATCGTAGTCATCAGGATTCATCACGCCAGGGTGCTCGGCCATCTCGCCGCCCACCAGCGCACAGCCTGCTAAGCGACAACCCTCAGCAATTCCACCTACAACCTCGGCCATCGCCTCAGCTGAAAGCTTGCCCACACTGACATAATCCAGGAAGAAGAGCGGCTCGGCACCAGCAACCACCACATCATCGGCGCACATTGCCACCAAATCCTGACCCACCGTATTATGCCGTCCCAGCAACTGCGCAATAGCAAGCTTAGTACCCACACCATCGGTGCCAGAAACCAGCACGGGATCCTGCATATCCTTAAAACCCGCCATCGAAAACAATGAGCCAAATCCGCCAAGCCCACCGATAACTTCGGGGCGCATAGTTGCCGCAACCGCAGGCTTGATTAGCTCGACTGCCCGCGCTCCCTCATCGACATCGACTCCGGCATCTGCATAGGTGATGTGCTTCTCATCGCTCATGTCGAGACCCTTCCGTTTGGAAAACGTGACCGCCTGCCTTATTTCGTTACACCTTATTTCGCTGTAGCAAGTGCTGCATCGATTTCTTCTACAGGAGCACACACCAACAAGCCACGGCCTTGCCCCTTTTCGTACTTGGAGTAATAGACACAGGTAGACAAAGTCATCACATGATCTACCTTGGAGACAATCTTGTCTGCATCAGCACGTCGCGTCAACGCTTTATCAAGACGCTTTGCCAAGAACTCATGCAGCTCATCAGCACTAGCAAAATTAATCGTGCGCGCATCCATATCCTCACGCGCAGTGTCATACATAAAGATAGGCTTCAAGCGATGTGCGCCTTGCTCGGTGACATACCAAATGGTGCCCATCTCATCAAACTTCTTTTGGTCATCAAGGGCAGCAATTTGCTCAAACATAGTACCGTTAAGCAGGTGATGGCCATAGATCATGGTTTGGTTGTCCACAAGACCTGGCTTAGCGTTTTCATAATCCATAAAGAGCTGGCCACCGACAGTCCAGGTGCCCTCGGCATTATTGTGTAAGTAATACTCGTTGTCAGAGTGCTGGTAGATGGGGTAATTGATGGTGGTATCAGGCACATAAAGCCAGCCTACAACCTCATCATTGACCTTCTTGAGAGCGGCCCAGTCTACCGTCACGGGACATTTTTCAGCTTCAGAACCTTGACTGGGCGTATCGTCAATCTTGACGTGCGAAGCCAGATCGCTATTTACCTTATCTTGTTGGTAGTAACCCCAACGTTGCACAGCAAACATGCTAGCCGCTACCAGCAGCAAAATAATACCCACCGCAAGCAATAGGGTTGAAAAAATACGCCTACCCTTAGATCCACGGTTTGGCTTTCGTGAATTTAAACCATTTGCAGCACCTGCATGAGAAGGCAGGGGACTTACCGCATGGTTGCTCAATGGCTCCTCCACTGGCGCAGCCGTACGCACTGTTTTGTTGTTGGCAGAAGCAGAGCTGCCCATATGACGCGCCACGCTATGCCTCCGCCATTGCCGTCTTGAATACCACTATCTTTTCACGCCATTCAGGCATAGCGGCACCTAGAATTTGCGTTGCATAGATAGCTGCATTTTTGGCACCGCCGATTGCCACGCAGGCCACAGGTACGCCGGTTGGCATCTGTACCATAGACAGCAAGGAGTCCATGCCGCCCAAATCAGAAGTTTTCATAGGTACGCCCACCACAGGCAGCGGCGTATACGCTGCAACAACACCACCAAGATGAGCTGCTTTACCAGCTGCTGCGATGATGACACGAATACCGCGATCAGCTGCAGTAGATGCCCATTCATGCACTTTTGCAGGGGTGCGATGCGCTGAAGCAATAATGAGCTCATAAGGCACCCCGAGCTCCTCAAGCTGCTGGGTGCAGCCCTCCATTACGGCCATATCAGATTTCGAACCCATAATGATGCCCACCAACGGCTTTTCCGTCTGAGTCATGTGAGTTGGTCTCCTTTCATGGTCATTTGCGCCTTACAGTATACTCATGACGCATGCACGCGCCTTATTCAAATGCAGCTCAAACAAAGAAAGGACTGCGCGAAAGTGCCTATAGCTGACACTCATACACATTTGCGCTATCCAGCAGCTCAAAATCAGGTCGAGCAAAACGATACGCCCGAGACCATGATCTTGCGCCGCTATCGCGTGATGGGCAGTTGTGGTACTGGTGGTTTTGGCACGGTTCTTGCCTGTTGGGATACTCGCCTGCAACGTCGCGTGGCCATCAAGCGGATGCGTTTGGCACCGCTCATCAATCAAACCGCTCAAATTCCTGGTGCCACAATTGCGCAAGCTGATGCCACCATAGAAGAAGCACTTTCTGAAGCTCGTACGGCCAGCCGCCTAGAACATCCAGGCATCGTCGCAGTACATGATTTTGCGGTTGAGAGTCAAATTGCCTATCTCGTTATGGAATACGTTGATGGTATGACTTTGTCCGAACTGCTCTCCCGCGTTGAGGGCGGCACACTCACCCACGATGAGGTGGCCTACCTTGCACGAGAGCTTGGTGCAGCGTTGGCGTTTGCACATCATGCGGGGGTACTCCACCTAGACATAAAACCATCCAATATCATGCTGACCCACGAGGGCAAAATTAAACTATGTGACTTTGGTATGGCTGCTCTTTCTTCTGCTACTGGTTTTGCGGATGCGCGCGGTGGAACCGTAGGTTACATGCCACCCGAGCAAATCGAGGGCGGTACCGTCGACGAACGAGCTGACATTTTTTCGATGGTAGTTGTCTTGGTGCAGGCACTTACGGGCAGCAATCCTTTTGCCGCAGATACTGCCGAACAATCCGCCCTTGCCATTCGCCGCGGTATTCGTCCTCGTCTCTCCAAAAAAGATCCTGCCCTTGCAGGGATTACCGAGCAGACCATTATTGCTTGTCTTGAAGCAGACCCCGCCATGCGTCCCACTAATGCCGATCAGGTAGCCGACGATATTGCCTTTGGTTTAGGTGATCCTGAGGAAGGCGCTGCATCTATCGCCTCTCTCACCTCTCAGGAAGATGGACTAGATGATGACGAGTGGGAAGGTGAACGTATTCCACTGGCGGTACGGTTTCCTTGGTTGGCGTCGGCAGTTGTGCGTGGACTCACGGCAATCGCAGGTGCAACGCTTGCCACCGAGCTTCTACCTCATGTCCCACTCACTCAAAGCGTTCCTATAGTGCCAGGAGCTTTGGCCGTAGCTGCTGCGATAGCATGCTGGACTCCGCTTGCAGGGCTGCTTATACCACTACTCTTTGCGCTTGCTCTTTTGCCTGCAGCCGACGGACCGTCTATTTTATTAGCCGTCGCAATCATTGCCTGTTTTGGCACACTGTGGTTCAAGCAGATCCATACCAAGACAGCATCGCTTGCACTACTCATCGCTCCTGCTTTAGGCCAAAACGCTGCTGCTGCTGCAGTTGCAGGTTGTAACTCGGATGTCCCCATGGCAGCTATAAGTGCTGGTATGGCTTGGCTGCTCGCTCAGCTCAAACTCCTATTAATACCTGCAGGTTTTCAGCTCACAAAAGCTGCAACAAACCTACCATCACTCATTTCTATCCCCTCACTCATTCGCCTGGGCGGCTGCATGCTTGCAGCTTGCCTCGCAAGCATCATCGGACGTCCCGAAGCCTCTCGTACGCGCTTCGCAATTGGCCAGATTAGCTGCTGTGGCATAGTGTGCTTCACTCAGCTTGTAGCAGCTCGAATGGAGAATGGTGGCATATGGCCGGCCCCCACGTGGGAAACGGTAGGTGTTGCGGTACTCTTAACTATATTTGTGTCCCTTGTCAGTGCTTTGCAAGAGTCACGACATTTCGAGGACGAGGAGTCCAGATGAACGTCTTCAAGACTTTCGAGCAGCGTATGAATGATGTGTTTGGCGCTGCTCCTCAGGGCTTTACAGCCCCCATATCTCTTCGCAAGCTCGCCCGTCGCGCTGCCCGCGAGATGGAAGCAGAGACTTTTGTAGTCGACGGGGTCAATACTGCCCCCGCTCTCTATACCATTCTTGTATCTTCTGCAGATGATGCAACGATGCGTGCTTTGTATCCTCAGTTCACCGCTGAGCTGTCCGACTTGGTTGAACAAGAGGGCAAACGTCGCAACTATGTATTTGTTGGTAAGCCGCTGGCGCGCTTTATGGTTGACCCCTCTTTACGCAGTGGAAAGTTTGCCGTCTTTGCAGAAAATGTCGATGCGCGCACACTCAACCGTCTACGTATTGAGGAAGAAGCTTTCCTTTCGGGTGCTTCTACCTTGGGTGGCGCTGCTTCTGCAGCTGCACCAGCTGTCGAGATTCCTCGCAGCAGCAAGCGCCAAAAGCGCGCTGTCCTCAAACAGCCCGTAGAGGCTCCGATGGCTGTTCCCGAGCCTCAAGAGCAAGATAATGATGTCATTACACCGGCTCCCGCAGTTGAACCTGCTCCGACAGTAATACCCACTCCCGTTGCCGCTCCTGTACCTGTTGCTGTATCCGAGCCTGAACCCGCAGCAGAGCCTGCCTCACCGCTTGTCTCTCGTGTGCCTGGCATTGCCTCCGAGCATATGCGCGCTATTCCTGTGCCCAATCCTGTGGCAATCCCCGTATCAGGCTCCCCTTTGACTGATGACTCTATTGGCTTGGGTGTTATCCCTACAGACTATGTCGATAGCCAGTACGCCGATGCGCTAGCCCCTAGCCCTGCACCTACGGCTCAGCCTATTTCTATGCCTGTGACTCAAAGGCGTCCTCAGGCACAGCCTGCTCCCGTGGCAACACCTGCAGCTGCGCCCGTTTCTCAACCTGAAGTTAACTACACATGCACTCTGATTGACCATCAATCGGGACGTAGCTATATTGCCTCTGCTCCCAGCGCCATCATTGGCCGTGAGCGTAGTGAGGGTGCTGTGGTTTTGCGTGACCCCAATGTTTCTCGCCGCCATGCCCAGATTTCCTGGGATGGTCGCGGCTGGCGTATTAAAGATTTGCACTCTACCAACGGCACGCTGGTAAACGATGTAGACATCACAGAATGCGCTCTGCACGACGGTGATCTTATTACCGTTGGCTTGATGAATCTCGAGTTCCGGGAGAACTAAAGATGATCGATCTTGCCCTTTTCGTTGGCAGGCTTTTGCTTGTCGCCTTCCTTTACCTGTTCCTCTTTACCACGATGAAGACAGGTATTGGTCTTGTACGCGGACAACGCAAGGATGCTGCGATTTGGACAGTGAGTGTCGAGAAGGGTCCTTCTAATCTACGCGGTCTCAGTGTGGATATCTTGGGACCCGTCGTAATGGGGCGCTCACCTTCATCCGATATCGTAATTGATGAGCCATTTGTTTCAGCTACACATGCGCGTTATACCCTCCAGGGTCCTGCCTTGGTACTTGAAGATTTGCAATCAACCAATGGCACCCTTGTAAATGGACACCCCGTCGACCAGCCCGTTACGCTCAGGGACGAAGATGAGGTACAGGTGGGCGATGCCATCATGCGTATTAGCCGACGCTAGCGAGATATCCTCATGAATCTATCCTTGCTAAAAAATTCGGTAAAGCGACCCTCACTCCACCGGAGCACCAAAGAGAAAAAAGCTCCCGTGATGAGTCCAGGGCATGATACGCTTTGCCTAGATTCGCGGGAAGATTCACAAACTGCCACCGGCTCGACAACGCGTTTGTCTTGGGGTGTACGCTCTGACGTTGGTCTCGTACGTGACCATAATGAGGATTCTTTTCTTGTTCGTGCGCCATTGTTTGCCGTTTGTGATGGTATGGGCGGGCATGCCGCAGGTGAGGTGGCTAGCTCCATTGCTGCTCAGACACTTGCCGAACAAGCGCCTCTTGAAGCGGATGATGTGTACCTAGGTGCTGCTGTTGAAGCAGCAAATCTTGCTGTTATCAATGGCGCCAAAGAGGGTAAAGGCAAACCTGGCATGGGTTCTACCTGCACCTCCGTCATTATTATTGGTGACAAAATGGCAATCGCACATGTGGGAGATTCGCGCCTTTATCTTTTGCATGCAGGTACACTCGTACGTCTCACGCACGACCACTCCTACGTTGAGGAGCTAGTTGATGCGGGTGAGATTACTGCTGACGAAGCACGAGTTCACCCCTCGCGCTCGGTTATCACGCGTGCGCTGGGTTCTGACCCTGATATGTATGCCGACCACTTCACCATCAATGTTTCTACGGGAGACCGCCTGATTTTGTGTTCTGATGGTCTTTCATCCATGATCGAAGATTCAAAAATTGAAGCGGTTGCCGTATCCTGTGCCACCCCTCAGTCTGCTGCAGATAGCTTGGTTGCTGAGGCGCTTTCTGCAGGTGGCCATGACAACGTTACTGTTTTGGTAGTAGATATCGAAGACGATGGTTTAGAAGAGGCGCGCTGGACAAAAAAGAAACGCCATGCCTTACGTGTGGCTGCTTTTATTCTTGGCTTTGTCCTGTTGATGTTAGCGTCAATGACTTTGATAATCCGTTCGTCTTACTTCCTTAAAGATCATAATGGGCGTATCGCTATTTACCGAGGTTGGAATGACTACGTCTTTGGCTTCCCACTCAATGAATGGGTGGAAACCTCAGATGTACAAACCTCCGAAATTACTGATGAGGCAACGCGCACTCGCTTGGAACATGAGGGCGTTGCAGCAGAAAGTTACAAAGATGCCTACGCCAAGATAAATGCTTATATGGAAAGCACTACAAAGACTCTCGACCAAACAGCGGAAACCAAGGAGAAAGTCGAACAAGAAGGTATTTCTCCCAACAATCCCGCGGTGCCTCTGGGTGAGGGAAATAAGACAAGCAATACAAATACTTCTGGGGCAGGTGAATAAGGGTGCGGGAACAAAAAATCAACGGTAGGCGCAATACAGAGTTGCTATTACTGCTACTTGCTGCCGTACCTGTAGGTCTGCTTTATGCCATGTATTTGGTCTCTGACAAGGTTACTCTGAGTGTCTCAGCATTTGCGGTACCGCTAGGGCTTCTTATTGCTTTTACCGGCGCACATCTTGCTGTGCGCAGACTTGCCCCTGCAGCAGACCCCGTAATTTTACCTTTGGTATTTGTGCTTTCAGGCATTGGTATCACCTTTGTGTCGCGGCTCACGGGAGGACAAACAAACAGCCAAGTTATATGGCTATTTGTCTCGGTTGCAGCAATGGTAGCCACGCTCTATTTTGTACCCAGTCTCGATCAACTGGCGGGATACAAATTTACGCTGGGTATTGCAGGCATTGTGCTGCTACTTATTCCAATGATCTTTGGTACTGAAATCAACGGCTCACGCCTCTGGCTACGTTTGGGGCCTCTATCATTTCAACCAGGTGAGCTTGCAAAAATTCTCATCATCTTGTTCCTTGCAGCTTATCTCGCAGAAAATCGAGAAATGCTCTCTGCTTCCACGCGCCATATCGGACCGCTTGCGCTTCCCCGCCCACGCATGTTGGCGCCTATGTTGGTCATGTGGGGCATCTCGCTGTTGGTAGTGGTCTTTGAACGCGATCTGGGTAGCGCTTTGCTTTTCTTTAGTTTCTTTGTACTCATGCTTTATGTTTGCACAGGACGCCCAAGCTACGTCATTTTCTTCTTTCTACTGCTCGCCATTGGCGGTGTCTTTTGCTTTAAGTTTTTTGGTCACGTACAAACTCGTGTACATATGTGGCTTGACCCCACCCAAGATCGCTGGGGTAGCGGCATGCAAATTTTGCAATCGCTCTACTCGTTGGCAGACGGTGGCATGGTAGGCACAGGCATTGGCAAGGGCTTGGCAGCCAAGACTGTTACTTTTGTTCAATCTGACTTTATTTTCTCCGCTATCGGAGAAGAGATGGGGTTGCTGGGCGCCTCTGCTGTGCTGATTTGTTATTTGCTGCTGGCGGTGCGTGGTCTTGCCACCGCAGCGCGTGCACGCTCTGATGTCTCCGCATTTACCGCGGCAGGACTTACCGCCGCTATTGCTGTTCAGGCCTTTGTTATCGTGGGTGGCGTCACCAAAATGTTGCCACTTACGGGTGTCACCCTACCTTTTATGAGCCAGGGCGGCAGCTCGTTGTTGGCCAGCTTTATCATTATTGGTCTTTTGCTCCGTGCAGGAGATGAAGGTACGGGACATGGTGTCCAGGTAGAAACTTCTGACTCAATTAAATTTAATACCAGCAAAAATCCTGCCCTCACCGGTGCCCGCACCGCCTCTGCAGTAGTGCATGGTGCACACGCCCGTGGACGCTATGGCATGCTCACACCTGAATCTGGCGTGCTTGGCCGTGTAGCGCTGGGTAAGCGACTTACCGTGATTGTCTCCGTGTTTTCCCTGATGTTTGCTGCACTCATTGCAAACCTCACCTATGTGCAAGTCATTCATGCTGAAGCTCTACAGCACGACCAATACAACACCCATACCGCACTTAAAGCTCGCCGCGTCCAACGTGGCTCTATTGTGACTTCCGATGGAGTCACACTCGCAGAGTCAGTCTTGCAGGGCGATGGTAGCTACCAACGCAACCATCCTCAGGGTTCTCTTGCGGTACATACAGTTGGCTTTGTTTCCACCGGAGAGATTACTGGTGTCGAACTAGCAGCAAATGATGCACTCAAGGGTGATGCGGACTTTTCAAACCTGCATAACGCTCTGCTTTCGTTGGCAGGAGTACCCAACTCAGGCTCGTCTGTTGTGCTTACCCTTAATTCGCAAATGCAGCGTGCAGCTGAACGCGCACTCGACGGATATGTGGGTGCTATTGTTGTCCTCGATCCCTCAACAGGCGCTGTATTAGCAAAGGCTTCTTCACCCACCTACTCGTATGATCAAAGTGGTTATATCGTAGCTGATGATAAGAATTCACCTCTTGTCGACAGGACCACTTGTGCACTATATGCACCAGGATCTACTTTCAAAACACTCACTCTGGGAGCCGCTCTTGACCTCAAGCGCACTACGCTTGAAACCTCCTATCCCGCTCCCGCTTCAATGGATTTTGGCGGAGCCGCAGTAACCAACTTTGAAAACAATTCCTGGGAGTCTCTCAGTGCGAAGGATGCCTTTGCAAACTCTGCCAATACTGTCTTTGCACAGATAGGTAGCCAGATTGGGGCTAAAAATCTTATCTCCTATGCTCAGGCGGCTGGCTATGGCAGCTCTATTGGTCAGGACTTCTCGGCTTTGCCCTCTACGATGCCCACAGTCGACGATATGTCTGAGTGGGAAACTGCTTGGGCAGCAGCAGGCCAGCCTGTTGGACAACACAAGGGCAACAATGGCCCCTACACTACCGTGATGCAAAATGCTGTGCTTGCAGCAGCAGTTGCAAATGGTGGCGAAGCTATGAAACCCTATGTTATTGACCACATTGTTTCTAACGAGGGCACAACCACCTCTGAAACTCAGCAGGTTTCCCTCGGCAAGGTCTTTTCTACTTCTACAGCCGACCAGCTCAAAGAAGCAATGTTAAGCGTAGTTGAGTCAGGTACGGGTGGCGGAGCTGCCATCCGTGGAGTCCAAGTGGCCGGCAAAACAGGTACCGCCGAAACCAATAATGGCAAATGGTCCAACTCACTGTTTATCGGTTTTGCTCCTTATAAAAATCCCACTGTTGCTATCTCGGTAGTCATTGAGCAGGTCGATGATAATTCTGTTCACGGCGTTGCCACTACTGTGGCAGGAGAAGTACTTGCCGCTTGTCTCAATGTACAAGCGGCGGGTGCCAGTTGATCTATGTGAGTAGCGTAGCTTCGCACTCAACGAGCGAAGCTTATGAGATTATGTAAGAACGCAGTAAACGTGCTGCGAGCAAGATAGGAGCTGCAAATGCCAGGTAGGACACTCGGCGGACGATATGAAGTTCAGGACAAGGTTGGGGCAGGTGGAATGGCGGTTGTTTACCGCGGTCTCGACCGCGTGTTAGGCCGTACTGTCGCTATCAAAACAATGCTCCCGCAGTATGCCAATGACTCGTCCTTTGCTGCTCGCTTTAAGCAGGAGGCTCAGGCTGCGGCAGCTTTGCAGAGCCCCTATATTGTCTCGGTGTACGACTGGGGTAAAGATAACGACACCTATTACATCGTGATGGAGTATTTACGCGGTACTGACCTCAAGAGCGGTATCCGTAGACATGGTGCCCTTGATGGCAAGAAGGTTGCTCAGATTGGCT
The DNA here is from genome assembly GCF_000466405.1 of Atopobium sp. oral taxon 810 str. F0209. Lineage (GTDB taxonomy): Bacteria > Actinomycetota > Coriobacteriia > Coriobacteriales > Atopobiaceae > Olegusella. The sequence goes on along the minus strand of NZ_KE952935.1, from coordinate 125,830 downwards.
CACAGATTGCACAGGCTCTCTCTGTAGCCCATCGTCACGATATCATTCACCGCGACATCAAGCCGCAAAATATCATGGTGCAACCTGATGGCAATATCAAGGTCATGGACTTTGGTATTGCACGTGCAAAAAACAGCCATCTTACAACCGATAACTCTGTTCTTGGCACAGCTCACTACGTATCGCCCGAACAAACCCAGGGCAAACCTTTGGGTCCCACCACGGATATCTACTCACTTGGCGTTGTTATGTACGAAGCCGCAACAGGTAGCGTGCCTTTTGATGGAGACGATGCGATTTCTGTTGCACTCAAGCAGGTCAATGAAACTCCTCAGCCACCAAGCCAACGCAATCCTGCGATTGACCCTTCGCTTGAGGGCATCATTCTCAAGTGCATGCAAAAAAATCCTGATGCGCGTTTCCAGAGCGCCGACGAGTTGGTACGTGTATTGCACGACTATCTTGCAGGTAGGCTTCAGGAAGTCAACAATGCAACCGCTGTATTACCACTCGCTGCAGCTACTGCACAGATTGGTGCTCCTTCGGCTACGGCTACCCAACGTGTAACTCCTGTACGCACCACATCTGCGCGTGCGCGCCAGACCTCAGCCACCGAGCTGGCACGCGAACAACAAGAAGCCGAAGAGCGCCGAAAGAGTCATCGTACTATCTTTGGTGTACTGGGTGCTATTGCACTTGTTATTGCTGTTATCGCGATTCTTTGGACCACAATCTTTGCTGGTGGTGGAACCAAGGCGGTACCCAACCTCTCAAACCTCTCGCGCAAAGATGCTATTGAGACAATTGAGTCCACAAATTGGTTTAAGGTAGGTGAGGTTCGTGAGGGCTACAGCGACACTGTCGAGTCTGGTCGCGTCATGAGCCAAGATCCTGCCGCAAACAAGCAATTTGCCAAAGATACCGAAATTAATATCACTATCTCTAAGGGCGAAAAGCCAGCTGAAGATGTCTCTGTTCCCGATCTTAGCAATATGACTGCCAAGGAAGCCGAAGATGCTCTGCTTAGCAGGGGTCTCATTGCAAAGGCTGGTGAGGGCGTGTACACCCCCGACGTGGAAGCAGGCAAAGTTGTCTCTCAAGATCCCAAACCAGGCACTGCTGCAAAAGCCGGCGATAGTGTTACCTACCAGCTTTCTTTGGGTGTCGAATCGGTCAAAGTGCCTGATGTAACTGGTATGGATCAAGACAATGCAACTGCAACTTTAAACAACGCGGGCTTTAAGGTAGACGTGCGCGAAGAAGCTTCTGACGAGGTTACTAAGGGTGTTGTTTTCCGTCAGTCTGCCACCGGAAAAGCTGATAAGGGTTCAACGATTGTTATTACTATTTCCTCTGGCCCCTCCTCTATCGATGTTCCATCTGTCGTAGGCTTTACTCAAGAAGAAGCTCAGAGTGCTCTGAGCGATGTGGGGTTTGAGGTCAGTGTAGAGACCGCATCTAGCTCAAACGTAGAGAAGGGTACGGTTATATCACAGAGTCCGGGAGGTGGCCGTAGTGCTTCTGTAGGCTCTACCATCACCATCACCGTTTCTACCGGACCAGCTCAAAGTGATAACTCTTCACAGTAGATAAATGACTCACAAACTCTGCGCTCTTTTCTCGTATAATCAGCGCGTTTGTGCGACATGCGGTGCGTAAATTACGATGACTTACGCCTGAAGCATTAAGGAGACCTTCACATGGAATCGATGGATATGCGTCCCGACTCCCAAGGTAAAGTACGCGACATCTATGATTGCGGTGATAAGTTACTCATGGTCGCAAGTGACCGCATCAGTGCTTATGACTTTATCTTGCCTGACGAGATTCCTTACAAAGGTGAAATTCTTACCCGCATTTCGGCATTTTGGTTTAAGCGTTTTCAGGATTTGGTTCCCAATCACATGGTTTCGATTGATCCTGTTGCGCTGCCCGATGAATATGCGGGGTATATAGATTATCTTGCTGGCCGTTCTATGCTTGTTCAAAAAGCACAGCCTTTGCCTATTGAGTGCATCGTACGTGGCTATCTCACGGGTTCTGGTAAAAAGACCTACGATCAGGACTGCACAGTTTGCGGTATTAAGTTACCCGAAGGTCTTGTCGAAGCTTCTCAACTACCTGAGCCTATCTTTACCCCCTCTACCAAAGCCGCCATTGGCGACCATGACGAAAATATCTCGTTTGAACGCTGCGCAGAAATCGTCGGCAAAGAGATGGCAACCCAGCTTCGTGATGCTTCATTGGCGCTGTATCGTGCTGCTGCCGAATATGCTTTAACACGCGGCATCATTATTGCTGATACCAAGTTTGAGTTTGGTCTGATTGATGGCCAACTTACATTAATTGATGAATGCCTTACCCCTGACTCTAGTCGCTTCTGGCTTGCTGAGGGTTATGCTGCTGGTAGTATTCAGCCAAGCTATGACAAGCAGTACGTCCGTGATTGGCTGCGTGCCAACTGGGATATGACTGGTGAGCCCCCTCACCTCCCCGCTAAGGTGATTGAGGGCACCTCTAAGCGTTATCAAGAGGCATACCAGATTATTACTGGCGAAAGTTTTACCCCCATGAAGGAGACTCATGTCACTGCGTGATACTTTAGCCGGCGCGCGCGAAGAAGCTGCACTCAACGGCAATCCCTTCGCCAAGACCGCAACCGACACAAAAGCAGATCAGCAAGAAGATGATCCCGCGGTAAAGAAAAGCAGCGTTGGTCAATACAAGAGTTCAGCTGCTCGTGCTAAGCCCAGCCGCGAGGCTGCCGCCACAGTCCGCGTTGTATCTTCTGAGGATTACAAACTCGGTAAAACTGGAAAAGCTCAGTCCGAGATGACCAAAGAAGAGCAAAAGGCCGAGCGTCGCCGTCAGCGCAACATCGCTGATGCTCGCACGCGTGTTGCTCGATCCATCTTGAATGGTCACGCTTCTTATAAGCGTAGTCAGCATATTTGGTGGGTTCTGCTTGGCGGCGGCATGGGCATGACCATATTATCTTTGGTGTTGAGCCGCTTCTTCCCTGCCGAAAAAAGTAGTTTTGGTGCCACGCTAAGTGTGATTACGCTGGTATCTGCTTACGCGCTGATTATTGCTGGCTTTATCTATGACTGGCGTTCTGTACGTCCTATGCGCAATGCCGCCGATGCAGAAGTCGCGCGCATGTCAGACAAGCGCGTTTTGCAGTATGCTGCTACACATCTTGATGAGGACACTCCCAAGAAGTCTACGCGTGACAAGAAGGATAAAGACGCAAAGTAGTTCTCATTTGGGTCAAAGCCGTGGCGGCATTGCTTGCCAACAGGTGATAAAATGACCCTTACGCACGGCCCCGTAGCTCAGGGGATAGAGCACAGGTTTCCTAAACCTGGTGTCGACGGTTCGAATCCGCCCGGGGTCACCAGCACATACAGCAGGTCAGACAACGCGTCTGGCCTGCTTTTTCTTGTAATGCACACCTTGCTCTGCAGGCGGTTCACAATGCGCCCGCAACGCATCCTTTTACTTGCATCGGGTTCAATATGCACCCTTTTGCCCACAGACGGTTCAATATGCACCCTCAGAAGAAAATTTATCTGCGAAAATACGCGAGCAAAACGACGCTTTTGAACCCTCTGCATAAAAGAGCTCACAGACGGTTCAGAAAGCACCCTTGCGACAATTTTTACCTGGGCATTCTTCAGCCGTTTAGTACGGTTTTGAACCGTTTGCAACAAATGAAGTACAACGGGTTCATAAAGCACCCTTTTGTGGCGTTTCTATTCCTTAGTGGAGCGTTCCCATTCCTTAGTGGAAGTTCCTATTCCTCGGTGGAATCCTGCTTGCGACCATGACGAGACTGATCAGTGGGAATGCGCATGGTAAAAGTGGTGCCATGCCCCAACTCGGATTTCACAGAAATGGTGCCATTGTGTAGGTCAATGATGCCTTTGGTAATAGCAAGCCCAACGCCTAGACCTCCCGAGGCGCGCTCGCGCCCCGCGGCCGAACGCCAAAAACGTGAGAAGGTCCTGGGGATCTCTTCTTTGGCAATACCAATACCTGTATCGCGCACTGAAATCAGCACGTCATCGTGGTCAGATTCCACAGTCACCAACACCCAACCGCCTTCAGGTGTATAGCGCATAGCATTAGACATAAGGTTGGTGATCGCCTCACGAATACCATCAGGATCTACGTCGGCATAAAGCTCGTGATGTGGCGTCTTATCGTCAAAAGCAAGACGTAGGCCCTTACCAGCAAAGAGACGCTCCTGCATCGATACCAAACTACGTACCAGATAAACAATATCAGTGTGCTCGGGATGGAATTGCGTTTTACCATTTTCAAGACGCGAAAGATGGAGCATAGCATCAACTAGACGAGACAGTCGGCGCACTTCATCATCCACTGTCTGCAGATGCTCTTCATCAGCAGGCAACACACCATCTTGCATTGCCTCCACCGTAGCCTGAATTGCCATCAGAGGCGTACGCAGCTCGTGGGCAACATCTCCCGTAAGACGACGCTCGTGCTTGATATCACGCTCAAGACCTGTTGCCATCTCATCAAAAGTCTCACCTAGGCGACCAATCTCATCATCACCCGAAAGCTTAGTACGCGCAGTAAGATCGCCATTGCGAATTTGGCGCGCAGTCGAGGTAATGCGGTTAATCGGTCGCACGAGCGAACGTGAGAAAAACACACCCATAACCAAGGCGATCGCCACAGCAATCAGCGCCGCCCATACAATTGCGTTATACGAATCTGTACGAAATCGTGCGTCCGTCTCGGTAAGCAAAGAGCTTGAGTCTCTCGCCCACATACGAACAGTGCCCACCTCGCGACCACTGCTGGCTTTCACTTTTGCGGTCACAGCGCTCAAAGATTTGGCAACTTTTTCTTGTTCTGCTTTACCATCGCCTTTGTCAGCACTGTCATAAATTTTGCGCCCAGCAGAGTCTTGTACCAAAACACCAATCTGCCCATATTCACCAACGATGGTTTTGACAAAACTCTCTGAATCGGCACTCCAGCCACCCACTTGGTCATAGTGGGCACCAAGCGTATCTGCTGTAGAGCGTACAATGCGCTCCATATTACTACGTGCGTAACCTTGGAACTGATCCTCCCATACATAGGCAAGTACCATCGAGAGCACAACCGCCGTCATAATAGCTGTGACAGCAAAAAGGACCGCTGTGCGCAATTGAAATGAACCTGACGGGCGTGATTGTGGTTCCGGACGCATAGTATTGTAGGTCCCACGACGCGAATCCTCATGGGACCTGCTTTCATTACCTCTGCCTACATCAAAGAGGTCGGACAAAACTTAGTTCGCCGCCTCGTCATCAGACTTGCTTGGCGCCTCAAACCTATATCCAACACCATGAACGGTGTAGAGCCAACGAGGGTGGCGGGGGTCGTCTCCCAGCTTGGCACGAAGATTCTTAACATGAGAGTCGATAGTGCGCTCGTAACCCTCAAAATCATAGCCGAGAACCTTTTCAACCAGCTCCATGCGCGTATACACGCGACCAGGGAAGCGAGCAAGTGTGGTAAGCAGCTTGAATTCAGAAGCCGTCAGATCAACTTCTTGATTGTCAACAAGCACCTTGTGACCAGTGATATCAATGACTAAATCGTCAAAGTCAAGCACCTCAAGTGCGGGCTCATTCTCGGCATGAGCGCGACGCAACAAGGCGCGCACGCGGGCAACTAGCTCGCGTGGTGAGAAAGGTTTAATCAGATAGTCATCCGCACCAAGCTCAAGACCAATAATACGGTCCTCTACCTCACCCTTTGCCGTCAACATAATGATAGGCACATTAGAGGTCTCGCGAATGGTACGGCAAACACGCTCGCCTGAAAGTTTGGGCAACATCAAGTCAAGCACAATCAAATCAAAGGAATGCTTTTCAAATTCCTCAAGGGCACTTTGACCATCACCAACACCGCGTACGGCATAGCCTTCGCGCTCAAGGTACGCCGCAACAGCATCACGAATGGTCTTCTCATCCTCAACGAGTAGAATCCTCTTTTCATCAGCTGCCATGTCGCTCTCCTTAGTTTCAATTTGTTAAGCCTCGGTTTATATAAACATGTCCAAGGCGCCAATCTTCGCAAAACACCCACACAATCACCACATATTTTAGCACGCCTGCGTATTTCTGGAAAGACATGCCTTAGTGATAATCCTACGGATTTTTCTAAGCAACAGCTTAAGCTAGCTGTATTTAAAGCTGAAAAGTACGCACTTCAACTGACGCAGGATAACCTGTTGTGGCATCTTTGACCGTTGCAAAGCTAACGAAAGTCTTGCACTCTCCATCACGAGCAGGAAAATCACCGTAGTCTACTGTACGATCCGCTGCAGATAGGGTTGAGTAGCGCTCCTTCTCCGTATTGATAACAAAGTAAGAAGAACGACTCTTCACAATGTAGAGACCGTCTTTTCCCGCAACCTCAGCAGCGGGCTCGCGCGGTAACACGACAAAAGGTCCATCACTTGCGCCAATATAGGTACCCATTGATGCAAGAAGACCGCCTGCAGCATAGCTTGCCTCAATGGAGAAAACAAATTTCTCGCCTATACGCACAGCAAACATAGGACTGACACTTTGAGGGAGAACCAGCTGGTCCACGACAGTTTTGAGATTGTCGTCGAGGGAATATGCCGTAATGCCGTAAAACACTCCCTTGGATGCATGCACGCGCAGCGACATGGTAACGGTAGTACCCGAAATCTCAGGGCCTGTTGCAAAACGGCCAGGAGACTCAACTACCACGCGAGCTTCAGATGAGCCGAGCTTCCATAAGTAGCAGCGAGAATTCTCTGTGGTTTTATTGCCTGTTTTGGACGGCATAACTTGCCAGATAACCTTGTCCCCGGCGACCGCCATGCGAGGAGGATCCCAGTTTGAGTTTGCTTTCCATAAGGTTGAGCTGGTACCAGTAAGCTCACCATTAGAAAAAGGCGCGGCATAGAGCGCCCAGGACTTGGTAAGCAAATCCATCTCGACCCAAGCATATGTCGAATCAGAACAACGCACATCAAAAATTGCAATACTCGGAGTATCACCTGTTACCGTAGAAGTAACTACGTTGGACACAGTACCTGCAGATACACTGAGAGCTGCACCCAAAATTGCAGGCTTTGAAGTAGTTCCCACCGAAGTCATCGCAAGCCAATCACCATCGCCCGGACGCAGTACACTACCTAGAGGAAGGTTGTAGGTTTTGTCCTCGCTAATTGGCAGGTCAGTAACTGAGTAGACGCTTTCATTGGTTTCAGGATTGATGACATAGTGAGCCTTGTTTTTATCTACGACAACAGGGGCTTCAGCATCCTCATCGCTGGGATGAGAACAGCCAGCAAGAATGCTTATGGCTCCTGCAGTCACACCTGTGATCGCAGTTGCTTTAAATAGGCCACGGCGAGTAATGCTAGGCCATTTTTTGAAAGGCATGTCTTTCCCCTTTTACCAGAAAAACTAAAAGCTCAAATCTTCCAGACGATCAAATAGGATGTCTGAACGCTTGAGAAATGCTCTTGGATCAAAGATTGAGTCGAGCTGCTCCGCACTCAACGTGCACTCAGGATCAGCTTCAAGACGTTCGCGGAAACTGGGGCCTTGGCGCACCTGCTGCACATCATGCCACGTATCCATAGCATTGCGCTGAACAATGGCATAGGCGGCTTCGCGCGTAATACCAGTCTCCACAAAAGCAAGCAGAACTTTGGAAGAGTAGATGAGGCCACGCGTTTTGTTGAGATTTGCCTTCATTTGCTCTGGATACAAAATTAAGCCATCAATGATGCGAATGAGACATTGGAACATATGGTCAAGCGCAATAAAAGAGTCCGCCATTGCGACACGCTCGGCAGAGCTATGTGAGATATCGCGCTCGTGCCAAAGCGCAACGTTATCAAAGGCAACCTGAGCGTTTGCTTTGACAATGCGGCTAAGACCACACACTTTCTCAACCGTAATAGGATTGCGCTTGTGAGGCATAGCCGAACTGCCTTTTTGTCCCTTGCGGAAAGGCTCTTCCGCCTCAAGCGTATCGGTTTTTTGGAGGTTTCGGACCTCAGTAGCAATGCGCTCACAAGTGGCTGCGGTAGTCGCAAGAACACCAGCAAGATATGCATGGTGGTCGCGACTAACCACCTGAGTGGACAGGGGGTCTGCGGTAAGACCAAGATGCTCACAGACATACTGTTCTACGAAGGGGTCAATAGAAGAGTAAGTACCCACGGCACCGCTAATTGCACCAAAAGCAACGTTGGCGCGCGCATCTTGCAAACGCTGTAAATCGCGATAAAGTTCCCACGCCCAGCTACCAAACTTCATACCAAAAGTCATTGGCTCAGCATGGATGCCGTGGGTACGTCCAACGCAAAGGGTATTTCGCTCTTCAAACGCACGGTGGCGGCAAATCTCACCCAACTTACGCACGTCTTCAATAAGCAGGTCAGTGGCTTGGGTTAGCTGATAACAAAGCGCAGTATCACCAAGATCGGAACTTGTCATTCCAAAGTGAACCCAACGACTAGGCTTTGGCTCACCCTCGGGGATTTCTTCATCAATATAGGAACCCATATTGGTCAAAAATGCAATGACATCGTGGTTGGTAACTGCCTCGATGGCATCTACTTCTTCGCGATTAAATTTTGCATGGGCGCGGATATAGGCGGCTTCTTCGGGTGTAATACCCGTCTCGCCCAGCTCTGCCTGAGCTTCGCAGGCTAACACTTCGATTTCTTGCCAGATGGCATACTTGTTCTCAAGTTCAAAGATGTCTCCCATCTCAGGGCGGGCATAGCGACCGATCATCTGCATCCTTTCACCGAGGTAACCTGCGTATCAATTCTAGCGCAGCAAACGGAAAGTCTAGACAAAGCAGCACATCCCATATGCAAAGCTCAGCTTGAATATAGTGGCAATACATATCTCGCTTGTACGACGCGATATTCCAACTAAAAAACCAAGCGCTCAGAGCGCGTTTAAGAGGCGCAAAGCAGCTTCTGCGACATTTTATACTGCAATAAGAAAAATGCCCTATCTTCACGGTAGAGAAATCTAGCTCGAAAACACCGCTTTTTACCTGCAGATTTATTAGTGCTTCTACTCATAAGGTTAAAAACTGCTTTAATTCTTACAGCCCTGACCTGACAAAATAACGGTCTTGGAAAACCGATTTTTTATTTTTTGACCGCAAAAACATCCACACTATTAAGCATACAATTCACTTATTTATTTTATTAACTGGTCAAATGTTACATATTGCAATAATAGTGTGGATGTTTTCGAATACATTTCTTTTTATTGAAGCAAACCTCTGTAATCTCAAGACTCTAAGGGAATTCAGTGGGTTTTGGCATATAGAAAAAGTGTGTCTGATTACGTGTCTTACACAGGGCCTGAGATAGCTTCTGACACACCCCTAAGTTGTTAAGAAGCAGACCACGCACAGCCTCGCAACGTGGTACGTAGTACGGTGCAGACCTGCAACATGCAAAAAGAGTTCACAATTCATCAGCTCCATCGGAATTCGGTTCATAATTCATCAGCAGACGGTGAATTGGGTTCATAATTCCCCACCAACCTAAAATTTACCAGGCATTTTGTGGAGCAAAACGTGAAAAAAGGAACCCTTTGCAAGTGGGATGATGAAATAAGAGCCCTTTGCGAGTGGGATAAACGATGGGCTTTTCCCAAGTAGGCGATGAACGAGGGGGCTTTTGGGGTGGGGCGGTGCACAGTGACCCTTTTCCTGCGCTGTCAAAATTTCGATAGATGGTTCGTTTCGCTAGATGGTTCATCCTTCGGACTTGCGAAAAAAATGACCAGCGTTTTACGCTTGCTTACTTCGAAACTTGAACCATCTGTGGTTGTGTTTGTGGTTGGTATCCCACCTGTGCTCCAAATAGTGAACTTGCATGTGCTGAAAAGTGTCTTTTTCATCGGTCATTTAGTGGTTATACATATGCCTCGGGCGCGCATTTTCCTATATGCCGCTATTTGCCACTTCGTGTCACTTGGACATAAAAAAGGTCAGAGCCGAAGCTCTGACCTTGTACTTTCTGGTGGGTCGTGTGGGAATCGAACCCACGACCTTGGGATTAAAAGTCCCCTGCTCTACCAACTGAGCTAACGACCCTTGCGCTTTGCCACGCGTGGCGATTTTACCACGCCGCGGACTTTTATGATACGAACAAGTAGCTCGATATGAATTTTTTTCGTGCAAACCTACTATAAAGTCTTGGGTTCATTGGCAATTGCTTGGACCAAACGAACGAGCAACTCAACAACAGAATCCATCGACTGAACAACCGCGAACTCTTTGCGACCATGGAAATTATGGCCACCAACACCGAGATTGGGGCAGGGCAAACCCTTAAAGGAAAGAGTTGCGCCATCAGTACCACCACGAATGGGACTGGTATCCGCCTCAACTCCCATATCTTTCAAAATCTGAATAGGCAGTTCTAAGAGGCGTGGGTGTTCGTTGATAATCTCAATCATACTTCTGTAGGATTCTTCAATGCTGACCTCGACTGTGCCTTCACCATATTTGCTATTGAGGAACTCAGCGATTCTATGCATATGCTCAGCACGTCCCTGTGCTAAAGCCAAATCATGGTCGCGGATGATGTAGTCCAAATCCATCCGCTCAACATCACCCTTCATTTCGATCAGGTGATAGAAACCTTCATAACCCTCGGTATGCTCAGGGGTTTCACTATCAGGAATCAAACCATCAAACTCGCAGGCGATACGACAAGCATTCTTCATCATGTTTTTCGCTGAACCAGGATGGATGCTAAAGCCGTTAATGCGCACGACCGCACTCAACGCGTTGAAGGTCTCGCCCTGCACCTCACCAAATGCCTCACCATCAACGGTATAGGCCACATCAGCATTAAACCCCTCAATATTAAAGAAATCGCTGCCACGACCAATTTCTTCGTCGGGAGTAAAGCACACTTCAATGGTGCCATGCTTAATGGTGGGATCAGCCTGCAATTGTTCGGCCAGAGTCATGATCTCCGACACGCCTGCTTTATCATCGGCACCGAGTAAGGTGGTGCCATCGGAGGTCACAATATCCATCCCTTCATAGCGAGCCAGGAAGGGGTAGTCATCGCGACTTACCACATAGGCTTTCTCGGCATCTTGTACGAGGTCACCACCTGTATAGTGAATCACCTGAGGCTTAATATCGGTATAAGCAGCTGCACTCGACACATCAATATGAACAACAAGACCAAGGACGGGACCATCGTAATTCTCGATATTCGCAGGAATAGTGCCGCGTACGTAACAGTGCTCATCTACACCAACATGTGCAAAACCCAAGGTTTCCATCTCTGTGGCTAGATCGCGAGCAAAAATAAACTCATCTGGGTTGCTTGGCACTTCAGTCGCCTCAGGATTAGATCCAGTGGGGTAGCTTACGTATTTCAGTAGCCTTTCATAGGCACGCATAACACGCCTCCGTAGTATTGTTGTAACTCTAGCTTTCCCAAGACCATTGACCATGAACAAAGATGGGGGTTTCAGAGCCATCTTTGTTCACACCCCAAATATCCATGTCGTCAGAGCCAATCATAAAGTCTACGTGAGTTGCACTTTGATTGACGCCTGCGGCGACAAGCTGATCTTTGTCCATTTCAAGGCCACCTTCGATACACTCGGGAAAGCCCATACCCAACGCAAGATGACAGCTAGCGTTCTCATCGTAAAGCGTGTCATAGAAAAGCAAGCCTGACTGCCTAATGGGCGTGCTTTTGGAGATTAACGCGCACTCACCCAGTCGGCATGCACCTTCATCCGTCTTGATAATGTGCTCAAGTACCTCTCTACCCTCAGCAGCGTCAAACTCAACAACACGACCAGTCTCAAAACGCAACCAGAAGTCGCGCACGATTTGGCCAGCATGGACAAGTGGCAATGCAGAGTACACAATGCCATCAACACGCATGCGATCAGGTGTCGTAAAGACTTCCTCAGTGGGAATATTGGGGAAGAAAACCGTGCCATCCTTGGTGCGACCTGCACCGCCCTCCCAAATCCCATTTGGATTCAGGCCCACAATTAAATTGGTTCCGTTAGAAGAACGATAACGCAGGCGATCGTATTTTGCGGTATTAAGCAGGCGTTTGTTCTTTTCAAAGGTGGCGTTGTGTGTTTCCCAAGCACCCTGAGGGTCGTTACCATCAGAGCGAGCAACGGACAGAATTGCCACCCACAGGTGATAGACTGCCTCCTCAGCAGACATCCCTGGGAAGACCTTCTTTGCCCATGCCTCAACAGGCACACCCGCAATACACCACACATTACGACCAAAGTCCATGCCGTCGCGGAATGATTTGCATTCAAGATTGCGCGAACGGTGCGCAGCGGCTGGTTTTGCAGGGTCTATACCTGCCAATATTGCAGGATCAGTGCCTTCAAGAAAAAGAAATGCCGCACCCGCTTCGGCAAGGCTGTTGAGTTGCTCGCGTTTCCAGCTGGGTGTGTGTTCAAACCAGGAGATATCGACGTTTTCATACTCCATACGCGTAATCGCATCATCAGCCCAAATCACCGTAACGTGACCTGCACCAGCCTCATAACCCGCTTTAACTACACGACGAGCAAAGTCAGCACACTCAACAGGAGCAGAAACCACAAACTCTTGACCTGGCCTAATCGAACAACCCACACGAACCAAAAGTTTTGCATAATTTTCGATTTGGTGCGAAAGACCCTCGATTGCTCGCTTGCACTCTTGCGAGGTCATAGGGATATCAGGCATCTCCTTCTCCCCTCTTGTACTAGCTTTCCGATACTTCTTTTTCCGTTACTAGTGTGCCCCAAAACCTAGGTACCTTAGACACAAAACAGGCCCCGAAGGGCCCGATGATATGTATGGAGCGGGCAACGGGATTCGAACCCGCGGATGATGGCTTGGGAAGCCATTGCCTTACCACTTGGCGATGCCCGCATTGCGTGGAGATTTTATCACAGGGAGAGAAACTCGCGCGAGTTTTCGGCCAAACGCACGTGATTGCCATGTCAATTACAGGGATTGGCGCTGGATGTTTGCAGACTGCCACCAGTTATTATCCAGCGTTTGTGCAGTTGAAAGCAGTTATCATCCAAGCTAAATCCAAGCTAGCAGGTGTAGAGTCATCTCCTCAACAAAAAGGAGAATGACTATGTTTATTGCTATCGAGTGTGGAAGAAGAAAATCAAGCCGACAAAAACGCACACTTAGTACAGTTTGTCTACCTTTTTATAAACCAACCTTGCGTGGAGGAGATCTGTGTAGCTCTGCCATACATTTAGGTGTGGGACACGCTGGTCGAGCGCGCACCCTATTGTTTGGCGACCTTAATAAACCTCCAAGGTTTAGCGACATTAATAAACCTCCAAGCTCTCAAACGAAGAGCTTGGAGGTTAAAACGCGCTAACACTTAAAAGCTCAACACTAACAATTGCATATATTTATGATCTACGGATAATCTCTGCAACAAGCTCGGCAACCGAATTGACTTGTGCGGGATCTACCTCATCAGGATCATCACCAGGTACCTGAGAAAGTGCCAAGGCACCATTAGGAGTAAGGCCACAAATGGTTGCAGCACGCATCCTTGCACGCATGGCAGGCGTGGCGTCAGTATCCTCCCAGTCGTGCTTGGTGCGACCAAGCTCAATGTGAAGATCGTCGGCAATCTGACCAATGAGACGCGCAAGACGGCGATCGGCTTTGCGGGAATTTACCTGACCTTCTTCAGTCAGCAGCGTCAACTCTCCATCACCAACACAAGAGAGATTAATGACAAAGGAACCACGCGCATTGCGACGATTTTCTGCAAGGAAGGCTTTCATACCCGCATGGTCTGCATACGAACCACCCAATGCCACAAACCAGATGTCATGGGCGAGCAGTTCGTCATCACCCATAGCCAAAATGCTATCGCGAAGCTCTTCTTGTACCCGAACATCATCTTCGTTGGTACGCTTGCCGTCACGCCTTGTAGCGCCGCCCTTCCAACTATTGTTGGGGCGAGGTTTGCCACCTTCGTCATCATCAAAATGTTCCCAGCTGCCGATAGCGCGGCCATCCTTCTTGGCATCGTAATCATCACCAACGCCTAGCCAGTCACCTAAAGATTCGGGCTCTTCTTCGGCTTTGTTGCCGCGGTGGAATAAGCCGCGACGACGCTTGTTTTTAGGCTTCTCATCCTGAGGTGATGGGGCATGCAGAGTTGTTAATGATTGAGGCGCAACATCCTCCTCCTGCGCGTCTACGTGCGCTTCACTCGTACGTTGAGCGGCAGCATCAATCGCTGCGCGAGCCTGCTGGCCAGCCTCACTCATACGACGACGAGATGTCTTTGCGGTGGACTCAAGCTCATCACCTAAAGGATCAACATCGTCCTCATCACCCGAAGGATCAGGCAAATCAAAAAGAACGGCACGACGAGCCACACTACTTACAGGTGGCCTGAAATTAGATTTACCCCAGTCAGGATCATCAAGGGCTGCAGGTTCGGGCTGCACATCAGGCAACCTGGAAGAAACAACGGTCTCATCTGTGGCTAAGGTATCCAAACCCGACGGGTCTTTGGTATCAGCATGCTCGTCAACTTCTTGGCCATTTGCCAACTGACCTAAAGGAATAAACGGCAGAGTACCATCAGCATCTTCTTGGATGCGCGGCATCGCGCGGGTCTCCATAGAGGCCTCTTCGGCATCGAACTCAGCTACTGTAGATTCAATCTCAGCAGAGGACAGCGCATTCTCTGATTTTACAGAGAAACTAGTTGCTTCAGCGGATGTGGATTCGAGTTCAGTTTCGGACCCAGCCTCAGATTCGGATGCCACCTCGGAAGCCTGTGTAGACTCCACATCAAGCTCAGCTAGGACTTCACGGGGAGGCCGAATAGCAGAAGTATCAGGTGCATCTGTCCACAAAGACTCTTCGGTCTCTTCCCCAGCAGCGTCTTCTTCACTTGCCTCGTCTGTGGCTTCTTCATCTACTTCATCGATAGTGTCAACAGACTCATCGGAAGCCTCGTCGCCTTGTTCAGGCGCTGTTTCTTCAATAACATCCTCATCTTCAGGAATTTCTTCCTCGATAATGGCATCGAGATATTGATACTCGTCGTATTCGTCCTCTTCACGCTGATCTGTCACAGGTTCGAGTTCTTCGTCATCAGAGTATTCATTGTCGCTAGAATCAAAATCTTCCTCTGATCCAAGGTCTTCATCAGGATAGCTATCCTCAGCGTAATCATCTTCAGCCGCCTCATTGCTATCCTGAATGTACTCTTCCTCATCTATAGGAGCGTCCTCATAGCCCAGCTCTTCTTCATATTGCTCGGGCTCAACAGATCTGTGAGCAGAAATACTATCCTTTATACGTGCAAAGAATCCCTGAATACGAGCGCCCATACCTTGCGGCTGGACTTCATCGGGCACGAGATAACCATCTTCTTCTTCGTCGTAATACTCGTCGTCATATACCTCAGCATCGGATTCTTGTTCTTCGTAGGACTCTTCCGCATCTTGATAGGAAAGTGCGTCGGTAGCGACTTCCTCCTCCTGCTTGTCCTCATCGTTGTTATTCTCAACCATCTCGGGCAGCTTATAAATAATCTCGCAACTCGCAGGCAGAATGTGCAGCGCTTCGAGAGTCTCCTGACCATGCCGGACTCCAAGCACTTCTTCATTCTTTGCTTTGCGTGTCACAACTCGAGCAGCCGAAATCGGTTCTTCGTAGAGATGCTCAATAGGAGTCGCAGGCTTTGCAGACGTAGGTTTAGACGCAGGTTCCTCTGGAGCCTCCATGGATGGCTCTTCAAAATCTTTGGCTTCTTTTGCGGGAAGCTCCTCTGCGTCTTCCGCTACAGACACTGGCTCGTCAGAATCGTTTGGCTCGGCAGAGTAATCTGCTTCTTCATTATCCTCAGTAGTTTCAGTCTCAAAATCCACAGGCCCTTCTTCAGGTTCCTGCTCTTCAAACTCATTGGTATATTCAGATTCGCCCTCAAGTTCCTCACCCTCTACGGGTTCGGCATCAAGGTACTCGTCTTCGTCGTACTCATCATCGTATTCAACATCTTCATCATCGACATCAGCTGCAGCAGCGACATCCGTACCAACTACAACACCAGCAGCTACAGCGGCTTGGGCTGCTTCTTCCTGAGCAGCAGTTGCACGTTCTTCCTCAGCAGTCATAGCTTCGGCTTCTGCAGCCTCAGCCTCTGCTTGTAGACGCGCCTCTTCTTCGGCTGCCTTGCGAGCAGCTTCTTCTGCGGCGGCGGCTTCCTCAGCTGCGATCCGTGCACGCTCAGCAGCCTCACGATCGCGCTGCTCGCGCTGCTCACCATAGCCCGTTGCCTCATCATCGCCAGGATGCACCATAGACATCACGCCAAGAAGGGCAGCTACACCAGATTTGTTGTCATTGCTGCCTTCTGTACAAGGAGCAAAGCGTTGTTGCAAATCGGCAACGCCAATCATCAACAGTGGCAATGCACAAATAATTGCAATGACCCACATAATGTGACGCGCAGCAGAAGGAATAAAACCAAAGGATTGCACCACGCCAAAAAACACCGCGAGGCAACTTGCTTGAGGGGAATACTTGCGTAGCAAGGACTGCCAACGCGCAAAAGGCTCATTGCTCAGTAGGTTCTCACGAGGCGTATCGTAGTGGGCAACAATCACAATAGGACGATTGCCTTTGACTACCAGCGGACCTGTGGCACGGTGAATACCAATGACGTTCTGACTTTGAATCTTGCCGCCCAAGCCACCCAGCAAATCAACAATACCTGCATGATTTAGGGCAAGCAAAACAAATGCAGCCAGAGCTAGAAGAATACCCACGACCATTGCTGGTGTACCCAACAAACCCGACAAAAAGACACCGATAAACAGTAAAATACCCACTACACGGTATGGCAGCTTTCCAAGGCCGGGCGCCTCAAAATCCTGCATACGTGTTTCAAGGCCGTGACTTTGCATCAAAGACTCAATAGTACTAGCGGCCTGATACTCTTCTTCACTGTTTACTGGGGCGATATCGACCTTTTGGTTTAGATACTCCAGATAATCGCGCGAAGTTGACATACTGCTCATCCTTTGTGGGTGACGAATACACATTGATGCTCAAATTATACGTCTTACACAGGAAAACCTCCCCTTGCGTTTGACAAATGTTAGCGACGGGAATAAATGCCCTAAAGAAACAGCAAAATAGCTTTTCTACGTCTCTGACAAATTTGCTTTTCTACTCATGGTAGGGTGCTTGTGTGAGAGGAGGTACGCCCATGAAGGAAGTCGATGATACTCAAAAGCAGGACGAGCAGAACACCTCGTATGCACTAAGTGCAGACGATGAGCTTGCGCGGCGTCTACTCTCGCTTGTTCTTGCCTTTTCCAATGCGTCAGCTCCCCTCAGCTCTGCTTATGTACAAAAAGAGTATTACCCTACCCTCACTGCTGAAAGTTTTAGGCGGCAGTTTCATAGAGATCGTAAGCGTTTGCTGACGTGTGGACTACTACTCCACGAGGCCAAAAAGGGTTGGTGGGTTGCAGATGAAACTTCATTTGCAACAGAAGTCAGCTTGGATCCTGATGAACTATTGGCACTTGATTTGACTTTGTCACAACTCGCCAATGATTCAACATTTCCTTACAGCGACGATCTGAGATATGCGTTAACAAAGATAGATTCGGATTATTCGAAAGTTTCTGCGGCTCGTTTTTCTCTTACTACCACCAAGCAAAACAGGCAGCTCAATATACTTTTGCATGCCGCAACTCAACATCATCCAGTTCAGGTGCAATATGTATCAGCTCTGGGTGAAAAAAGTGAACGACTTCTTGCTATCTATGGCGAATTTGGCTTGCGGGGTCATATCTACTTTGTAGCTGCTGACCTCGATGAAGACCTAACGCCAATAACTACAGAACCACATACATTCCGGGATGATCGCTTTTTAAAGGTTCGTGAGTTACGTAATAAAACGTATGACATCCCGCGCAACTTTAATGCAGCTCAATGGCGTAAACTCCCCTTCCAAATTGGCAACAAAAGCTTTGAGATCCAATTGCTCCTTGGACCTGCTGCGGGAGAAGAGGCGATGCGCGCTGCTCAAAACTACGGGACCTATACCTCAACTGAACGGGGTCTTGTGTGGACTGTAGAAGCAGCTGACCTTGAGGCTGCAGCGTGCTGGAGCATAGCCGAAGGCTTTATTCCCCAGCAGCCCTCCGAACTCGTGTGCTGCTGGAAAGCACTGCTTGAGGAGGCGCTCATATAATGGCTTCTGTTCAACACCAAGGTGCCTTGGAACAAACGCGCTCGCTCGTAACACTTGCAGGAGCACTCACAAAACATGGTGATTGTCTCAATGCTCAGGTAGTTGCTTCACGCTTGGGACTATCAATTGCACAAGCCCAAACGCTCCTTGAGCTGCTCATGCAAGCTGGTGGAGAGGACTCCCAAACAATACTTCCCCTTGTCAGCGCCAAGACAGGAGATGTTGAGCTTTTTAGTCCTCTCTCTGGTGCGGTCCATGGTCGCCCTTTGCGTCTAACTAATCAAGAGGCACAGGCGTTAGATACTGCTTTTGAACTTATTGGACTTAGTGGCCAAGATTTTATACGCAGAGAAATTACTAAGGCTTACTACCCTCAAGAGATTGCCCAAACAAGCAGTACTCATACAACAACCCACATTAAAGAAGATCTTTCTAAACGTCTGGATGCCATCTCCGAAGCCATTGTTGCTCAAGTTGCTTTGGAATTTGACTACCAAGCAGTAAGTGGTTCTACCACTATGCTGAGTACTCGCCACGTTGGTCCTCTTGCTTTGCGTTACAACCAAGAACGTTGGTATCTCGATGCTTTTGACTTAGATAAAGCAGCTAAACGCTCGTTTAGAGTTGACCGAATGAGTATGCCTGTCACTACTGAAGGTAGCTGGGACAAAGAAATTATTCCTACGACTACACCGCAACAGGTTGAACTAGTCTTTAACGACCAAAACTGCCTCAATCTATTCACATGGCCAGGACTCAAGATTAAGTCTCGTCGCGGGTCACGCATAAGAGCGAGTATTCCTTGGTATCAAAATTCAAATTGGCTTCCTCGAAGGCTCCTTGCTTGCGGAAAGCATGTTGAGACCGATGATGCCCAGCTCATTGCTGCGATTAGACATTGTGCCAAAGAACTGCTTGCGCAAGCAAAAACTCAGAAGTCCTAATGAGTTTTGCACCATGTTTCAATGAAGCGCCCTACGTTGTTGGTTGAAAGTCGTTGCACATTATGAGAAGGCAGAGAGTTTATAAACTGCTTGCCATACCGCTTACTCACAAGACGCGAATCCGCTAATACCAATACCCCTGTATCACTCTTTGTGCGTATCAGTCGTCCTGCGGCTTGTTTAACTGTCAACACTGCTTCGGGTAGAGAGTGTCGCCACCAGCTGCGCTCTTCTCGAAGGTCGCGCTCTTGCACTAAAGGATCTCGGGGGTTGGCAAAAGGTAATTTAGGGATAACAACACAACGCAAAGTATCTCCAGCCGCATCAAAACCCTCCCAAAATGACCTGAGGGCAAGCAACGACTGCTGTTTATTGGCAAGGAAACTATCTCGTAAAAGCCTGGTTGAAGCTCCTCGTTCTTGACAACGCAAATCCAAACCTTCAATCGCTAAACGGGGCTTGAGTTTGTCAAAGGTCGCCTCCATATCGCGACGATTGGTAAAGAGCGTTAGTGTCGAACCACCCATAGCTATATGAACATCAAAAAGCAGGTCGCATAGATAATCAATATAGCCAAGCTCGTTTGGTGCAGGCATGTCTTGTGCTACCACAACAGCCATGTTGCGATCAAAATCAAAACTTGAGTTCATTTGAACATCGCGATGGGCAGTTTTGGGAATACGATCAAACCCTACTGAACAATCAAAATGCTCAAAAGAAGAGCCAACGGTCATTGTTGCAGAAGTAAAGCTCACTGAGTTCATCTCGGGAAGCCATCTCTCCGCTAAATCTGCACCGATATCAAGCTTTTCTGCACGTAGACGCTCGGTTCCTGCATCGCGTCTACGGCTAGGCAGATCGGCTGAATAGACATAATTGGTATTAGTCCCTGCCAAAATGAGCTTTAGCGTTTCAAGCAGCTCGGGCACAAAGCGCACTGCCTCTGCAAGCTCAGCTCCTGCCTTGATATTGGATGCCGTGAGTACATCTACGACTGCTTTTGCTGCACGCGTACATTCATCAAGTGCATCAATGGCTATTGTGCCAGTAGCATCAATCTCCTTCCAAAGCCTACCCGCGCGTAACTTTTCATCAATCCAAACACTCGTGCGCTCATACATACTTTCGGTAGAATTTCCCGAACGACTAAGAGTGCCAACCGCCTCAAAAAGTGCAGACACCGCTACTGCAGAGCGAGATGCGGTGGCTGCCAGTTTTGTAAGCAGGCGAATAGACAAGGTGGGGTCTTCGCTTTGTCCTGCTTCAGCCAATAAAGCTTTGATAACTCCTGTGCGTGAGCTGCCCAACAATTCAAAAGAAGTACGTAATTCCTCGTAAGAGGCTTCTTTTGCCCACTGCTTACGAGCCTCATCTTCAAAACCATGTGCCTCGTCAATGACCCAATGGCGAATGGGCGGCAAAATATGTCCTTCTGCCTCTACGTCACGCAACAGCAGTGAATGGTTGGTCACCACAATATCTGCCGCTGCAGCACGACGACGAGCACCAAAAACAAAACACTCATTGGGATAGTAAGGGCAGCGATTGCGTAAACAACGGGATGAGCTCGTTGTGAGCATTTGTCTAGGAACAAAACGCCAACGTACACCCAGAGAATCCAAATCTCCTTCAGGAGATTGACAAGAGTAGCTATATGTCACTGCAAGCGCTGTCAGCATCTCTGAAGCGGTTGTCTGCGTAGATTTGTTAGTTTGAGCAACTGCATCTACTGGCAAATCGCCCATTGTGGCGCGGTCAAGGCACAACAAACAAGGATAGTGTTCATAACCTTTAAGGCTGGTGTAGCTCAAACCGTTGGGCAGAGACTTTGCAAGTGCTGGCAGTTCGTGAGAAACCAGCTGGTCGGTAAGGGCATTTGTTTTGGTAGCAACACCCATGCTGATATTGTTGCGCTGTGCAAAAAGCACTTCAGGCAAGAGATAGGCAATAGACTTACCAACGCCTGTACCAGCCTCAATAGCGCGATGAGTAGAACTTGACAGAGCTTCTGCCAGCTCTTTTGCCATAACTATTTGCTCGGGGCGCTGCTCATAAGCATCATACATCCGTGGCACAACGCCACCTTTGGAAAAGGCATCCTCTATCTCTCCCCCATCAAGCGGGTGCAGCTCAAGCAGCTCTGCAGCATCTTCATGTGGCTGTATATACTCACTATCAAGCAAATCCATGCGTGCAGTTTTAAGGTGAAAAGAGGATTGCTCCTGCTCAAGAGATAGATGTCTTAATATCGGTCGATATTGCCAATCAACCTCTTCATGCATATCTGCCAAAAGAGCTAATAAACCCTTTGGTAAATCACAAAGTGCCAAAAGTAAAATACGCCAAAGTCCACAAAGAGCGTCAACATCGTCGGTTGCCCTATGCGTCACCGCATCACAACCAAAGGCTTGTGCCATTTCTTGTAAACGATGCGACTTGAGACGTGGCAGTGCGATTCTTGACAACGCAAGCGTATCAATCCAGTTATTACTTACCTGATAGCCGCCTTGAACCTTCTCAATAAAAGTTCGGTCAAAAACAGCGTTATGTGCCAAAACAGGCTGTCCCGCAACAAAGCGCACTAACTCTGCCACTGCTTGCTTTGCATTCGGTGCATCAGCGACATCAGCAGCCGTGATGTGCGTAAGCTTTACAATCTCGGGAGGAATTGGCTTTTTGGGATGCACAAAGGTATCAAAACGCTCTACTATCTCACGCCCCGAAATACGCGCCGCAGAAATCTGAATGAGCTCGCAATCGCGAAAAGACAGCCCCGTTGTCTCGGTATCGAGTACAACCATATCCTTTTCAAGCAGACCAAAACTTGTCTCTTTGGCACGCTGTTCAAGGCTAAGATATTTCTGCGCGATACGCTCGGGAGTGCCTGGAGTTAACAGGTCTCGCACAAGCTCTTCGTGGGGTTTTGACACACTATGCTCCAGCTCTTTTACAAGTTTTTGGTATCTTGCTTACTCTTGCTTACTGCTTGTCATATCAGTATGTGCCTCAAAGGCCAATTCAATAAAATAGCGGCACAAATCAGGGAATTCGATTCCGCCATGACGTGCGGAATCAGGCAGCAGACTAGTCTCGGTCATACCAGGAATGGTATTGGTCTCAAGGATGACCGGGGTACCGTCTGCACGCACAATAAAGTCACTGCGTGATGCACCCAGACAACCAAGCGCTTTATGAGCAGCAACAGCCAACTCTTGAGCGCGTGCATAGACAGCCGCCTCAAGACGAGCAGGAATCACATGGTGCATTGAGGATGGCTCATATTTAACTTTGAGATCATAAAATTCAGCACCTGTTACGATTTCGACTACGGGCAGTGCACGAGCTTGTGTGTTACCAATAACAGGCACGGTGATCTCTATACCCTCAATGCATTGCTCAACCAACACACGATCACCTTGTTTGCCAGCAATCTCAATGGCTGCAGCAAGCTGATTTGCAGCGGTAACACGAGTAATGCCATAGCTCGAACCATTGGCAGCTGGTTTGACAAAAAGCGGCAAACCTAGTTTTTCTACCAGCTGATTAAGCTGTTCTTCTGTAGGAATGAGTTTGTGTGCAAGCGTGACACCTTCGGGACAAGGAATATGGGCTGAACGGTATACGTCTTTTGCCATATCTTTTTCGGTACCTACTGCAGATGCAAGAACACCTGAGAAGGTATACGGCATATGAAGAATCTCTAGCAGTCCCTGAATACATCCATCCTCGCCAAAATGACCATGCATAGCGATGAACGCAACGTCAAAACCACCGCGTGATAGGCGCTCTACAAATCCATCTTCGGCGACATCCAACAATTCAACACGGGCAAAACCTGCCTGCTGTAAAGCTTTTGCACAGGCACGACCCGAATCCAGAGAAATCTCTCGTTCGTCTGACCAGCCACCAGCAAGAACTGCTACTCGACTATCCAAAACATCTCTCTTATCCATGAAGATAGCTCCTCATATACCCTCACGCTGCCCAGCTTGCATTAGACTGCCATCGTACGCAAGCGCTGCGGACGGGCAGTTAGTCTTAGAGCATACTCCTGTCAAGCCAGCGACCGGCGCCAAGCGAAGCTGTGAGGCAAGAAAACATGCAAGACCCCATAACCAAGACGAATATTCGTTCCCTAAGTCATAGTGAGTTGCAGGAATTACTTGTAGATCTAGGCCAACCTTCTTTTCGAGTAAAGCAAATCGAGGAGTGGATTTGGGAGAAAAACGCTCATGATTTTGATGAAATGACTAATCTACCCAAATCTTTACGCGAAGCACTGAAAGAGAGTTGCACACTTGGCGGCGTTTCTGTTGTAGCGCGTCAGCTTTCAGGTGATGGTAGTCGCAAATATCTACTTCGCTTCCCTGATGGGGTCTCCGTCGAGTGTGTGGGCATGCCTTCTCGCGGTCGTCTTACTGTTTGTGCTTCTACACAGGCGGGCTGTGGCATGGGTTGTGCTTTTTGTGCAACAGGAGCAGCAGGCCTTACGCGCTCCCTTAGCTCATCTGAGATTTATGAGCAGGTAATGCATGTTCGCGACGATTTTGGCCGCCGCGTCACCAGTGTAGTCATGATGGGTCAGGGTGAACCATTTGCAAACTACGACGCAACCCTCGCTGCTTTGCGCAAGCTTAACTCCCCTGATGGTGCCGGTATAGGAGCGCGCCATTTAACGGTATCTACCTGCGGAATCATTCCTAATATTATCAGGTTTTCAAAAGAGCCTGAGCAGTTTACTTTGGCAGTTTCCCTACACTCTGCAGTCCAGAGCACCCGCAATATGTTGATGCCTGGGGTGAAGCGTTACTCACTTCTGCGTCTCTATGATGCTATAGGTGAGTATGTTGACCGTACTGGTCGCCGTCCTACTTATGAGTACGCTCTTATTAAGGGTATTAACGATAATGATGGCGAGTTAGGGGCACTTTGCGATTTTTGTCGTGACAATCTCGCACATGTCAATATTATCCAGCTTAATGCGGTTAAAGGATCTCGTTTTTCTCCTGTGTCTGAGGCTCGCGCTCAAGAATTTGTCCGTGCCCTCAACAAAGTTGGCGTCGAAGCAACTATCCGCAATTCCAGAGGTGCTGATATTGATGCAGCGTGTGGACAGCTACGCCAAAATTACGATAAATAATAGCCTATAGAAAGAAACTCTATAGGCCATCTATACAAACATATGTTCTGTTGTTAGAACCCTAGCTTTTCCCATTGAGCTTGGGTTCTTTTTATATTTTCAGGATAAGACTCCTCGACAACAATTCCCTGTCGTTCTTCTATTGAATTTTTTATGTTCGCAAAGCTATCAACTATCGTTTTGACGGTTTTTTTTGCTTGCAATTTTGCTTCAGGTGTTAATAGCAATTGATAGGCAGCAAAGCTAGATACTCCAAGAATAGCTAAGGTCCAGATTCTCAACTTAACTTTCTTCATGATTCTCACCCACCATGGCACTGCGACTCAATTGCTCAACAATGCGTGCTAAATCATCCTCAGAAGAAAACTCTATCTCGATTTTATTTTTATTACGGACACGCTTTACTTTGACACTCGTATCAAGTGCCAACCGTAGCTGTCGTGCAGCACGTTTAAAAGATTGGGGTGTTAGTTGGCGGTGCACAACGTTTGTCTCTGTATTGCCAGAAAAGAGCGGAGCAAGTCTTTCTGTCTGGCGAACCGTCAAATTATCTTTTATAACTTTTTCAGCAAGCCTAATCCTACCATCTTCATTGGGTACAGCAAGAATTGCACGAGCATGACCTGCAGTTAATGACCCTTCTGCCATCATGTCTTGTACTTCTTTTGGTAAATCCAAAAGACGTAGTGTGTTAGCAATTGCAGAGCGCGACTTCGAGAGGATCTGTCCCAATTCCTCTTGCGTTAATCCATCTCTATCTATGAGTTTTCGATACCCCTGTGCTTCCTCCATAGGATTTAGATCAGAGCGTTGCAAATTTTCAATGAGGGCTAATTTAAAAACCTCATCATCGCTAATCTCACGGATAACTACAGGTAAGTTTTTAAGACCTATGCGTTTTGCAGCCTGATAACGGCGCTCACCAGCAACAATCTCGTAGTAATTTCCTTTTTTACGTACTAAAAGTGGCTGAAGAATACCATTTTTTTCAATCGAATCCGCAAGTTCTTGTAATGCAGATTCATCAAAGTTCTTTCTTGGCTGATTCTTATTAGGCTTTATATCTTTCAATGAGAGCTCAGTTGTTGGAATCGTACCAACTTCCGCATTTGCTTCTCCCATAAGTGACTCTAAGCCTCTACCAAGTCCTGACTTTCTAGCCACGACGCACCACCTCTCGTGCCAATTTTGAATATGCAAGGGAACCAGTGCTCAAATGAGCGTACATAGATACTGGAAGTCCATGGCTAGGAGCTTCAGAGAGTTTAACGTTTCTCGGAATAATGGTTTTAAATACCTTATTCCCAAAATATTTACGTACCTCTTCAACTACTTGATTTGAAAGGGTTGTCCGACGATCGTACATAGTCATCACAACACCAAAAACATCGAGATCAGGATTGAGACGACTTTTTACCATTTTCATAGACTCAAGAAGTTTAGTAACACCTTCAAGTGCGTAAAACTCACACTGAATAGGTATGAGCAAAGAATCCGATGCAACTAATGCATTAATAGTTAACAAGCCAAGTGATGGAGGACAATCGATGAATACATAGTCAAATTCGTCTTTTATCTCTGAAAGAATCGTTTTAAGAATGGATTCACGTGCAATAGCCGAAACAAGTTCGATTTCAGCACCAGCAAGTTGAATGGTTGAGGGAATGAGAAATACTTTTGGTTCGACGGTATCTAGTACGAGTTTATCAATAGGAAAATCTTGCAGAAGTGCATCATAGATATCTTCTGTAAGGTCATCTTTTTCAATACCATAGCCACTTGTTGTGTTTCCTTGAGGATCTAGATCGAGAAGTAATACTTTTTTTCCTTGTTCCCCAAGAGATGCTGCTAAATTAACGGCAGTAGTGGATTTTCCAACACCACCTTTTTGGTTAATGATTGCTAGAACTTTGGCATCTCTATCAGGAAACGCTCTTTTTACATCTTTAAAAGGCACTATTCCTCCTTTAATCTGTATTTAGTGCTCGTTTAAAGTAATACTGTTTCACGTGAAACATATTTCCACTCACTATAGTAATAGAAGCATGAGCTTTTTTGTTTGATTGTTTCACGTGAAACGTTTACTTTTTCTCCTTAGGACATAAGGGATGATGTTGAGCAACTCCCACATTTCTTGGCATTTTTATCTTTGCTTTTCCTGTTTTTTGATAGACAAAAATACTACGAGTGCCTGCGTTGTGAGGAAGTTCAAGTGTTTCACGTGAAACATAGGTCATTCCACATACATCAGCTGCGTAGAGTGAAATATTAAATTCCTCGTCAGTGGGCACAGCTTTCATAACAACAAGATAGCTAGATTGAGAAAGTAGAGGCGAAGCATATTCAATGAGTGTACTCATCTGAGATACCGCTCGAGCTAAAATAAAATCAAATTTTTGTGACTGTTTTTTAGCCAATTCTTCAGCACGCACTGCCTGAGCAGAACAATTATCAAGTTCAAGTCTATCAATAAAGTACTGTACTTCTTTGATTTTTTTTTCAGTGGAATCAATGAGAGTAAACTGAGCTTCAGAACAGATTGAGAGAGGAATACCAGGAAAACCAGCTCCTGTACCAATATCCAAACAATGAGACTTTTCAGTTAAACCCAAATCTTGAAGAATGGTTAGGGGAGTTAAAGAATCCAAAACATGTTTATCAATACCATCCTGCCAGTCCACTATACGTGTAAGATTTATAAACTGATTTTTCTCAATAACCAATTCAAGATGTTTTAAAAGCTTCTTTGCCTTCTCATTACTCAGCTGCACACCATACTGTTGTGCTTCTTGTATAAGCATGTGAATATCTTGTTCTGTCATCTCAAACCTCATATCTCATGACAAAAATCTGTGTAGCAAGGATTATTGTCACAACATCGATTTATTTCATAAACAAAAATATTGTGCCATAAAAAAAGACCCTTCCAGAAGAAGGGTCTCATTACCTTTATATAAAGTACTGGGCTTATATTCCATTCTTTACATAGGTAACAACTACGTGGCGATCAAAGTCATCGCCCTCAGAGTGAGTAGCAACCTCAGGATCTGCAGCAAGTGCGAGATGTATGATACGACGCTCATACGCAGACATAGGAGGCAGAGAAGCACGTCCATGCTGCCGCTTAGCACGGGCGGCAGCATTATGAGCAAGAGATTGCAGCTTTGCACGACGGCGAGACTTATAACCCTCAATATCAACAACTACAGGGTAATGAAAATGTAAAACATTGCTGAGATATGCGGTAAGCAGAGATTGTAAAGATTCGAGCGTCCTACCATGACGTCCAATCAATACTGCTAAATCTCCGCCACTGACATCTAAAATCAGCTCGCCTTCATCACCTTCATATTCGTCGATGGTAATATGGTCTTCACCAAAGAAAGAAAGAAGACTACGCACATAGGCAACTGAGATATCGGCAATAGTATCCAGCTCGGATTCAGTCAGAGCGACACCACTTTCATAATGCTCTTTAAGACTTGCATACTGATCAACAGTATCTGAGCTCTGCACAAGTTCTTCTTCCATTGAATCCTCCTGCAAAAACCCAGGATAAAATACCTGGACTAACAGCAATCTACACCTAATAATGACAACAGATATAAAGCAAACTACTTAGATTTTTTATGCTGACGAGGCTTATATTCTCGCCTAACAACCGAGATATTATTTTGGACACCTTGGGCTTCAAGTTTTGCTTGGGTTTCTGCTTTGACTTGATCCATTACTCGTTGCATCACTAGTTTCTGCTGGACAACCTGCCAAATAGCAGACGTGTCGTAGTACAAAATAACTGCTGCAGGCAGACCCCAACCAACCCAAACCATCATGAGTGCCATAACAACTCCCATGATAATCATCTGATTGCGTTGTTCTTCGGGAGTATTACCCGCATTCATCAACATAGGAACAAGCGTTAATACGCCAAAGAGAAGTACAAGGAAGATATAGACAGCCGCAGCAGCAGAGCCACCCGACGCCAACATAGAAGCTGCAGACGCAGAAAGTGACGGCAAAATACTTAAGAAGTGAGCTGTCTTGGGTACCTGCTTCGCCACAGTAAATAAAGCAAAAAATACAGGCATCTGCAGAAGAATAGGCAGACAACCTCCAAGCGGATTAAACTTGTTGTCGGCATAAAACTTCTGCATTTCTTTTGCCTGACGTTCAGGATCATCGGCATAGCGCTCCTGAATATCCTTCATGAGCGGCTGGAGAGCTTGCATCTTTGCAGAAGATGCAGTCGATTTAGTCATCAATGGCACCAAAATAATACGGATGATGACCGTTAATACGATTACTGCAATACCCCAGTCACCAGTAAGTCCGGCAAGTGAGTCCAAGATTTGGTACAAAAAACTAACGAACCAATCCCACATATTTCCTCCGAGCATCGCTTAGGGCACAGGATCGAATCCACCTTTATGAAAGGGGTTACAACGAAGAATACGCCGCAGGGCAAGCCATCCGCCTTTTAGGACTCCATAACGCTCAATAGCAACCATCGCATATTCAGAACAGGTAGGGCTATATATGCATGCATCTGGAAGAAGGGGAGAAATAAAACGCCTATAAAATCCAATGATAAAGAGAAATGCTCTTTTCATCATGGGATATCCCCTATATTCCAGACTTGCGGAGTAGCCCCGTGAGCTCGTGAGATATATCTGCAGGATGAGAATCTGCAGTAGCGTCAGTAGCAAATAAAATTACTCTGGCGCCTGCTCGAGGCAAGCCACAAAGCCTTGCTGCTTCTCGTAATACACGTTTGCATCTATTGCGATGAACAGCAGTTCCTAGCCGTTTTGCTGCAACAAAGGCGACCTTAGATGGGTCGCCTTCATCTCCCTTCAAGACGGCAATTCTCACAAGTCTGCCGTTATAACGACAACCTGAAGAAAACACCGTACTAAATTCCTGCTTGGATTTGATGGTATCCATCAGTAATTAGACAGTGAGCTTCTTACGTCCCTTGAGACGACGACGAGCTAGTACAGCACGACCACCCTTGGTAGCCATACGAGCACGAAAACCGTGAGTCTTGGCGCGCTTGCGCTTGTTGGGCTGATACGTACGCTTCATGATGTTCCTTCCAGGGCCAAGCGGCCAAATCGACAAAGCTAAATGAGCTTTCAAATTGTAGGGTCTACCTGCACGTGTGTCAAACGAACCACAAGCTCTCCTTGCATTAAGTATTTCTTTTTAAGAAAAGTTTCTTTCTGATATTGCAAAAAAAGTTCCAAAAACGTGCAAAAAGGTGAAAAAACCTCTACAAAATGATATGATTTTTCAGCAATTATTTCTTTTATTACAAGAGGTTATCAACAGTGTTTCTTAATTGATGAAAACTTTCTTTCGTATTTTTTCTTGAATGAAACTTTTCAACCATGGAAGAAAAAATGTTGATTGTTGCCATATGAGGATTGGAGAGCACATGTCACACGCGTTCTACCCATTCGTGGAGAACGTGGAGTCTCCTGCGAATCTATCCCAACAAAACCTTGAAGAAAAAGTTGTATTAAACGCCTCTGAAGTGCATTTTCCTGCACGGATAGCAGTATATGACGATGCAGCCGCAGCACCACGCGTAGTTATTGTTGAACCTGCAGATGTACGTGCCTATCTTGAAGAGATAACAAAGGAAGTGACGCAGCTTTCTCATCAACAAGGTGGCAGTATTCCGTTTATGGTTATTCGTGAAGTTGTTGAAAACCTTATTCATGCCTACTTCATTGAACCTGCAATCTCTATTTTGCCTGGTGGTAATACTATTCGTTTTTCTGATCAAGGTCCTGGCATCAAGGAAAAAGAACGGGCCATGGAATACGGCACCACATCTGCTACCGATGAGATGAAAAAATATATTCGTGGCGTTGGTTCTGGTTTGCCTTATGTTCAACAATATCTCTTGGATAAAGGTGGTTCTCTTCTTATAGAAGACAATATGGGCCGTGGCACTATAGTTACCATTTCCATGGGTACAGCTATCAGCAAAGAAGATCTTTCTCGCCCACAAGTTCGCCCAGCACCGATAAGTCCTAGCTATGCGCAAACGTACGTCCCGGATGATGTACCAGATATTGCATCCCCTCGTCCTCGTATCTCGGATCGAGGACAACTCATCTTGGCATATCTTAAAAACCATGAAAGTGTAGGTCCTACCGATTTGGTAAACGCCTATGGTCGTTCAGTCTCTACCTGGTCGCGCGAACTACAAACCCTTGATGAAAGTGGTTTGACTTATAAACAGCGAGGTGGCCAAAAACGACTATTAACTGAAGCAGCTCACCGACTTCTCAACAATTATTAGGGTTAGTCATCTTTTTTAGCCTATACTAGCGGTACTTTTCAACATTTTTTAAGACAGGGGACTCATGACTGAGGAAAAAATGACTGATGCTGAGGCATTATGGGCTGATGTCATCACGCTTCTAGAGGAGCGTGATATGAATGCAGCCACTCTTGCTATGCTACGCAGTTGCACCCCAGCAGACCTCACTGAAGACTCACTTATCATCGAAACTGAGCTTTCTTTTGCGCGTCGCAAAATCGAGCGTGAACAACCACTAATTGAAGAATGCTTAAGTGCTGCTGCTTTTCAACCCATGACACTCGATGTACGTCTGGGTCGTAATAACCCTCATCAAAACTCAGCTATTAATCTTCCTCAATCTCAGCCGGAACCAGCCCCTCTTCCTATCACCCCAAGCCAGCCAGAATATGTTCCAGATGTACCAAAGAAAAACTCTCGCCCGAGTAATTTTTTGGCGGAGGACATACCTGAAACCGATTCAAAACTCACTTTTGATCGTTTTGTAGCTGGTGAAGAAAATATTTTGGCCTTTGAAGCGGCAAAACAAGTCGCAAATGGCATCAATAAGAGTTATAACCCGCTTTTTATTTACGGAAAAAGTGGCTTAGGAAAAACTCACTTACTCCGCGCGATCCAAAATTATATTGCTGCCAACGATTCCACACGACTGTGCGTTTATCGCTCGGCATCGCAGTTTGTGGAAGATTACCGCACCTCAATGAACGATCCTTCTGCGCCCCCTCGATCTGCTTTGGCACGTAGTTATCAAGACGTCGATGTGCTTATCATTGATGACATTCAAAATATGCAGACTGCTGCAGGTACTATCAGGTTTTTCTTTGAAACCTTTAATGCACTGGTAAGCCACGGTAAACAAATCGTATTAGCAGCTGATCGTAGTCCCTCACAACTAGGTATGGGCGAAAGTAAGTTTGACGAGCGTGACACAAGCCGTATGGATTCAGGTGTCACAGTATCTATCCAGGTACCTGATTATGAGCTCAAGCTAAACCTCGTTAACGCTTTCTATGAGAGTATGCGCTCTGATGCGTCAGAAGAGCATATTCGGGGTATGGATGGGACAATCTCTGAAGACCTTCGTCGTTTAATGGCTGACCGTGCCGGTACGTCTATTCGACTGATTAAAGGTTTTGTACAGTCACTTTTAATGCTTGCTCATCAAAAAGAGAGTCGTGGGGGAGCGCTAAGCCGT
Organism: Atopobium sp. oral taxon 810 str. F0209; assembly: GCF_000466405.1. Lineage (GTDB taxonomy): Bacteria > Actinomycetota > Coriobacteriia > Coriobacteriales > Atopobiaceae > Olegusella. The sequence goes on along the minus strand of NZ_KE952935.1, from coordinate 93,913 downwards.
GAAGATGTTATTCGTGCTTCTCAACAAAAGTGGCCTACAGGTCAAAAAATTGTCACGGTAAGTCACATTCAAAAAGCTGTAGAAAGCTATTACGATATTTCTCACGAGGATTTAGTTGGTTCAAAGCGAAATAAAGAGTTGATGGAACCACGTCATGTTGCTATTTGGCTCACAAGGGAGATGACAGACAACACACTTGCAGATATTGGCAAAAAATTCGGCAATCGTACTCATGCAACTGTCAAGCACTCCATAGCATGGGTTGAAGATATAAAAGCTAAAGATCGCCTTTTTCATGACCGTGTTGACTCGCTCCAAAATGATATTAGCGACAAGGCGTAAAAGCAGTTTTGTAGAAAACTACGTTGAAGAAAGGTTTGAAGAAGTAGAAAGAATTGCTCACTTTGGGTTCAAAGTATTTTTCTGTTGATGATGTTGAAAGATTGTTATGAGTCACAACTAAAAAAGAATAGCTTTGTACTGGTGATTTATAAGTTTTTCTACTTTTCTACAGGCATTACTAATTCTATTAGTTCTTATTTATATAGATATATATAGGTACTCAAGCGTGGGAGGTTTGATATGAGGTTTTCGGTCAGTCAGTCTGCATTGGATGTAGCTCTCTCAGTAGTCTCAAAGGGTTTAGCGACAAATTCAACTCTCCCTGTACTTTTGGGTATTTATCTCAAAGCTGAAGAAGGTACCTTAACTCTTCAGACAACAGATCTCACTATTTCGATTCGTCATAAGATTCCAGCTAATGTCGAGGAACCAGGAGAAACAGTTGTTTCGGGTAAGATGCTCACGAACATTGTGAAAAATCTTCCCGATGCAGCGGTTAATTTTGATGCAACCCCTCATGGTTTGACTATTAGTTGTAATCGTTCGAGTTTTAATCTTCATGCGCTTGAACCTGCAGATTTTCCCGAATTTCCCGAATTTGAGTTGCAGAAATCTCTTGAATTACCCAGTGATACTTTGGGACAAATGGTCAACAAGGTGTATCGCGTGGCTTCAAAAGATACTTCTCGCGCAATCTTACAAGGTATTCAACTGACAGTTGATAACAACACTATTCGTTTGGTAGCTACTGACTCATACCGTTTGGCGGTTTGTGATACTCACGTTGAAACAGGAGAAGAAGAGTTTTCAGCTATCGTTCCTGGAACTACCTTCCATGAAGTATTAAGTTTGCCCTCAATGACTGACAAGTTAATGATTGGTACTACTGAAAATCAAGTAGTTTTTGTCTTTGGTACAACTACCTTTATTTCTCGCAGAATTGAAGGTAATTTCCCCAACTATAAGCAGTTACTTTCGTCATCTTGCACAACCAAACTTCAACTTTCAACTCAGAGCTTAAACGCAGCTCTTCGAAGGGTATCAGTTGTTGCTACTACTAATCCTTCTGTTCGCTTTGATGTAGATGTTGTTGCTGGTATATTGCAGCTGACTGCATCTGCACCTGATCAGGGTGAAGCTCATGAGACGCTCAATGTTGAAGCTGAGGGTGAAAATGTTGCTATTGCTTTGAATCATCGCTTTATTTCTGATTGTGTGAGTGCTGTAGGTGATGATGATGCATTGTCTTTGGAGCTGGAAGGTTCTATGCGCCCAGGAGTCTTTAAGAGTTATGGCGCTATTAACTATCTCTATCTCTTGATGCCTGTCAGACTCTAAGGGATACGCGTGGGACTCAAGGTACATAAGTTAAAACTGCAAGATTGGCGCAGTTTTAAAGAAAAGGAGCTTATTTTTTCTCCTAGGGTAACGGTTCTTGTGGGGCCGAATGCCGTAGGAAAGACCAATACTATCGAGGCGTTACAACTGCTTACCGCAGGTTTTTCTTTTCGTAAGCCTACGCCTGCACAATTAATTAAACAAGATATGGATAGTGCACAAATTGTTGCAGAGCTTACAGGTGATGGACGTTTTATCGATGTGGTGTGTCAGGTCAAAGGAAATAGGCGGAGTTTTTTTACTAACAACAAAGCATGTAAAGCGGGGGATATGCCCCGCTCTTTAATGTCTATTCTTTTTAATCCGGATGATTTGTCTTTGGTAAAAGGTTCTGCTCGATTACGTCGCGATGAATTAGATGATTTTGGTAAGCAGGCAGCGGTAGGGTATGCCAATTTATTTAGTGCCTATCAACGTACAGTTGAGCAGAGAAATCGCCTTCTTAAAGATACTTATCCTGATTTTTCACTATTAGACGCTTGGGATGCTTCGCTTGCCCTTGGTGGCGCGGCACTTCTTGACGCACGACTGCGTATGTTTCAGCGTCTTACAAACAAGATGATTCCCATCTATGAGCAGATCTCTGATGGAGAAAAACTGAGCTGCTACTATATTTCTTCACTTTCCCAAAAAGATGATGACGACTTGGAACTGGGAAAACTCACTCGAAATGAATTAGTAGATAAGCTCACTCTTGCGCTTCAACAATCACGAGCGGATGATCTTCGTCGTCAGCAGACACTTATTGGTCCTCATCGTGATGATGTCTTGTTTGAGATAAATGGACGCTCTGCACGTAACTTTGGATCACAAGGACAACAGCGTTCAGTAGTGCTTGCTTGGAAAATGGCTGAAGTGGAAGTGGCAAAAGAGATTGTTGGATCGACACCTCTTTTGCTTCTTGATGATGTGATGAGTGAACTTGATGAAAAACGTCGTCTAGCAGTGGTTAACTTTGTCCAAAAAGATATTCAAACGGTGGTAACTACGACAAACTTGGGATATTTTAACGACGAGTTGCTTGAGCGAGCGGAGGTTATTCATTTTGAACCCCAACTATGAAGAATATGCTCGTCTTGAAGATCCACGGTTTCAGCCTACTGAGGTCAGTCATCTGCTTGAGCAAGTATTGGGTGTGAGTGCATTTTCTCGCGCAAGTCAGTTGAAGAGAGCAGCTCAGGCTTGGCATGAAGCAAATGGCGACCGTGAACGTGCACACACAAAAGCAGTATTTTTGGCCCCACCCCGCGCTCATGCTTGTGCACCACGACTCGTAGTTTATGTCGACTCAAATGTTCTGCTTGCGGATTTCAAGACCAATGCTGAACTCTATCTTGCACGTCTCGCTAATTGGGGTCTTGAACTCTCTCATATAGATTTTCGTCTTTCAAGAGTGGCAGGAAGAAGTTCGGCGGAAATGGATTCTTCTCGAGAGAATAAGGGTGTGCATAACGCTAGATCAGCTGTGGAACCTAGTCCGTCTGAGCTTGCATACGTAGATGAAGTGACATCTGAAGTTCCTCTTGATCTGAAAGAGCAAGTGCAACAAGCAATGCTTGCTTTCCTGATAAAAAATAGGGCATAAAGGTATAGCTACTGGCTAGATTTAGGGCAGTTACTGCCAATTTATGACCTTTTACCCTTACAAAATAAAAACATGGCAGTATTGAGCATCTGAGTGCCTAAAAGAAGTATTTAAAGGTAGAAATAAGTGGATTTTCTTTCCAGCCTGGAAGAAACCATAAATTAATGGAGTAATATAAAAGGGATGTTTCGACCCTGGAAGGGGGATTTGTGCCCACGAACAAGAAAAACGATACCACCAACAATTACGAAGCAACAGACATCAAAATTCTTGAAGGTCTTGAAGCTGTTCGCAAGCGTCCTGGTATGTATATTGGTACGACAAGTGCAGCTGGTCTTCACCATCTCGTTTGGGAGATTGTCGATAACTCTGTAGACGAGGCAATGGCTGGTTTTTGTAACAAAATTAAAGTTACCATTCATCCCGATAATTCAATTTCGGTTGAAGATAATGGTCGTGGTATTCCTGTTGCCAATCATCCCAAAAAACGTATGCCAACCCTCGAGGTTGTTTTGACCATTCTGCATGCGGGTGGCAAATTTGATAACAATGCCTACAAAGTTTCCGGTGGTCTGCATGGTGTAGGTATTTCTGTTGTTAACGCACTTTCTAAGCGTCTTGTTGCGCAGGTTAAGCGCGATGGTGGCATTTTTGAGATGGAATTTGCTCGTGGTAAGACCACCAAAAAGATGGAAAAAATAGGTAAGTCTAAGGCCACAGGTACTACTATTACGTTTTGGCCTGACGACATGATTTTTGAGACTACAACGTATAACTTTGATACCCTGCATGACCGTCTCCAAGAAACTGCATTCTTGAATAAAAATCTCAAGATCGTTTTGGTAGATGAGCGTGAATTAACTCCGCGTGTTGAGGAGTTTTGCTATGCCGGCGGTATCGTAGACTTTGTTAAGTACCTTAATAACGAGCAAAAAGTGCTTGAGAGATGTGCAACCCCTATTTATATCGAGGGTAAATCTGACCCAGATGCTCCTTTTAGTCAAAAAGGCGAGGTAGAAGTTGCGATTCAGTGGAATCAAGGCTATTCCGAGCACGTGATGAGTTTTGCAAATGACATTTTTACTGAAGAGGGTGGTATGCACCTTGAGGGCTTTAGAACTGCTCTCACAAAGGTAGTGAATGACTATGCACGCTCTCATAAGCTACTTAAAGAGAAGGATCCCAACCTTCAAGGTAACGACCTTCGGGAAGGCTTGACCGCTATTATTTCGGTAAAGCTTCCCGATCCGCAATTTGAAGGCCAAACCAAGGCAAAGCTTGGTAGTTCTTACATGCGCACCTTGACCAACAGAGTAGTTTCTCAAGGCATGGCTGAGTATCTTGAAGAACATCCAAATCAAGCAAAAGAGATCTTTAAAAAAGCCAATTCAGCTGCTAAGGGTCGAATGGCCGCTCAAAAGGCACGCCAGGCAACACGCCGCAAAGGTCTGCTTGAAAGCGCAAGCCTGCCAGGTAAACTTGCTGACTGTTCAGTGCGTGATGCTGAAATGACAGAACTTTTTATTGTCGAGGGCGATTCTGCAGGTGGTTCCGCCAAATCTGCGCGTGACCGTTCCATTCAAGCGGTTCTTCCTTTGCGCGGAAAAATTTTGAATGTAGAGCGTGTACAAGAGCATCGTGCCTTAAGTTCCGAGACAATTCAGTCTTTGATTACTGCAATTGGTACGGGCGTACCCCCTGAGTTTGATATTTCGAAGGCGCGCTATCATAAGATTGTCATCATGACGGACGCTGATGTTGACGGTGCACATATTCGTATTTTGCTGCTAACTTTCTTCTACCGCTTTATGCGACCTATGATTGATGCGGGCTATATCTATGTTGCTCAGCCGCCGCTCTATCAGCTTAAACCTAAGGGTAAAAAGCACGGCAAGTATATTTATACGGATGAAGAATTAGCACTTGAAGCAAGTAAGTTTGAGGATGCCAGTAGATATACTGTTCAGCGCTACAAGGGCTTAGGTGAGATGGACCCTGAGCAGCTTTGGATAACCACTATGGATCCTAAAAATCGCATTTTGCTGAAGGTAACTATCGAAGATGGTATGGCAGCCGAGCGTGCAGTTGCCGAGCTTATGGGTACCCAAGTAGAAAAGCGTAAGGACTTTATCCAGACGCATGCAAAGGATGTAAGGTTCCTCGACATCTAATGCACGACTAGTTGATAGAACCACACACCCATGCACGCCTGATAGAAAGGCCTAGGTTTTATGGCAGATGATCACAACACTCCTCCTGAGGACGACTTCGTCGATTTGACCAACGACGATTCTTATGAGGATGAAAATATTGAAGAAACCGAAGAGAACGATGAGGATGTCGATCTCGTAGAGGATTATGACGAAGACAATCCATCTGCGACCCCAACTCTTGGTGGGGGAGCAGGTCTTGATCACACCATCTCTGATGAGGCGGGTACACGCCTCTCTTTAGTAGATATTCATGGTGGCACACTCAAACCCGCTGATATGGCTACCGAGATGAAAGCATCGTTTCTTGAGTATTCGATGTCAGTTATCGTTGCTCGTGCTCTTCCTGATGTTCGAGATGGTTTAAAGCCCGTTCAGCGCCGTATCCTCTACGCTATGAACGAAGCACATATTGTGCCTTCCCGTCCTCATAAAAAGTCCGCTTGGACTGTCGGTGAGGTTATGGGTAAATATCATCCCCATGGAGACTCCTCAATTTATGATGCAATGGTGCGTCTCGCTCAGGACTTCTCTATGCGTCTGCAATTGGTAGATGGTCACGGTAACTTTGGTTCTATTGACGGCGATCCCCCCGCAGCAATGCGTTATACCGAGAGTCGCCTTACGTATGCCGCGATGGAAATGTTGCGCGACATGGATAAGGAAACTGTTGACTCTCAGCCTAACTATGATGAGTCACTGCAAGAGCCTGCAGTTTTGCCTGCTCGTTTCCCTAACCTTTTGGTAAACGGTAGTCAAGGTATTGCTGTTGGTATGGCTACCAATGTTCCTCCTCATAATCTTGCAGAGGTTACCAATGCTGTCTGCATGATGATTGATAACCCTAATGTAAGCACTGATGAGCTCATGACGGTGTTGCCAGGTCCTGACTTCCCCACAGGCGGTACCATCATGGGCACTGATGGTATTCATGATGCATATGAAACTGGTCGAGGAACAATTACTGTTCGTGCCAAGGTTCATGTTGAGCAACGCAAAAATGGTCGACAGCGCCTGGTAGTAACTGAGATTCCTTATCAGGTAAACAAAGGCACACTTCAGGAGCGTATTGCCCAGCAGGTTAATGAAAAGCGTATTGAGGGTATTTCTGATATGCGCGACGAGTCCAACCGCAAGGGTATGCGTATTGTTCTTGATCTCAAAAATGGTGCCGTGCCTCAGGTTGTCCTCAATAACCTTTACAAGCGCACCCAGCTGCAATCAAACTTCAATGTCATCAACATCGCGCTGGTAGATGGTGTACCTCGTACACTGACCCTGCGTCAGATTATTGGTCATTATATTGACCATCAAGTTGATGTGGTGACACGCAGAACTGAGTATGACCTTGCAAAGGCTCGCAAAGATTTGCATATTCGTGAGGGTCTACTTGTTGCGGTTGATAATATCGATGAGATTGTTCATATCATCCGTAGCTCTCATGACGACGCAGAAGCCAAGTCTCGTATGCACGAGCGTTTTGGTATTGATGAGCTTCAAGCAGAAGCAATTCTTCAAATGCGTCTTCGCCGCCTGACAGGTCTTGCGCGTGAGGAGCTTGTTGCACAGATTGAGGAGCTTCGTAGTCGTATTGCTTACTTTGAAGATCTGCTTGCCCATCATGACAAGATTTTGGGCGTTATCAAAGACGAACTACGTCAGATTTCTGATCGTTTCTCTGATAAACGTCGTACTCAGATTTCTAAGGTAGGCGCCCAGGATCTTGATGTTGAGGACCTTATTGCCGAAGAGGATATGGTTGTTACCGTTACTCATGGTAGCTACATCAAACGTTTGCCTGTAGCAACCTATCGTAGTCAAAAGCGTGGTGGTAAGGGTATTCAGGGTTTGTCGCTCAAAGAAAGCGACTTCGTTGAGGATATGTTTGTTGCCTCGACCCATGATTATGTGATGTTCTTTACCAACAAGGGTAAGGTGTACCGCTTTAAGGTTCATGAACTACCTATTGGCTCGCGTCAGGCACGTGGCTCTGCTTTGGCAAATGTTATTACATCTTTGTCTGAGGGCGAACGTCTGTCGGCTGTTATGGTCTGTCGAGAGTTCCCCTCTGATGAGTATCTGATGTTTGCAACAAAGTCAGGTATGGTCAAAAAGACTGCCATGAGTGCTTATGACAACAGTCGACGTGACGGTCTGATTGCTATTAACCTGAAGGATGGCGACGAGCTGGTGAGCGTCCGTCGTGTCCGTAAGGGTGAGTTGGTAATTCTTACCTCTGACCTTGGTAAAACCATTGTTTTTGATGAGGATATAGTTCGTCCTACTGGTCGTGCGAGCGCTGGTGTAAAGGGTATTACTCTGCGTGGAGAAGCCAAAGTACTCGGCATGGAAATCTCCAACGGCCAAGGTGACCTCTTTGTTATCACTGAGAAGGGTTATGGTAAACGTACACCGATCAAGGAGTACCCGCTCCACAACCGTGGTGGCCAAGGTGTCTTTACCATCTCAATGAACGCTAAGAAGGGTGCCCTTGTGGGTTGCCGTGTAGTAGGCCCTCAGCACGAGCTGATGATTGTGACGGAAGCCGGCGTAATGATTCGCGTCAAGGCGACAGATGTTTCGCGTCTGGGTCGTGCAACTACTGGCGTGAAGGTTATGAACCTGAGTGAAGGTGATCGCATTTCTGCTGTAGCCCGTATGGTTGCTCATAAGAAAAAGGCAGCTCGTGCTGCGGTAGCAGGACAGGGTACACTCGATTTAGCGGCAGCTGGTGCACGTGATGCTGACGATGAAGAACCAGTCGACATTGGCGGCGAAGAGCAGCTTAACGAGGATCTTCTTGACGACGAAGAATAAGCTTTGAAGGGTGTCAATTTGGCACCCTTTTTTATTGTTCTTATAGTTTGTAATATATAGGGTAGAACCCGCCTTTCGGGCACGAGCGACGTTAGGCGGGTTCTTTGTAAAAAATAACAGCTTGGGACAGCTAATTTACAAACGTGCAGCAACGAATTTGCAAAAGTGTTTCAAGCTGTTTCTTTTTACTGAGTGAAGAAGTTTTTACTCATTGAAATCGTCAGCAGAGAGACTTTCAACAAAGTCGTGGAATTCTTCGAGCTCACGAGATTTTTCTTCTTTTTCTACTGCGTCAAAATCAGGTATTGTTGCTGTAGCAAGCACCGAATCATCCGCATAGATAGGCACTCCAGCACGTACAGCCAAAGCAATTGCATCAGAAGGACGACTGTCCACGTCAAAAGTTTGGCCGTTATGGTCACGCAACATGAGATTTGCAAAAAAGGTAGTTCCCTGAACGGCAACAATAGCGACCCCTACCAGCTCTGCTTCTAAGCGATCAATTACAGAAAGCATAAGGTCGTGGGTCTTGGGACGCTGTTCATGAGCTGAAACACCCATAGAAATGGAAGTAGCTTCAACCACACCAATACGTATAGGCAGCTCAGTAGCAAGACCCTCAGAGGGTTTGCGTGGTGCTAGAGTTACCAACGAGGCGATGGGGCCGCCACCGACAACAATTGCCTTTATGTCCATACGAATTAACACGCGAATTCCCTTCTATTGACCGGTTATGGTACCCCATGAGAAGAAGTTCAAAAATAGTTCATATTCAAAATTAATCTAAGGTGAAATGTAATTTCTTGTTGACAGGGGCCTGTAGCTGTAATAGGATACATTCTTGCGTTGGGCCCGTAGCTCAGTTGGTCAGAGCGTCCGGCTGATAACCGGGAGGTCACAAGTTCGAACCTTGTCGGGCCCACCACTCTTTCGTCAATAATCGCCCCAATGATAGCCGAGTCGCCGTTGGGGCGATTATTAGCCGGGGACATAGCTCAGCTGGGAGAGCGCGGGCTTTGCAAGCCTGAGGTCGTGGGTTCGAACCCCATTGTCTCCACCACAAGTAACAGGTCAGAGTTTCGGCTCTGGCCTTTTTTCTTGTTTAAGTGAGTGATACGGAGTGATAGATAATCCACCATCTAGGCCAGAAGCCACGTTTCATTTCACACCGAGTGCCAAACGCCACATTCCATTTCATGTCAGGTACCAAAAGCCACACTCTGTTTCACACCAGATGCCAAACGCCACGTTCTACTTCACTTTTTTTGCCAAAAGCCACATATCTCTTCATGCGCAAAAAATCTACCTGCGCAAACGTGAAGGACATTGAAGAGATCTGTGGCTTTTGACATTTTTTCTGAAACAGAACGTGGCTTTTGGCAAGCAAAGCCGCGCTGCTTGAAACAAGGTGTGGCGTTTGACATGTGATCTGCGATCACGGAAGTAGATCAAGCATTTAGGAGAACCAAGCAACACTTTTTATCAATCTAAGTCAGAAACTTAGCCATCAGATGCGTCTGGCGCTTTTTTGTGGTCAAGAAGTGCATGTTGTTTATAGCTGCACGTACTTTGTTCAAGTGCGCTACCATCGCAAAGAAGCTTTAGGTTCAAAGAAAAGATGTGCATGACTCGTTTTAACAATAACAATCGCCGCGACGGCATCTCAGCTGAGACAGACAATCTTTCGTCTGAGCTTTTTGGTGATGCGCTAGATCTTCTTGCCTTAGGCGAGGAAATGGGTGTCCTGCTTGTTATAGAAGACGACCAAGGCAATATTGCGAGCTATGAACTTGCCGATGATGGCCCGGAAGCTTTAATTGACGAGGCTTATACGCGCGTCAAAGAAATTAATCACCATGGAGGAGATAAAGAAGCTGGACTTGGCATGCCTGTTCGTTATGCCATTGTCTATGAGGGCGCAATTGCTGCTGACGACGACAGCTATCAAGATGCTTTACTTCTAGAATTTGGTGAAAAAGGTTATAAAAGCTATTCGGCCTATAGTTACGTAAAGGGGCGGGGAAAAGGCAATGGTTTTCAGTGGACCGAGCCTGCTCCTGCTGGTGAAGTTGAACCCTTGCTGTAGCTTTTATTTGGGCATCTGCCCGACATTCCAATGTAATGTGCCGCTTTGCGGCCGTCCTGATAGATGGGATAGTTATGCTTCAAGAATCCATCCGCAATATTGCAATTATCGCCCACGTTGACCACGGAAAGACTACCTTAGTTGACCAGCTGCTTAAAGCAAGTGGTGCATTTCGTGAAAACCAACAGGTAGAAGAGAGGGTTCTTGACTCCAATGACCAGGAACGCGAACGCGGTATCACTATCTTGGCCAAGAATATTTCCATTGATTACAAAGACGTCAAAATCAATGTTATTGATACTCCAGGACATGCTGACTTTGGTGGTGAAGTAGAGCGTGTACTCAAGATGGCAGACGGAGCTCTCTTGCTTGTTGATGCCGCAGAAGGTCCTATGCCGCAGACACGTTTTGTACTGCGTCATGCCATTGATGCGGGTCTTGCTGTGATGGTTGTTATCAATAAGATTGACCGCGATGGAGCAAATCCTGAGAATGCCTTGAATGCGTGCCTCGACTTGATGATGGATTTAGGTGCAAGCGACGATCAGCTTGAGTTTGCGATGGAACACGTGGTGTACTGCTCGGCAGTGAATGGCTTTGCTCGTCTGGATCCTGATGATGGTAATGATGATATGTTGCCGCTGTTGGACATGATTGTTGACTCTTTGCCCGCACCTGATGTTGATCCTGCTGGCTCACTAGCAATGCAATGCGTTACCATTGATCACTCTGAGTATGTTGGTCGTATTGGCATTGGTCGTGTGTATTCCGGAACCATTCACGACGGTGACAAAATACTTGTCGTCAAAAATGATGGCTCGCGAGCTATGGCTCAAATCAAGCAGCTGTTCACCTTTGACTATCTCGGTCGCAAAGAATGCAATGAAGTTGTCGCAGGCGATATCGGTGCTGTAGTGGGTATTGATTCGACTGATATTGGTGATGTGTACACCGATCCCGAAAATCCTGTTGAACTTGATCCCATTGAAATTGATCCCCCTACGCTTTCCATTGTGTTTGAAGCGTCTACCTCGCCTTTGGTAGGTCGCGATGGCGATATTGTTGGTGGTCGTCAGCTTAAAGAACGTTTGATGGCAGAAGCTGAAAATAATGTCACCATGCGTATCGAAGAGTTGCCTGACAAAACTGGTGTTGAGGTTGCAGGGCGCGGTATTCTTCACCTTTCGGTACTCATGGAGTCAATGCGTCGCGAGGGCTTTGAGTTTCAGGTGGGTCGTCCGCGTGTTTTGTTCAAAAAAGGCGTCGACGGTGAGCGTCTAGAGCCTATTGAGCAGGCAGTTGTTGAATGCCCAGGTGAGTTTGCTGGTAAGGTCATTGAGGTGTTTGGCAACAGTGGCGGCACGATGACCAGTATGGAAGCGGGTAATACCCAGACGCATTTGGAGTTCACCATTCCTACGCGTGGCATTATGGGTCTTAAGAACCGAATTATGAATGTCACTCATGGCGATGCGGTCTTTTATCACACCTTCCTCGAGTATGGATCCTTTGTTGGCAACATTGGTAGCCGCGACAACGGTGCCATGATTTCAATGTCGACCGAAAAGGCCGTGGCTTACGCTTTGGGTACCTTGCAGGAGCGTGGCAGTCTCTTCGTTGAACCAGGTACCGAATGCTATGAAGGCATGCTGGTGGGTGAGCGCAGTCGTCCGGGTGACATGGTGGTCAATATTGCTCGCACTAAAAACCTTGGCAACCAACGCTCCTCGACAGCTGATATTTCCGTGCAACTCACTCCTCCCAAGACCTTCTCTTTGGAAGAAGCGTTGGAGTACATCATGGATGACGAACTCGTTGAGGTTACGCCCAAACATATTCGTATGCGCAAGCGCATTCTCAACGATACTGACCGTCGTAAATGGGCTGTTCGTCACGGCATGGTCAAGAAGTAAGCTTTGTTGTGCTCGGTAAGTTTTGCTTGGCTTACCTCTTTATAGCCACCTAGGAGATATGCTTCCTGAATCTGCTCTTATAACTTTGTAGGCAGTTCAGGAGGCATCTTGCTATCTGTGTTTTTTGCAACGGGTTCAAGGTGCGCTTTTGCCTACGCTTATCCCTACAGGCGGTTCAATAAGCACCCTTTTTCCCACATCGGGTTCAAAATGTGCCCTTACGCCAATTTTTATCTGGGGTTTCTCGAGTCGTTTGGTACGGTTTTGAACCGTCTGCATTAAATGGAAGACAACGGGTTCATAAAGCACCCTCAGTAAAAAATTGAGCAGCACTTTTGTGGAAGCAGAGCGACGCTTTTGAACCGTTTGTGGGAGTCGGGGACGATGCGGCCGTTTGTGAAAGGCTTGCGACGACGGTTTTGAACCGTCTGCGGAGAGTGGAGACACTACAAGACTATCTCACTGTCTATGGCTACCAGGTTTTTTAATAATGGTTTCGGCGCGACGACGGCCTTCATTGCTGGCAGTGGTATAAACCACACGAATAGCTCTGCTTGCCCGAGGACTGAGATCGATGTTGTCGGGGGAAAGAACGTTATATTTTAAAGACCAACGGCGCATTGCAACCATAATAAAGACGGAAATAATCAATGCCCAGAGTTTGCGTACTCCAAACATGCAAACCATGCTGTAGTAGAGTGCTCCTCCTACAACCGAGCAGATTGCATAGAGGTTGGAGCGACGGAAAATCTGGGGTACTTCCCCCAAAAAGACATCGCGCAGCATACCGCCGCCCACAGCTGTGATAGTGCCAAGCAAGATAGCTGCAGCTCCGCTTGTGTGAAACACGATTGCCTTGTCAGCGCCAGCAACTGCAAAGAGGGATACCGACATAATATCGACCCACTCGTAAAGGCGAGAAAAACGTTTGGTAGCTCCAGGGAAGAAAAACCCAATCAAACCAGTCAGTACTGCCATAGGGATAGCGTAAGGAGAGTCCATCATGTAGACACTGCCTTTTTGGAGGATAGTGTCACGGATTAATCCTCCGCCAAGACCGCAAATCATAGCAAGACCAACATAGCCTACAAGGTCAAGTTTGCGCTGTCGGGCGGCAAAAACGCCTGCAAGGGCACCTACGATAACTGCAGAGAGATCCAGCCATGTTGGCAAAGGCAAGGTAGAGACGTCCATGCCACCATAAGGAGTAAAGAAAAAATTAAGCACTGACGCCTCCCTTCACATCTGGTTTAAAAACTTTATCAGGTTTAGTCACAAAAATACCAAGGAAGGCAAAGCTTTTCTTGTGAGATATCAAGCTCATAACGTAGCAGCACAAATGGAGAAAAGCTACAAGATGACCTACGTTTTCAAGGTTTTATTTTGCTTTGCTCAAACTATCTGCAAAAATAAAAAATACAGATAGCGCAGACCAACGCTTTCTTGTATACTTTCCGTTGCACAATTTCTGGAGAGTTGTCCGAGTGGCCGAAGGAGCACGATTGGAAATCGTGTAGGCGCCTAAAGCGTCTCCAGGGTTCAAATCCCTGACTCTCCGCCAGATTATTCTTCGTGGCACCTGAGGGTGCCACGTCTATATCTGGAGAGGTGGCAGAGTGGCCGAATGCGGCGGTCTCGAAAACCGTTTACCCTTCGGGGTACGTGAGTTCGAATCTCACCCTCTCCGCCAGACGAGTCAGGTCGGCCGCAGTAGCGACCGACTTTTTATTTATGAGTCAAGGAGAAGAAATGACAGACGAAGGACACTACTACAAAAGGTCACTCGCACTACTTCGCCATGACCGTGGATGGATTAAACCTTTATTGGTAATGGCAGCGGCAAATTTTGTGCCTATTGCAGGGCCTCTGGGCTGTAATGGCTATGCTGTTGAATGGGCTCGTTTGGTTGCTTGGGGAGTAGATGCTGCACCAAAACAGCGAAAAGTCCGTGTAGGCGAGTGCATCTCTGCAGGTTGGCGCGCCTTTGTTGGAGCCCTTTGGGTAGGTCTTTCGGTATATGCGCTCAATCTGCTGTTTACTTCAGTGTTTAAGGGTGGAGCTGTTACCAGCACATTTAGCATACTCTTGAGCTTTATCGCATCTTTTTTGGTTCCTGTTGCAGCGTTACATGCCACCATCTATCACGACTTTAAGGCAGGGTGGCAAATCAAAAGGATTTGGTCATTAATTAAAGCAGACCACAAAGGCGCCTTGCACCTTATCCGGCTTTACATAGTGCTTCAACTGGTAGTTGGTCTGATTCTTTCCATTGTATGGATGGCGATTTTAATCCTTGTTGCAAGTCAACTGAGCGATAGCTATCTTATGCTGGCTTATAGTGATGTGCTGCATGATGTTACAGCTTCCTATATTTTGTACGCCGCAGCTGACATTCTTCGTCTAGTCGCCGCAAATGCTCTGCCTTGCGCGATAGCAGCCTTTATCAGTAGCCTAGGCTTTTCATTCACTCAGATGATTCAAACCTGTGCAACAGGGCTTTGGTTGCGCAAGTTTGATGTACCTACTTGGCAAGAAAGCAACAAGATTTTTGAAGAGAAGAATTAGCGTAGTAAAAGCTCATAACGCAGAGATATAGGGTATCTGTGAACTAAAACTTATGAAGCTTTTATGAGTGTAAAAAATCCTAAAAAGTATTTTATCCCCATTAGATTGGGTCAGTCACGCTTAGCGTTGCAAAACATAGTGATCTAGCTGGATAAACGCAAGCAGATTAAAGAATGCATCAGTTTAAGTCAGCTAGAGGGCAGAGACTATCCAAGCTAAATCCAAGTTGACGGGTTTATTTTCCGTGTGTGGGGAAGGTGTGGGATGTGCTTTGTCACAATTGTCCTGCTAGAGCGTCTGGGGCTGTGATACTATCAATCCTTGACCTTTCCTGCCTTGGCGGCACCTTCACTTGCCAAGGCCATATGTCCAGAGGAGGTGAAGAAATGAAGGCTTATGAACTGCTGTATTTTGTCGATCCCGCAGCAACTGAGGAGATTCGTGCAGGCGTCTCGAAGCGTATCGAGGTGGCTGTCACTACTGATGGCGGCGTGATTGACAGCGTCGAGGACTGGGGCAAGCGCAAGCTCGCCTATGAGATCGACGGCCTCACCGAGGGCGATTACATCCTTATCAATTTCCATGCTGACCCCACGCAGATTGCTGAGCTCGATCGAGTTCTGCGTATCAATGACAACGTGAAGCGTCACATGGTCATGCGTCGTCCCGACAAGGACTAAGCACCGACCAAACATGGAAGGACGAGGAGACTCGCAAGAGAGGTGGGAACAATGAGCATTAACAGGGTAATTATTACTGGCAACTTGACGCGTGATCCTGAGCTGCGTAGCACCAACAGTGGCACGCAGGTTTTGACCTTTGGCGTAGCTGTCAACGATCGTCGTCGTAATGCACAAGGCGAGTGGGAAGATAAAGCCAACTTTGTCGACTGCGTTATGTTTGGTAATCGTGCCCAGTCGCTTTCAAACTACCTCTACAAGGGTATGAAGGTTGCCATTGAAGGCAGGCTTAGCTACAGCTCCTGGGAGTCCAATGGTCAGCGTCGCAGCAAGCTGGAAGTTATTGTAGACGAGTTGGAATTCCTTTCCTCTCGCCAGAATACTCAGCAACAGGGTGGCTACCAACAGCAGCAGCCCCAAGCTCAGCCTCAACCTGCGCCGCGTTACTCGGCTCCTCAGCCGACGTACAATCAAGGTAGTTATGCCGCTCCCGCAGCTACACCCCAAACGACTCCCGCCCAGACGCCGCCTCCCAGCGACGTTTATGACGAGGATATACCGTTCTAGGAATTGAAAAGAGGTATCTAATGGCAAAGCAGAGGCAGAGGCAGCGCCGCGAAGAGCAGCGCCCCATGCATCGCAAGTACTGCCAGTTCTGCAAGGAAAACGTCGATTTTATCGACTATAAGGACACGCAGCTTCTCCGCAAATTTACGACTGATCGCGGCAAGATTAAGCCTCGTCGCGTTACTGGCGCTTGCACGCAGCATCAGCACGATATCGCGGTGGCAATCAAGCGCGCCCGCGTAATGGCTCTGCTCCCGTACGCTGTGCCCGTGGTTTCCAACCGTGGTGGTCGCAACCGCGGCTAAGCGGACGGAAGCATTCAACGAAAAGGAGCGTCCCATGAAAGTCATCCTTATGGGTGAGCTCAGGGGCAAGGGCGGAGAAGGCGACATCGTTGAGGTCGCTCAGGGCTATGCGGAGAACTACCTGTTCCCCAACAAGATTGCCCAGCCCGCAACCCCTGGCAACATTAAGCAGCTCGAAGAGCGTAGGCACAATATCGAGAAGCGTGAGCAGAAGCGTATTGCTGACGCTAATGCGCTGAAAGATCAGCTCAATGGCAAGAAGATTGTCATTGACGCTCGCATTGGTGAGGACGGCCAGCTCTTTGGTTCCGTCACCTCTGCTCAGATTGTCGAGGCTCTCAAGAGCCAGCTCGCAGTCGAGGTTGATCGCAAGCGTATTAGTCGCGGCGGTACCATCAAGACCGCTGGTGCTCACGAGATTGAAGTCAACTTCTATCGTGAGATCAATGCTAAGGTCATCGTTCAGGTTGGTCCTGAGGCTGAGGTAGCAGCCGAGGAGGTTGTCGAAGAGACAGCTGATGAAACTGAGGCTGAAACCGAAGTGAGCGAAGAGACCGCTGAGTAGTTTTAGCAGTTCACCGTATGCGTCTATTTGTTCGTAGTGGACTACCTGCAGATTTCAACAAAAGTTGCAGGTAGTATCCAGAATTCAAAAAGATGCGAAATGCAACGAACGTTCGTATAAATCCCTCCAACCCTCTGCGGAATGGAGGGATTTTTTATTTAAATGAATATTTAATTTAATCTACCTGCGCAAATAGGAAACTAAATGAGTGAGATATGCAAAATCGCAGGACTGGATTTGTGGGCAGAGCATATCCGTAAGAGTTCCGTACATGTTGAAAACACCGTTCGTCGAAACGTCCAAAAAATGTTGAAAACGTTGAAAACTTGCAAAGCTGCAGCTTGAGGATAATTAGTTTCTACATCAGAGTATCGATAACATTATTTGTGTACTTTTGGCTCTGCAAAGCTTAAGCGCTTGAGGTACTATGCTTTGCCCAGGCAGTGAGGTAATTGAGCTGTGAATTTACGTACAGTTGTGGTTACGCTTATCGGATGTCGCGCTTGAGAGGAGAACACCGTGCCCGAGAAGGAAAAAACACAATCTTGGGGACGCCGTCGAGAGAGCGAACGTGATTTTTCACTTACTGCGCTTCCAGGCGATGTATCGATGCCGCAAGATGTTGCTGCAGAACGCTCGGTTCTCTCAGCAATGATTCTTTCTGAGAATGTATTGCAGGAATGTCTAATTAGCCTAGAACCCGATGATTTTTATCTGCATGCTAACAAGCAGATCTTTGTTTCTATGGCCGAGATGTTCGACCATAGTGAACCGGTAGACCCAATTTCTTTGGCAGACCATCTTAAAAGTGCTGGTGAACTTGAAAAAATAGGTGGTCCTTCTTACCTTGTGGAATTAGGGTCAAACTCTCTTGCGTTGGCAAGTTGGCAGCATCATGTTGAGATGCTCAAGCGCGATGCGACTCTGAGGCGTCTTATCTCTGCTTCAGCACGTATTCAGGCGATGGCATTTGATGCACCCGAAGACTCGCGTGATGTTGTTGATTATGCAGAGAAGCAAATCTTTGATGTGACTGGTCAGGATGTGCGCGACAACTCAGCAACACTTTCTCAGATAATGGGCGAGCTTTACGAGCAGCTTGGTGAAATGGCTGCTGCCGATGAAGAAGCTTTTGGCGTCAAGACCGGCTTTCGCGGTATTGACGACGCGTTGCAGGGTATGCGCGCCGGTCAGATGATTGTTGTTGGTGCTCGCCCTGGTGTTGGTAAAACCTCGTTTGCTCTTAATCTCTGCATTAATGCGGCAAAAAATGGTGCCTCAGTTGTCTTTTTCTCACTTGAGATGAGCAAAATAGAGATTGCGCAACGTTTGCTTTCGGCAACGGCTGGTATTCCGCTTTCAGATATCCGTGGTGCGCGCATCCAAGACAATCAGTGGCCAACTCTTTTGGAAGCAACTGCTCAGCTTTCAAAACTTGATGTGCAAATTGATGATACGGCAGGTACAACGGTCACCGAGATCCGTGCCAAAGCCCGTCGTCTGCTGCACGACAAAGAAAAAGGCATAGTAATTCTCGACTACCTACAGTTGGTCTCACCCCCTCCTGGACGTACGCGTGCGGACAGTCGTGCGACTGAGGTTTCCGAGATGAGCCGTGGTCTTAAGGTTATGGCAAAAGATCTGAGCATCCCGGTTATCGCCCTGTCGCAGCTCAATCGTACTGTTGAAGGTCGTACGGGCAAACGTCCACAGCTTTCTGACTTGCGTGAGTCTGGTGCTATCGAGCAGGACGCTGACGTAGTTATTCTGCTTGACCGCTCTACTTCCCAAGAAGAAGCAGAGCGAAGTGACCGTCCAGACTGGGGCGTTACGCAGTTTATTATTGCTAAAAACCGTTCTGGTCCTTTGACTACAGTCGACCTGACCTTCCTTGCCAATTCAACACGCTTTGTCGAGGTGTATCGCCCAGCAGGTGGCGGGGATTAGTAAGAGTTTCAATACGCAAGCATCTGCAGCTGCTGTGTGACAGGCTCACTCCATGAGGGTTGGGCCTGTCCTGCTTTATACTAAAGAGGTTGGTCTGAAAGCCGCCGCTTTATAAACAGTGGCGCTAACAAGAGGGAGGGCATATGCCCGCATCAGTGCTCGTAGGAACCCAGTGGGGTGATGAGGGTAAGGGCAAGGTTACCGATCTTGTTGCAGGTGACTTTGACGTGGTTTGCCGCTATGCAGGTGGTGCAAACGCTGGTCATACGGTAATTGCAGATGACAAAAAACTCGCTTTGCATCAGGTGCCTTCAGGTGTTATGTATCCAGGAACAACTCCCATTGTTGGTAATGGCTGCATTGTTGATCCTGAGATTCTGCTCTCCGAGATTGACATGCTGACCGAGTCTGAGATTAGCTGCGATGATCTTAAGATCTCAGGTAATGCGCACATTGTTATGCCCTATCACAAAGATCTTGATGGGGCTCATGAAAAGAAGTTAGGTAAGAACCTCATTGGTACTACCAAGCGCGGTGTTGGTCCTTGCTATATGGACAAAATGAACCGTACAGGATTGCGTATCCAAGATATGCTTGACGAAAAGATTTTCCGCGAAAAGCTTGATGCAGCGCTTGCCTACACAAACCCCATTCTCTCCAAAGTCTATGACCTGCCCACCTATACGGTAGATCAAATTTGTGAGACCTACCTGCCGATGGCGTCACGTATTCGTCCTTATATTGTTGAGTCATCGCTCTATCTTAACGAGCAGCTTGAGGCTGGTAAGAATATTCTTTTTGAGGGTGCTCAGGCAACCATGCTCGATATTGATCACGGTACCTACCCCTTTGTTACTTCTTCTAACTGTACTGCTGGCGGAGCTGTGACAGGTTCTGGCGTAGGCCCCACCAATATCAACCGAGTTCTTGGTGTTGCCAAGGCATACCTTACTCGTGTGGGTTCTGGTCCTTTCCCCACGGAGCTTTTTGACGAGACAGGCGATTTGCTTGGTAAGGTTGGTCATGAATACGGTGTAACCACAGGTCGTAAGCGTCGTTGTGGCTGGTACGATGCGGTGGTTGTTAACTATGCTGCACGCATCAACGGTCTGACTGACCTTGCTATTACTAAGCTTGATGTACTGGGTTGCCTTGATAGTATCAAGGTGTGTGTTGCCTACGAATGTGATGGTGTCCGCTATACCACCGTTCCCGAACATCAATCGGTGTTTTATCATGCTACTCCGGTCTATGAAGAACTTCCTGGCTGGAAGTGTGATATTTCTGGTGTCCGTAATTTCTATCAGCTGCCTCGTGAGGCAAAAGACTATATCGATTTTCTCGAGCAGCTCGCCGGTGTCCGTGTTTCGATTATCACGGTTGGTCCTGATCGCGATCAGTCGATTGACCGCTACTGGAAGTAGGGTAGTGTGCCAGATTTTGCAATTGTTTGTGACAGCGCTTGCGACCTGTCGCCAGAGCTTTGTCGAAGGCTGGGAGTAGAACTCGTATCTCAGCGCCTGTCGTTGTCTGGAGATGAGCTGCTTGATCGCAATATGACGATGGACGATGCGTTAGATGTATTGGCAGCACGTGCTCGTGCACGTGTTACGGCTCCTGGTCGCGATAGTTTTGAGGCGACTTTTGACGAGCTTGTCGATCGTGGTGTTAAAGAAATTGTGGTGCCAGCGCCCTCAGCAGCACTGGTGGGTACCTATGATTCTGCTATTGAGGCAGCAACACAGTATGTGGACACCAAAGTCACCGTTATTGATACCAAAGCAGTATCGGTACAGTTGGCTTTGGTGGTACTACGTTTGGTAGCTGATCGCAATGCAGGTTTGTCTGCAGAAGAAGCTATTAAACGTGCTGTTGGGATGGCAAGCAAAACACGTTTATTTTCACTCTTACCCCCAGGCATTGATCTCGATCGTGCTTGTATACTAGGCGATATTCGTGGTCTTCGCCGTTCGCTCAAGACATTGGGCATGCGTGTGTCGGGAGGCTGGCTTTATACCTCAATTAATCCTGGCGGTACGGTCAGAGTTGAGCGCCGCAGCGAAAGCGTTGATTTGCTCGCGGGTATTCTTGCGCGCGAGATGAGCACCTATTCCCAGCATGAAGGGCCACTGACTCTTCTTGAGGCAAAGTCAGCGGACTCAGGTACGCTGTCCAAGTTACAACGTCCTCTCAATACCAATGAGTTTGAGCATGTGTGTGCGGGTATTTTGCCCATACGTCCTACTTCTGTGGTTATGGTGGGTGTATCTGCGGCAGGCGTTGCATTTGCTCCGCAGTCGCTCATTACACCCGAGGAAGTGAGTAACCTCCTTGGTAATGTGGATCGATAGTTATTCAAACCAGAATTTGCCTTTGAAAGGACAACACATGGAGAGCGCAGCCAATACGATCGATATTTTGCTGTTGGGTTCAGGTGGCCGTGAGCACGCTTTACTACGCAAACTCGCAGAGTCTCCCCGTGCTGGCAAACTGTGGGTGACACCAGGAAATGGAGGCATGTTTGCCGAGGCAGAACTTGCTGATTGCAACCAAAACAGCCCTAAGGATGTGGCTCGTTTTGCTCGGGAGCACGCGGTTGGTCTAGTGGTAATTGGACCCGAAGCGCCATTGGTGGCAGGTGTAGCCGATGCGGTGCGAGCTGCGGGTATTGCTTGTTTTGGTCCTAGCAAAAAAGCAGCTCAAATGGAGGGTTCCAAGCGTTTTGCCAAAGACGTGATGACACGCGCTGGCGTGCCAACTGCGGCATACCGTACCTTTACGGATCGTATTGAGTGTGAAACTTATGTACGTGAACTAGGTGGGCCTGTCGTTGTGAAAGCCGATGGTCTTGCTGCGGGTAAAGGGGTTATTGTTGCCCAAACCACCGAAGAAGCACTTGCTGGTGTTGCAGAATGCTTTGATGGGACGTTTGGTGATGCAGGCGCAACGGTTGTTGTCGAAGAGATGTTTGAAGGCCCCGAATGTTCTCTGCTGGCTCTAACGGATGGTACAACTTTGGTACCTCTTGCAACTAGTCAGGATCACAAACGTGCTTATGATGGCGATCTTGGTCCTAATACAGGCGGTATGGGCGCCTATTCTCCTGTCCCAAATGTGACTGCCGAGCAACTTGCCCAAATGTGTGAAATGGAACAAAAGGTCATCGATCAACTACGCACCGATGGCATTTGCTATTCGGGTTGTCTCTATGGTGGCTTTATGCTCACCGCCGAAGGCCCCAAGGTATTGGAGTTTAATGCTCGCTTTGGCGATCCCGAGACTCAAGTAGTGCTGCCGCGTATGCAGGCAGACATAGTTGATGTTTTTATTGCCTGCGACAAAGGTACACTTGATGCATCCATGGTTTCTTGGAACGACGATTGGGCAATGACTGTTGTACTTGCTAGTGCAGGCTATCCTGGCTCTTATGAAAAAGGCAAGCTCATCGACGGTATTGAAGAAGCAGAACAACTTGAAGGTGTGACGGTTTATCAGGCGGGCACCAGCCTTGGTGCAGATGGACGTACATATACTTCTGGTGGCCGCGTGCTCGATGTGACGGCGGTGGCACCAACCTTGGCTGCTGCGCGTGAACTTGCTTATCAGGCAGTCAATCTTATCCGCTTTGAAGGCAAGCAGTGCCGTAGCGATATTGGACATCGTGCCCTCTAAAGTTTGTATCAACAAAGGACTGAAATATGGGTTCATCAAGCAAGAAGAACGATAGTAAAAACGGCAACACGGCGAACAACAATGGCGTGGCTGATTTGTTAGAGTCAGCCGAGGCATATACCTATGATGGCGATCGTAGTGGCACAGCTCATAGATCTGGTTTACCTGAAGCACGTGATTTGGTACTAGGTGGTAGAGATCAGCGTGATGCCGCTCTTGAGGAGCACATTCTTTCGGAGGATGTTGCTTGGCACGGGCGTATCTTTGATGTCAACCGCATGGAAGTGTCTCTTGCTGATGGTCGCCATGCTATCCGTGATGTCGTGCGCCATCCTGGTGCAGTTGCAGTTGTTGCTCTCACTGACGATGGTCGAATCTGTCTTGTGAGGCAGTATCGCGCTGCTCTCGATCGTGTGACAGTGGAGGTACCTGCGGGTAAGTTGGGTGCTGGTGAGGATCCGCTGGATTGTGCCCGTCGTGAGCTTTTGGAAGAGACGGGCTATGAAGCTGACAAGATTGCCTTTTTGACAACTATTGCTACATCCTGTGGTTTTGCTGACGAGCTCATTCATCTCTATATGGCAACAGGTTTACACATGTGTGGTTCAAACCCCGATGCTGATGAGTTTATTAACGTTGATCTTGTGCCTTTGCAGGAGCTTATTGATGCTGTGCTTGATGGACGCATTGAGGATGCAAAGACTGTGGTTGGTGCCCTGGTTTGTGATGCGGTAGCTCATCGTCTAAGCTAGGTAACTTAGGCTGTCGTGGTTTTGATAATCGATGGTAAGTTTTGCTTGTCAAAAGAGTGGGGGAGGGTGTTATGGCACATAGGCCGCGTACGGTTTTGGGGCGTCGTCCTGCCAAAGGCACCCTTGGCCACGAAGAGGCGGAACAACTTTTTTCAACGGTAGATGAAACGGGCCATAGCAACAGGGAGCGCGCTGCTCGTGAGCGCAAGCGTCGCCACGAAAAAGGTCATGGCGTAGATATCGACCCACTATCAGATGCCGACCCTTCTGGCTCTGATGTCGAACTGCATATTCGCAGAACCGCCGTTGGTTTTGTGATGACTTTGCTTGTGGTGGTTATTTTGGCGCAGGTGAGCTGTGGTGTGGTAAGACGTGTCAATACTGCCAACCTTTCTCAAGATGTAAGTGTGGTAACTGTTGCGTCTGCGCTTCGTGGCGGCGTTGAGTGGGGTAATGGCTTTACGCAGTTCCCTGAGGACTTTACCGTTCAAGAAGCCGATCAACATACCCATCGTGTTGAAGTGTCAGTACGCGATACCACTTCAAAAAATGTCTTGACCTGCTTTTCTAGTTCTCAGATTCAAGCCACAGCACTTTCGGTTAATGCGCTGCTGAATCCCAATATTAATACCGTTATTTATCATGTGAATGTATATATGGATGACAGTGGGAACTTGCTGACCTCGCAGTTTTTTAACTTTATCAAGCCAACCGGCGAGACCCATCCCTTTATGACTTTTATCTGGACCAAGGAAAACACCTCAAATGGCGTGCGCTACAATTGCACGATTGAGGGTATGGATGCCAAGACTCAGAAAGCGCTGCGCAAAAAGATTACTTCGAGCTATACGCCTTTTGCCAACATAGGGCAAGGTGATAGTGCGGCCACTCCTACAGATGAGCAGACTGCAGCTACTAGCGAAACCTCTGACGCCACTCTTTAGTAAAAAGTTTTTCTCATTAAAACTAGCCATAGGCTCTGCTATTGGGTTATTCTGTCCTGCAGCGTAGGTCCATCAGTCCACGTGAAAGGAAACACATTATGGCAAACGCAAATGATTTGGTTTTGTATCAGCGTTCTGGAGACTACATTCCGCGCATAGCGGCCGTCCACGACCTTTGTGGTTACGGAAAATGCTCACTTGGAGTAGCTATCCCTGTTTTATCTGCAGCTGGCTGTGATGTGTGTCCAGTGCCTACCTCACTTTTTTCTGCTCATACGGGATTCCCTCAGTTCTATATGCATGACACTACCTCAATGCTTAAAGGTTATCTTGATGCTTGGCAAATTCATGGCATTGATTTAGATGCAGTGTATTCGGGTTTTCTGGGTTCTGCCGAGCAAGTTGCGGTTATCCAGCGTATTTACAACGAGTATCCCCGTGCTTTGCGCATTGTTGATCCGGTGATGGGTGATGCGGGAAAGAAATATCCCACCTATACCGATGAAATGTGCGACGCCACTCGCGGTTTGGTTGATGGAGCAGATTTGCTTGTTCCCAATCTGACGGAAGCATCTATATTGACGGGTATTGGCTATGAGGGTCAGGAAGTTTCCATTGACTATACTCGCCGTCTGGCAGATGCTCTGCTTGAGATGGGTGCAAAAAATGTGGTTATCAAGGGCGTAGTGCGTGGTGACAACAAGATTCGCAACTTTGTGTGTGGTCGCGATTTTGAGGGCGAAGAGGTTGAGAGCAAGCTGATGCCCTTTATGATTCACGGCACAGGTGATCTCTATGCCTCAAGCTTGTTAGCTGCGATTATGTGTGGTAAGTCCTTGCGCGCGGCGGTTGAGTTTGCGGGTAAATTTGTTGTTGATGCCATGTGCATGACTCGCCATCAGCCAGACTTTGAGCAGCGTGGCGTGAGCTTTGAAAGCGTGTTAGGTGAGGTTACCGCCCTTGTAGGGCCTGAATTTCGATAAATAGTTTCTTGCTATCTGCGTGTATTCGTAGTATTATCCCTACGCACGCGGGCGTGGCGGAATTGGCAGACGCGTACGGTTCAGGTCCGTATGAGAGCAATCTCATGAAGGTTCAAGTCCTTTCGCCCGCACCATGAATGACCAAGACCCCTTTCCGAGGGGTCTTTTGTTATGCAACGAGCCCATACTATCGGCTTACTTCCATAGTGTTCTGCTTGCCAAACGCCACATACCATTTCAAACGATACGGCCCTGCTTGTCAGAAGCCACGGATTACTTCAAATGACACAGTCCTGCTTGCCAAAAGCCACGTTCTACTTCACTTTTTTAGCCAAAAGCCACACATCTCTTCACGCCCAAAAAATCTACCTGCGAAAACGTGAAGGCCATTGAAGAGATCTGTGGCTTTTGACATTTTTTCTGAAACAGAACGTGGCGTTTGGCAAGCAAAGCCTTGTTGGTTGAAACGATTCGTGGCTTTTGGTATCTGGCATGAAACAGGGTGTGTTGGCATCTCGTGTGAAATGAGGTGTAGCTTCTGTTGGTTACGATGCGCTGCTACAAGGCGAGTTGATAGTGCGGACATGTGCTTTTCGCGCACGTCCTGCTCCAAGATGTTGCAACCTGAGGTTGCAACGGCAGGATTTCTACCTGCATGTTTTGCACAGGTACGCAGCTAGAAGGCTTATCAAATTAGCTGTTTCAACCTGAGGTTGGGATAGATTGGGGCGTGGATAGGAGCCATAACCAGATGCATGTTTTCTTATATGCGATATACCAGCTGTTTATGCGCGTATATACGCATCTAAGAAAGATACACAACGGGCCTATTTATTATCCTCGTCAAAAGCAGACCAACCGCTCTCGGAGTCATCGTCGTCGTCAAAGAGATCCCAATCATCCTTGCTTTTGGCATGGTTGAAATACTGCTTGCGCGTCTTGGATTCAAGGAACCACGCAATGATGAAGAAAAGCACTACGCCGCCCAAAAGCAGACAGATTACTCCGGTTTTGTCGTTAAAAAGCCACGTAAAAAAATGAGAAACGGCATCCATGGAATAACCTCCTATGTCAAAACAGCTCAAAATCTGTTATCTACTCGTATAAATCGCATGTTCTCGTTGTTAGCATATATGCCCATAGACGTGCTGGACGTCTACAAGTATATACTTGGAAAGAATATGCCACGACAGCATAGCGCGGCTTTATCGCTAGGCTGTCGGCTGCAACGTAGCACTAGAGATACAAACTTGCAGTTTTTGAGTTTGCAAGAAAAGAAGGACGAGAGGGACACGATGTTCGACATCAAATTTGTTCGTGAGAATCCTGACGCGGTAGATAAGTCTTGCGCAGATAGACAGAATGCTCACTGGGACCGCGAAAAGTTTTTTGAATTGGATGAGCAGCGCCGCTCTCTTATCTCTGAGGTTGAGGGTTTACAAGCAGATCGCAATGCTCGTTCCAAAGAAATTGGTCTTCTTATGCGTGAAGGAAAGCGCGAAGAGGCCGAAGCTGCCAAGGCAGCTGTTGCTGCAAACAAAGATCGCATTGCAGAGCTCGACGAAAAGCGCGGGGATGTGGAAAAGCAGCTCTTTGACTTAGTTGCTGCTATTCCCAATATTCCCGACCCCAGCGTTCCATATGGTAAGGATGACTCCGACAATCCCGAGCTCCGCAAATGGGGCGCGCCACGGCAGTTTGATTTTACCCCCAAGGCTCACTGGGATTTAGGTCCCGAGCTGGGTATGATCGATTTTGATCGCGGCGTCAAGATTGCTGGCTCGCGCTTTTATTTGTTGGGCGGTATGGGTGCTCGCATGGAGCGTGCACTAATCAACTTCATGCTAGAGACTCATGCAAAGGCAGGCTTTAAAGAGTGGTGGCCACCAGTGCTAACCAACTATGACTCTCTTTTTGGTACCGGTCAGCTACCCAAATTTGATGAGGATCTTTTTCACGTTTCAGGTGGAATGTATTTGATTCCTACGGCCGAGGTTATGCTTACCAACATTCACCGCGGTGAAATCTTGGATGGTTCCAAATTACCACTGTGGTATACGGCCTTTACTCCTTGCTTCCGTGAGGAAGCGGGTTCTGCTGGTCGTGACACTCGTGGCATCATTCGTGTGCATGAGTTTGACAAGGTAGAGATGGTCAAATTTGCTCGTCCCGAAGATTCGATGAATCAGCTGGAGTCCATGGTCGAGGAAGCAGAGCAAATTTTGCGGCTGCTAGGTTTGCCCTATCATGTGGTAACCCTCTGCACAGGAGATATTGGATTCTCTGCTCGTAAATGCTATGACATTGAAGTGTGGCTGCCGAGCTACAACAACTATAAAGAGATTTCCAGCTGCTCTAACTGTTGGGATTTCCAAGCTCGCCGTGCTGGCATTCGCTATAAGGATCCAGCGGAGTTTAAGGGTACGCGTTTTGTTCATACCCTTAACGGCTCTGGCCTTGCTGTTGGTCGTACCATGGCTGCCATTATGGAAAATTACCAAAACCCCGATGGCTCCATTACGATTCCCGAGGCACTGCGCCCCTATATAGGTGGACTTGAAGTTATTAAGCCTGAGGACTAGTCGATGTTTTTACGGTTTGGGTACAGTAGGTCTTTGTAAGGGGAATAAGGGGAGGGAACCCAAAATGCAAGCTCGCATTTCGGACCTATACGATTTGTCTCATAGTATTGCGGGAGATTATCTGGCCCAGTTTGAATATCCTTGGGAGGCTCTTGCTGGTATCAAGGACTTTATTCTTGAGTTGGGCTCCACTTTGCCAAGTAGTGAATACGAGCAGATCGCAGAACAGGTATGGGTTGCTCGCGATGCCAAAGTATTTGATTCTGCGTATCTTGGGGGTCCAACTATCATCGATCATGAGGCACAGGTGCGCCAATGTGCCTTTGTGAGAACTAGTGCCATCGTGGGTAAAGGTTCTGTGGCAGGCAATTCCTCCGAACTCAAGAATGTCATCATTTTTGATAATGCAGAAGTCCCTCATTACAATTATGTTGGCGATTCGATCTTGGGCTGGCATGCTCATATGGGTGCTGGTGCCATTACCTCCAATCTCAAGAGCGATCGCAGCAACGTGGTAGTCAAGGCAAATGACGAGCAAATTGAAACCAGCTTACGCAAATTTGGTGCCATGTTGGGTGATTGGGTTGAGGTGGGATGCAATAGTGTCCTCAATCCTGGTACGGTTATTGGCGCACATTCGCGTATTTATCCACTATCGCGCGTGCGCGGCTTTGTTCCTGCTAACCACATTTTTAAGGACCCCGACGACATCGTTCCTTTGAGCTAGAGGCCCCCTATATGGATATTGCGCTTAGTATTTTTGTCACTATTCTTTTGACGCTTGTCAATGGGTTTTTCTCGATGTCAGAGATGGCACTGTCGACTACCAAAAAAGCTGTGCTTGACCATGAGGCAGAAGAGGGTGACAAGCGCGCTGCTGAGGTTTCCAAGACCATCGAGGAGCCAGGCGATTTTTTGGCTGCTATTCAGGTGGCAATTACGTTGGTAGGTTTTGCGAGCTCAGCTTTTGCGGCAACCAATTTGTCTACACCCTTTGCAGCCTGGATGGTAGGTTGTGGACTTTCAGCGTCTACTGCGAAGGTTTTATCGCCCATCCTTATCACCTTGGTGGTTTCTTATCTTTCCATTGTTGTTGGTGAGTTGGTGCCCAAGCGCATGGCAATGGCAAATGCCGTAGAGGTTTCCAAGAGTGTGGTCGGGTTCCTTAACGGGTTTTCCAAGCTGGCAAAACCTCTTGTATGGTTTACCTCGGCTTCTGCCAATGGGCTTGCAACTGCTTTTGGTATCAAATCTACCGATGACCGTTTAGATGTCTCTGAAGATGAGATTCGCTATATGGTTACCGATTCTGATGAGCTAAGTGAAGAAGAAAAGTCGATGATTCATGAGGTTATCGACTTAGGCGATACCATTGCCCGTGAGGTTATGGTGCCACGTGTAGATATGACAGCACTTGAGGATACTACGAGCCTACGCGAGGTGCTTAAGGTCATGCGTCGTACAGGCTATTCTCGCATTCCCGTGTATCACGATACGGTTGACCGTATTGTGGGCATTGCGCACATCAAAGATATCATTGAGCCCATTATTGATGAGTCTGCTGCGGATGACCCTATCTCGGGTTTTATTCGTTCGGCTGATTTTGTGCCCGATACCAAAGACATCATTCCTCTACTTTCCGAGATGCAGTCTAGTCATGATCAAATGGTCATCGTAGTGGATGAATATGGCGGCACAGCAGGTGTGATTACTGTTGAGGACATCGTTGAAGAAGTGGTTGGCGAGATTGAAGACGAGTTTGATCCCGATAACAAATATCTTACCCAATTGAGTGAAAATGAATGGCTGGTAGACGGTCGTTTTTCCATTGAGGATGCTGCTGATTTGGGCTGGCCTATTGAAGACTCAGAGGAGTACGAGACCGTTGCGGGTTTTGTTATCGAGCAATTCGATCGTCTGCCTCGTCCTGGTGAGAAGCTCGAACTTGAAGGCTATGTCTTTCGCGTGCAATCTACGCGTGGTCGTCGCGTCTCGATGCTGCGCGTTAAGGCACCACAAAAAGACGCTTCCGCTGACGGCAAGATAGCTGGCTCGGCAGATGAGAACGCAGCCCAAGCACTACAATAACGAGAGAGATAGACGGTTGTGCTGAGGCAGTAGCAAAGAGTTATCAGAAATAGGTAGGAGACGATATGTCACAGTTCTTTGAGATTACGCGAGTCGAGGTAGGTCCGCGCAAGCTTACTGCGCGTGTGCATCTTGCTGACGATGCTCCTCTGATGACAAGCGACGACCTTGAAGGCACTGCTCGTGTGTACTACCTGCTTCCGCACATTGTTGATCATGTGTGTTTGGGTGATAGCAGCAAAACTTTCAAGGATGTGATGGGCGCAACAGAGCTCGCGCATCTCTTGGAGCACACAACAGTGGAACTGCTTGCGCAGACCGATATTGCAGGAGATACTCTCTCAGGTCGCACCTTTGCAGTAGCTGACGATCCGCGTGGTTGGGACATCGAGCTAGCTTGTACAGATGACGTTTTGGTTGCAGGAGCTTTGATGAGCGCTTCTTGGTTGCTGCAATGGGCATACACTGATGGCGCAGATCCTAAGCCTGATGTTAAAGCGACGGTTCGGGGTCTGATTAATATGGTTGAGAGCCTCGATACTGCAGATGAAGACGAGTACGCTGCTGAGGATGAGTCGGAGTCTGCAGAAGAAGAGCTTGAAGCTGTGGACGATGAGGAGTCTGAGCCAGAGGAAGATGAGGAAGCAGAACTTGCAGAGCAGCAAAATACCTCTGCTGACGATCTGCTTGACTCAATGCCCGCACCTCGGGTTCTACGTTAAGGCTGCTGATTTACCCCTGCGCGGGTATACTTGTTCTGGAGTTTGAGAACAAGTCCCAAGGGGCTTACTGACAGGAGGAACTTTCATGAGTGCTAAAAACGTTG
Source organism: Atopobium sp. oral taxon 810 str. F0209 (assembly GCF_000466405.1). GTDB lineage: Bacteria > Actinomycetota > Coriobacteriia > Coriobacteriales > Atopobiaceae > Olegusella. Next base: position 63,086 of record NZ_KE952935.1, on the reverse strand, counting down.
CAAGTCTTCTCTGCGGAACCCTCGTTGGGGCTGCTGCCGGCTTTGCTGCTGGTGTATTGCTGGCCCCTCGCACGGGTGCTGAAAGCCGCGCCATGGCAGCTGATGCTGTCAACGACGTGTGGGATAGTGCTGTTGATTCCTATGAGCGTGGTGCTCGCATTGTCAATGAGAAGATGGCAAGCACTAAGGCTGATCCGGGGGCTGCAACAGATGAACTTCGTGCCAAGGTCGATTTGGCTCGTCAGCGCATGGACCAGCTTCGCGACTCACTCTCAAGTGCCGTAAGTAGTACCTCTGAGCAGGTTCAGGATGTCATGCAGACTGTTCAGGACAAGGTTGCTGCCGTAGCGGATATGCCTGCTGAGGCCGAGGCCGCTGCTGAAGGTGTTCACATTGAGGTAGTTTCCGAGGATGAGGATTCCGAAGAGGATGACGCCGAGTAAATAGGTGGATATTAGCTTGCGTTTTGCTTCATAAATAACTGAGGGACACTATCGAGCGATGGTGTCCCTTTTCTCCATTTGCTTTGACTTGTACTTTTGAACGGAGACCCCATGCTTCAGGCAAACAAGCTGTACAACACAGCAGTTTATATTCCTCGTGACGAACGCGGAAAATTGACTACGCCCGAAAATGCCTCCGATAAAAAACCTTTGCGTATTGGCAAGGTGCATATGGCGGTGTTTGCGCCTGGTGGTAAGCGCTTGGTAGGATTTTTGGTGAAACGTCGCGATATGGCGATGATGTTTAAACGTGAGGATGTTTTTTTGGCACTGGACTCCTGCGAGTTTTACGCAGATGGTATCTATGCCACTCGGGTAATGGAAAGTTTTGATGATGAGGCGCGTAGCCGTTTAGGTCTTGATTGGGACAACTGCATTCTCTGGGAAGGCATGGATGTTAAGACCGATACGGGTCGTGAGTTGGGTTATGCCAACGATATTGCCTTTGATGAGCACACCGGTGCGGTTAAAACTTTTTTTGTAGGCGATGGCGGTACTGCACGTTCTTTGGTGGGATCCGTCGAAATCCCTGTTCGGATGTTACGTGGCTATCAAAAGGGGTTCATGATTGTAGATGGGGAAGCAGCACATTTGGGACTTAATGGTGGTCTTGCTGCTCAGGCGGGTGAGGCGACAGCCCGTGCAAGTTTAGCTGCACAGGAAGCGGGTAAACGCCTAGGTAAAGAAGCAACTCAGGCGGTGGATAAAGGCTCGCATGCCCTAGGCAAGATGATTGGTCAAACTAAGCGTGTGGCGCAAGATTCACTTGCTGTTGCTGAAAAGTCTTCTCAGGAGAAAAAAGCTTCTCACACGAGTAAGTCGGATAAGAAATCCAGCGACAAAGCCGCCCGTGCAGTAGGTCGGCAACTAGGTAAATTTGGTTCGATGCTTGGCTCTTTTGCTGACGAATATAAAAAATCATCTAAATAGGGGCGACTATGATTCGCAAAGACCGTCAGGTGACAAATCCCAAAGAGATGCGTGCGTTTTTAGATGCGTGTGATGTCGTGCGCGTGGCAATGTGTGACGGAGAGTTTCCCTATATTGTGCCTCTATCGTTTGGCTGGGATTGGGAAGGTGAATTTCCTCGCATTTATGTTCACGGCGCGCCGAGTGGATATAAGGTTGAACTGCTAAAAGCAAATCCCCATGTCTGTGTAGAATTTGATCGCTTTATCCGCTATGACCAGATCAAACATGGGATAACAGCACGCTATCAGAGTTTGATTGGTCGAGGTATCGCCTATGAATTAAATGAGCCTGAAGAAAAGAGCAAAGCACTTCGTCGTCTTTGTGAGCATTGTGGCTATAAGCTTTTTGACCCGGCGGATTGCGGAAGCCTCGCTCATACCAAGACCTGGCGAATCGATGTTAGTGAGCTTTCTGCCAAGCAAAACCTACGTAAGTTGTCTTAGCTTTGTTGGGATGCTACACGCCTGCTGCCTGTAGCACAAACATTATCACGGTCAAAACTATGACAGTAATAATGGTGAACCAAGTCAATATTGTCCATGCTTTGCTGCTAACATGCTTGCCCATGATGTGACGGTCGCTTGCAATATTTACCATGCAAAGGAGCAAAACAGGTAATAGCACGCCGTTGATAACTTGTGCAGCCATCATAATGCCAAAAAGATTGACACCGGGAATCAAAACAATACCTGCAGAAAGTAGGGTAATCGCTGTAATAATACCGCGGTAGGTGGGAGCCTCTGCCCAGCTACGATCGGCCCCACGCTCCCAGCCAAAAGCCTCGCATACAGCGCTCGCGGTGATACCAGGAAGTACGCAGGCTGCCAAAAATGATGCTCCAACAAGGCCGGCTGCAAACATAATCATGGCATAGCGACCAGCAAAAGGTACCAGCGCTGCGGCAGCGCTTGCTGCATCATTAACGGGTGTGCCCAGGGGCAAAACACTTGCGGTAGTGAGCACAATAAACCAAGCAATAATTTGTGAGACAAGGGCACCAGAGATATTATCAGCGCGCTGACCTGGGATATCGCTGGCATTGAGGTTTTTCTCGACCACATTGCTTGAGACCATAAAGATCATATAGGGAGAGATAGTAGTGCCAATACTGGCAACTAATAGTGAAATATAGGCGGGATTACCTGACATTTGCGGAATCACCGTGCTGGTAAGCGCTCCGCCCCAGTCTTTACAAGCGATGGATCCAGCGATGATATAGGTTACAAAAACGCAGGAAATGGTTAGTAAGATTTTTTCGATACGACGGTAGGAGCCTGACATGGCAAGTAGCCAAGACGCAACAGCGGCTACGGGTACCGAAAACTGTAGAGGCACGCCAAAAAGCAGCATGCCCGAGGCGATGCCTGCAAACTCAGATAGGGTAACGGCAAAGTTAGAGATGATAGTTGCTGCCATAGCAACCGCTGAGATGCGGATACCAAAACGCTCGCGTACAAGAGCTGCAAAACCCTTGCCAGTGACGCATGCCATACGTGCTGAGGTTTCCTGCACCACCATCAATAACAGGCAGGTAATAGGAATCGACCAAAGCATTCCGAAGCCATAGCTTGCACCTTCGGTCGAAAAGGTTGCGATACCACCCGCATCCATACCTGCAAGTGAAGTAAGTATGCCAGGACCCATAGCGGCAAGAATTGCTGCAATACCAGCTTTGTTTGTGTTTGTCACCTTGCTCTTAGAACTTGGCTCGGAGTGTTCGTCAGATAGGCTGTGCTGTAATTTTTCGTTTTGCTTGATAGCTTCTGCCATACGCTACCCCGTGATTCCTACGCCGCAAAGATTGATGAGGGCAAGGAAAATAATGAGTGCCGCAGTTAGTGCAGCTACGCTCAGCGCAAGTCCCGAAGTCTCTTTGTTTTTGTTATCACGGTGGCGCAAAATGAGCAACCAGACTAGCGAGAGTGCAAAGGATGCTATTACAGTGCCAGCGCCTGCGGCAAAGCTATGACCTACTGCATCACCAAGAATTGCAAGCTCATGAGGTAGATGAAGTGCGGGCAGTAAAAGGCCGCTGGTTATTATTAACACCAAGCCAAAGAGCAATCCAATTGCGATGCCTTTGAGGAAGAAGCCTGCGATAGAAGGACTGTCTTCATCATCAGAGTTGTATTCAAGAAAGAAGTTCGTTGCGTAGCTAGCGGCGGCATCGGCAAGTATAAGCGCTGCAGGCAAGACGGCTGCCGACGCAAGCGCAGCAGGGGTGCCAAAGCTCTTACCAAAGAGCGCAATACAAGCGACAATACCTGCAATCCAAAAGGGAAACCAAAGGTTGCGCACAACAATAATAAAGAGATCGCGCGGGCGGTCGCCCGTGTCGCTACGCGGAGCACCAGCAATTTGCAGGTCTTCGGCATGCTCTTCTTCCATAACATCAAGTGCATCGTCAACGGTGACAACACCTAACATCTTGCCTTTGTCATCTACTACAGGCATTGCAAGAAGATTGTATTTGGCAATGCCTTCGGCAACATCTTCCTGGTCATCATCGGGACCAGCAGTGATGAGTTCATCGGAAGCGAGATCTTTGAGATGAGTACCATCCGTTGCAACAATGAGATCGTTGAGTGAGATGGCACCTGTGACCAAACCTTCCTCATCTTCGACGTAGAGATAGCGAATGGTTTCAAAATCCTCATCAAGTCTGCGCATTGCCTCTACTGCATCGGCAACGGTTGCATCCTCAGGTAGCGAGAGAAACTCTGAAGTCATGATACGTCCAGCGGTATCCTCGCGATATCCTAACAGCTGACGCACTGCCTTTTGTTCTTTGATGCCCATCAGGGCAAGGAGTTTTTCCGCCTTATCGTAATCAAGTTCGCTCACAAGCTCAGCTGCGTCGTCGGGGTCCATCTCGGATAGCATGCGCGATGCCGAACGCTCATCGAGGTCGCCCATAATCTCGGCAGCCTTGTCCTCATCAATTTCTGCCATAGCGTCGGCGGCCTGCTCGTCATCAAGCTGGGCAAAAACCTGACCACGCAGACGTGGATCCAGGCGCTCGATAATGTCTGCAATATCAGCAGGGTGCATATCATCGAGTGTCTTGTGAGATACCGAGAGCTTTACATCAGATAAGTCGCGGTCAAGCAGATCCATGTAGTTCCAAGCGATGATGCGCTCAGGTAAGGACTTGCCAAAGGTTTTTGCCAGTTTGAGGGCAATAGTCTCAAGGTGAGGGGAGAGAGTGCGCAAAATACCGCGGGCGCCTACCTCGGCACCCAGCAGTCGTAGCTGGGAAGAGCTGGTATCTGAGAACTTAAGATCGTTGACGCGGACAACACGCATGCCGCGGGTGTCTACAATCTGTTTGTCCAAGAGATCACGAGCAATAAGAACCTCGTTGGGCTGGAGATACGAGAAGCGAATATCCGTTTTGATAACTCTTAGACGCACTTCGGATTCATTAAAGGTGTCAACATACTTGCGCCAGGAAATCATAAAAGGTGTCTTGCCTGGTCCGACGATTGCAAGGCTCGTAACGCGGGGAAACACCTCGCCAGTAGCAATACCAAGGTCGTTGACGCGACCAATCTGCTCACCTTCGAGGTCGTATACAGGGTTTCCCACCATTTGGGAGAGATAAATCATAAGAGGGCTCCTTAGCTGGTTGGGGCAGCAAGGCTCAGCAGCTGCTGCCGACGAGTGGCACCCCAAGGTGCGACCAGCAAGGACGCCTTGGGGTCATCGACTGTGAGGTCGAGGTTTCATCGATGACCTTTCTATTTGTGCGCACGACGGCGCAAATTGTTTTGCACAAGGTATTGTACACGCCGATTTTGGACCGTTAGCGCAAAATGCTAGCTTTATCGTGCTCGAATGCAAAAAAATTGGATATGACAGAAGTTGGGTGTTTGGCTTAGCAATACATATCATTTCTTTTTGCGTCTATTTCGAAAAAACTCTCTGAGTTGTTGTGCCGATTCTTCAGCACAAATACCAGCAGTTACATCAAAAGCATGATTGAGACGTGTGTCATTACTGAGATCGTATAACGTGCCAAGGGCACCGCCTTTGGGGTCAGCGGCTCCATAGACACAACGGTCAATGCGAGAGTTAATCATCAGACCAGCACACATAAAGCAGGGTTCTAGAGTTACATAGACAGTGCAACCTGTCAGGCGCCAACGGCCGAGTTTACGTGCTGCTTCTTTCATAGCAAGAAATTCTGCATGTGCTGCAGGGTCAGCATCTATCTCGCGGCGGTTGTGCGCGCGTGAAATAAGCTTGCCATCCGCGACGACACAGGCACCGATAGGCACCTCGCCTTCTTGTGCTGCAACAGCAGCTTCTTTAAGAGCAATGTGCATCCAGTATTCGTCGATCTCGCTCATTTTTGCTCCTACGTTGCTATGACGCTATTTATTATGTGTACCAATGTAGCTAATGCGTTCTATGTGCAGCAATTATCAGTGCCGCTATGGTGTCGCCCACACGCAAAAAGCTCTTGCGCTAGGATATTGCACATCCTTTGGAGGGATGGCAGAGCGGTTGAATGCAACGGTCTTGAAAACCGTCGGGCGCCATCGCGTCCCGAGAGTTCGAATCTCTCTCCCTCCGCCAGCATCTTTCACCCCGTCTACCCGGCGGGGTTTTCTTTTTATGAAGCTGCTATTGTGGCCTTTGACCCAAAAACATGTTTCATCAACAAATATGTTACTAGAGGTGCTTTTGAATCTTCGGTCTATTTCCGCAATCGCATGTCAAAGGCCACGCATTCTTTCAAGCAGCACGGCCCTGCTTGCCA
>NZ_KE952935.1:35569-56697 GCF_000466405.1 Atopobium sp. oral taxon 810 str. F0209 | reverse complement strand
CTAAAAAAGTGAAGCAGAACGTGGCGTTTGAATACTTGCGTGAAATGAAATGTGGCTTTTGGCATCTGGTATGAAATGAAAGGTGGCTTCTGACACCCAGCCTGCTCCAAGACGTTGCAACCTCAGGTTGCAACGTCAGGCTTTCTAACTGCGTGTTTTACATATATATACAGATAGAAGGCTTGCAGGACAATCTGTTGCAACCTGAGGTTGCAACAGATTGAGGTGTAGATAAGGCGTAGATCGACATATAGATAAACAGATACGACATGCGTTCAGCTGCACAGCTTTTTTAACTGCCTATATAATATGAATTATCAAACGAAAGAAAAAATATATCGTTATAGGAGTTAATAAAATACAAGTTGAAAGCGAATCGTAAGTATAAAATTGTAAGATATGATATATAACTACCGTTTATGGAGATATATCTACCGTTTACAGTAAAGCAAGCAAGAAATATCTTGCGAGTATATTTATATGGTTATTATCGAAATCACTTTCTAATGAAAGAGGTAATTACTCTAACAGTTCTTATTTAAGGGAAATCGGTGCGACATGAGCCTCTTGGCTAACGAGCGCAAGGAGAGTAAATATGAGTGATGAAACGTTACCTACCGTCTCTGAATTGCTTGCTCCTGAAAACGTGCGCTTTGTTGACCATGTTGATGATTGGCGCGAGGCAATTCACGTGAGTCTTAAAGCTCTTGAAGAAGGTGGGTTCGTTACTCCGGAATATGCGAATAACATCATTGCGGATACACTGAGCGTTGGTCCCTATTATGTTCTTGCGAATAATATTGCTTTAATTCACGCTCGTCCTGAAGAAGGGGCTATAAAAAAGCAGTTGTCAGTCACACGCCTTGCACACCCCATAGTGTTTAAAGACAAAGCAATTCCTCTTAGCGGCATGCCCGAATGGCCTGTGCGATTACTATTTGCTCTTTCAGCCGAGGATCCTACATCCCATGTGCAAGTTATTCGAGTTATAGCCTCTATTTGCATGGATGATGCTGCTGTAGATGCACTACTCGAAAAAGAAAACCCCATGGAACTCTATACCGCAATAATCGAGGCGGGAAATCAACTAGAAGATTAAAGTATTTATACATTAGTAAGTTCTGCAATGTACTTTGTTGCTACACATATATAGGTCCAAGTTGCTTGAGGGAAATAAGGGGGTGAATTCCATGCTAAAGATAATGGCGGTATGCGGTGCGGGACTGGGAAGTAGTTTTGTTGCTCAAATGTCCATTGAGAGGGTAATGAAAAAGCTTGGCGTTGATGCAAAGGTTGATCATACGGATGTTGCAAGTATTGGTGGTTTTGCAAACAACGTTGATTTAATCGTTGCAGCTTCTACTTATGAAAAGCAAATTAGGGGAAAGGTTCCTGCGGATAAACCCCTTGTTTTTCTCAAGAGTCTTGTAGATGTTAACGAGATTGAAAGCAGAGTCAGTCCCGTGTTGAAAGAAATGGGAGTTATCTCCTAAAAGAAGGTGCCGGCGCTCTCGCGTCGACACCAAAGGCACTCTTCGTTCGACAGAAATTGCTTGGTAGGCGAATCGTACGATCGAAGAGACCTCCTTATAAAAGCACAAATGCATGAAAGATTTGTAATGAGATGGAGGAGGGAATATGACAATCATTAACTGGATTATCAGTAATGTATTAACCCAGGCTGCCGTTGTCATTGGACTCATCGCACTTCTTGGCCTCGCGCTTCAGAAGAAATCTGTGGGGGAAGTTCTTACTGGTACATTTTCTACTATGCTTGGTTTCTTGGTACTTTCTGCTGGTTCTGCTGTGGTCCAAGCATCCCTGACCTATTTTGGTGATGTTTTTAATTTTGGTTTTGGGCTCACGGGTACCAGCGGCGCATTAGTTGCTTCTATTGAGGGCATTAATGGCCAAGCAATGAATGAGCTTGGTCTCGGTGGAAGTATTGCGCTTACCTTACTTGGCATTTTTATCGTGAACATTATTCTTGCCCGTGTAACCAAGTTCAAGTATGTCTTTCTGACTGGTCAGGCTCTTCTCTGGATGTCTACTCTTACAGTCGTTGGCTTCTTCTTTACCGGTCTTCGCGGCCCTGCTCTAGTTATCGCAGCTTCCATTCTTGGCGGTATTTTTGCAACAATGATGCCCGCTATTGCACAGCCAATTATGCGCAAAATTATGGGTAGTGACGATATTGCTCTTGGTCACTTTTGCACTATCGGTTACTTAGTCGCAGCAGGTGTTTCTAAGGTGACTGGCGATGTTGATCACTCCACTGAAGATGTCAAGCTTCCCGAAAGTCTCTCTTTCCTAAGCGATACATATGTTTCTGTTTGGGTGGTAATGTTTATCTTCTATCTGGTTGCAGCCATCGCTGGTGGCGATGCAGGCTATCAGTATTACCTTGAGTCCATTGGTAGCAGCTCTAGCTTGCACTGGCTTGTTGCATGCTTCCTTCAGAGCTTGCAATTTGTTGTGGGCCTTTATGTCCTGATGTCTGGCGTACGCCTCTTGCTTGCTAACATCGTTCCTGCATTCCAGGGTATTTCCATGAAGTTGGTTCCAGATGCTCGTCCCGCCCTTGATTGCCCAGTTACCTTTGCATATGCACCTAATGCAGTAATTATGGGTTTCATTTTTACTACAATTGGTTCGATTATCGGTATGTTCTTAACCATGGCAATCCCCGGCCTCCCCATTGTTATTCCTGGTGTTATGAGTAACTTCTTTGCAGGTGGTACCGCAGGTGTCTTCTGCAACGCAGTTGGTGGTCGCCGTGGCACTATTATTGGCTGCATTGCGCATGGTATTTTTATTATGCTCATCCCCGCAATTCTTGGTCCTATGCTTGCTCAGGTTGGCTTTGTGAATCTTACTGTTACCGACGTTGATACTGCTCTTGCTGGCATGCTTGCAATGCTTCCTGGCCTCTTTGGTTAAACATATTTTTTTAAGGGAGTCCACACTTATTATCGGTGGTGGACTCCCTTTTCATACAGTTACCAAAGCGTATTTTGATGGGGGAAGAATCTATGTTTAGGTTCAGAAGGAAAGAAAAGGCAGCCGCCACTCCTCAAGTCAAAGAAGAGCTAGCTATTGATCATGATGCCCTAGTCAAACAGGCTGACGATTTGCTTGCACAGGCGGAAACCTCCTCGGCTGATGCGCTTGTTGACTTGTACAACAGGGCTGGCGCCGCTTTTGATGCTGCGGGAGAGCTTGATAAAGCAATTGAAGTGTACGAGCTAAGTTTTGAGAATAAGCGCGAAATAGGACCTGCTTCAAAAGCGCTTCAATCTCTTTATAACAAAAAAAGACAGCAGCTTGCCAAAGCGGGAGACTCTGAAGGCGCTATGACTTATCTCGGAAAAATGCAGGAAATCATGCAGGTTGCAAAAGACCAATTGCGAGGTAAATAGCCTAACTCTACAAAGCAATTTACCGCCTGATAGCTCCAATTTATATATCAGAGTTCTCTGAATGAAAGGATACAGCGCATGTATAAAAATATGATTGATATGTTTAAGGAAAACGAGGGCAAAGGCGGTATTGGCGCCTTTAATATTCACAGTCTTGAGGTCATTCCTGCAATGATTCGCGCTGCTGAGGAAATGAACGCCCCCATCATCCTTCAAACTTCTACTGGTACGGTTGAATACATTGGATATAAGCAAATGGTTGCAGTTGTACGTTCCATTGCTGATGATTCTCCTATTAACGTTGCCCTCCATATGGATCACTGCAAGAGTTTTGAAGCGCTTGCAAAGGCGATTGACGCTGGCTTTACCTCGGTTATGTACGATGGATCTGCGTTGCCTCTTGAGGAAAACATTGCTAACACTCAGAAGGTTGTTGCTTTTGCGCATAACCACAGTCCAAAAATTTCTGTTGAGGGGGAAATTGGTGCAATTGGCGGATCTGAAGACGGCGTTGTCGTTGCTAAAGACCAAGCAATGTATACCACCCCAGAAGACGCTATGCGTTTTGTAAATGAGACAAATGTTGATGCCTTGGCAGTTTCTATCGGTACGACACATGGACAATGGAAATCTAAGGCCAAGATTAACTACGATCTACTGCATACCCTTAAAGCCCAACTTGGTGACGTAGCGCTTGTCCTTCATGGTGGTACGGGTGTTTCGGATGATGATATGCGTCGTCTCGCGGCCGAAGGTATGAAGAAATTCAATGTGGGAACTGAGCTGCTGAAGGTTTGGAAAGATGTTGCTAAAGCAAATCTTGAGAAACCTGAGAATACTCCCGTTTATTCCGCTCGTAATATTTTGGTTCCTGCAAACGAGAAAGTTGCAGAGGTTATTAAAGAGAAAATTGCCCTGTACCGTATCTAGGCGTGGTTCAAAATAAACGAGTATAGGGCTGGGTCGGCAGCATGCATGATGCCGGCCCATTCTTTAATATGCGAGTTGATTACTTTCCAGAAAGAGAACCTATGACAAACGCGATTGTTATTCTTGCTGGCTATCCCGCAACTGGTAAGTCCACCTTTACCAAGGCTCTGCTCAAGAGACATCCAGAGTTTATTTTAATGACTCCCGATATGATTAAAGAGCGTATGTGGGAGGATATTGGATTTGATAATGCTCAACAAAAAGACGAGCTTGAGCGTAGCGTATGGGTTGAGTATTACAACGAAATCGAACGTATTATGCGTCAGGGACAACGTATAGTCACTGATTATCCTTTTAGTGAAAAGCAATATGCCAATCTGAAGTCATTAGTTAAAAAGTTTGAATATGGAAGCGTGACTATACGTTTCATTGGAGATCTTCACGTAATTTATGAGCGCTTGCGCCAGCGTGATGCGTTAAGACATCGCCATCTCGCTCATATAGTGAGTCATTACCGTAAAGGAACAACACTTGAAAATCCCTCTGAGGCAGATCAGTTTGTCGATTTTGAGCTTTTAAAATGGCGTGTTACTTCCAAGCATTACGGTGAGTTTTGTTTGGGTGATTTAATTGAAATTGATGCTACGGACATCGCAAGCATCAATCCAAACGACATCGTAGATAAGCTGGATGAAAAACTTAAAAACTTACAACCCATGGGTACTAATTGTGTGGCAACTGAAGCGGATAAAGTTTATTGGGATAGCGCTCCCGCACTTACAGAAGAAGAGCGCAAAGTATTGGCATTATGTGATCATACGGTGCTCAATCAGCGTGCCACTTGGAATGATGTAAAAACTGTACTTGACGATGCTATTCATTTTGGATGTGCATCCGCATGCATTCCTCCCTATTTTGTGTATCAGGGACACAAATATGTAGAAGGAAGACTAAAGATAACAACAGTTGTTGGATTCCCTAATGGAAATGTCGATACGATAACCAAGGTCAATGAGGCTCGACATGCTATTGATGATGGAGCGGATGAGATTGATATGGTTGTCAATCTTGGTCTTGTTGCCTCAGGTGATTTTGATAGTGTGCTTGATGAAATTCGCGGAGTTCGTTCTGTAGTAAGTGGCGGGCGCATCCTTAAGGTGATTATTGAAACCTGCCTGCTTTCCGATTGGGAAAAAGTCCAACTTTGTGAACTTGTAACTCAAGCGAAAGCTGATTTTATAAAAACTTCTACAGGCTTTTCAATGGATGGGGCAACTGTTACTGATGTAGGGCTTTTGCATACACACGCAGGAGAAAGAGTGGCAGTAAAAGCATCTGGCGGTATACATAGCATCGAAGAAGCACAAGCGCTTATTGAAGCTGGGGCTACGCGCCTAGGTGCTAGCAGTCTAGTAGAAGTAATTAAAATGCGTTTAGAAAACTAAAACCTAGGGAGATAAAAATTGCCTCGTCTTAGGTATTCAAGGCGAGGCAATTGGAACAATGCTTTAGGTAATAGACGAGTAGACACAAAGACATAGTTACTCAAAATCGCGAGTGAGCAGTAGTTTGGGTACACTGCTCCATACTTCGCTAGCTGCTTGAATATCAGATGCGACAATTCCATTGGGATCATCATTCATAACGATGTAATCCAAGTCAGCTATTCCAGCAAATTTACTAAAATTAGGGTGTCCTACTTTTGAAGCGTCCATGAGCAACGCTCTTATCTTTGAATGAGAAATAATCGCACGCTTATTTTCAGAACTTTCTTCATGTTTAGTTGTAAATCCATGGCCAGAACTATAGCTATCACAGCACAAAAAAGATTTATCGACATATAGGTTACGAAGATCTCTAATTGTAATTGGCCCTGTTAAGTAAAGATGGTTTTTATAAAGCGTGCCTCCTGGCATAGTAATTTCAGCATTTGGAATACTAAATGCTGCAAAGCTTGCAATCGTAATATCAGTTGTAACTACCGTGAGATCGCGTTTATTCACAAGATGGCGGATAAAATAATAAGTGGTAGATCCAGAGTCTACCGCTATAGTGTCCCCATCTTTTACTAAGCGAGCGGCAAGTTTTCCAATAGCATCCTTCGCCTCTGCATTGATACCCAAACGCTCCTCAGGGTATGAAAGAGAAATTGCGCGCATGGTAGATGATGCGCCACCACGAGTTCGATGTAATTTGCCTGTTGACTCAAGTGTCCTAAAGTCATTACGAACAGTGACTTCAGACACATTAAATTGCTTTGCTACTTGCTCCACCGTTATTTTGTCATTGCGTGCAAGGTATTCGAGAATGGCCGCGCGGCGTCCCTCCGGACTAAGAGAAGAAGTGGACATTTTCGCTGCCTTTCATTTGCAAATGGATTAGTACATTAATAATACGAAGTAGAGACCGCGCTGTGGTTGAGAACATGGATACTGAGAAAGATTCCGCTTACATGTGGTTTACAGGTGTCTGCCAAAACGGCTGCCAGACATGCTGCGTCCGCGTGTGCTAGACCCGCGAAACATGGTACGCATGGGTTTGTTGGTGCTGCGACCAGCGTTAGGCACAATGCGTGACGTATCGTAGGCAAAGCCAGGAAGATCCCAGCTGGGAATGAGCTTCTTTGTAAAGTACTCAACCTCGCGCAACTGACTGATTTCATCGGGAGCAACAAAGGTATAAGCCATACCCGTGGCGCCTGCACGACCAGTACGGCCAATGCGATGAATGTAGTCTTCGGGGTCCATAGGCACGTCGTAGTTGACAACCGCATCAATGCCAGACACGTCAATACCACGGCTCATAACGTCAGTTGCGATGAGTACCTGCACCTTTGCTGTGCGAAACCTCTCAAGAGCTCGTTGTCGAGCGCGTTGAGGACGGTCTGCATGCATTTCCTCAACCTTGATATTTGCTGCCTTAAGGGCTTTGCTTGTCTCATCGACGCGGCGCTTAGTGCGGCAAAATACCAACATGCGTTCAGGTTTGCTTGCATTCAGCAAGGCAATAAGCAGACTTGCTTTTTGCCCCTGAGTAACAGGGCACAGATGTTCTTCAACCGTATCGGCGGTTTCGCCCACCTGGGAAATTTCGACCACCGCCGGCGTGTGTAGCATTGCGTCGACTGTGGACTTTATTGATGGGGGAAGCGTGGCCGAGAAGAGCAGGGTCTGATGTTGTTTTGGCAGCGCCTGGAGCAGGCGGCGTACGCTTGGCCAAAAGCCCATATCAAGCATACGATCAGCTTCATCAAGCACCATTACACGTACTTGCGCAAGGCTGATACTACCGCGTTCCATTAAGTCAAGTAAACGTCCGGGAGTGGCTACCAGTAGGTCACAGCCTGCGCGCAAGTTGCGAATCTGACGATCAAATCTTGCGCCACCCATAATAATGACGGCATGTTGGCCAGTGTGTTTACAGACTGCTGAGACAACTTTTTCTATCTGTTGCGCCAGTTCTCGGGTAGGAGTAATGATAAGCGCATGAGGTGTAGGCGTCTTCTTTTTACCCTGCTTTGCTGTAGGTAAATCAGCAATCAGCTGCAGAGTGGGCAGCGCAAAAGCAGCTGTCTTTCCTGTACCGGTCTGAGCGGAGGCGACCATGTCGCGACCCTTAAGAATCTGCGGGATGGTTTGCGCCTGAACAGGAGTTGGTGCTTCAAAACCAAGTTCTGCAACGCCTGAGAGGATCTGCTCGTTTAGCCCGAGCTCGGCAAATGTTGTATTCATGCAGTTAAGTATCGCCCAACTGCCGATTTGCTGCATGGGACATCTCGTAGAGGTGTTAGTCTTGTCGAGAGCGCGTAAGAACTTAAATGTACAGCCAATTTTGATCGTGCGTTGGTTTGGTAGTGGCGAAAGGAAGCAGTATGTATACCAGCGAAGGCAAGATTTTGCTTGCACAAGGCACCCGACCTGTCTACTTGCTTCCCGAGATGTGCAATCGTCATGGCCTCATTACAGGAGCTACAGGTACGGGCAAGACAGTCACGCTCAAAGCAATTGCCCAGAGCCTATCCGATGCAGGTGTTTCAGTGTTTTTGGCTGATATCAAAGGTGATGTTTCGGGTATGGCAATTACAGGCGAGATGAGCGACAAGCTTGCCGAGCGCTGCAAAGAAACAGGTGTCCCAACTCCTGATTTCCACGCAAGTCCTGTGCATTTTTGGGATGTCTATGGTGAGCAGGGCGTACCAGTACGTACCACTATCAGTGAGATGGGCCCCTTATTGCTTTCACGCCTGTTGAGTCTTACCGACGTACAGGAAGGCGTACTAAACATTGCTTTCCATGTAGCTGATGACCGTGGGTTATTATTGCTGGATCTAAAAGATCTGCGCGCTATGGTTGGCTGGGTGGGCGAACATGCCGATGAGCTCGGGCTTGCCTATGGAAATGTGTCCAGTGCAAGTGTGGGCGCTATTCAGCGCGCGCTGCTGCAGCTAGAAGATGCAGGTGGTGCTAACTTTTTTGGCGAACCAGCTATCGATATTGCTGATTGGATTGGCACCGATGCTGACGGACATGGTTTTGTCAACATTTTAGATGCCGTGCATCTTGTACAGTCTCCACTACTCTATTCAACTTTCTTGCTTTGGACGCTCTCTGAACTCTACGAACGTCTGCCTGAGGTTGGAGATGCCCCTCTGCCCAAGATGGTCTTTTTCTTTGACGAGGCTCATTTGCTTTTTAACGATGCGCCGCGCGCTCTTGTCCAAAAAGTTGAGCAGGTAGTTAAGCTTATCCGTTCTAAGGGTGTAGGTGTATGGATGATTACCCAAAGCCCTGCTGATATTCCCGAGGCAGTGCTTGCGCAACTTGGAAATCGCATACAACATGCACTTAGGGCATATACTCCTGCCGAACAGCGTGCGGTTAAGGCTGCTGCTGAGAGTTTCCGTGTAAATGCAGCATTTGATACCTCCAAGGTTATCGGTGAGCTTGGCACAGGTGAGGCTTTGGTTAGCGTTTTAGATGCCAAGAGTATTCCTGAGGTTGTTGAGCGTGCCTATATTGTTGCGCCAGGTTGCTCAATGGCGGCTGCTTCTGCTGCGGATCATAGTTATCTGGTTGCGAATTCACCTTTTGCTACGAAATATGGCACAGCCGTTGATCGCGAAAGTGCTTACGAACTGCTTAATGCCAAAGTAGTAGCTGAAGCTCAAGCAGCGGAAGAGGCACAAAAGGAAAAGCTTGCTGCTGCAGAAGAGGCAAAAGCTGCGCGTGAACAAGAGAAAGAAGCCGCTCGACAAGAGTGCGAAACTGTACGCGAAGCAGAACGCCAGGCTCGTGAAGCACAGCGAGAGGCGGAGCGTCAAGCTCGTGAGGCACAGAAGGCAGCGGAGAAAGCAGCAGCCAAGGCAGAACGCGAGGCTGAGCGACGCCAGCGTCAAATTGCAAGCATCGGCGTCTCCGTTGCTCGTACTGCTGCGACAACTTTGACCCGCGGTTTGTTAGGAAGCTTGAAGAAAGGCCTTTTTTAAGCCTCAAAATGGCAGCTCAGTCTTATAAAAGTCACGCGTTTGCGTTACAGTGTGACAGCTCGTGCGTTATGTACGAGCTGATGACTGCTGATATTTTGTATGTCGCGAGGGGAACCACCCATGCCTATTAATATTCCAGATGGACTTCCTGCCAAAAAGACTTTGCATGAAGAGCATATTTTTGCGTTGGAAGAAGAGATTGCGGACGCCCAGCATATTCGCCCGCTTAAGGTGGCTATCCTCAATCTTATGCCCACCAAGATTGAGACCGAGACGCAAATCTTGCGTCTCATCTCAAAGACCCCCCTACAGGTGGACTGCGACTTTATGCGAGTTTCGACTCACAAGTCCACGCACGTCTCGGCAGATCACTTGGTCAAGTTTTACGATACTTTTGATGCTTTTCGGGATAAGAATTACGATGGTCTCATTATTACAGGCGCTCCTGTGGAGCAGATGGCCTATGAAGATGTGGACTATTGGGATGAGCTCTGCGAAATCATCGATTGGAGTCAGGAGCACGTCTTTTCCACTCTCTATTTGTGCTGGGGTGCACTTGCGGGTCTCTATCACCTCTATGGAATTCCCAAGCGCCAGCTAGGTGCCAAACTTTTTGGCGTGTTCCCACAACGACTTTGTGATGAATATAGCTTTCTTACCAACGGCTTTGATGAGGTGCATTACATGCCTCACTCTCGCCACGCCGCAATCGATGTGGGTGAGTTGGCTCAGCATCCTGAGCTTCACGTACTGTCTGAGGGATTTAGCTCGGGTCCTGCTCTTATTGCTTCACCAAGCTTTCATGAGATTTATGTCACAGGCCACTTTGAGTACGGCCGTGATACGCTAGCTGATGAGTATTGGCGTGACTTCCATCGTGGCTTGCCTATCCGTCTGCCCGAGAACTACTTCCCTGATGATGATCCCGAGCAGCAGCCCATCTTTACGTGGCGCGCTCATGCCAATCTGCTGTACCGCAACTGGCTCAACTGGGTCTATCAGATGACACCATATGAGCCTGAGCGCATTCCTGAGGTAATCCATGAACTTCAGGTGCAGCACACCGAGAAATTCTAAGGAGCAGGGTATGACCATCAATGAGATTGCCCAGATGGCAAATGTTTCGCGAGCCACAGTATCGCGCTATCTCAATGATGGCTATGTCAGTGAGGAAAAGCGTGAACGCATCGCTCGTGTTATCGAGCAGACTGGATATGTACCCTCGCAACAGGCGCGTACTCTGCGTACGGGCAAGACGCATTTTGTGGGCGTCATCATCCCCAAGATTAGCTCCGAGTCTATTGGACGCGAAGTTGCAGGCATTACCTCTGTTCTTAGTGCCTCGGGTTACAGTGCTGTACTTGCCAATACTGATGGTGATGTGGATAGCGAGCTGTCCTATCTCAAGTCCTTTGTTGAACAGGGTCAAAGCGACGGCATTATCCTTATTGGTACCGTTATTACTGATGAACATAAGAAGCTTTTCAAAAACTTCCAACTGCCTTTGGTAGTGTTGGGTCAGCACGTTACTGGTATTAGCTGTATTTATTTTGACGATTACAATAGCGTCTATGATCTAACTTTGTGCTGCACAGTAGGAAGCAGCCATCCTGCCTACATCTCGGTTCCCGAGCGGGACTATGCTACAGGTTATTTGCGTCGCAAAGCCTTTCTTGATGCTATCGAGCATCAAGGTTTTGATGTGGAAGCAGCGCCAATTGAACAGGGAAAATTTAATGCATGGTCTGGTTATACCTGCGCTACCAAAATCATGGAAGCTCATCCCGAAACTGATGCGATTGTGTGTGCAACCGACGAGATTGCCGCAGGCGCTCTAACCTATTTACGCAACAAAGGCTACAAGGTGCCAGATGATGTCCGTGTGACGGGCCTGGGTGACTCCACTCTCGCTAAAGTTGTGAGTCCCAGTTTGACCACGGCTCATTACTACTATCGTACGAGCGGGGTTGAGGCAGCGCGCATGTTACTCGAGGCTATGGAGCAAGGTGAAGCAGCGCCGCGCGAGACCAAGATGGGCTTCAAACTTGTTTTGGGTGGTTCCACCCAGCGTCCTGTTTAGCGCTGTTGCCGTGTTTTGCTTCAGCCTACCTCGTTCTGCTTGTCAAATGCCATACTCTGGCTTAACGAGGATATCAAAAGTCGCGTTCCACCTCCCGGTTGTCAAACGCCACACATCTTTAGCCAAAAGCCACGTATCTCTTCACGCCCAAAAAATCTACCTGCGCAAACGTCAGGTCCTTTGAAACAGAACGTGGCTTTTGACATTTTTTCTGAAACAGAACGTGGCGTTTGGCAAACAAGACCACTTTGATTGAAACAGAACGTGGCTTTTGGCAAGTAGCACCGTGTCTTACTTCGTGTGCAAAGTCCTACGAAACCAGCGGTATTAAAATGGTGAGCACAATTTAGTGCCTAATACGTAAGCAGTTATTTACTTTGATCTACTCCAATGATGCTACAGCTATCTGAAATGCGCTTAAACAAGATGAGTTGATTGTCTTTTACAAGATATAGTTCGTCGTTATTTGCAAGAAGCAGCTCATAGTCAACGCCTTCTGTCTTCATGAGATATATGCGCTCGTATAGGTATTCATACGCCCCTTCTTTGAAAAAATGTTCAGGAGCTGCATCTTGGTTATAAAAGTAACTCTTACTTTCTTGGGGGCTAAATGCTAAATATTGATTGGTCTCAAGAGGTCCTTCACCACTTTGAAACGTGCCTACTATTTTTGCATGTTGGTATGTATTGAGTTGGCCCTTGACAGAAGCAAATAAGACTATAAACACAATTGAGCAGACGATGCCAATGATAGCAATTACAGTAATAGGAGTAATTTTTACCTTAGATGTCGACATGACGTGCTCCTAGCGAACCCACTTAGCCCATTCATTACGGCTATATGCAAAACCTATCCTCTTAATATCATGGAGTTGTGAGAAGACTTCTTAAGATGGCCTTAAAGAGGAGCAAGCGGCTTACTTTTTACTACAGACGGCTAGCTTTGTTTATTTTTAAAGCTAACAAAGTGTCTTTCTCATTCAATAATTTTTTCAAACCAATCTTGATGGATTCAAAAGCATTTAGTAGAGATTCTAGAATTACCATTCGCCGAAAAAATACTACCGTTCGTACGCGCTTGGCAAATGGTGTACACTTTGTGAAGACATCAGTTTACTCTGGTAGCGAGTTGTGAGAACGATTTCACACAGGCCTATGACAGTTTTCTGTCGCAGGAAAGGGAGGAAATATGGCGTTGGATTACAAAGAGGCTGCAAGGGCTACGCTGGAGGCGATAGGCGGCGCGTCAAATGTCGTGTCTGCTGCTCACTGCGCCACCCGTCTGCGTCTCGTAATTGCCGACAACGACAAGATTGACAAGGAGAAGCTCGAGGATATCCCCGGCGCAAAAGGTAACTTTGAGGCTTCTGGTCAGCTACAGATTATCTTTGGTACAGGTACCGTCGATAAAGTTTATGACGAATTTACCAGCCAAGGTGGCATTAGTGCAGCTAGCAAAGCTGAAGTGAAGGCAGCCGCCGCCAAGAATCAAAACAAGTTTATGGCTGCCATCAAAGTCCTCTCTGACGTGTTTGTACCCATCATTCCTGCAATCGTTGCCTCCGGTATGCTCATGGGTATCATGGGAGCAATTCCCTTCCTCTTCCCAGGCGTCGACCTTTCGGGCAATGTGTACTGGAAGATTGCAGGCTTGATTAATGCGTGCGCACTTGCAAATCTGCAGATTCTTCTCGGTTTTTCTGCTGCTACCGTCTTTGGTGGCAATCCCTATCTTGGTGCATCGCTGGGTGCCTTGCTTATTAGCGGTGACTTCATCAATGCATATAATGCGTCGTCTGCAATTGCTGATGGCTCGATGATTCGCTTTGATGTTATCCCTGGCCTCTATACCATCGATTGGGTTGGCTATCAGGGTCACGTTATTCCCATTCTTGTAGGCGTCTGGATCCTTTGTTTCTTTGAGAAGCGTCTCCACAAGGTTGTTCCCGAGATGTTCGACCTCTTCTTGACTCCGTTGCTGTCTGTTTCTGCAGCCGCCTATATCACGATTCTCTTTATCGGCCCGATCTTTGTATATCTCGAGAATGCAATCCTTGGTCTGCTGATGGCTTTGCTTGCTATGCCCTTTGGTATCGGTAATGCAATCATTGGTCTTATCTACAGCCCCTCGGTTGTTACTGGTTTGCACCAGATGTATACCGCTATCGACGTCTCGATGATTGCCCAGCATGGTGTTACCTACTGGCTACCTCTTGCCTCTGCTGCAAACATTGCACAGGGTGGTGCCTGCCTAGCCGTTGCGTTTAAGACGAGGTCTGACAAGACCAAAGCACTGGCTATCCCTTCTGGTATTTCCTGCCTGCTTGGCATTACTGAGCCCGCTATCTTTGGTGTCAACCTGCCCAAGGTCAAGCCATTCGTTGCAGGTATGATTGGCTCTGCAGTTGGTTGCGTGATTTGCTACTTCACCAACCTCTCCGCTTCTGGTACGGGCGTCACGGGTATCTTTGGTATCTTGCTGTGCATCGCAAATCCCGTGGGCTACGCCATCATGTTTGCTGCAGCCTTTGCAGTTGCCTTTGGTATCACTTGGACCATTTACTCCGACGATGCTGACGCAAAGAAGCAGGGCAAGACTCTGCCCGAGCAGGCCGTAGCTTCCACTCAGGCTGCCGCCAACCAGACCGCAGCAGTTGCCGCAAGCGTTGCTCAGTCTAACCAAGGCGTTTCCGCTCCCACCGATGCTGAGGTTGTCTTTACTCCTTGTGCGGGTCAGGCAGTCGCTCTTGACCAGGTATCTGACCCTGTTTTTGCCAGCAAAGCAATGGGTGATGGCGCAGCAGTGCTTCCTAGCGATGGCAAAATGTACGCTCCTGTGTCTGGTACCATTACCGTCCTTGCTGACACTGGCCACGCAATTGGTCTGCTTTCCGATGAAGGCGCAGAAATTTTGATTCACATTGGTATCGACACCGTTAACCTCAAGGGTGCTCCCTTTACGCCGCATACCACCGTGGGTGCAGCAGTCAAGAAGGGTGACCTGCTGATGGAAGTTGACCTTGGCGCTATTAAGGCTGCTAACCTCGACACGATGACCATGGTCATTATTACCAACACCGATGAGTACAAGAACATCAACACTCATACCGGTGGCACGGTCAAAGCTGGTGTCCCACTTATTGAGCTTAAGTAAAGTGCTTGGCTGAGAATTAGCAACTGTTGGGGCGGTCGCCACGTGCGACTGCCCCTTCTTGGAATGAAGAATCCTTAAACTTGGAATGAAAAATCCTTAAAAGGAGTGCAGCATGATTGATGTTACTGCCCTAGGTGAAGTACTTATTGACTTTACGGATGCGGGTATTTCTGACGCTGGTCAAAAACTCTTTGAACGCAATCCTGGCGGCGCTCCTGCAAATGTGCTGGTAGCACTACAGCGTCTAGGGCATCAGACTGCCTTTTTAGGCAAGGTTGGTGCCGACATGCATGGCGAGTTTTTGCGTGCCACGATGGAAGCCAACAATATTGATGTGCGCGGTCTTTTGGTAGATCCCCATTACTTCACAACGCTTGCTTTTGTTGCGTTAGATGACCAAGGCGACCGCTCCTTCTCCTTTGCACGCAAGCCTGGAGCAGATACACAGATTTCTGCAGAAGAGCTGGATACCAAGCTTATCGAAGAGAGCAAAATCTTCCATATTGGATCTCTCTCATTGACCGACGAACCTGCGCGTGCAGCTACCTTTGCAGCGCTGGAAACTGCCAAGGCTGCTGGTTGTGTGATGAGCTACGATCCCAATTACCGTGCCAACCTCTGGCCTGGTGCCCCTGCTGCTATGGAGCAGATGCGTGCCGTGCTGCCCTATATGGACATTATGAAAATGAGTGACAATGAGTGTGAGTTATTAACCGATGTTGCTGATCCCGCTGAGGCTGCAAAAAAGATTGTGTCAGGCAATGTCAAAGTATGCTGTGTGACTCTAGGTTCTGAGGGTGCATTGATATGCACCAAAGACGGCGTAACTACTGTTCCTCCGTTCAAGACTGAGGCTGTGGACACTACAGGAGCGGGAGATTCCTTCTGGGGAGGCTTCCTTGCCGCCTTCTTAGAGAGTGACTTGACTCCTGCAGACGTTACGCTTGAAGATGCAAAGAGGATGGCCCGTATGGGCAATGCCGTAGCCTCACTTTGTGTTCGCAAGCGTGGTGGTATTCCTGCGATGCCCGAGCGTGCCGAAGTACTTGAGGTTCTTGCCTAAGCTCTGCTGAGTATCAGCCTTTCTGTATGTACGCTACATTCGAATTGAGGGAGCTCCATGGCTGTAGATATCAACTGGAACCCCAAGCACAATTGGCGCCTGCGATTCCATCTACAAACCCCTACAGGTGGCTTGACTGACCCTAACGGTTTGTCACAGCTCAATGGTGTGTATCACTGGTTTCATCAGTACACACCAAAGTGGCCTGCAGTAGGGCATGGTTGGGGTCATTGGACAAGTACAGATCTCATCAATTGGACCTTCCATGGTGAAGTAATTCGCCCTGATTGCGAGCTCGATCGCAACGGTGCATATTCTGGCTCTGCGTTGGTGAAAGACGGCAAGCTTTGGTGTTACTACACGGGTAATGTGCTTGAGCTTGGTGATTATGACTATGACTTCGCAGGACGTCTTGCCAACGAAAACCTCGTGATTTCTGAGGACGGTAATAGCTTTAGCAAGAAGATCTGTGTGCTCGACAATGCGGGCTATCCCGCCTATTGCTCCAACCACGTGCGTGATCCCAAAGTGTGGGAGCAGGACGGTTTCTTGCACATGCTGTTGGGTGCGCGTACAACAGACAGTCGTGGTGCGGTTCTGCTCTATCGCTCAGGCGACGGTTATACGTGGGAGTTTGAAGGCTCAGCAACGGCGTATAGCAAAGGCGGTTTTGGCTACATGTGGGAGTGCCCTAATGTAGCACGCCTAGGTAATCGAGAGTTTCTCTTTATTTGCCCTCAAGGTGTTCCCAAGCAGCCTTTTAAGTATCAAAACATTCACAACTGCGGTTATTTCCCTGTGGATGGCAAGGTTATTGATTTGCTTGGCAAAGATGCAGACAAGATGGATGCAAAAGCACCTTATGCTTGCTTTGATGAGAATGATTTTGTCGAAACAGATTATGGTTTTGATTTTTATTGTCCACAGATTTTTGAAGATGAGCAGGGACGCGTGCTCTACGTAGGCTGGATTGGTCTGCCAGACATCGAGTTTCAGTACGAGACGCCAACGCGCGAGTGGGTGCATACGCTGACCTTGCCGCGTGAACTTTCGCTGAATGAAGCAGGACAGGTGTGTTTTTGGCCTGTTAAGGAAATTAATGTACTGCGAGAGACTCCTGTGGAATTTAGTGTAGAAGCAGCTCTTGGAGCTACGGGCTACGTTGGTTCACAGACAACCTGCGATATGTTTGATGTAACGGGCGCACAAGCTGCATGCTTCCCAAATGGCACAGCCGACGTGTTAATTGAAGATATACAAGGTGAGGGCCGTGTGATTATTGGCTCTGATTTGGAACTCTTCTTGCATGGAGATATGCTTGAGTTGGACTTCCAAAGTCCGTCGGGGCGCTGGCGTACCAATCGTCGTCTACCACTTTCTGCGCTCAGTGCGGGTCGCGTTACTGATTTGCGCATCTTGGTGGATACCTCGGTCATTGAGATTTATATCAATGGAGGGGAGAAGACCATGACTACGCGTTGGTATCCCCTAGAAATTAATAACCTGCATGTGACCTCAACTTTGCAGGCGCGCTACTCTGCGTGGGAAATGGGCGCTTTTGGCTTTGAGAATGTTGGGTAAGCTCCCTTCAGATTGAAATATATGAATGCACCTGCGGGACATATCTTGCGGGTGCATTTGTTGTCTAGGGGCTTTTATGTGCATATCTATACAGCTCAATAGCCTAAATTCCTACCGTTCACGGATGAATACCAAGACCTTGGACTGGGTTACTTTTGCATTTGGCTTTATTCTCGCTGCAGTCATGGGTTGCAACTTGATTGCCGCTGCAATCATCGCGGTCTTCTTTGCACTAATCAATTTTGAGCTGCAGTCTCTCAAGTCTGGCAAGCGTGCCCTTGCTGCCGCAGGCGCTGCTTCCATTGATGATGAGGAAGAGGAGGACATCTAATCATGGCAGAACTTAAAAAAGTTTCCCCCGCTGCGCTAAAGCAGTCCTTTAGGTGCTGGATTTACGGTAACCTCACCTGCTTTTCTCAGGAACATATGCAGACCTTTGGCTATTTGTGGTCGATGATGCCTGTTGTCGACGATTTGTATGACAAAGATGAAGACAAGGTTGAGGCGCTGCGTACCTACACCACCTTCTTTAATACCGAACCTCAGATTGGCACCATGGTTGTTGGTTTGACGGTGGGTCTTGAGGAGGCACGCGCCAATGGTGAGCCCATGGATGCCGAGACCATCAACGGTATTCGTGCTGGTCTGATGGGTCCTTTGGCGGGTCTTGGTGACTCCATCATTGTTGGTACCTTTATTCCTATCCTACTAGGCATTGCCTTGGGCTTGTCTACGGGCGGCAATCCTTTGGGCCCGATTTTCTACATGATTGCATGGAATGCCATCATGTACTTTGGTATGAAGTTTGCTTACGAGCAGGGCTATACCTTGGGTGGCAATGCGGTTGAGGCGCTCGTCGGTCCTGACTCTGCCGCTCTGCGCAGCTCTATTGTTATGGTTGGTACCATGGTTATCGGCGCTGTTGCTGCTACCTGGATTTCCATCTCCACGAGCTTCAATCTGCAATTTGCTGAAGACTCAGCATTTAACCTGCAGAATACGCTTGATGCCATTATGCCCAAGTTCCTGAGTTTCTTCTTTGTCTGGCTGTGTTGGTGGTTGATGACCAAAAAGAAGATTTCCCCGACTATCGTTATGTTGATTCTTGTTGTGATTGCGCTGCTTGGCTGCATCACAATTCCTGGCATCAACACTTCGTTCTTCAACACGGGTCTTTCTTACTAATACCCATGCTTGAGACCTGTGGTGCTAGCTGCGATATTTGTCAGCTGGCACCACGGGCCTATTTATAATCCTGCATACTATACAGGTTGTTTGCATCTAGTGTTATTTGAGAGGAAGCCTTACATGGCCGCCGAAGCTCACCAAATAGTAAAAGATATCAGCGAAGCTGAGCGTCGCAATCTCATTACTGAGGCTGATTGTCAAACTCAGGCAGTCATGCGGCTGGAAGTCTATAAACGCCTCGGTTATACCGGAGTTGCGGCGGCGGCACTACTCATCTATTGGCAGGTATATCTATCTGGTTCCGAGTGGTTTTTGGGATTGGGTATCGCGCTGCTTGTCATATTTGGTATTGCAGCACTGATTTTGACTGTAGGCATTGCCAATGCAAAAAAGAATATCAAAGCAATTGTGGCTGCTGCGGGGATTGATTTAGATTCGATGCCACTTGGTAATGGCAAAGATAGCAAGTTTGCTCAAATGGTGCGCCGTGCAAATACAAAAGCTGAAGGTTTTTTGAGTAAGCATAGCAACGAACTAGATGGGGAATAGTAGACCTTGATACCACAACCTAGCAATATGCAGTGGTGGAATAGTTTTGGAGATGCAATAATTCGGAGGTTCTATTCTTGCTGTTTGCAGGATAGTAAGCGTTTGTATTGAAGTTACTTCTGTCAATTGAGCCAAAATTGGGGAGGTGCGAAAAATGGGTGAAAAAAATAGTGAAGCGGTTGCTCGTAAGCTCCTCATTTATTCGCAGGCTCTCCCTAAAGGTCTTGTAGGCTCAGGTTCGGCAAAAGGTACTGCGGCTAGTGAGTCTGCGGTACTCCACTATCTTTCGACATGCGATCCAGAAGAAGGAGTGATTCCTTCTGAAATCGCAGCTCAGATGGGTTATTCTCGAGCCCGTGTGACGCGTATT
Organism: Atopobium sp. oral taxon 810 str. F0209; assembly: GCF_000466405.1. Taxonomy (GTDB): domain Bacteria; phylum Actinomycetota; class Coriobacteriia; order Coriobacteriales; family Atopobiaceae; genus Olegusella. The sequence continues at coordinate 36,878 of NZ_KE952935.1, read as the reverse complement.
CTTGATGCGCTTGAAGCACGGGATGAAATAGTTCGTGTGCATGACAGCGAGGATAGACGTCGTGTTTTGGTATACATCACCGAGCATGGTCGCCGCACAATTTCGGAGCACAATGCAAAGAGCACCAAGGCACTCTCGCATTTTCTTGAGGGACTTGGTGAAGAAGATTCCCAAGAGCTGTTGCGCATTTTGCGCAAGGGATACAAGATCACCTACGGATCCCATTCGCCTGACGACCTTGACGTTTGAAGAGTTCAGAGCTGTGCTTCCTAGCTCAGATAGTTAAGGTTTGCATTATAAGGAGCTGAGCCGTGAAGCCAAAAATTGTTTTTTCTGATGTCGACGGCACCTTCGCAGACAAGGATCATCAGCCCATAGTTGCAGATGCACCTATCGTTCAGGCGGTAGTTGCTATGGATGTACCTGTGTGTTTGGTGTCTGCTCGTCCACCTCAGGGTTTACATCCTTTTCAACGTAGCTTGGGTTTTGAGGGGCCGATTGTGTGTTATTCAGGGGCCTACGTGTTGGACGAGATGGGGTGCACCCTTGCGAGCGAAATCATTCCTATAGATAAAGCGCTGGAGATTTATACCTATCTTACGGAGAGCTTGCCGAGTATATGCGTCAATACCTACGGATTTGATGAGTGGGTGGTGGCAAATCCTGACGATCCTCGTGTGAAATACGAGGAAAAGGTTGTACATGCTCGAGCGCGTGCGTCAACTGATATCGAGGGGATATTTACTGCTACAGGTGTCCATAAGTTTTTGTTGATGGGAAGTCCTAATGATATTCGTGCAGCAGAGCAGAGCGTAGGCGAGCATTATCCCGAGCTCAATGTGGTTCGTTCCAGCGCGACGCTTTGTGAAGTCATGAGTAAGCGCGCATCTAAATCGGCAGGTGTTGCTCATTTGTGCGAGCATTTTGGTCTGCTTGCTGATGATGCAGTTGCTTTTGGTGATGGTTATAACGATTTGGATATGATTGGCGCTGTTGGCAGGAGTTTTGCTATGGCAAACGCTGTACCCGCAGTAAAGCAGGCAGCAACCGAAGTTATCGAGTGGACCAATGATGAGTCTGGTGTCGCGCGCACCCTTGCCACGCTTTTTGAACTTTAATTCCCGAACTTAATTGCTTAAAGGGGTGCCACAGAAGTTGGCATATGGGAAAAATGTGCTATAGACCCACTTCCATAATGCCTTGCACGTCAAACGCCACGCATTCTTTCAAGCAGTGCGGCTCTGCCTGCCAAACGCCATACATCATTTCAAATGATACTGCCCTGCTTGTCAGAAGCCACGGATTACTT
>NZ_KE952935.1:0-35351 GCF_000466405.1 Atopobium sp. oral taxon 810 str. F0209 | reverse complement strand
TTCACGTTTGCGCAGGTAGATTTTTTTCGCATGAAACAGAGTGTGGCTTTTGGCAAAAAAGGTGAAGTAGAACGTGGCGTTTGGCAAGCAAAGCCTTGTTGGTTGAAACGATCCGTGGCTTTTGGCACTTGATATGAAACAGAGTGTGGCTTTTGGTATCTGGCATGAAGTAGAACGTGGCTTTTGGGTGCCCGTGTAAAATCTTGTTGTTGCAGTGATGCTAGACTTCGTACCATTCGCCTTTAAGCGCGTGTTCGAGCCATTTGGCAACGCCGTCTTCCCACATGCTGTCAACGATACAGGTGGCCTGAGCTTTAACTTCATCGGAAGCATTGCCTACTGCAACAAATGTACCCACATAAGGCACCATGGGCAAATCATTGCCCGAGTCACCAAAGGCTACAAGTTGTGACTTGTCTAGGCCCAGCTCTTTGCGTATCCATTCAATGCCAGAGCCTTTTTCAACACCTTTGAGCGTAATCTCAATTTCTGTGGGAGTTACCGTGGCAATCTGCAAATCACCGCGCTTCTCTAGCTCAGTCACATCGCGAGCAAGGTCTTTTGCTGTGTCAAAGCAAGCACCCATTTTCTCGACAAAGTTTGTCTTGTCATCAACTGCTAGGATTTGAGGTTCGACATCTTCGACGGTAAAACGATTGGGCAGGCTTGTGATTTCATCGCTTAGACCCTCATCGCTTAAGGTGCTATCACTGTCGGTGCGATGTACGGCTTGGGTCATGTAGGACACTAGGCGATTTTCAAAATAAGCTCCTGTTGAGGTCAGCACGTTGAGACCTGCGCCGCGGGAATGTAGCCAATGAGCTAGCTCAAGCGCCATATTGCGGGGAATCGCTTTACTTAGCAGATGATTGCCATCCGCATCAAGAATTTGCCCACCATTGACGGTGATGTAGTAGTCAACGCAGGGGAGCTTGACCGCATCGGGCACGATGGGCAAGTTGCGTCCAGTGGAAATCACATTGGCACAGCCTGCCGCATGTACCGCTTCCATTGCGGCAATCGTGCGCTTGGAGACGCGGGTCAAATCCAAAATAGTACCATCTAGGTCGTAAAATGCCGCACCAATACCTTGAGGATTGTGCGAGTTTGCGGGTAGCATGTACTGCTCCTTTGCTAAGAATGCGAAATCTCAAAGCTGCGTGTGGTCAGGTTGGCATCAAGTTGAGCCCAAGCATCACCTGAGCTGCGGCGGATGCAAAGCTGATCATCCGTTGCGCTAACTTCGAGTTCACCTTCGATATCAAAAGCAGGATGAGTATTGCGTAGTTCCATCATCTCGAGTAGCTTGCGTACAACAGGACGCTCTACCTCGCGGTCAATCTCTTCAACACTGTAATAGTGGCGGTTGATATTGCGGCCTTCCTTGGTAGATTCTAGTAGCTCGATATCATTGCTACCTGCAAGTAAGCCTACGTAGTAGACCATGGGTACACCACGTGCAAAGAACTGAATTGCACGTGCGAGCAGATATGCATCGTCGTTGTTGCCCAGCGCCGAATAGTAGGTGGTATTGACCTGATAAATATCAAGATTGTTATAAGCCTCGGTGTTGTATACCTTCTTTACGTTGGCACCTTCGGAGAACATCTTTTCTTTGGTGTAGTCAACTGCCTCGTCGGGAAGCAGATCCTTGACATCAACAATGCCAAGGCCATCGTGGGTATCAAGGGTGGTGAACTGGTGCTTGGGGCTCATCTTGAGCCAATGGGCAAGATAGCTGCCATTGCCTGAGTAAAGAGCATGTAGAGTCAGCACGGGTAGAGCAAAGTCGTAAATCCAGTAGCCCTTGCTGGCAACTTGCATCTGGATACTGTAGTGTTCATGAATCTCAGGCAGCACCATAACTTGGTAAGGGTCAAGCACCTCTTGCATGCTTTGGAGCAGCTCAGTGGTATCAGGCTCGACAAAAAAGCAGTTGCTTCCTGCGCGCTTGGCAGCATACGCAAAGGCATCCAGACGAATGATGGATGCATTGTTTTCGGCCATATGCGTTAGGGTTTCGCGGAAAAAGCGTTGAGCGCACTCAGAGTGGATATTAATGTCAATCTGCTCCTCGCCAAAGGTGCACCAGACATCCTCCTTGCTGCCGTCAGCAAACTCTGCCACGATGCTTGGCGCTTTGGGCTTGCGCTTGTAAATGGTATCAATCTGCTCTTGGGTAGGAGCTCCTCCTGGCCAAAAGTCCTTGTAGCGGATGAAGAAATCGGCAAATTCTGAATCGTCTTTCTTCTCCAAAAAGTCTTGGAAATAGGGTGACTGGCGGGATATGTGGTTAATCATAAAGTCAAACATTAAGTAGCGGCTCTCGCCTATACGACGCACATCATCCCAGCTACCAAATTTGGGATCGACGATGTCGTAGCGCATGGGCGCAAAACCACGGTCAGCAGAGCTGGGGAAGAAGGGCAAAATATGCACCCCGCCAACAGCTTTGTCAAAGTGCTTGGCGAGCACGTGCTCAAGATCTTGGAGATTTTTGCCGAGACTATCGGCGTAGGTGATGAGCATGATTTTGTTTTCGAACTTCATAGGACTCTCCTATAGCTGGTGTGCTCTAGCTTGGCCGTTGGTGACTACCTGCTGTTTTGCTTGTTCTAAAGGCCCAAAATGGTGAAGTCGGCTGACGAGTTGGTTGATAGTGAATTGCCCAATCCGTAGACCATATTGCTGATGACATACTCACCGTCGTTAACGTAAATCTCGACAATATGGCCGTGTACCAGCATCTCGATCTTGTTTTCCGTACCGACCTCAGGCGTTTCGGAATGCATATGCATAAAGTTTTCACGTGGGCGATAAACTTTGCTCCGGTCAACGTGGACGCGGTTTTTGTCTTGCCATACGCGCAAGCCACCAAAGTCGATATGATCACCTTCGCGCAGTGTAGTACCAAAAAGGTAGGGGCGGTGATGCGTGGGTGTGTTAGTGCGCTGCGTTAGCGCGCGACGGATATTGGGGTGCAGGCGGAAGTAAGTGTGACCATCGACAACCTCGACGACACGTGGAGCGGTAAACATACCAATCCACTTATTGTCGATGGGTTCGGGCATACGCATCCAGCCCACCATTACTCGACGACCTGTGGCATCAGTCGTAGTTTGGGGGGCATAGAAATCATGGCCATAATCGGTAAGGCGGCGCTCTCCAGTAAAGTCGATGGAGCAATCGTCTTTGTTGTAATCGACAACAAAGCAGACACTTTGATCGTCATCACCGCCCTCGTAGCCCATCAGAGATGCAAGCAATACGGTACCGCCCTCAACCTCAAAGAGGTCGGGACACTCACACATCCAGCCTAACTGGGGATCCATAAGCGTACGACTGACATACTCCCAGTTCATAAGGTCTTGGCTCTTGTAAAAAAGGATTTCGCCCTGCTTGCGATGAATATTGCTACCTAGCACGAGGTACCAACCGTCAGCACCTTGCCAGACTTTTGGGTCGCGCGTATGAGTGGCGTCTCCGAGCTCGGGATCATCAATGGGCGGGATGATAACGTACTTGTCATCAAAGTTGTTAAAAGTTTTTCCGTCGGAAGACTCAATGGTGAGCTGTGCTGATGTGAAATGTCCAGGAACGCACTTATTGATATCCTCGGGATCAAACTCGTCGTAGTGCACACCGGTATAAAAGAGACGGAGCTTGCCGCCACTTTCGACGGCACTGCCCGAAAAACAACCGTTTTGGTCGGCAGGCTTTGAAGGAAAGAGAGCAATATCTTTTTGCTCCCAATTCACGAGATCGGGGCTAATAGCATGACCCCAACAAATAGTGCCCCACTGTGTCGCATGAGGAAAGTACTGGTAAAAGAGATGGTACTCACCCTTGTAGTAGATGAAGCCGTTGGGGTCATTCATCCAACCACGCTGCGTATGAAAGTTGATACTTTGCATGCGAACCCTTCTAAGTTTGGCGCCTAACGGTCTACGACGTAGTTAATGCTGACGGGGGACATGGGATACCAGCAGGCTTGAGCCTTGGGGAAGTCCATGCTGACTTGGACGCTGTCTGCTTCAGTGAAGTAGCGGGTGCCAAAAACAGTCTCGCCACCATTGATAAAGATTTCAAAGACGGAAGTATCCATGATGACTCGGATGTCATGGATGACACCAACCTTGGTGCGGCGGATTTTGCGACCTTGGCCCACCGCGTCGTCAGTAAAGATGAGCTCTGCTTCACCGTTGGAAAAACGCAGCTCGAGTGCATCATCAAAGCGAAGAGTGCCGTCGCCTGTAATATTGGAGATTACGAGATCGGAGACTTTGGGGATAGTTGCACTTGCTCCATTAAAGGGGACAGCTTCGCCGCGGAGAGCGTCGATTTCAGCAACAGGATTTTGCAGGATGCGCCCATCGGCATTGAGTGTGAGTTCGCGGGGAACCGTTAGGCAGCCGCGCCAGGTGGCGGTGGGATTGTCATAGGGGCGAATATCATTTTTGTCGTGGGGGAGACTCATCCAACCTACAAGAAGCGTGCGGTTCTTGTCATCGACGAAGCTCTGGCACGCATAGAAGTCAAAGCCGTGATCCCATTCGACAAAGGTGGCCTGATCGATAGCAGGGTGCGGTGCCTGCGCATTCATAAGTTCGTGGTCTTGGTGCAAGAGGTCCAGCAGCGAGCCATCAATAGGGAAATAGCCATTTCCGTGCACATTTTGAAGCATATAGGGCAGACCAAGCTCATCTGTGCCTTGTGGGCATGTGGCAAGAAACTCATGAACCGTACCTTGTGCGTCGGTTAGAGCAATGCGGTCGGGGCACTCCCACATATAGCCAAATGGTTCGCTGTCGGTATTGGTGACAGAGCCTTCAAGTTCCCAATTCGCGCCATCATCAGAGCGATAGCACAGCACGGCACCGCGGCTGTCTTTGCGTGTGCGTGCACCGAGGAGCATATGAAGAGAGTTGTTCTGCTTCCAAACTTTGGGATCGCGAACGTGATTGGAACAATAGGCAGGGTAGTCGGAGTTATCGAGGATGACTTCTTTGGGACCCATGTGGATGCCGTTGTAACTACGCATACGCGTTTGGTTGGCAAGGCGGCCTGCGAGTGTGCCGTCGCCTTCGGGTAGACGGATGTTGCCAGTGTAGTAGTACCAGACTTCGCCGTCGTGCTCGGCACCATCTGCGGGTGTGGCGAGATATGCGCCGCCAGAGTAGGAGCCATCTTTGTCAGAAGGGCAATCGGGCATGACTTGGCAGCCGAGGAAGACCCAGTTTACGAGGTCGCGGCTGACGTAGTGTCCCCAGCCATGAGGGCTGTCGAAGTTGCCAGGATACTCAGGGGCGTTCTGGCAGCAAATATGGTAGGTTCCGCGGAATTGGCAGAGACCGTTGGGGTCGCTGATTGAGCCTTTATAGGGGGCAAGATGGAGCTTGGGACGCCAGGATTCATCACTCATGCGGGGTCCTTTCCACATATGTCGCCGAGCTTTATGGGTGCTGGCGACTTATCGACATACTTGCACACAATCCTATCTGAGAACGATTCCATATTAAGGCAAATGACGGTGAATGGTACCTAGATTGTGCAAGCGGTTATTAGCCCGTACTTAGTAAATGGTGTAACTAATGCAAATCGCGTAAATAGCATGAATTCCGCAAGCTGCTTGGGTAGTGCAAATTGTCTAGATAATACAGATAGTTAATATTTTTAGCCCCGAGGAAGCCTTTTTGTTCGCATTCCTACTAAAAAGGGCTCCTCAGGGCTAAAAATATTAACTATTCATTCCTTAAATGCACGGTGTTTAGGTATGGAGGGTTTGGGTGCGTAAAGTTTAAACGTGCGAGGGCTAAACGCGTGATGTCTGAAAGCACAAGGTATGGGCATAGGGAGGGTTAAACACATAAGGCGTGGATGTATAGGTCTGAAGGGCTATGGCTACAACTACGATAAGCGAGTAAAAACATCCACACTATTATCATCTATATTTATAAAACAGCAGTTAAAAATATAAATATCTAAATAAATGGTAGAATAGTGTGGATGTTTTTGGGACTAAAAATAAAAAGCAGCTTTTATTAGGACCCAAGAAATCACAGCTCAGCAATGCGATATTTTGTCTTGTTTGCAGCTTGCTGAGTATGAGCACATACAAAACTACAGTTCAAGAGGGGTATTTTTGAGTCAGATTTCCCTACCGTGGAGATAGAGCACTTTTCGAGCTTTTTTGTGTTGGGGTACTAAATATCACACAAGCATTTTTGGGCGCCCAAAACAGCCTCTGAGTGTCTCTATTTTTACAGTCTCGCGATTGGTTTGCCGCAAGTTTGGAAGGCTGGGCCTGTCGCAGGTTTGGAATTTGACTAGTCGTTTAGAATACGGTGCTCAAAGCGTCCATTCGCGTAGAGGCCATAGCTGTGACTTCCATCTTTGGGGATACCAATGCTGCCTGGATTAAACAGCCATACATCGGGATGTTTTACACTGGCTTCGTTCGCTTTGATGTGGGTGTGGCCATAGACAAGACTGGTATGTGCAGGCAGAGGCGGGAGGCGGTCGATAGAGTTATCTCGTCCAGCGCCCCAAATGTGTCCGTGGGTGAGGAATAACTCATGTAGGTTGCCTTCGGATGCACTGTCCAAAATTACAGTACTTTCTGCGAGACAAGGAAAATCAAGCACCATCTGGTCGACCTCGGCCTCGCAATTGCCGCGGACTGCCACAATCTGTGTCGCAATGGAGTTAAGCATTGCAATAACCTCGCGCGGAGCATAATCAGCGGGTACATCATTGCGTGGCCCATGATAGAGAAGGTCGCCTAACAGCAACACGCGGTCAGGTTGCTCTTGTTCAATGGCAGACATCAACTTCTTGCACCAAGCTGCTGCACCGTGAATATCAGACGCAATGAGAAGCTTCATTGTGGGTGTCCCATCTCTTTTAAGTAATCCTACTCAGTATGCACCAATCAGCTGTACCTTTAAGTCAGCGATGCAGTTTAGGATATGTATGTTGCCGGCGGTATAGCTTGGAGATAGTAGGTATGGTGTGTAATTGCGGCCTTCTTCACGAAAAAGAAGTAGGTGTACGGAATCTTGTGGGGTGGCCAAGGTGGTGTTCCATGGCGCATCAGCCAGTCTCCATTGAGCGCTAGACAAGCAAAGGGTCTGTAAGGATAGACAAAGTGCCCGTAAGCAATTTGCCCATACATAAAATTGCGTCCAAAAGTCCGCTCGCAGATTTTAAACGGCTAACTCTTGAAAAGTAACCCCCCCGTACCATTGCCTTGCCACAAGACAGGATCTTGACTGAAAGGTGAGACAGTATGGAAATCAAAAAGAGCCTCTGCGTATTTGCAATTTCTGCGCTCATTGCGCTTCCAATCGCAGGTTGTGGTGGTTCTCCCAGCACTAACAATGCTGGTTCTGATGAGGCGAAGAAACCTACTCAGGCAGAGAAAGCTGAGACTGCAACTTCTGACTATGCAGTAACAATCGACGGATGCAAAAAAGGTCAAGATTATGAGGGTAAGCCTTGCGTAATTATCGACTTTACCTTTACAAATAATTCCGATGACCCTCAGTCAATGGCTAGTGCAGCCAGTATTGAGGTGTATCAAAATAACGTCCAATGCGATGTAGCGATTACAGATACCGATATCAATGCAGACAACTACATGAACAACGTCAAAAAGGGTGCTACTATTTCCTGCTCTCTTGCATATAGCGTTGCTGACGACTCCGACATAGAAGTGTCCGTCAAGGAACTTGTTAGCCTGAGCGACAAGCCTCTTGCTGAAAAGACCTTTAGCCTTTCATAGTTGATTCGGCAATTAATAAGGTTTAACGAGAGGCATTTGGAATGAAAAAGAAGCTAAACATTTTACTGCTTATTGCGTTTATCTTGGGACTGCTTTATCTCATCTATAGCGGATGGTATTGGGGTACAAGTATGTCTGCTGGTTCATCCACAGATCAAGCTGGTGCTGCTCTCGCAAGTGTATTGGTGACTCCACATCTCATTTGTGCAGGTATAGCGGTTATTTTTAATGCTCTTGGGCTCTTCATGCGCAAAGCGGGCTTTGCTCTTACGGGGGCGATTCTCTACACCGTGGCAATCGTCTTGTTCCCGCCGTATTTCATGTTTGTCGTGCTTGAAGCCGTCCTTTCATTATTGGCTTTGCACAGATAAAAAAGGCGCAATAAAAGAAGGTGTATGACAAGAAAAGAGACGAGCAATATAAAAGTCTCTCATGTAAATTGCCATCTTGGCCGTATTCAGTTTTCATAACTGAGTACGGCCTTTTGCTGCGGATTATCAATCCAGTCCTGCGCGCTCTTTGTGCGAGGCGCAGTTTCATTGCGGGCGAAAGTCCCTTTCAAAAGCTTTAGCATTCACGGGCGCATTTTTTTGCGCGGAATGCAGTTTAATTACGGGTGGTCGTGATGGTGATCGTTTTTGAGTAATCAACGCTATATTTTCTTGAGCAAATGTGGCTTAAGAATTCTTAAATTGATGAATACAAAAAATCTAATGTGTAGAGACTTAGATTATGTATAAAATTATACGTCGCGGGAACAATCGCCTTGTATAGGTAAGGCGTCGGCGACTCGGCGACACCAAAATGCACTAAAACTCTCGGTCTTTGGGCAGAGGGAGAAGGAAAGGAAGCAATATGAGCAAAATTCTTGGCATCGACCTTGGTACCACCAACTCAGCAATGGCAGTGTTTGAGGGTGGCGAGCCCTCTATTATCGTGAACGCCGAGGGCGATCGTACTACTCCGTCCGTAGTGGGCTTCCGTGCCGATGGCGACCGCATTGTCGGTAAGGCTGCAAAAAACCAAGCAGTTACCAACCCCACCAACACGGTCTTTTCCATTAAACGTTTCATGGGTCGTCGCTATGACGAGGTTGGCTCCGAGCTCAAGACCGTTCCTTACAAGGTTAAGGCTGGTACTGGTCAGCGCGCCGTTGTTGAGATTAATGGTGAGGATTTCACTCCTGAGCAGGTTTCCGCTATGGTTCTCGGCAAGATGAAGGCCGACGCTGAGAAGTCCCTTGGCGAGACCATCACCGACGCTGTCATTACCGTCCCCGCTTACTTTAATGACGCTCAGCGTCAGGCAACCAAGGATGCAGGTAAGATTGCTGGCCTTAACGTACAGCGCATCGTTAATGAGCCTACAGCTGCAGCTCTCGCATACGGTTTTGACAAGAAGAACATCGATCAGAAGATTTTGGTCTTTGACTTGGGTGGCGGTACGTTCGACGTCTCCTTGCTTGATCTTGCCGATGGTGTTGTCGAGGTTCTTGCAACCAACGGCGACAACCACCTAGGTGGCGACGACTGGGACCAGCGTGTGATCGACTGGATGGCTGATAAGTTCCAGCAGGATAACGGTATCGACCTCCGCAGCGACCCCATGGCTCTTCAGCGCCTCAAAGATGCAGCCGAGAATGCAAAGAAGGAGCTTTCTTCTGCTCAGCAGGCCGAAATTAATCTCCCCTTTATTACCGCTGATGCTACCGGTCCTAAGCACCTCAACTACACCCTGACCCGTGCAGAGTTTGAAAAGATCACCCGCGACCTGCTTGACCGCTGCAAAGCTCCTGTTACCAAAGCTCTTCAGGATGCAGGATTGCAGATCTCCCAGGTCAATGAGGTTATTCTCGTTGGTGGCTCTACTCGTATGCCTGCTGTTCAGGAGCTCGTCCGTCAGATGACGGGCAAGCAGCCCAACATGTCGGTTAACCCTGACGAGGTTGTAGCCGACGGTGCGGCAGTTCAGGGCGGCGTGCTTTCTGGTGCTTCTGGTGCTTCCGATATCTTACTGCTTGACGTTACCCCGCTTTCCTTGGGTGTTGAGACCATGGGCGGCATCATGACCAAGATGATTGACCGCAACACCACCATTCCTACCAGCAAAACCGAGGTCTACTCCACCGCAGCAGATAACCAGCCTTCCGTTGAGATTAACGTGCTGCAGGGCGAGCGCGAGATGGCTCGCGATAACAAGAGCTTGGGCAAGTTCCAGCTTACGGGCATCCCTATGGCTCGTCGTGGCGTGCCTCAGATTGAGGTCACCTTTGATATCGATGCCAATGGCATTGTCAAGGTCACCGCAAAGGATCGCGGCACGGGCAAGCAGCAGCAAATCACCATTTCTGGTTCTACTGCGTTGTCTGATGAGGAAGTTGACCGTATGGTCAAGGACGCAGAGTCCCACGCCGAGGAGGACAAGGCCAAGAAGGACGAGATTGAGGTACGCAACCAGGCCGATTCCCTTGCCTACTCTACCGAGCAGACCTTAAAGGAGCTCGGCGACAAGATGCCTGCTGACACCAAGCAGAAAGCCGAAGATGGCATCGCTGCTGTTCGCAAGGCCTTAGATGGTACCGATATTGAGACTATTAAGTCCGCAAGCGAGCAGCTCCAGACTGCAGCCCAGGATTTGGCTCAGGTTGTTTACTCCGCAACTGACGCACAGACTGCACAGGGTGCACCTACTGATGGTGGTAGCGCTGACGACGTAGTTGATGCTGATTACGAGGTTGTCGACGACGACAACAAGCAGAACTAGTAGGTGGCCGACATGTCCGAGAAGGAAGAGAAGAGGGTAGAGGAGGTGGCCGATGAGGCTACTTCCAGCCCCGCCCCCAACGGGCAGGACCCAAAGGAGAACGGCGTGAAAGTTTCAGTCGAGGTCGACGACGACCAGATGGGCGCCGAGGCCGAGCTGGACGAAGAGGCTCTAATTGAAGCGGCCAAGCGTGCAGGAGCTCAGGCGGCAGAGGAAGAGATTGCCGCTAAGGAGGCCGAGCGTGTCAAAGCTGCTGAGGCAGTGCGCAGCGAGTTGCAGGATAAGTTGGATGGTGCCCAAGCCGAAATTGACGCTGCAAAAAAAGAAGCAGCTGATGCTACTGACCGCTTGCTGCGACTTCAGGCAGATTGGGATAATTTCCGTCGTCGCACTGCTCAGGAACGACTCAACGAACGTGATCGCGCGGGCGAAAAGTTGGTAGTTTCTCTGCTTCCTGTGCTAGACGACATGGAGCGTGCTATTGAGCATGCTGGCAAGGCTGCGCAGGAGGACGCTGAGGACAACCAGTTTGATCAGTTTGTTGCTGGTGTGCAGGCTGTCCACGACAAGATGGTATCCATCTTGGGTAAGGCAGGCGTTGAAGTCATTGACCCTCTGGGTGACGCTTTTAATCCGCTAGAACATCAGGCGGTGGGTCGCGTGGAGGATACAGAGGCCTACGATGAGTCAGTTGCAGCAGTATATCTGCGTGGCTATCGCATGGGTGGCAAGGTTATTCGTGAGGCAATGGTGCAGGTAACCTTTGGTGGCCCTAAGCGTCCTGATCCTGCCAAGGAAGATGATGCGGCGACTGATGTTGATGCAGACGCCACAGAGTCTCATGAGGCTTAGATTTGATTTTGTCGGACACCTGCTTGCGGGTGTCCGACGTTTGGCATCTTTGAGATGCGCACTGCAAGAGTAGGCGCGATGTAACGAAAGGAGGCGGCTTCCGCCATGGCAGATAAGAATTATTACGACGTTTTGGGCGTGAGCAAAAATGCCTCCGATGCAGAAATTAAGAAGGCATTCCGTAAGCTCGCAGCCAAATATCATCCTGATCGCGGCGGCGATGAGGCCAAGTACAAAGAAGTAAGCGAAGCATATACCACTCTCTCCAATCCTCAAAAGCGCAAGGAATATGATCAGCTTTTGACCTTTGGTGGTATTCCAGGAGCTGGTTTTGGCGGTGCGGGTGGCGCAGGTGGCTATAGCTATGGCGGCGGCATGAACTGGGAAGATATTCTTGGCAGCATGCGTGGTGGCGACGGCGCTTTTGGCGGCTTTGACTTTAGCTCAATCTTTAACGGACAAGGTGCGGGTCGCGCTCAAAATCGTCCATCCAAAGGTGGAGACCTTACGCTAGACGTAAGTGTGACTGCAGAAGAAGCCTTTGTGGGAACCCAGCGCAAAGTGAGCTACACCATACCTTCAACGGGAGAACGACAGAGCCTTACGGTTAAAGTGCCTGCTGGCGCAGTGGATGGCGGCAAATTGCGCTATCGCGGTCGTGGTGAATTTGGTGCTAATGGCGGCGCTCGCGGCGACCTGGTGGTGACAACGCGTGTGGCTGAGCATCCGCTTTGGAAGCGTGATGGTGCCGATGTGCGCATGGAGCTCTCGATTTCTATCTTTGAAGCAGCGCTTGGCGCACAGGTAGAAGTACCCACTCCGGATGGCGAGACAGTGCGTCTTAAGGTTCCTGCAGGAACACAGGATGGTAAAACTTTCCGCTTCCGTGGCATGGGCGCACCTGATGTCAAAAGCAAAAATAATAAGGGCGCTCTCTATGTGACCGTGCGTATCAAGGTTCCGACGAGTTTGTCTGCTGATGAGCGCAAAGCGCTTTCGAATTTGCGCGATGCCGACCACCGTGAATATCGAAAGGATGTTGAGCGCTATGTCTCGTAGTGACGGCAAAGATAAGCCCCTCTACATGATTAGCGTTGCCGCCGAATTGACGGGAATGCATCCCCAGACCCTACGTGTGTACGAACAAAAGGGCTTAGTGAATCCCGGTCGCTCGCGCGGCAACACACGTCTGTATTCACAGCATGATATTGAGCGCCTCAACCTTATTAGCAAGCTGACTGATGAGGGTATCAATTTGGCTGGTGTTGTGCGCATCCTCGACATGCGTGAACGTACCGAAGCGCTCGTAAGTGAAAACGACGAGATGCGTGCACGTATTCGTGAGCTTGAGGACGAGGTGCATGAATTTCGTATGCAAGAGCGTATTGTGGCACTTGCTCGCTATGATGGAGGCAGTCCCGAACAAGTCTTGCGTGGCTTGTTAGATGATGGGGAGCGAAAGGACGAGCGGTGAGCATCACAAACTTTGTCTTTGATATGGGCGGCGTGCTCATGGATTTTAATCCTGATTTGTACTCCCATCTCTATGTAGACAATGATCAAGATGCTCTGCTTATTCGTAATGCCTTATTTTTGCATCCAAGCTGGGCTTTGCTTGATTCAGGTACCATTAGTGATGCCACGATGGAAATGATTGCTCAGCGTCAGTTGCCCGAGCGTTTGTGGGAGCCACTACACCAGACTTGTTTGCACTGGAATGAATATCATACGCCCTTGCCTCTTATGAATCAGCAGGTAGAACGCTTGCATAATGCTGGGTATGGCTGCTATCTACTGTCCAATGCGGGCGTTCGTTGGTGGAAGATTCGCGAGCTAATTCCCTGCATGCCTCTGATGGATGGCTTTGTAGTATCGGCATTTGAGCGCATTATGAAGCCTGATCCACTTATCTTTACTACCTTATGTGAGCGTTATCAATTAGAGCCTGCAACTTGTCTTTTTGTTGATGACAATGCCGACAACTGCGCAGGTGCGGAAGTTGCCGGCATGGCTGGTTATGTGTATAACGGCGATGTGACTGCCTTTGAAAATTATGTCAGCAGCACACTTGGCATCGCATACTAGTGCCTAGAGTTATTACGCTGCCAAGCAGAACTATGCCTCTTGCGAGGGAACACATACATGCAGCAGAGTGCAGACGCCATCTGTAGGCATAATTTGCAGATTTGCATTACCTGCAGGTATAAACCAGGTCTCACCAGCCTTTATGTGCTCAATCTGCTCGCCTAGCTTGGCCTGAGCATTGCCGTTAAGCATCATCAATGCAACATAGCTTTTGTCAGTTATGGGAAGCTCTGCTGTATCGTTCAAAATCCAACGCTCTGTGCGGAAGCACGTACCTTGGCCTAGTAGTTGGCGAGTACCTCCAGTAACTTCACTGGGGTGTACAGGCGCACCTAAATAGCCAGGCTGCTCTAGCAAAGCAACTTCTTTTGCCTGCTCGACATGGAGTTCCCGCGTCTTGCCATGGGAATCAATACGACCAAAGTCATAAACGCGATAGGTGGTATCGGAATTTTGCTGTACTTCAGCAAGCAGAATGCCACCACCAATTGCATGTAGCAGACCTGCGCGGATAAAGAAGACATCACCTGGCTTGACGGGTACCTGATTGAGCTTTTCTTCGATACTGTTATTAGCAATGGCTGCAGCAAACTCGTCTGGGGTCATGTCTTCACGAAGGCCTAGATAGAGGAAGGAGCCAGGGTCGGCATCAACAATGACCCACATTTCGGTCTTGCCGTAGGGCATACCGTGGCTACGAGCATAGGTATCATCAGGATGTACCTGAATTGACAGCGGACTTGCAGCATCAATGAATTTGATGAGAGTGGGGAAGGCCTCCATAACATTGGCGTTGCTACCAGCAGCTTCGGGATGTGCAGCAAGATACTCGACCAAGGTCTTGCCAGCATCAGTGCCTGTAGCCACGATGCTGGGATAATCATTGCGAGCAGAAAGAGTCCATGCTTCTCCGTAATTGTCCTGTCCAGCTGCAGGACTGCCTAGGCGCGTACCACCCCATATCTTGTTAACCAGTGCCGGTGTTAGACGAATCATTTCCTGCATTGCTTACTCCTTATCAGCCGTGTCAAAACGTGGCTACAGAGCTCTGCTTGCCAAGGGATTGGCAGCTCATCTGCACTTTCCATCTTCACGGTAGCGCATTTAGTGAAAAGCAGAAATATGCTCAAGACGGAATCCATATAGCTATATTGGTGAGTTTAGAAAATCTTATATAAAGAGACTTAGATTTGATTAGGAAGCTGTTTGAGCGGGAAGACTGTCATCGATAAACAGTGAGGTGCCAGGGTGCGTGCCAATATGTGACTTGAGCTAAAGAGTCGCAGCTGAGGTGGGTGCAAGGCAAAGGGGAGGCTCGTATGAGAATTGATAAATGGGCGGTCAGTGCACAAGAAGCACTGCAGGCAGCGATGGGTATCGCGGCAGATGCAGATGCAGGCCAGATGGAGTCGATTCATCTGCTTAAGGCTTTGCTTGACTCTAATGAACGAAATTTAAGAGCAATTGTTGAGCGTATTGGTGTCGATCCGACGCAACTTGAATCTGTGGTCAACGACGCTATTGCACGTCAGCCCAAAGTGACTAGTGCTGGCGGTCAGATGGGCATTGGTAATAACCTGCTCAAAGTAATTGATACTGCTGAGAAGCTCTCCTCTCAAATGGGTGACTCCTATGTAACAACTGAGCATTTGCTCATTGCGCTATGTGATGACCGTGGTGCTGCAGGCTCTGTGCTCAAGACAGCGGGAGTGACGGCAAAGCGTGTGCGCGCTGCGTACGGGGAGCTTCGTGGAGATGAGCATGTGACTTCGCAGGATTCAAAACCCCAATTCAAGGCGCTCGAGCAGTATGGACGCAATGTTACCGATCTTGCTCGTCAGGGCAAACTTGATCCTGTGATTGGTCGTGTTGAGGAGATTCGCCGCACTATTCAAGTGTTGAGTCGTCGCTCCAAGAACAATCCTGTGCTTATTGGTGAGCCTGGTGTTGGTAAGACTGCCATTGTTGAGGGTTTGGCCGAACGTATTGTTGCGGGGGACGTGCCCTCGACTATCAAGGACAAGGATCTTGTTGAGCTTGATATGTCTGCGCTGGTAGCAGGTGCAAAGTACCGTGGCGAGTTCGAAGATCGTCTGAAGTCTGTTCTCAAAGAGGTACAGAAAAGTGATGGTCAGGTCATCCTCTTTGTCGATGAGCTACATACTATTGTGGGTGCTGGTGCGACCGAAGGTTCAATGGATGCAGGTAACATTTTGAAGCCCGCTCTTGCACGTGGTGAACTTCATGCTATCGGGGCAACCACACTTGATGAGTACCGTAAATACATCGAGAAAGATCAAGCTCTGGCACGTCGTTTTCAGCCAGTGTTGGTGTCCGAGCCAACGGTGGAAGATACTATCTCGATTTTGCGTGGCATCAAAGAGCGCTACGAGCAGCATCACCGTGTGCGTATTACCGACGCAGCTTTGGTTGCAGCAGCAGATTTGTCTAACCGCTATATCTCAGAGCGTTTCTTGCCAGACAAGGCAATTGACCTGGTAGATGAGGCTGCAAGTCGTCTGCGTATGGAGCTCGATAGTATGCCGGCAGATATTGATGCGCAGGAACGTCAGCTTACTCAGATGCAAATCGAGGAACAGGCGTTAATGAAGGAAGAGGATGCTGCTTCCAAGGAGCGTCTGGAAACCCTGCGTCGTGAGATTGCTGAGGCACGCGAAAAACTTGATAGTGTCAAAGCAGACTGGCAAAACGAGCGCGTTGCGATTGACCGTGTGCAGGATCTAAAAGCACAAATTGAATCTACGCGTAACGAGATGGAGCGGGTAACCCGTGAGGGTGACTTGGCGCGTGCATCCGAACTGCGTTACTCCACGATTCCGCAGCTCCAAGCCCAATATGAGGAAGCAGAGCAAGCACTTGCCTCCAAGCAGGAATCTGGCGGTCTGCTTAAAGAGGAGGTTACTACTGACGAGATTGCTGAGGTGGTTTCCAACTGGACTGGCGTGCCTGTATCAAAGATGATGCAAGGTGAGATGGATAAGCTAAAGCATCTAGAAGATGAACTGCACAAGAGTGTTGTTGGCCAAGATGAAGCAGTATCTGCAGTTGCTGCGGCAGTACGTCGTAGTCGTGCAGGCCTAGCTGATCCTAATAGGCCTATTGGTAGCTTCTTCTTCCTGGGGCCAACAGGTGTGGGAAAAACCGAGCTAGCAAAGGCGCTCGCAAGGAATCTCTTTGATGATGAACGAGCACTTGTTCGTATCGACATGTCCGAGTATATGGAGAAGTTCTCAGTCCAGCGCTTGATTGGCGCGCCTCCTGGATATGTGGGATACGACGAGGGTGGTCAGCTTACCGAAGCAGTGCGTCGTCGTCCGTATTCGGTCATTTTGCTGGATGAGATGGAAAAAGCCCATCCCGATGTCTTTAATGTGCTGTTGCAGGTGCTTGATGACGGGCGCCTGACTGATGGACAGGGTCGTGTGGTGAGCTTTAAAAACACCATTATCATCATGACGAGTAACGTTGGAAGTCAGTTTATTGCTGCGGCAAATGCGACTACTGACCCCAAGGAGATACAGCGTCAAGTTAACGAAGCTTTGCGTGCGACCTTCAGACCAGAGTTTCTCAATCGTATTGATGACGTGGTAACTTTCCATGCACTCGGTTTGGATGATATTGAAAAAATTGTTGACATCCAGCTGGCTGATGTGCGCGAGCGTTTGGCAAACGAGCGCATTACGTTGCGACTGACTCCGCGCGCTGTTGGGTCGTTAGCACTTGACGGTTTGGACCCGATTTACGGAGCGCGCCCACTGAAGCGTTTGATTCAGCGGCAGGTAGTTGATAATGTTGCAAACCTTATTATTGCAGGCGAGCTCCATGAGGGTGATACCGTGCAAGTAGACGTGGGTGAAGGCGACAAACTGGTCGCGCAGAAGCTGGGAGACGGTGCAGAATCTTAAGTTCTATGTTGTTCTGGCTATGCTCTGCTATGCGATAGAGCCGCAGCTCGGTTATAGTTGTCAAAATGGCAGCTATTCGGACTGCGGCTCGATTTGTGAAGGCACAAAATGAATAACAGCAATGATGAGACAACAGTGCGCCCTCATATTCGTGAGGTAAACGATATTACGGTTGAGGCTGAAGCCAAGCGTCAGCGGGCAAAGTCTCACAAGCGTTTGGTGGTGGCTTTTTCGCTGCTTATTGTTCTTTTGGCTGCGACTGCCGCTTTTGTTTCTTATGGGGCAGAGCTTTGGGGTGGTCATACCATTCCCTCGGTACGCAATGAAAAAGTTGACAAAGCAAAAAAACAGCTTTCTGACTTGGGATTTAAGATAAACGAAAAAACAAAAGTTACCGATACGGGCGTTGGCTTGGTTGTAGGGCAGACGCCTCCTGCGGGCGAACGTCGTGCAAAAGGCACTGAGGTGACTATCTGGATTGGTGAAGCCCGCGTGATGCCCGAAGTGGTGGGTACGAGGCTGGAAGATGCGCAGCAAAAGCTCAAAGATGCTGGTGCAAACAACATAAAAGTTTTACGTCAACCCTCTACAAAAGAAGCGGGTAGAGTATTGGCAGTTGAGCCAAAGGCAGGAACAGCGTTTACCTCCGATCAGGAGATTAGGCTGACCGTTTCGACCGTACGTACGATGCCCGATCTTGTAGGTAAAAACGAGTCACAGGCCATGAAGGCCCTTGATGACATAGGTATTGCTTATAAGAAAGACTATGTAAAATCCGACAAAGACGGTCACAGTGTTGTTGCAACCGATCCTGGAGCAGGTAGTGAGATTAAGGAAGACACCAAGGTTATACTGAGTGTGTCTTATCCCTATCCATCAGGTATCAAGCAATTTGCTGAGTATTTCCGCCATCGCCCGAGTGATGTTGCAGAGTTTTTAGGCATGCAAGGTTTTGCTTATAAGGGCGGCTACATAGACGCCCGTGGTGATGCACAGGCACTCTATTCCAACGGGCAGTCAAATCTGAGACTGTGTTCAAATCCTTTTGACCATAACTTTGATGCGTCTGGTTCCAAAGAAGGTGGACATGGTGAGGCCGGTGGCGTCAATAAAAACCATGTCTCGCAAGGAGATGTAGTTTCTGGTGGTGCCGACTTTAGCGGTGTGCGCTACGAGTATGCATCCTCGGAGATCCCAAGTTCGGCAAAGGGCTTGGGCAGTGATGCGATCTATGCAGTCATGTCTGAATGCGGCCTTAGTAATGCAAGTGCAAGCTGCACCGAAGATACGATAACCATGCCATCTAAGGTCAAAGATTTGCCAAAGAAGGACGGCCGTAAATTTAGTTGCATGAGCGGCACAGAGGGCGATTATACCTGGACAGTGTTGATTGCTCAGGTCAAGAAGGATTCCGATGAAGTGCGTGTAGTTGTTACTTATGTACCGACGAGTCTGTATGGCGACTATGACATGTCGGGTAATGGCAACAAGATTTGCGATTTTGTGGCCTATGTCGATATGTATGCATAGGAGGACTGGCAAATGACAGACGAAAAAGAACTTGAATCGACTGGAATACAGGTTGAACCTGTGGGCGAGGAAACGATGTCAAAACATATTGCCAAGCCTGTTGCAAAGCCTGCTTCTCATGCCACTACGCCTTCATCTCAAAAACCAAATTCCCCCTATCTACGTGCAGAAAACGAAGATGATGATGGATATGACCCATTTTCGGATAGGCCAGCTGAACCCGAGCCACTCTTCCAAAGTGATCCTTGGCATTAGTAGATGGGGATAGCCGTACACCGCCGTCTCTTTCAATGGGTTTGGTAACCCATGATAAAGAAGGACTTGCTTAGTGGACGCTGCTCAAGATGAGTTTGATGGCAAAAGCAATGACAGCCAACAAGGCCAGCACAATGAGCGTCATCGCAATGATTGAATTGCGGCGACGGGCTCGCTCACGCGATACAAAAATTGAGCGTCTGCCTTTGGGAATTTGTAAGTACTGACCATAATGTGAGTCACGCTTGAGTTTGCCAATATCAGCGCGCGAGCGTCGATAAGAACGGCCCGCAAAAGGCGTTGCCCCACTGACTGTGATATTTGAGTCGTGTGTATAACCGCTATTCCCACTAAAACCATCGTCTTGGCTCAGGTCGTCGATGGCATCCTGAGTGATATGAGGTTTGCGGGGACGAACATAGGCAGGGCGCGTAGGAGCCTGCTTGTTCGTTGCGGCAGGAGTGGGTGGCTGCTTGTCAGCAGGAGTGGATGTATTGGTGGGAATCTGTTCGAGGTCGCTCATATGCGTCCTTCTTGCTGTGAATTCCGATGTTGTCGAATCACCGTCATTCTAACGCAGTACCCAGTCTAAATTCCTGCTCTGCGTAAAGCTCTCACAAGATAGATTCTAATATCTGATATAGAAATACTTAGATTTATTGCGTATATGTAGATAAGAAAACCTTTGTCTATGTGTATAAAGAATTCCATTCTGGGAATACTTAATAGTGACAACCAAAGACACAGCAAGTGCTGCGTCGCACGTAAAAAAGGAGTGATTGTCATGACGAACATGATTCCTTACAACAATTACAACAGGCTTGCCCGCTCGATGTGGCCGTTTGGCGATTGGGATGAGCTCTTTAAGATGCCCACCATTTCCGATGACGGCGTGTTCAAGATGGACGTTGAGGATGCCGGCGAAGCGTATGTTGTAACTGCTCATGTACCTGGTGTAAAGAAGGACGAGGTGGATGTCGAGCTCAATGAAGGACGTCTCTCGGTTTCGGTAAACCATGTAGAGTCTGATGAGCAAAAGACCAAGAATTATCTGCACAAGGAAACCAGTGAGTGGCATGCAACCCGTGGAGTGTATCTTAAGGACGCAGCCACCTCAGGCATTAGCGCCAAGCTCGCTGAGGGTGTATTGACGATTAACGTGCCCAAGCAGGTCGAGCAAAACAACGTTACTAAGGTTTCGATTGACTAGATGTTGATTAGGTGCTGAATGTGGTAGGACGGCCCGAGATTTGG
Source organism: Atopobium sp. oral taxon 810 str. F0209 (assembly GCF_000466405.1). Lineage (GTDB taxonomy): Bacteria > Actinomycetota > Coriobacteriia > Coriobacteriales > Atopobiaceae > Olegusella. Next base: position 14,903 of record NZ_KE952935.1, on the reverse strand, counting down.
TCTCGGGCCGTTTTCTTATGCGTGGAGCTTTTTGTGCGCAATTAGTTCAGTAGACTAGGACTTCCACGCAAGGAAAGGTTGAGTTGATGCCAAGCGTTGCTAGTAGATATGCAGATATCACCCCAAGGCGGAGCGCTGCGCAAGGGGTAAATATGCCAATGGATGAGCTTAGTGATTTGAAGGCACCGGTGGTGCTCATGGTCTCGGGCGGTGCCGACTCGACAGCTTTGCTTGTGCTGGCGGCAAACTCCACTCTTGATATAGCTGATGGACGTGGCAAGGCGCATATTGCGCGTGAACGTCTGCATGTGCTGCATGTCAATCACCAATTGCGCGGTATTGACGCACAAGAGGATGAAGAGTTTGTTTGTGAGCTGGCTTTGCGCTACGGGATTCCTTGTACGGTGCGACGTGCTGATGTTGCAGCGCTAGCGGCGGCGGGCGATGGTAATGTAGAAAATGCGGGTCGCGAGTTGCGTTATGCGGCAGCAGCAGAGCTTGCCAATATGCTTTCGGATAAGGCGGGGACTCCTAGGTCGGCTGCTCGAATTTTGACAGCCCATACCGCAGATGACCGTGCTGAAACATTTTTTATGAATGCGTTGCGCGGGACGGGGCCTGCAGGCCTCGCATCTATCCCGCGTAGGCGTAATCACATCGTGCGTCCGTTGTTGGATTTTGAGCATGATGAGCTTTGCAATCTGCTGACTATGCGGGGGATTGTGTGGCGTGAGGATAAGACTAATTCTGACACACGCTATCTGCGCTCCTATGTACGGCACAAGCTATTGCCTGTGGCAAAGGAGCGGAATGCTCGCTTGAGTACTACTTTGTCTGCGACCTGCGATATTTTGTCTGATGAAGATGCATATTTGACCCAGCTGGCGGCGCGAGCTTTGCGCGAACTGACGCGTAGACAGGACGGAGGCATGATTGCGCTGGATGCAGGGAGACTCGCGGCATCTGAGGTGGTGATTGCGCGTCGTGTAGTCAAGCAGGTTATTGCGCGATTGGCACCGGGCGCACGTGTTGAAGCACGACATATTAATGCGCTTTTGCAGTTAGTTGCTGCGGGTAGTGGTTCTGTTCAGGTGGTAGAAGGCATTGACGCCCGCGTGGAATATGGTCTGCTATTTGTGAGAGCACGTCGTATAGAGGCGGCTGGTGAGCTTGCTGCATGGCTGGAGGTTCCTTCTCCGCATGTAATCACAACTGCCCCTGATGCGCGTGGTACCTTGAGCTTGTCAGGTGGGCGTACTTTGGTGGCTCGACTTGCCACAGTTCCGCGTGGTGCCGATCCTGTTGCATTAGCGCGCGCGCATGGTAAAGAATGGGCTGGTGCATCGGTACTGCTGGATGCTGTTGCCTGTGGGGTTGATCCCGAGCGAGGAGGACGTCTTTGGGTAGATGCACCGAGCGCAGGGGATGTACTTTGTCCTTTGGGAATGCATGGACAGTCAAAAAAACTTTCTGATTTGCTTAATGAAGCAAAAATTCCAGCTGCAGATCGCGCTGGTGTGCCGATTTTGCGTACGGGTCCGAGAGGACAGATTGTTTGGATTGCGGGTATACGGGCGGATGAACGTGTCCGTTGCACGTCTCATACGCGTGAGCTGCTAGAATTGGACATTATTGCAACAGAAGACTTGCCTGGCGGTCAGGTTTAGTGTGGCAGTACCACATGCCAAAGGAGGAAATCATGGCAGAGCAACATCCTGATATCGAGAGCGTTCTGCTTTCCGAGGATGATATTCGTAGTATCGTATCCCGCATGGGTGCCGAGATTACCAAGGACTATGAGGGCAAAAACCCCTTGTTGGTGGCTGTGCTGCGTGGAGCGGTTGTATTTACCGCTGATTTGATTCGCGCAATAGAGTGTCCGATGTCGGTCGACTTTATGGCTGTGTCAAGTTACGGCGATGGTGTGAAGTCCTCTGGTGTTGTGCGCATTGTTAAGGACCTCGATACCAAGATTGAAGGCCGTGATGTTCTCATTGTTGAGGATATTTTGGATTCTGGTTTGACGCTGAGTTACCTGATCCGTATGCTGCAGTCGCGCAATCCGGCATCAGTGCGTGTGGCTACCTTTGCGGTTAAGGATATTGAGGGCAAAAAGCCTGCGGTTGCTCCAACCTATGTAGGTACACATGTGCCCGATTCATTTATTGTTGGCTATGGTCTCGATTTTGCTGAGCGCTATCGCAACCTCCCTTATATTGGTGTGCTCAAACCCGAGGTTTATGGCGAGTAGCTTTACCATTGGGACGCGTCGGGACAAAGTTTCGAGCGCGTTTTAGTAAGGAGATTTATTCGTGTCAGAACATCATTTCCCTGACGATCCGCGTAAGCCAAGCCTTCCAGAAGATCCGTTTAATGGGATGCCTGACCCGCGTCATGGTCGTCGTATTAGTCCTGCGTATCTTATTGTTGCGTTGGCTTTTTGCGCGTATCTTGCCTTTGGTATGTTCAATAACCTAAGCTCTGCGGCAAAAGAAGAAACACTTTCTACCAGTCAGTTTGTGGCTGCGGTAAAGGAAGATCGTGTAGTTGAGGTTACCTACAAGACGGCGGACGGTAGTCTGACTGGTAAGTATCATTCCAACAAAAAGGTTAAAGGCAACACCAAGGAACTTAGCCAGTTTAAGAGCTACTACGTGGGTGCTGACAGCCTAGACAATCTGATGGAAAAGCATCCCAAAGTGGAGTTTAAGGTTGACACAAGGGATGACTCGCTGTTGCAGACGATTTTGGTGTCAGTGTTGCCAACGGTTGCGCTTGTGCTGGTTTTTGTGTACTTCATGAGGCAAATTGCCAGCCAGAATAGCAAGTCGATGCAATTTGGTCAGACCAAGGCACTCACTACGGAAGAGTCACGACCCAAGACAAAGTTTAGTGATGTAGCAGGCATTGATGAGGCTGTGGAGGAGCTCAAAGAGGTTCGCGATTTTCTCAAAGAGCCAGAACGTTATCAAAAAATGGGTGCCAAGATTCCCCATGGTGTACTGTTGGTTGGGCCTCCAGGAACGGGTAAGACCTTGCTTGCCAAGGCAGTTGCCGGTGAGGCGGGCGTACCTTTCTTCTCCATCTCAGGTTCGGACTTTGTTGAGATGTTTGTGGGTGTTGGCGCGAGCCGCGTGCGTGACTTGTTTAAACAAGCAAAAGCTGCAGCCCCTGCAATCGTATTCATCGACGAGATTGATGCTGTAGGACGTCAGCGCGGTGCTGGCTTGGGCGGCGGACACGACGAACGCGAGCAGACGTTAAATCAGCTGTTGGTGGCAATGGATGGCTTTGAGGACAATACCGCAGTTATTTTGATTGCTGCGACCAACCGTCCCGATGTCTTGGATCCAGCTTTGTTGCGTCCAGGTCGTTTTGACCGTACGGTGACGGTGGATAGGCCCGATGTACTTGGCCGCGAAAAAATTCTGCGTGTACATGGCGCTAATAAGCCCTTAGCTAAAGATGTTGATTACAAACGCATCGCAAAACTGACCCCCGGTTTTTCGGGTGCTGATTTGGCCAACCTTATGAATGAAGCTGCTCTGCTTGCTGCTCGCCTACACAAGGAGCAAATAAGTATGGCAGAAATTCAGGAAGCTATGGAACGCGTTATTGCTGGTCCTGAGCGCCGTACGCGTGTGATGACCGAACAAGAGCGTAAAACCATTGCTTATCATGAGTCTGGCCACGCACTGGTTGGTCACGTACTGGAAAACTCTAACCCCGTACACAAGATTACGATTATCCCCCGTGGTCAGGCGCTGGGTTATACGATGCAGCTTCCTGAGGAAGACCATTTCCTGCAGACGCGCAATGCCATGCTGGATGACTTGGCAACACTGCTTGGTGGCCGTACCGCTGAGGAGCTGTTTTGTGAGGACATTACGACAGGTGCTAGCAATGATATTGAACGTGCAACCAAGCTTGCGCGTAGCATGGTCACGCGTTATGGCATGAGTGACTCGCTCGGCATTCAGGTATTTGGTGAAGCCCAGCATGAGGTATTCCTTGGTCGAGATTTGGCTGACAAGCAGGACTACTCTGCGGAAACGGCTAAACGTATTGATGATGAGGTGGAACGCATCATGCGCGAAGCACATGATCGTGCAACCGCGGTACTGAGTGCTCGTCGCAAACAGATGGATCAAATGGCTGAGGTTTTGTTGGAGCGTGAAACAGTCGAGGGTCCCGTGCTGGATGCACTTTTGGCAGGGACTTGGGATGAATATTCCGCTCAGGAGGCTGCTGCCGCAAATTCTTCAATCCCTGGTCTTGATCTTGGACTCAGTACAGATTATCTTCTCGGATCCGAAAACAGCTCTTTGCTTGATGACAATACTCATGAGTAAAAAGATGGGTCCTGTCTCTGATGCGTAATTAGGCAGATGTGTATCAGAAGTAGTAGAAAACATCGCCCCCAGAAATCCGCAAGCTTTCTAACTGCGGATTTCTGGGGGTAGTTTTATTACGACAAAGAAAAGCATACTCATATCTAAGTAAGTAATCCCAGCTTCGTGAGGGTATTGAGCACAAGGCCAGGGCACATGGCAGTGCAAAGTAAAGAGACTACAATGGTAGTTACATGCGCCGTCAGAAGGGATTCGCATGACTATCAATCAACAAAGCTACTCGTTTGGTGCTTCCAAATCTTCCATCCGCGAAATTGCTGCATATGGTGCTGCCCGCAAGGCAAAGATTGGTGCCGAAAAAGTCTTTGATTTTTCGCTAGGCAACCCTTCAGTCCCCGCTCCAGTTGAGGTACGGGCATCAATTGAGCGTGCGCTCGAACTCCCAAGCATGCAGCTGCATGGTTATACTCCTGGTAACGGCCTGCTGTTTGTGCGCGAAAAAGTTGCTGAGTCCCTTGCGCGTCGCTACGAATGCACAGCGGATGCTGCTGATTTGTATCTAACCTGTGGTGCTGCAGCCTCAATAACACTGAGCTTGCATGCTGTGGTCAACGCTGGTGATGAGGTTATCGTCATCACTCCGTATTTTCCCGAATATCGCGTGTGGATTGAGACCGCAGGTGCTACTTGTATCGAGGTCCCTGCAAATCAAAAAAACTTCCAAATTGATACCGCGGCAGTTGAGGCAGCTATTACAGCTCGAACCAAAGCAATAATTATCAACTCACCCAATAATCCTGTGGGTTCAGTTTATTCTGCCAACAACCTTGCCGACCTCGCGGGTGTGCTCCAGCGCAAAGAGACGGAGTACGGCAGCACAATATATTTGATTTCTGATGAGCCTTATCGCGAAATTGTTTATGGTGCAATGGTACCTTGGGTTCCTGGCTATTATGAGCGCACCATTGTGGCATACAGCTATTCCAAAGCGTTATCACTGCCAGGTGAGCGTATTGGTTGGGTGTATGTGCCTCAGTCAAACCCTGATCACGATTATCTTGTGCCTGCAGTAGCGGGAGCTGGCCGTAAGTTGGGTTTTGTTTGCGCGCCAGCGCTTTTCCAGCGCGTGCTCGCAGATTGCGTTGAGCTGCCTGCAGATGTTGATGCTTATGCAAAAAATCGCGTTGCCCTTACCTCAGGTCTTTCCAAGCTGGGCTATCACTTTATTGAGCCACAAGGCGCTTTCTATCTATGGGTTCAGGCGCTAGAACCTGATGATGAAGCTTTCTTTGAGCGTGCAAAATCCTTTGAACTGTTGCCTGTGCCTTCCACTAGTTTTGGTTGCAAGGGCTGGGTGCGTTTAGGTTATTGCGTGAGCTATGAGACCATTGTTAATTCGATGCCTGCTTGGAAGCAGCTCAAGGAAAGTTACGAGCAGGACAGCTAAGTCAGCGATTGTCATTCGAGCAAGATAAGGGGTAAGTAAGTATGGTAGCTTCATCTACGCAGGAGCGACGCTATGCTTGTGATGCGCACACGCATACCGTCTACTCCCGTCATGCCTATTCGACAGTCGAGGAAAATGTGCGTGCGGCAGCCGATCGTGGCTTGGAGCTACTAGGCATCACTGAGCACTTTTCAGACATGCTGTTTGAGAGCCGTAATATCCGCAATTTTCAATATTTTGCTAATTTCCATTGCTGGCCGCGTGACTGGCATGGCGTGCGTTTGTTGCATGGTTGCGAGGCGGATATTGTTGATCTTGATGGTCACTTGTTTGGTTGGGATACGACCTATGACAAGAACATAGTTGACACTCCTATCAAGCCGATGACACTTAAGGAATATGCCTTTGAGGAGTGCGACTACGTTATCGCCAGTGTGCACGGCAAAGTCTTTACCGAAAATGCGAGCATCACACAGGCGACAGAAATGTACATACATGCACTTGAAGATCCCAAAGTCTTTATCTTGGGGCATACAGGTCGTTCAGGAGTGCCATTTGATATTGACGTGCTGCTAACAGTAGCACATGATTTGCACAAGGTAATTGAAATCAATGAGCATAGCTTTGCTTCGTATTACAACCCTAACGTGCGCAATAATTGTCGCAAGATCGCTGAGTGTTGCGCTGAGATGGGCGTGCAGATTGCTGTCAATACTGACGCACATATAGCTTATACCGTGGGTCGTCTGCAGCAGGCTCCCATGCTTTTAGATGAGATTGATTTTCCAGCTGAGTTGATTGCAACGCGTTCGGCCAAAGCCTTTGAGCAAGCATTGAGTGACGCGGGTCTTGCATTGGCGGGCACAATTATTCCGCCTGCATAAAGAGACTGGGGTCAACGCAGAGCCCTAAAAACAAACGACAAATTTGTCAGAGCAGGATTCAGGAAAAGTATATTTGGGGATTGTGGGGTAGTGAAGCTCGCAATCCCTGATTGCTCTTAACCCTCAATCGTGATGTCACCATCATCGCGAGGCAATGCGGCAGGTACAGGCTCGTCAATTGAGCCACGATAAAAACCTCCGACGAAGGCTTCGGTACGCATAACGTTGATTACTGCACGAGGATCGACTGTTCGGACGAGATGTATGATTTCGTCCTGCTCATATGCGGACACTACAGTAGTAATCATCCACATCTTTTTATGTGAATAACCACCGTAGCCATTCATTACGGAAGCGCCATGGCGATAGTGCGATTGGTAGGCAGTGAGAATCTGCATGGGTAGGCGAGTGGTAATTTGTAAAGTCACGCGTTCGTAGCGGTGATAAAAAGCCGAGATGGTATGAGTTGAAAGATACTGAAAAACGATGGACCATGCAGCGTTTTCCCAGCCGAAAAGCCATCCAAAAATCACCAACATAAGGCAATTACCTGCAAAAACATAAGACCAAATGGTCTTGCCGGTACGTTTTGCCACCATCATAGAAATAAAATCGGTACCGCCGGTAGATGCACCACCCTTAAGTGCGATTGCGATAGAAAGACCGTATAACACTCCGCCAAAAACAACATTGAGCACAGTTTCGTTCATCAATGGCTGAAAGTGCAACAACTGCAAAAACATTGACGCAAGTACGACTTGCATACTCGAAAAAATAACAAAACGATGTGAAATGTGTCGCCAGCATATAAGAGCAACGGGTATATTGAGCGCGATCATACCCACAAAAGTTGGAAAGGAAAAACCGCCCAAGGCAGCAATGCGGTCTATGAGAATTGCAAGTCCTGTAAAGCCGCTGGACAAGAGCTCCGAAGGGCGGATAAATACTTGCAATACAAAAGCCTGAAGCAGAGCAGAACATATAACGGCAATGCTGGTGACTATCCTGCGCACACTTCGGTAGCGCGCGAATTCCAGTGCCTTATCAGTGAGCTTACCGCTCAAGATTTCGTTCCTTTCTGTCGTCCTGCCTATAGCTGCTTTCGTCGAATGGTACCATGTTTCCATGCTAATAAATCGTGTTTCTCGGCGGCTGTTGGCTGCCCCTGAATTAAAACCTCTTTTGCAGGAGTTGTGCGCTGGTCAAGACGCGACGCTTGCGGTTGCGCAGTCTGCACGTCCATTGATGGTGGCAGCACTATGGGCGCAAAATCCAAGGCCCTGTCTTTTTGTAGTGCCAGGTGAGGATGCGGCTGATCTTGCCGCTCGTTCGCTTGCTGCTTGGTTGGGGCAAGAGCGTGTTTTGCGCTATCCCGATCGGCGTGATTACCCATGGTCTGACAAGCAACCCGATCAAGCAGTAATTGGGGCGCGCTGCCAAGCAGTAGCCAAACTTTCTGTGGGCGAGCAGGTTATTGTGGTGACGAGTGCTCATGCTTTACTTCGTCGTGTGCCACCGTATGGTTCGGATTATTTTGCGAGTGCAAGATTTGATATTGGCGATGAAGTTGAGTTTGGTGAGGCTACTCGCATTCTTGTAAGCATGGGTTATTCCGATGCTGGAGAAGCAGGGCAAGTTGATACTCCTGGTCTCTTTTATCCGCATGGTGATGCGATTGATGTGTTTCCAGCCCAGGCTACCAGCCCTGTTCGTATTGAGTTTTTTGGCGATGAGATTGACCGTGTGCGTCGCATGGTGGTCTCAACAGGTCAAACCATTGGCGAACTCGAAGGTGTAACGGTAGCACCCTGCCGTGAGCTGGCACTTACTGACCGTACGGTTGCCAATGCTAGCCGTGCACTCTATAACGCTGCGCAAGATTCAACCGATATTGCGGCTGACTTGGAGCTTATCCAGCAGCGTGCGGCTGATCCAACGCTTGAACGTTACCTGCCCCAGCTTTACGGCAAAACGAGCAGCCCGCTGGAGCACATGAGTAAAGATATGCTGGTTGTTCTTGCGGAGCCTCGTGCGTTGTTTGATGATTGTATGCGCAGCTATGAAGAGGTGAGCGCCACAGCCAATGCCAAGCGTATTGATATTTCCGAACTCTATACCGCGCCTCGTGACCTAGATTTTGGTAAGCAACAACGCTTGTCGCTCTCGTCCATCCTTCGTGCTGGGGGTACGGTAACCGCTCAGATTGAAGTTAAGCAGCCTAGCATTGCGGGCACAGATACGCGTTTGCTTGGCCGTGTTCGCGAGTTACTGAGTAACGGTAGTACTGTGCTTTTTGCTATGCCCGATCGTCGTGCACGCGAAGCATTGGAGCAGACCTTCTCAGCAGAGCATATTGCTTTTTGCGAAACACTTGGTGCCGATCCCGAAAATCAAGTGCCAATAGAGTCGCCTGATGCCAATGTGTCAGCCCGTCCGCTCAAAGCTGGCATGGTGAATTTTATTGATGCACCTGTGCCTGCAGGCGTTGTATTGCCTTCGGCTCGTCTCGCACTGCTTTCTGTGTCTGACTTAACTTCGCGTACAGCCAAGCGCAAACGCCATCGCAGTCGTCACATTGATCCTACAGAAGTGAGCTTTCCCTTTAAGCCGGGGGACTATGTGGTGCATGAAACTCATGGCGTTGCGCTTTTTGCTGCGATTGAGCGTAGAAGCGACTTTGGCGCACCATCGGATTTCTTCCGTCTGGAATATGCTGCGGGCGATTTGTTGTTTGTGCCTATAGAGCAGGCTGATCGTCTGACACGCTATGTGGGTGCAGACGGTGCTTCTCCGCGCTTGACAAGACTTAATACCGCCGACTGGAGTCGTGCGACAAACAAAGCGCGCGCTTCAGCAAAAAAGCTCGCCTTTGACTTGGTGGATCTTTATACGCGTCGTGCAACGGTGACGGGCTATTCCTTTGCACCAGATACGCCAGCGCAGCTGGATATGGAAGCAAATTTCCCCTATGAGCTGACGGACGATCAACAATCAGCCATCGCTGACATCAAAGCGGATATGGAGAGCAATCGTCCGATGGACCGCCTACTTTGTGGTGATGTAGGTTTTGGCAAAACTGAAGTTGCTTTGCGAGCTGCATTTAAGTGCTGCCAAGATGGCAAGCAGGTCATGGTGTTGTGTCCTACGACGATTTTGGCGCAACAGCACTACGAGACCTTCTTTGCTCGCTTTGCTCCCTTTGATCTTAATGTGCGTGTGCTGTCGCGCTTTGTGACGCCAGCAAAGACGCGTCGTGCAATAGCGGACTTTGCCGAGGGCAAGGTTAACGTGCTCATTGGTACGCATCGCCTGCTATCGGCAGATGTTAATCCCCATGATTTAGGCCTTGTCATCATTGACGAGGAGCAGCGTTTTGGTGTCCAACATAAAGAGCAGCTCAAAAACCTACGAGAGCAAGTTGATGTGCTCACTCTTTCGGCTACGCCTATTCCACGTACGATGCAAATGGCGATGAGCGGCGTGCGTGATATGAGTCTTATCATGACGCCTCCTCCTGGTAGACTGCCGGTTATTGTGACGGTAGGGGAGTATGATCCCAATGTGGTGTCAGCGGCGATACGTGAGGAAATGGCACGCAAGGGACAGGTATATTACGTATCAAATCGCGTGCATACTATTGGCGATGCGGTTGCTCGTGTGATGGAAGCGGCGCCCGAGGCGCGCATTGGTGTGGCGCACGGCAAGATGACATCTTCTAAGGTTGAGGATGTCATGATGGAGTTTGAAGCGCATGACATCGATGTTCTTATCGCGACAACTATCATTGAGAGCGGTATCGACAATCCACATACCAACACCTTGATTATTGAAGACTCACAGCGCTTGGGTTTGGCGCAGTTATACCAGCTCAAGGGCCGTGTTGGGCGTGGGCATACTCAGGCTTATGCCTACTTTATGTTCCCGCCCGAGCAGCCTCTAACCCCCGAGGCAACTGACCGCCTAACTGCAATCCATGAGTATCAAGAACTTGGTAGCGGCATGAAAATTGCTATGCGTGACTTGGAGATTCGCGGTGCGGGGTCACTTGTGGGTGCAGAGCAGCATGGTAATTTATCGAGCGTTGGTTTTGACCTCTTTACGCAGATGCTCGGTCAGGCCGTTGCTGAAGCGCGGGGTGAGACGAGCGAAGAGAATCTTGCTCAATCCGAAGTTGCTATCAATTTGCCTGCGGATTACTTCTTGGCGGAAGAATATTTGCCTGAGGTTGATCGTCGTGTACTGACCTACCGTAAACTGGCAGGCGCCGAAGAATTGGCTGAGGTCGATAAGCTGCAAATTGAGCTTGAGGGACGCTATGGTGCAATGCCTGTGGCCGCGAGAAATCTTTTTGACCGTGCACGCATTCGTATCCGTGCGTCGCGTTTGGGCGTAACGTCAGTTTCTTTGGCAGCAAGCAAGCTGACTTATATCGGTATCAAGCTGAGCCGCGAAATGTCACTGCGGGTGCGTGAGTGTCGCGGACTGTATTATCCCCAGACGAACAAACTCGTCTACCCCTTCCACGAGTCGGAAGAACAGGTTATGCCTGCTGCACTCGGTGTACTTGAAGCGGTTGGTGGCAATGATGACGTAGAAGAAGACGAGCAATAGCGTCGCGTAACGTATCTGCATATAGAGAGGTAGCTATGACAAAGCAACACAGAGAGGGTGTGCAAAGATCCACTCGTATCGCTGACGATAGTGCTGGTCTTGCAAAGACTATTGATGAACAGATTGCCAGACGCGAAGGTGCTCCCATGACACATCCACAATTCGACCGTCTTGTGCGCATGATTTGGCGATTGCGCCAGCCCGATGGTTGTCCTTGGGATAAGGTGCAAACGCATCATTCCATCACGCGCAATATGATCGAAGAAGCTTACGAGGCAGTGCAATGCATCGAGGATGATGATGAGCTTCATCTGCGCGAGGAGCTGGGAGATGTGCTCGAACAAGTTTTGCTTCACGCACAGATTGCAGCGGACGGTGGTGTATCGGGCGGTAGTAGCGGCCTTTTTGATATTGATGATGTATGTCGTGAGCTCAACGAAAAACTAATACGCCGTCATCCTCATGTTTTTGGCGACCCGTCAGCACTGGGTGCGGTGGATTCTGCAGGAAAGGTACTCGATATCTGGGATCGTGTAAAGCAAGATGAACGAGCAGCAGCCAGGGAGGCTGACGCGAAGCAAGGCCTCCTTGACTCTGTGCCGATGAGCTTACCGGCACTTGCGCAAGCTCAAAAGATCTCAAAACGAGCGGCAAAGGCTGGCTTTGAGTGGAACGATTTGGCAGGCGTCTGGAATAAGGTAGCTGAAGAGCGTGCAGAGTTTGAGGCGGAAGAGCAGGGGAGCGAAGCTGCTGCTGAGGAATTTGGCGATTTGCTTTTTGCGTTGGTAAACGTTGCGCGTTGGCAGGGTATTGATGCTGAGTCAGCACTTGCCGCTTCCAATCGCAAGTTTCGCCGTCGCTGGGCTCGCATGGAAGAACTTGCGACAGCTAATGACAAGGATATTTCTGAGCTTTCTGCTGCTCAACTTGAGGATCTTTGGTTGCAGAGCAAACAAGAAGAGCGCACATAGTATGGCTTTCCTTTGTCATATTGTGACGATTGATTTGGTGTGAGCTTGGAAAAATGGTCTAGTCTTTCAACTTTGTCACAATACGGCGTGTGGCTGCGGCATAATGAACATATCGCGAGTTACGAATTTCGCGACGGCTGGTCAAATACGATGCAGAAACGAAGCAGCAGACATGAGCCAGGGCAATATCGAGCTACCCGGATTGCGTTACAGCAGTTCGAATCCCTACGAGCGTGATCGCGCGCGCCGTGCAGCGGCGAAGCGCGAGGCTGAGTCTGAAAAAACCCCTACATGTAACAATCCAATCTCGCCAGACGAACTTCCGCCCGAGGGGCCACGTCGTATTTTGCCTGGTGAGGTTATTAATACACCCCAGCCAAAACGCTCCAAACGCTCTGGTGCGGATTTTAGACCCTCTCTTCCGTTTCACAAACACAAGACTGATGCTACTCATTCGGATGTTGCAGGCGTTAGTGCCAAGGTCGATAAGCATGCGCCTGCGCGTCGTAGCGCTAAGGCAGAGGAGAGCATTCGGCAAGAAAAGTGCAAAGAACGCGCTCGCGTAAGCCAGAGTATTCCTGCGCGCATTGTTGGTTTTGTGACGGCAACGCCAGGGCGTATTAAAGGATGTATTGCGCTTGCAATCGTGGTCTTGCTTTTCTTTGCGATGTATCCTCCCTTGCGCGATTATTATGTGGCCTGTCGAACTCAGGAGGATCTCAAAACACAGTACGCTCAGCTCAAAGATAAAAATGGTGAGTTGTTGAGTGATATTGAGCGCCTACAAACGAGCGAAGGTATTGAGGACGAAGCGCGCAAACGCGGCTATGTCAATCAGGGCGAGACGGGCGTTGTGGTTGAGGGCTTGGATGGCAGTGGCGATAGCAAAAAAAGCAACGAGACCGTAAGTGCACAGGATGCGCGCAAGCCAACTGAGGAGACCAAAACCATCAATACGGGGTCTTTTCAGCAAAAACTTCTCGACTTTATCTTCCAGTATCACAGGGAGGATTTAGGTTAATGGCTACAGATGGGGATACTGCTGATCGCCTGTTGGCAGTTATTGATATCGGTACGGTGACAGCGCGTCTGGCTTTGTCTCGAGTGCACAAGGGGCGTGTAGTGTCGCTCACCAAGCAATCTACCATTGTCAACCTTGGTATGGGAGTGGATAAGACAGGTAGGCTAGATTCTGCAGCCATCAATCATGTAAGTGAGTGTATTGCTGCTTATGTTGCGACAGCTCAAGAGGCTGGGGCAGAGTGTGCGGTGTGCACACTTACGAGTGCCGCTCGTGATGCGGACAACTCTGACGAGCTGCTGAACCGTCTACAGGCCTTGGGTCTTCTTCCTCAAGTGATTCCCGGTGAAGTTGAAGGGCAACTGACCTTCTTGGGTGTTGCTCAGGATTTTTTTGCTCACAAATTATTGGTAGCAGATAATGGCGGTGGCTCAACCGAGCTTGCTTGGGGAGTGTTGTCGGCAGCGGGACTTGATATGGGGCTGGTGCGCTCGACCAACGTGGGCTGTCGTAGATTGACCGACCGCTATTTTTCCCAGCATGAGCCAGCTCGTATGGAGGATTTGCGTGCAGCGCATGAGTTTGCCGCAGAACAATTTGCACCCGTAATTGCAGAGGCACATACCTTACATTTGCAGGTAGAAAAATTGCTTGCTTGTGGTGGTACGGCGACTTCGCTTGTGGCAATGACGCTTGAATTGGAACCCTATGATAGCGCGCGCGTGCATTTGGGTGAGCTTGGCTATCAGCAGGTTTGTGCTTTAGAGGAAAAACTTGCAGGCCTGACTGTGGAAGAGCGAGCACAGCTTCCTGGTCTGCAAACAAAGCGTGCGCCAGTTATTCTTGCGGGCAGCGTTGCTATAAGCGAGCTGATGAAACAGACGGGCTGTGAGACATTGACAGTAAGTGAATCAGATTTGCTTGTTGGCATGTCCTTGACGCTAGACGCAGCTATTCGAGAAGAGACGACAGCTGTGGGTTGGAGACCCAACTTTACTCATTTCGGTTGATTTCCGATCTCAGCCGAACACATTGAGCGGATAGGCCATTCCCGCAGTTAGCCGAACGCCCCCGAGGCCCCTCCCAGGCCCCGGGGGCGGCATTTTCCCAGCTGAAGGAACGGTGGAGATGTGTTTCGATGGGTCCGGTGGCCATGCTCCGCCCTCCGCCCGGCACCTCTTCCCGGACTCAGCCGGACGGTCGGTCCGTCTATTCCGTTTTTCCCTTTAGGCTAGGACAGCGGGGCATCGCCCCCCCCTCTGCGCGCGCCCGCTCTATCAGCCCCGGCGTCAGGTCGAGCTCGCCGAGCGGCGCGTCCTCCACGCCGTAGGCGTCCGGCAGCGCCGCCGCGTCGTCCCCGAGCATCGCCCTGAAGGCGCGGGCGGGCGTCGTGAAGCCGAGCGCGCCGCGGGGCTCGGAGTTCACGTGCGACATCGCGAGCGCCAGGTCGGCCGGGGAGAGCCGGTCGAACCTGAGGCCGGCGCCCTTGGGCGGCAGCTTCCTTATCTCGACGTGGTTGCGCTCGCAGGCGCCCTTCTGGTCGCTTCGCCTGGGGTCGCAGTGGAACGGCCCCGTCTCGCCGGGCCCCTCGCCGACGGGGCCGCGACCGCGCCCCCG
>NZ_KE952934.1:15670-110342 GCF_000466405.1 Atopobium sp. oral taxon 810 str. F0209 | reverse complement strand
ACAAATTTCAGCAAATGGCACACATCGGCCCTCAGAGCGAATGGGGGTCTGAAAATGCTGCCTTGATGAACGATGAACCTTTCAGGAGGTGAAGATGGTGAAGAAAGAACCTACCTGCACTTTGAAAGGCTTTTATCTGCCATTCATAGGTGGCTTAGAGCCGCATACGTGAGCTCGAGATAGGAGGGTCTTCCTCGGGACAGGGCAGACTGCACAGGTATAATAGAGCGATTCTATCTGCAAGGAAGCAGGGGCCCGTGGGGCCCCGTGGGCGAACGGATGAAGTCTGTCGCATGAGCCTGTTTGCTCTGCCTTGCACAGAGGATGGGGGTCACATGGCCGCAATCTTGAATGTGGATAAGCTTGCCTTCTCCTATGGGAAGACACCTGTATGGGAGGACATCTCGTTTTCGCTGGGGGAGGGCGATATCGCATTCCTCGTGGGGAGGAACGGATCGGGGAAATCCACGCTGCTCAAGTGTCTTGCCGGATGGATTGCCCCAACGGCAGGGAAGATCTGCTTTGCTGGCGAGGGTATCCGCTGCGCCCGCACATTCGTCAGTGACGTACCCTCTTTCTACGATGATCTGACCGCACGTGAACATGTTCAGTTGCTGTTAAGAGCTGGAAAAATGGAAGACCGCCTATCCCGTGCTCAGGATCTCCTTGCTGAGTTTGGCCTCGGGCGCGCTCTAGATCAATATCCCTCATCTTATTCGCGCGGAATGCGGCTCAAGCTTGCACTTTCCCTTGCGTTTGTCATGCGCCCCAAGCTCCTTTTGCTTGACGAGCCGTACGGTCCCCTTGATGCCGAGGCATCCGCTGTACTTGATCGTGAGGTAACGTCCCTCACAGTGAGAGGCTCGTCGGTGCTTGTAAGTTGCCATGCTCATGCGTCCGATCTCGTCCCTAACTTCACTCTCGCCTTGAGAGACGGAGCGCTCTCCTATGCCTGATGTCCTGCATGACATAGCCCTCCTACTCAGATTGCGGTTACGCCATGGACGCACTGAAATCATCCGCTGGCTCCTCGTGACGGGGAGCGATTTCGAGAAGGATGCGAAACTAAGCGATCGAATCTACCAAGTCTATGCTGTCGTCCTCATCTTCGGTGCGTTCGTTCTTATGTGGCTCGCCTTTCTCAACTCCGCAGCGAAGGTGGGAGTGGCACTGGGTGCGACAACCTGCGCCCAGCTTGCGGCTCTGCTTTGGATTATTCCAGTGATGACCTGCGTCGCGTTGTCGGCTCACTGGCTTTTGTCCTGTCCGGTAAAGCTAGCGCATCCAGATATTTTATGGCTCACGAGTGCGCTTTTGCCTTCGGCATGGATAGGGGAAGGACTCATCGTTAACGGGTTTGTTGCGGCAGTCGCGGGAGTACTTTTCGGGTTTGCTGTGGGTACGATGCTCCAGTCTGTCGTCACACCAGCCGCCACAGCCACCTTGCTTGCTGTTTCGCTTCTTGGAGCGGTTGCGCTCGCCTGGATTGTAGGTCTTATGCGCTATCGTGTGGCTGGTAGATTCTTTCGTATAGACATGACCTTGCTCGTGCAGGCCAATGCTCTGTATGCAGAGTTGCAGCCCCTGCGCTCGTGGGCGCTGCAGGCACCAGGCGCCTACGAGAGGCTGCGTCGGCGCAAGCTTATGGCTGTGCGGCGACCCTTCCTTGCTCTTCCCAACCTGAAAGGAAGACGCTTTTTTCTCGCTCGGGCAGCGCTTTCGCATGTGCGGCAACGTGAGGGTATAGCTGATTTGGTCGTATGGGGAGCGAGCATCGTGCCCTTGGGAGCTTTGCTCACAGCCGCCCCTGGGGATATTGGCATTCTACTCATGTGGCTGATGGCGACCGTTTCGCTTATCCCGCGAGCACGAGAGCTCACGCGTGTGTTTGCGGACGATGGGCGTGTGCGGCTAGTGAGCGATGCAATTGCGTGTTCAAGGTTTGAATTATTGCTGCTTGACTCCTTGCCAGCAACTGCCTTTGTGGTGTTGCTTGCTCTTGTTGTGACCGGAGTTCTCGGTTGCGCACATCCCATATCGATACATTGGGGAGTGGCAATTTGTACGATCCTTTCGATGTCCACCACTCTCTTGTTTGCTGGGGGTCTGGACCCGGCGGGGGCAACCTCCGCATGTGGGGGACCGAGGTTCGAACTTGCAGTTGCTGGATACGCTGTTCTCGTGCCAACCCTCGCGCTGGCTTCGTCTGTTTTGTCGGCCATTGTTGGATGTGCTTACGTGCTGACGCTGGGTGTCCGCTGTCGAAAGTGGCTTTCCCGAAGTTAGCAGGGAAAGTGGGCTGCTACATAAAAACTGTCTCACGTGGGGGATATTTAGTATCAGGATCTGGCTGGAGGTCTGAATGCTTGATGTTTGGCACATGTAAGTCGCTATGAGTCTGGGGCACACCCCGATGTGGAGACTCTGCCAATTGCAGATCGCATGCTATATGACGCAATACTTCAGCTGTCCAATTAGATACCCATCTGAAAACCAAAAAGTCTCGTAAAGTTGACACAACCAAGCGAAACTGCGAGATAGGAGACCAATATGCATGAGTTGGATGGTATAAGCGATAATTCAACATCCGACGAAGAAAAGTTTGGTTTACCTCAGCCAAAAAAATACGAAGGTGAGTGCTTCAACGTATTTGATTACTTAAGTTATTCACCCGAAGCTAAGTCGCTTGAAGAAGCAATAGAGATGCGTGGGTATGAGGCTTTCATTGGCAGTGTCGAGCCTGGCGATTTTTCTGCTGGTTTTGATAATAATGCTGAGAAGCTGGGGATAGCGGAGCTCTGGTTTCAGTCCACATGGCATGAAGGTACGTCTCAGAGAGATCTAAGACTTGAGCAGACTGTTGCTTCTATTAAGGAAGGCGACATGCTTGAAATGTGTCCTTGCTCAAAAGAAACTAGCGAATGGGGATATCTCTTCAAGGATTCTTGCGGCAACAATCTTCCATTTCAGCCTTATCATGATTTCGATGACATATTTTTTAGGAAGACAATAGCATCTGTTATTGCGAAAGCTATTGTAGCTGGAAAGCCGGTTGAAAGAATCCGATGTAGAGTGAAGGGTTGCGACTGCTTTGGTGAAGATGGAGGAGTTCCCGTAGATCCAACCTTCAATTGGCGGGTTTACTCCTGCAGAGTCACCGTTTATAAAACCAGCAACGATTAGTGTCTTTGATTTTATGAGCAGAGCTGAGACGTGACAACAAGCGTCATTTCGCGTGTAGCGTTGCGACATTGTAAGAAAAACGTCTGTTGCGAGTGTCTAGCTGCGCAATCTTGCTGGCGCTCATATCGGTTTTGCTGTGGCTCAGGAACCATTGATAAGTGACATGCGCGATGTGAAGTTTGACTTTAATCCATTTAATATCAGTGCTGTAACTGCAGCGATTGGCATCGCTTCACTTGAGGATGAGGATTATTTCCAGGCGCGCATTGCTGAGATTATAGAAACACTTGACCATATAATCGCTGAGCTACGTCATATGGGCTTTGAGGTGGCGGATTCGCATACCATGGTTACAAGTTTGTCTTTGCACTTGTGTATACAATCAAGAAGTCTCGTCAGATGACAAAATCGGAGTACCTTATTTGTCAGCGTACTCAGCATGTTTGAATCAAGTTTCTGAGTTGCGTTATTAGGCTGAGTGCCTAATGCTCTTTTCTACTTCAGCCATGCGTTTCTTAGCTTCCTTCTTGAGTCGTTCCTCGCCGGGTAGGGAGTTGATGACATCAAGCCATACGAGAGCATCTGCTTTACTATCCCTGTTTGTATAGAAGGTAAAGGCAACACTGGCAATCGCCGCTTTTTGTCGATTGTTCAGGCGTAGCTTATCAAAGGTTGCAAGGCGCTGTTTAAAGATGTGGACTTCACCACGCTGGGCGGCTCCTTGGAGCTTCATGAAGGCAAAGTTGAACGGGGGAATGGCTTGCTGACTGGAATCAAGCAGAGCGTCATAACCGTCGTAGTCATGTGCAGCGAGTTTGTTTGTGAGCTTATCAAGTAATACATCGAGCTGCTTCTTTTGTTTCCAGCGAAAAAAACCATCGACGGCAAAGAGTACCACCATGAGTATTAGGGTGATTGTCAACATGACGTTCATGGTGACTCCGATCTTTTTGACAAGTAGCTATATGTTATTCATCTTGAATGTCAAGGGTTTGGAAGGACTTTGGGATAAGAAGTTTAACTGGTATACTATAACGTTGGGAACTATACCAGTAATCCATCAAGCTGTCGAGGAGCTTGTATGAAAGGGACAGAAACCATCTTTGTCACACGTGAGTTAGACAAGATAAAATCGGTCACGGAGGAACTTGAAGAGAAGGGGTATGTCTATCGGTATCGTATACTCACGCATCAAGTGGTAGAGGCAAATAAGTACGTAAGTGAAATGCTCCATATACCCCTTGCATCCAAGGTCTTTGAGTACTGTAAACTTCGCATAGTTGAAGGTCAGCCCTGCGATATAGAACACGAGTACATTCCTTATGATTTGGTAAAGGGCATCGAGAAAGCGGATCTTGAGGATAGATCTCTCTCGGTGTTTCTTTCCGATCGCTATGGCTTGGCTACAGAGAAGAGCGAGGAATCTATCATGATTGTTCGAGCAACCGAGGAGGAGGCAGGTCTTCTTGACCTTCCTGCTAACGCTGAGGTTATGCTCATTTCGGGCACTTGTTATGATTCTGCTCAGGCAGAAAAACCGATGCGTATCTTTCAAATCACCGCTCGCCCAAGTTTCTTTCGCTTTAGGACGGTGAACCGCAATGTCTAAGGTCTCTCAACCTCTCTATCAACAACTTATGACCAGTATCCTTGGCAAGATTGAGAGTGGCGAATACGCTGTAGGTCAAAAAATTGCCTCCGAGCGCGAGATGGCGTCTCGCTACAACCTAAATCGCCTAACGGTACGTCGAGCAATTGGTGAGCTTGTGCGTGAGGGTTATCTTGTGTCAGTACAGGGAAAAGGGACGTTCGTCCGACGGGGTTCTGATGCAAAGAACAAAAAGAGAGTGAGTATGGGCGAGCATGAAGACATCTCTCTCTCGGCGGTTCTTCGCCAGTCAGGTTTCTCGTCTTCTCGTAAAGTACTTTCGTTTAAGCAGGTAGAGGCCCGAGATGATGTTGCTGATCACTTTGGCCAGGGAACTTTCTGTTATGAGCTTATCCGCCTCTCGAGTATCGACGGGGAGCCCTATGCCCTCCAGATCTGTTACTTTCCGCAAGCACTTTTCTCGAATCCCGAGCGCTTTGATTTTGCAGATGGGTCCTTGTACACCTATATGGAGATACAGGGTCATCTGCCAGATCGTATTATCTCGAATATGTGGGCATCCCCCGTTCCCCAGCCCTATCTCGAAGTGCTCAATATAGAACCCGGACGATTGCTCTTTTATTATGAGTATGAGAGTTATGATGCAAGTAATGAACTGGTTGAGTTTACACGTGCCTATTATCGGTCTGAATATACCAGTTTTTCTTTTTCTGCTACTGCTCGATAAGGTGTGATTGAAGCGAATAAAGACTTTCTCGGGTTGAGTGATTCCTTCTATTAATTAGTCTTATATAATCTACCAGCAAAAATATGATCTTTATCCACAAGGTGACTCTTTTTACCTTCTGGCGAATTTATTGCTCATTCTGCTTGTTTCCATCTTTTAAGTGGTGTATACCTTTACAAAAGGTATAGGTGATATACCACTAAATAGGTGGTATGGTGCTTGACCAGAAGGGGGTGCCCCATGACAGCGTTACAGGCATGTCTCGTGGGTATTGTCGCAGCACTTTCATGTGCGACAATCGAAGGCGGATGGTTTGGTGAGTGCAAGATTCGCGAACCAGTCGTGACGGGTTTTCTCGTTGGCTTGATTTTAGGCGACGTCAAGCAGGGCCTGATTATTGGCGGCCAGCTTGAACTCATCTGGATGGGTACTGCATCAATCGGTCCAGTCGCTGGTTTGGCAGTTGGTCCTGGCGGTACTATTGGTACGGCCATTGCTCTTTCCACGGGTGCAGGCGTCGAAGCTGCTATGGCTTTCGGCGTTCCCGTCTCCGTGCTTTTGCAATTCATTCAATCTCTCATTGACACGGGATACTCACTCCCCATGCATACCGTTGATAATCTAATTGATCAAGGTGGTCAAGAGAGGAAGATAGTTTGGATTCACTGGCTATGCGGCATCATCACCTTTGCTTTTTACTGGTTGCTTACTTGGGCTGCGCTCTTCCTAGGTAACGATGCTATCAGTGTCGTTGTCAACAACATCCCTGAGTGGGCATCCAAAGGCCTGTCCGCCGTTGCATTGGTACTCCCCGCAGTTGGCTATGCAATGTTGCTAAACTTGTTACTCGAGAAGAACCTAGTTCCCTACTTCATCATTGGATTTGTTTTAGCGGCTTATTTAGGCGTCTCTATGGTTGGCGTGGCGTTAGTTGCTTTTGCCCTAGCTTTCATCATCTACATTGAGCGCTCGAACAAAACCAGCATCTTGCAACACAAACTGGCTGGTTTCACCTCTACAGACTTTGACGATGAGGAGGATGAGCTGTAATGAGCAATAAAGCAAAACCCGCTCATGAACTCTCAAAAAAAGAGTTCAAAACAATTTTTTGGCGTTCTTTCACACTGCTTGGATCCTTTAATAGTGAGCGTATGGAAGGTCTCGGCTACGAGTATGCTTTGATGCCCTCCCTTAAGAGAATTTGGGGCGATGACGAAGAAGGTTATAAGGAGGCTCTTCATCGTCATATGGCTGCTTTTAACATGACGGTTGCTCCATCGCCCTTCGTTATGGGTATCTCCGTAGCTATGGAGGAGATGGCACATGATGATCCATCCTTTGATAAGGAGTCTATCAATGCCATCAAGGTCTCGCTCATGGGCCCACTCTCTGGTATTGGCGATACTTTCTTCTGGGGCATCTTCAAGGTTGTTGCCTGCTCACTTGGTGCGAGCTTTGCAGCTCAGGGATCTATTCTTGGTCCCATCGTACTTCTGGCTCTCTTTAATATTCCCAACCTACTTACACGATATTACGGCTTGAAGATTGGCTATTCGCAAGGTGCCTCCTGGCTTGCCGACATGGAACAGTCTGGCATGATGAAACTCTTTACCTACTGTGCAGGTATCGTAGGTGTAGCTTCTATTGGTTGCCTTACAGCATCATGGGTCGGTATTACCTCACCACTTTCCTTTGTTATTTCGGGTAGCGAAATCGTGCTGCAGGACTATCTCGATCAGATTTGCCCACAGCTCCTTTCGCTTCTTGCTGTGTTGGGCTTCTATAAGTTTTTGCACTCAAAAGTAAGCGTCATCAAGGTGTTGTGCAGTGGTGTGGTAATCGCCTTTGTGTTAGGTGCGCTGGGCGTAATAGGTTAGGAGGCTACCATGCCAATCGTAGATGTACGACTTGATGATCGCCTCATTCATGGTCAGGTGTGCGGATATTGGATCCCCTTTTACGCACTGAACCAAATCGTGATCGTTGACGATGATATCGTACATGACAGCATGCGTAAGTCAGCCTTGAGATTTGGCTGTCCACAGAAAGTCAAGCTTACTTTCCATAGCGCTAAGAAAACAGCTGAATTACTTTTACGCACTGATGTTGCAGGTAAAAATATCATGCTGTTATGCAATAAACCTAAACCCATCTTAAAGATGGCGGAGTGTGGATATGTGGTCCCTCAGGTGACCATTGGGAACATATCTCCTGTCAAGAATGATCAGGTACATGTGGGTACTGGCACAACTTATATGACACAAGAGATGATTTCAGACTTCAAAAAGTTGATGGAGTTTGGCACCAAAGTTGTCCTGCGTGAAACTCCTACTGACGTTCCACAAGATTTGACTAACTTCTTTGCGATGCACTAGCAATATCAGAAAGGGGATTTATGAGCGACATTGATCAGAAACATCCTTCCGTATTGGGTTACATGCGCGACCAGCCACGTGCTTTGCAGGCAACCTTTGCAAATCGTGCAGTCTTTATGGACCCCTTTGCCAACATTTTTAAGAATTATCCTATCAGGAAGGTTCTCTTCTTCGGATCGGGAACCTCGTATAACGCATCACAGATTGCGGCATACTTGTTCAAGCATCTCGTCGGTATTGACGCAGTTGGCAATTATCCTACTGTCTTTGCCAACTACGAGAAGGCTGACTGGACTGGTAAACTTGCCAAGGATGAGATTCTGTTTGTGGGTATTTCGCAGTCTGGTACTTCCATTTCCACCATTCAAGTAATGGAGTGGGCCAAGAGCCAAGGCTATCATACGGTAGTTCTTACCGAAGATTTGCAAAGTGAGATAACTCATCACGTAGATGAGGTTATTCACCTGCTATGTGGCAAGGAACTTACGCCTCCTGAGACTCGTGGCTATACTGTTACCATGCTTCAAGTCTACCTGTGGGCACTTGCTGCTGGTAAGGTTAGGGGTGCGATTTCGGGTACAGATTTTGATTCCGCAATTGCTGAAGCTGAGGCTTTTGTTAACTCCTTCCAAACTGTAATCCAAGAAAGCGAGGCATGGTTTGATCGCAATGTCGCTACCATTGTCAACAGTGATCGCATATATGTATTAGGGTATGGCATCGATTACGGATCGGCACTTGAGGGCATGCTTAAGGTAGGCGAGATGCTTCGCCTTCCCACCATTGGTTATGAACTGGAGGAATACTCCCATGGCCCTACCATGGCTATTAGTCCACGTCAAACCATCTTTATGATTGGCTCGGACGAAAAAGAGTGGAGTCGCTGTTTGCAATTTCGCGATGCGTTTCGTCAGTACACCCCACGCGTGCATCTTATTACCTGTATGGAATGCGAGCATGATGCGCGCGATATGGTGTTTAGTGTTAAGACAAATAAGTATCTAGCGCCTATTATGTATACTGTTCCCTTCCAGTTTGTTGCTGCTAAAGGTGCTGCTTGCACCAACATCGATACTGGGATAAATCCCTTTAAGATTGAACTTTCTCATATTCCGAAGGAACAAGATTAGCTTAGTGTTGTTACGCAATTGCATGGAGATAGAGCCTGGGCTGCCTGGCCCACAACCAGCAGCTCGGCTCTTTCGTTTCTAAAGGGGTATTCCTACAAGAAGGAAGCAGGTAAAAATGATCGGCATCCTTATTTGCGGACACGGACACTTTGCGACAGGCATTTTGTCTTCTTTGGAGCTCATTATGGGCAAGCAAGAAGATATATGGGCGATCGACTTCCCTTGTCACTCTTCTAAAGCGGAACTCGAGGATACTTACGACTGTGTGTTAGCTTCCATGGCTGATTGCGAACACGTGATTATTTTTACGGATCTCTTTGCTGGCTCGCCCTTTAATGTGGCAATGGAGCATACTCTTGCTGATCCCGAACGTATCAGTCTCTATTTTGGACTCAATTTGGGGATGCTTATCGATACAGTCAACCATCGTATGCTAGGTGAGACTTTTGAGCAGATTGATGGGGTTATCGTTGAGACAGGCAAGCAGCAGGTGGGCAAGTTTCTTCCCGAGCAATTTGACATGGGAGTCGATAAGGATGACGGGGGAGACCTGTAGCCCCTACATCTGCTGCGAGTGAGTTGGGCTTCATTCTCTAAATACAAGTACGCATTTGAAGAAATGGTCTGCTTGGTAGTACTTTTGATACATCAAAAGTACGTTGATTCCATAATACGATTAGTATTTTCTCTTCTAGTGATATGTTGTCTTGTTCGTGCAACGAAAACGAAAAATTGTTGCAGCTAGCTTGCGACGTAAGGTATACCACAATCACGAGGCTTACCAAATAGAATGGTAAGCCTCGTAAAGTCTGCATTTTAGAGTGGAAAGCCGCTTTGCTCTTCCACTCTAAGGGAGAATGCAGAGAGTTGTACAGACCCAAAAGCGAATCGTCTATCGTAACGGTTTCGACATTGCGCCATCGCACAACCTCTTAGGAGACCACGCTGCGGGGACTAGTCTCCTAAAATACGCTTATTCAAGATTGAGGTGGCAACTCAAGATGTACGTTGACGACATGCTGAAGATAATCGTGAGAGCTACCTGCACTAGCAGGAGGCGCGCATAGGTCGTACCCAGGACATTCGACGTGAGCAACCATGCGAGCGCGAGTACGGCGAATGCGATCGCCTTAGCCAGCCCTGGACGCTTCTTTATTATACTGCCGAACGATATGCCCGCGAAGAGCCACGATACCACTAAGGCGGAGAAGGTCAGGAAGGAGACGGTGACCACACCGGCGTTCTTCGCTATATCCGTCATTGCTAACTGGGGAAACGAAACTGATCCGAGTGAAGTCGATCCGAGGGTCTCAAGGAGGGATCCCCGAGCAGCGGGGCTTACGAGGACGATAGCGGCGACGAATAGCGCGACTGCAACAATACTCATAAGGGTAGTGAGCGCTGCCCAAACGATCCCGTTAATGGTTTTGTCTGCTACGTGATCAATGGCGCGTGTTGGCAGGGTGTTGGTAAGGTAACCACGGCTCCCGAAAAGCGTATCTTGAAAGTTGCGTGCTACGAGCATCAGTGTAACAACGCCAGTTGCCACAAACAGAACTAACCAGACAAGCATCATGATTATTATGATGGCGGCGAGTGGGTCGTTTACGGTATTGACTTTGCTTCCCCTTACGGCAAAAAGTATTCCCGTGACAATAGATATCGCAGCAAGTGCGATGTAAAGCGGGCTTATCTTTCTTCCGACTTCTCGAAAGTCGTACTTGAATAATTTACCTAACATGCAAATACCTCCCTAAAGAGACCATCTACGCTCTTGCCTGTGCGTTCGCGTAGGTCATCAGCAGACTCGTGGAGCACCATGTGACCTTGCTTGAGAAAAATGACATCATCGAGCACGCTCTCGATATCAGTAATAAGGTGTGTGGAGATGAGTACGAGTGAGTCTGGCGAGTAGTTGGAGATGATGGCGCGCAAGATGTAGTCACGTGCTGCGGGATCGACACCCGCGATGGGTTCATCAAGCAGATATATATGCGCATTCCGGCTCATCGTGAGAATGAGCTGAACCTTCTCCCGCGTGCCTCTGGACAGCTCTTTTAGGCGCTTCGATACATCAAGGCCTAGGTTTGTGAGCATATCTATAGCTCGCTTACGATCAAAATCTACAAAGAAGTCTTGGTAGTAATCGAGCAGTTGTGCTGTGCTCATGTATTCAGGCAAGAAGTTCCGATCGGGCAAATAGGCCACTTTAGCTTTTGTCTCTACACATGGTGCCATGCCTTCTATGAGAATTTGGCCAGATGTTGGCTTGATAAGACCATTTGCAAGTTTGATTAAAGTCGTTTTACCTGAGCCATTTGGGCCAAGAAGACCAATAATTTGACCGGCTTCGAGCGAGAGGTCAATTGCATCGAGTGCTGCAATTTCCCTGTATTGCTTGCTTAATGCCTTGCACTCTAAAACTGCCATCAGTTCTCATCCTTCCAAGTAGAGACCATTGTCACGATTTGATTGTCATCTATGCCAAGTGCATGCAGCTGATGGTAGAGTTCGGCAATAACCTCAGATGCGAGTTGGCGACGTAGCCCTTCGAGTATCTCGACATTCTCTGTCACATATCTGCCGCTCGTGCGTTCAGTGTGTAGGATGCCTTCCTGTTCGAGCTGTGCAAGTGCGCGTTGCATTGTGTTGGGGTTTACCCCTGCCTCCATCGCGAGGTCACGTACCGAGGCGACCTTTTCCCCTGGAGCGAGCCTACCACCTGCGACAGCAGCTTTGATACGTGCAACAATCTGTCGCCAGATGGGGGATCCCTCTGCAAATTCCCATGGCACGTTTGACCTCCCTTCGTCTGTCTTATTGTATTATATAACTAGTACAGTAAGACATTAATGAAAGACTGTCAATTAAAAAGTTAAGTTGTACAACTGGAACTGGTTGAGCATGCAACTCAGTTTTTTTGCTGTCTCCTAATACAACTTTTGCACGTCGATTAGAACAGCAAATACTTTTGTTGTTTGGTGCTATAGTTGAAATCTATCCACGGTGAGCGCCCAGATGCCAAGCGCGAACCTACTTTAAGGAGAAGGATTAATGAAGCTGTAGTGATGCCTCAAATAGTGCAGGTAGCAAATCTCTTTGCCGCCATGCGCTGCATTGTGAAACATCACGAGAAGGAATAGCTTCATGTCTAGGTTCCTCAACCTTTCGCACATTACATATGCTTATCCAGGCTCTTCGGTAACAATACTCGATGGAGTAAACGCAAGCTTTGCATCTGGTTGGACGGGCATCATCGGACCAAACGGATGCGGGAAAACCACCATCGCACGTATTGCATGTGGGGATATGAGCCCGGATTCTGGAACTGTCTTGCCCAAAATAAGCGGACTATATTGTCCTCAGGATCCTTCATGGGAACCTGCCTCTTTGTACGATTTTGCCTGTGACTATTCACCAGAGGCTCTTTCGATGAGGCATTCGCTTTGTATTGATGACGACATGCTTTGGCGTTATTCCCAATTGAGCTGTGGCGAACAGAAGAAAATTCAGGTTGCAGTAGCGCTTTGGGCACAGCCAGAAATTCTTGTTGTTGATGAACCCACAAATCATGTTGATGCCAACTGTCGCAAAGAGATTTGTCGTGCCATGGCAGCGTATCGTGGAATCGGTATTCTTGTCTCGCATGATCGAGAACTGCTTGATTCCTTGGTGTACCAAGTGCTCGATTTTAGGGATGGGCACGTGGTCATGCGATCAGGTGGATATACGCAAGCGTGCGACCAAATGAAACTGGAACGAGAAGGGTTAATCCATCGTCAGGTAGTCGCAAAAAAGCAGCTCCAAAAATTAGAAAATGAACAACGTCGGCGTAGGGAGCTTGCAGATAAAAGTTCTGGCATGAGAAGTAAGCGCAAACTCGATAAGCATGATAGCGATAGCCGCGACAAAATTGGGCTTGCCATAGTTTCTGGAAAAGATGGCAAGGCAGGTAAGCTTGCAGATCGGATGGACGCACGCGTGGAATCCGCACGGCAGAGTTTGAGCACGATGCGAGTCGCAAAGCGTTATGAAGGTGATGTATGGCTGAATGCTCGTCCAAGCAAAAGACATGTTGTACTGAAGACACGGGAGCAAATTATCCCCTGTGGGCCTGAAGCGGAACTGCTTGTTCCTAAGCTATTTATTGCAAACACAGACCATATTGGTATTTGCGGGTCAAATGGTGTGGGCAAATCTACTTTGATACGTCATATGCTTTCGCAAAGTGAACAGACGGGGAGTTTGTGGTGTGCCGAGGTTGATGGCATTCGTACACTTTATATTGGCCAAGAAATAGGGGCCGATGATGCAAAACGTTTTCTAGAATCAGTGGAAGCGCTGCCAGAACTAGAGAAAGGACTGGTTCTTAAGGGGCTATCACGTCTAGGGTCAGATCCAAAACGCGTTCTTACATTGGCAGCTACCAGTCCAGGTGAGCTTCGTAAGCTTGCTATTGTCCGAGGAATGTTGTTATCGCCGCAGCTTATTGTGCTTGACGAACCTACAAATCACCTGGATATCCAAGCGATTGAAGCGCTTGAGCGCGCGCTATCTTCATTTCCAGCAACATTGATTTTGGTAAGTCACGATGAAAGGTTTCTCGCCAGGTGCGTGAGCAAAAGACTCATCCTTGAGCGGGTGGGCAACAAAATTACAATAAATGAAGCAAGATTTGCTAACAATGATGAGTAATGTCTGGACTTCCGAATTGTCAGAGTGACAGCAAAAAAGAGATATGAGTATGCCGACTGATTCTGAAAAGTTGCGAAAAACAAAGTCCGCCCGCATAAGGCTTGTACTGCTTGTTGCTAGCGGTTGCTGGCTGGCGTTATGCGTCGTGCTGTTGGCGGTCGAGCAGCTTACGGGATTGATATTGCTTATCAAGATTGGCGTATACCTCAGAGAAACTGACCTCTACTTTCTTACGGGATTGATTTGTGCTGCTTGGATAATTTGGGGGCTTATTACCGCTTGGAGACGTGCGATACGCAAATTATCAAAGGTTGCCATTGTGCTTGCGTGGGTCATGGTGATTTTTGGCATCCTCATTGGAACGTTGGCAGAGCTGTTTGTGCGTGGAGGCTTTTCCTATCATGAGTTTTCATCACCTAGTGGTAAACACATCTTGGTCGTAGAGGAATCAACATTTTTACTAAGTGGTTCGATGAATTTTTACAAACGTGAAAATTCACTATTCATTGGGCGTCAGTTCGGGAGTGTTCCCATAAACGACGGTTTCCCTACAGTTTCTAGAGGAAACTATAGTGTGTACTGGCAGAATAACGTGGTGACATTTGTCGCTTTTACCGATGATAATGCTCGTCAGCGTGTGGTAAGCATCGATTTTGATAGTGGCAAACAGCTTGAAAATTATGAGTTTTCATCCGATGGTTCAGGCAATGACATAGAAGGAACAGACGATAATCTGGCGCAGCAGGATAATCAAATTAATAAGGGTTTAGTGGCAATAGCCCATCATTATGGCAATGCCAAAGCAGAAGAAAAAGATATTACTTACTCTGCAAAGGGCGTGCCAAAGCTTGTACTCAATAAGGATGCAAAGCAGATCACCTATGTGCTTTATGATCGTGAATCCAATAATGGTAAATGTGCTCTGTATGTTGTCTATAAAGAAGAACTTGCAGATAGCGATACCGAACCCCAGATTGTCGATATGCTTGCCTATGAATACTCGACCGAAAAAGTAATCAGTTCGGGAAAACATGATTGGGCCGACACGGGCTCTTCTGAATATCGCACAGCAACAGGGGAGTAGTGTTTCTCCAATATTGACTTAGGCATGTAATAAGAGCCAAAAACGCAAGAAAAGCATCGAGACAAATAACATAGATACCTTTTTGCTGACTTTAAGACACGTTCATGCCCTGTCATGTTGACTTGATGGATAAGAAAAAGTTATTGACAAACGATAACTTAGCTCCTAGGATAATTATCGTTAAACATTAACTAATTAGCGTTTAACGTCTAATTTATATCCAAAGAGGATTGAAAGCGAGTCATCATGCAAGAGTCCGAAAACATCTCACAACTCAGGAGGATGTGCAAAGTCCTCGCTACCATTGCAAGAATCCTGCAAATTCTGGCAATCGCTATGCTTGCGCTTTTCTTGCTGGGAATGTTTGCGTATGCAGTACTTCATGCGGAGATTTTTACTGCCCCGTTTTTAGGCAGGATGAAGGTGTTGTGGTTTAGCGTTAAAACACAAGACGTTCTGATGTCTGGTATAGGTATTTTTGTACTCACCATTTTGGGCATGCTGGCGCTAGGCCTAGTTATTGCATTTTTTACCTTGCTTCAGAGTACATTTGCGCAAGTGGCCCAAAGCTATTCGCCATTCACTGAGGAGATTCGCAAAAAACTGCTGGCATTAGCAGTTATTGCAGTAGTACTTGCTTTGTTTGGTGGAAATTTGCTCTCAGCTATTTTCGAGACAATTGCTCTCGTTGCCTTCTTCCTTATGTTCGACTATGCCTGTGAACTCCAGCTTCAGTCGGACGAAACGCTGTAGGGGGGGTAATGATGGGAAAGATTGTGCTTAGGCTTGATCGCGTTATGGCAGATCGAAAGATATCACTTAAAGATTTATCCGAAAGAGTCGGAATTACAAATGTAAACCTATCAAAGTTAAAAAATGGGCATATTAGCGCGGTGCGATTTAGCACCTTGGGTGTGCTATGCGAAGAGCTGCAGTGTCAGCCGGGCGACATATTGGAATATGAGTCTGATGATGAGGAGGGCAAAGCATAATGTCCAATAGTAAGCAGGGTAAAGGGATTATTGCTGTATTCATTTTTTACTTGGTACTACTCGTTTGGGTAGTGTTACTCAAAACTCAGTTCTCGCTTGCAGATCTAAGTACCACTCGTCATATCAATCTGATCCCCTTTTATTATGAGGAGGAAACCTCGGGTCATTTACGTGAGGTTATTGACAATGTTCTGATTTTTATCCCCTTTGGCATATATATGCGCGTAGCATTTCGCCAGCTTCCTATTGGCACAAGCATCTTGATTATTGCTCTCACCAGCTTTGTGTTTGAGACTCTGCAGTTTGTACTGAGTATTGGAGCCTCGGATGTGACAGATATTATTTCTAATACGATGGGTGCTGCGCTTGGAGTTGCGTTGTATACCCTCTTGGCGCGAATAGCAAAGAATAACGCTGTGTTGGATAAGGTAATCGTAGTTGCATCAGCGGTTCTCATGATTTTGGCAGTAGCTGGAGCAGCATTTTTGCTGTACGTAAATCAGTGATATCAGTATCAAAGTAGCTCCTAGAAAGTTTACGCTCATTTGATACTTCTTTCGGATTCAATCCATCGGAACAATCAGCAATGTGTCGAGTGGAGCACTATTAAAGAGCTTGACTTTAGGATATACGCACAGAAGAGCTCGATGAGGTGCATTCGCAATAGAGAAGGGGTATCCGAGCATGCATTACCGTAAACTGCTGTATCTCCCAGCCATTATCTGTAAGAAATGTCATGTAGTCTGCTGCAGTCCACTGCTGCTCAAATGTAATGCCAGCAGTTCTGAGGATACGTGTCCACAGCCTGGCTCCTCGCTTTTCCTCATGTGCAACAAAGTTAGGCGCTACAAGCAAACCGCCATCTTTGAGCACGCGATCTATTTCTGCAAGTACTCTTTCGGGAGCAGGGATTATATGCAACGCATTTGCTATAACAACAACGTCAAACGCATCATCTTCAAATGGTAGATTCATGGCGTTTGCAACCATAAAACTAAGATTTGCCGGTGTCATACCTTTCTGTGCTTCATGAATCATACCTGAAGAATAATCTGTTGCTACAACCTCGTTGGCTGACGGTGCGATGTGCTTTGCGAGCTGTCCTGGACCACAAGCGATTTCTAATACATCTTTGCCTTCGACTACCTGAGCAATTCGCGTATACATGGTCTCGAAAAGATGTTTCTCAGATCTCAATGCCAAATTATAAATCGGTGCAAATCGATCCCAAGTCTTTTGATTCAAATCAGACTCCTTATAGTTAGATAAGACTAACTATAACATGATAATCCATCTATTAATCTGATTTAAGTACTACTTTCCAAACTACTTGACGATGCTGGTTAAAAACCAACATCGTCAACATGGGTATCATATTTAATGACGCAATGAAAACGGCCTATTTTGTTGATGTCTTTCGGGTCTAGACGCCCATGGAGTTGGTCTCGGGAAGGGTAGCACCTCCATCAATGACAATCCTCTCGCCCGTAATGTAACTTGATTCGTCTGAACCTAGAAACGCAAACAGCTCTCCAACCTCTTGAGGCATGGCAAGTCTGCCCAAAGGAACATTTGCCGCAATGGCATCAATGGCCTGCTCGGGATTGTCAGGGTTGGACTCCTTGGCCATTCTTTCAACCATTGGGGTCCTTGCGTAGCCTAGCTGCGAGCAGTTGACACGGATATTTCGGGGGGCATACTCGACAGCAAGGCATCTTGTGAGGCCAACGAGGGCAGCTTTGGTGAGCGCATAGGCTGCTTCACCAGCATCTGCCACAATATCGCCTGTGACCGAGGAGGCTATAACTATGCTACCTTTGCCTTCCTTGAGCATGTAGGGTATGACACTCTGACAGGTGTTCCAGACACCCTTGATGTTGATATTGATGGACGCATCAAGTTCTTCTTCGGGAAAGCTCTCAAATGGAGCAAGACGGCAGATGCCAGCGTTGCAGCAGGCAATATCAAGAGAGCCCAGGCTGTCATATGCCAGCTTTGCAGTTTCCCTTACTCGTTCCTTGTCCGTGACGCTTTCCACCGCTGCGATGGTTTGGGTTCCATAGCGCGTATGAAGATCCTCGGCTACCGTCTCGACAAGGGGATCCGTATCGAGGAGACAGAGCTTTGCGCCGTAACGTGCATATACCTCGGCGATGCCTGCACCTAGGCCCTTTGCAGCTCCAGTGATCAGTGCGACTTTGCCATCTAACTTTGTCATTGTCTTATCGCCCTTCTGCTTGGACGTCCTATGGGGAAAGATATGTCTATGATAGTTGGTGGGCGAAATCTTTTCATCTATGCAAAGAGATGACTCGCTATATTTGCAGGTAAATGACCCATGCAACCAGTGGTTGACAAAGTTCCAACCCAAGTTGGTAGCGGGAGTGAGCTATGTTTCCTAAGCTTTTAACCACGTCGACGAAGAGGAAAATCATTACCTGAAAGGCTTTGATCATGATTCTCGCAGAAAAAATTATGAGTTTACGTAAACGTCTCGGCTGGTCTCAAGAAGAGCTTGCACAGCAATTAGGCGTATCGCGCCAGTCCGTATCAAAGTGGGAAGCTACAAATGCTATGCCTGACATTACCAAGGTTGTGCAGATGAGCGAACTTTTTGGTGTGAACGTTGATTATCTACTCAAGGATAATGCTGATGATGAGCAGAACTTATCTTTTGCCGCGAGCAATCAAGAGAGTATTGAGGCAAATGCAAGCAATTCTAGTTGCGATACCGGCGCTTTAGTGGCATCAGAATCGTCTGCCGTGCGTAAGGTTTCACTCGAAGAAGCGAGCGAATATACCAGCCTTGTAGAACAAAATTCTTCTGCTATAGCCCTTGGAGTTGCCCTGTGCATATGGTCGCCCATTGTTTTGCTTGTGCTGGGAGCGTTTAACGAAAAACATTTTGCGGGCATGAGTGAAGGTATCGCTACAGGAATTGGTATAGCAGTTTTATTGATTGCTGTTGCAGTTGCCATCGCTTTGTTTATTGTCAAGGGTGGTAAGCTAAAGTGCTATGAATACCTAGAGAGCGAGGAGCTTGAGCTGCAGTATGGTGTGGAAGCTGCCATCCTGCGTAAAAATGAGGCGTTTGAAAACTCTTATCACCTTGCGGTTGCATTCAGCATCGTTTTGATTTTTATAGGTGCACTCCCTGTGTTTGTAATAACGTCAATATTTGAAGATGATCTTGTTTCGTATCTCAGCTTTCCTGTGCTTCTTGCCTTTGTAGGAGCGGGAGTATTTTTCCTCGTTAAATTTGGGATGATTCACTCGAGTTATCTCAAACTACTGCAAACGGAAGACTTCACCATAGAAAACAAGCGGATTGGCCGTCGTATTGGCTGGTTCCCTAGAGTGTATTGGTGTCTTGTGACTGCTATCTATCTAGCGTATGCCATAACAACTTGGAATTGGGCTCATTCTTGGGGGATTTGGCCTGTTGCAGCCGTTTTGTTTGCAGCCATATACGTTGCCCTAAGAGCTTGGATCCAGCGTCAGAACTAATACTTATCTTGCCGCTAGCAGAAACCATGATTCAGTTACTGAAAGTCTCCCTACAAATTTGGGAAGATTAGCATAACCTTCAAGAGTAGGAGACAAAATGGGATTATTCGATATATTCCGAGGTGCTGACATCAATGAGGGTGTTGCTCACTTTCAACAAACAACCGGCGCACAACTCATTGATGTGCGCGAACCTAATGAATTTGCAGATGGACACATTCCTCAGAGTAAAAATGTGCCTTTGAGCAAGCTCGCAACTATTGAGGTTGTAGTGCCCGATAAAGCCACACCATTGTTTATCTATTGCGCATCGGGCGCTCGTAGTGGGCGCGCACTTGGAGAACTAAAGCAACTGGGTTATGCAAATGTCACCAATATTGGCGGTATTGCGACATACCGCGGCAAGATTGAGAGGTAGCCATGAAAGTGGTCATTGTGGGTGGTGTAGCTGGCGGAGCGAGCGCGGCAACTCGTATTCGTCGACTTGATGAGCAAGCTCAGATTATTATTTTTGAGCGTTCTGCTTACGTTTCTTATGCAAACTGTGGTCTTCCTTATTACATAGGAGGCGTAATTACAGACAAGAAAGCTCTTGCGGTACAGACTCCTGAAAGTCTCAACAAGCGTTTTCGTTTAGATGTACGTGTGCGCCATGAAGTAGTGCGTATCATTCCTGAACGTAAGATTGTGCTTGTCCGTAATCTTGAGTCGGGTGAGGAGTTTGAGGAAAACTACGACCGTTTGGTGCTCTCACCTGGTGCTCGTCCAACGGTGCCTCCTTTTGTGGGCACTGAGCTTGATGAGGTCTTTACGCTACGTACCGTAGAGGATACCTTCAAAATTAGAGAGTGGGTTATCGAGCATCAGCCCAAGACTGCTGTTATTGCAGGTGGTGGCTTTATCGGTCTCGAGATGGCCGAAAACTTGGTGGAATTGGGTGTGCGGGTCACACTTGTGCAGAACACCCCGCAAGTATTACCTCCTCTCGATGCAGATATGGCAGCTTTTTGCCATGCCGAACTGCGTAAGCATGGTGTTGATTTGCGCCTGAACACCACGGTCGAAGGTTTTGCTCGTGATGCTAAGACGGGTGTATCAACACTGCTTAAGGATGCAGAAGCACTGCATTCAGATATGGTTCTTTTGGCTATTGGTGTAACGCCTGATACGGCATTGGCGCGTGAAGCAGGTTTGGAGCTGGGCATCAAGGGCAGTGTTGTTGTCAATGATCACATGCAGACTTCCATCCCCGATATTTATGCAGTTGGTGATGCAGTGCAGGTTAAGCATTTTGTGACAGGTGCTGATGCCTTGATTTCCCTAGCAGGCCCCGCCAACAAACAAGGCCGTATTGCTGCAAACAATATATGCGGCATCGATTCGCGGTTTACGGGCTCACAGGGTTCATCCATCATCAAGCTTTTTGATCTTACAGTTGCATCTACGGGCATCAACGAAGCCACAGCAAAAAGCGCTGGTCTCAACTACGACAAGGTGGTTCTTAGTCCTGTGTCCCATGCGTCATATTACCCAGGTGCAAGGGCAATGACCCTAAAGCTTATCTACGAAAAAGGCAGTCTGTATATTCTAGGCGCTCAGATTGTGGGCAAGCAGGGCGTTGACAAACGCATCGATGTGTTGGCTACAGCGATTCATGCAGGTATGAAGGCCACCGAATTGGCAGAGCTTGACTTAGCTTATGCGCCACCATATTCTTCGGCAAAAGATCCAGTCAATATGGCTGGCTTTATGATTGAGAATCTTGAGGCTGGATTGGTAAAACAGTGGCATTATGATATGGCTTCCGATTTGCCACACGACGGCAGCGCAACTTTGCTTGATGTACGTACGGCTGCTGAGTATGAACGCGGCCATATTGATGGCTTTGTAAATATCCCGGTGGACGAGCTGCGCGAGCGTATCGGTGAGATTGACACGGATAAGCCTGCGTATCTTATTTGTCAGAGTGGTCTGCGTAGTTACATTGCTACACGCATCTTGAAGCAAAATAGTATTGATTGCTATAACTTCTCGGGAGGCTTTGGTTTTTATCGCACAGTCGTGTTGGACGAGCAAGCATATGCCAGCCGCTATCCCTGCGGTATCTAGACAGTGACAAGATAGCGCGACTATTAGATTAGCTAAGCATTGCTTCCATCAAGGGGGTCTGACTTTTGTCGTATTGTGATTGGGATACCACGAGTGAGGCAAATATTTGCTACCACGATGAAGAGTGGGGTACGCCCGTTCACGATGACCAAAAGCAATTTGAGTTTCTCATGATGGAAGTGATGCAATGCGGACTTTCTTGGGATCTTATGATGCGGAAACGCGAGATTTTCCGCACATGTTTTGATGGCTTCGACTATGAGAAAGTCGCGGCGTATAACGAAGCTGATATCGAGCGAATTATGTCTTATCCAGGCATGATTCGCTCACGTCGCAAAATCGCGGCAGTAATTAGCAATGCGCGTTGCTTTCAAATGTTACGTGCGGAGCAGGGAAGTTTTTCTGAGTGGCTCTGGGCTCATACAGACGGAAAAACCGTGCTTTATAACAAACATGCGCAGGGTTGGGTTCCTGTTAGCAATGGTCTTTCCGCGCATATTTCCAAGGAGCTCAAGGCATACGGTTTCAAATTTTTGGGACCCATCACGGTGTATTCTCATTTACAAGCCTGTGGCATTATCAATGATCATGATGAACATTGCCCTCGCTATGCGGAAATTAATGCCGCAAATCCCATCGTTTACAAGCGCCGATACCTAGAACAATCAATTCACTATTACGCTTCTGATTAGGTGAACCCTTTTAGGAGAAGCTTGAGGAACAAAACGCTAGGTGTAATCCGCTTTGTATTCACGAGGATAGAGCTCGTAGCAAAAAATATTGAAAATATGCTTGACCCTTACGCAGCGTGAGGTTTTATAACTGTTTGCGGAGGAGGGGTATATGTATTTTATTCAAGAGGCAGCTAGGATTTCGGGCATATCCGTTCGTGCGCTACACCACTACGATCAAATCGGTCTGTTGGTGCCAAAGCGAGCAAAAAACGGGTATCGCTATTACAGTGATGAAGACCTTGATACATTGCAGAGTATTCTGTTTTATCGTCAACTTAAATTCTCATTGGAAGAGATTTGCGGATTACTAGAGAGAGCAAAAGAAGATCGCCTAGGGATGCTTGAGAGCCAGCTTTCCCTTCTCCAAAATGAGCAAAACCAACTAAACATGCTTGTCAACACATTGAAGAAGACCATTAGTGCATATAAGGGAGAGACCACTATGTCAGTAGAAGAGAAATTCCAGGGCTTTTCTTGGAAGGATAATGCAACATACGAAAGTGAGGCTCGCAAACTTTACGGTAACGAAGTTATTGATGAGTCACAGCATCGTCAAAAGGGTAAGGAAGAAGAAATCGCCGAGGCATTCAATCAGGTATTTCGTGCTTTTGCGACAAACTTGGCAGCAGGCATTCCTGCTACGGCAAAGGAAAATTTGCAGCTTGCAAATCAGCTTTTTGAGCATATGAACACTTATGTTTTTGACTGCTCACGTGAGGTTTTTGGCTACATTGGAGCTGGTTATTCTGCCAATCCAGAATTTAAGAAGAATATTGATAAATTTGGAGAAGGTACTGCCCAATACGCTAGTGATGCAATTGCTGCGTTTGTAGCCCTGTAGATTACTGTGAGCATGATAAGCCAGATTGTGCAGCTATAGTCGCTCTATGCCTACAACCATATTGCCATTGCAATAGTTGCGGCTGACATGAGGATCAAACCCAAAGCAGCTTTTCGTGACAGCTTTTCATAAAATACAACTCCTGAAAATGCGATAGTCACCAAGATGCTGAGTTTATCTATGGGAACAACGATGCTTACCATGCCATTTTGGATAGCGTAGTAATAGCAAAGCCACGATGCGCCAGTTGCCAATCCAGAGAGGATAATAAAGAGCAATTCTCTGTGATTGAGTGATTTGAGCTGGTTTTGTTTGCCCCGCATAAATACGATGCCCCAAGCCATAACAAGTACCACACAGGTACGAATAGCAGTACCGAGATTTGATTCGATATGTGTAATGCCGACTTTTGCAAGAATTGCTGTTGCAGCAGCAAAGGTGGCAGAGAATAACGCATAGATTATCCAAGAATTACGTGTGGTCGATTGAAGCGAAGTTGGTTGTTGTGCGGATGATTGGTGCTCATCGATCATCAAAAAAATTCCTGCAGCCAAAAGAGCTGTGAGCATAAGTTTTAAGGCAAGATGTGCGTTCTCACCCAAGAAGAACGTAGCGCCAAGTATGGTTAAAACCGTAGAAGACTTGTCGATAGGAGCAACTTTATTCACGTCTCCAAGGGATAGTGCTTTGAAGTAGCAAAGCCATGATGCACCCGTTGCCAGCCCAGATAGCACGAGGAACAGCAGGGATTTTGCATCAATAGTGGTAATGCTTTCTACAGACCCAACGATACCTGCCATCAGCCATGCGAATACTAAAACCACAATCGTTCGTAGTGCGGTCGCAATATCAGAATCTGTATCATTCAGCCCACATTTTGCAAGTATAGAAGTGAGTCCTGCAAAAACTGCCGATCCAATAGCTGCTAGCAACCACATAATGTCACGCTTTCAAATACTGCGAGAAAAAGTGTCTAATGCATTCCTTATTAATTACCTAAATCACTCCTGTATACTACGCTTCAAGTTAGGAGTGGTAGGCCTGTGACAGTTCTCAGAAATAATCGATCTTGGGTAGTTATTCGGTTCGTTTCGACTGAGTCGAACGTACTTGATATTGCTATTGATTTTATGGACGAATACTCTGATGTCTTCGAGGAACTTGCAAAAATGGCCGATGTACCTCGCTCTTTGGTAAAAAATAGCCTGTTGAGGATGCGGTGATAATATGCTGGTGCTATCACCAGTCTGCGGCAATTTCTCCTTTAGTGAACGTTTTTTCTTTGGTGTGGCTTTGTTAACTGCTCGCGGCAATATGGGTGAGTATCTTACTTCGCGTTAAAGTGTAGTTGTGCCTATGCAAGCGCAAGGCGAAATGGGGGCGGAAAATGACTAAGAAACTTGTCGCTTATTTTTCTGCAAGTGGAGTAACAAAGCGAGCTGCCAAAAAGCTAGCGCAACAGGAAGGTGCGAATCTTTTTGAGATTAAGCCGCTGCACCCATATACGGCTGCAGATTTGGACTGGACTAATAAGCGTAGTCGCAGTTCTGTTGAAATGAACGACAAGAGCTCTCGCGTTGAGATTGCAAACAAGGTTGAGAATATCGCTCAGTACGATGAAATCTTCCTTGGCTT
This sequence comes from Atopobium sp. oral taxon 810 str. F0209, assembly GCF_000466405.1. Classification (GTDB taxonomy): domain Bacteria; phylum Actinomycetota; class Coriobacteriia; order Coriobacteriales; family Atopobiaceae; genus Olegusella. The sequence goes on along the minus strand of NZ_KE952934.1, from coordinate 85,721 downwards.
TCCTATTTGGTGGGGAGTAGCTCCACATATCATCAATAGTTTTCTTGAACAGTATGATCTGTCTGGTAAAACAATTTCGCCTTTTGCAACATCAGGTGGTAGTGGATATGGTCGCAGCAACCAAGAGCTTCAGCCTTCTGCTCCCAATGCAAAGTTTAATCCCGGCAAGATGATGTAGCAGCATGCTCTGCTCGAGCAACTATTCAATTGAATGCAGGTTTTTATGAATGGCTTGATGCGTAGCAGGCAGTTTCTTTTTAGTGTGGTAATGGGCGCACAGCCAGACAAGCAGAAAAAACTAAGCGGCATGGGTAGTGCGCTTGAGAGCGCGACACTTCTTCGTGATAAGGGTATACGTAGGGTGTTGTTGGTAACAACAGCGGGTACGCTGCGGCGCAATACGCTAGATGATCTGCAGAAGATGCTGGATGAAGCTGGAATCACGCCCGTTGTGTTCTCTGATGTTGCGCCTGACCCTACAACTGTGCATGCGACACATTGTGCACAGACGTATCAAGAAGGTTCCTGTGAAGCCATTCTTGCTATTGGTGGCGGCTCGGTTATTGACTGCGCAAAGATTGCAGGAGCATTGGCGGTTAATCCTGGAAAGACTGTTGCAGATATTTCAGGTACGATGCGCGTTGGGCGGAAGATACCGTATTTTATTGCAGTGCCAACTACCGCGGGCACAGGTTCGGAGGCTACTGCGGGTGCAGTGATTGCTGATATATCAGATGGTATTCATTTCAAGCATCCCATCAACGATTTGCATCTGGTTCCCGATGTGGCGATTCTTGATCCATACCTCTTGCTGACTCTTCCGCCAAAAATTACCGCGCATACAGGTATGGATGCCTTATCACATGCAGTCGAGGCGTATACCAATCGCTTCTGCCAAAAGAAGACCAGCGCTGTTGCAACACGTTCTGTGCAAACAATCTTCCAAAATCTCACACGCTCTTTTGATGATGGACAAAATCTTGAATTGCGACTTGCTCTGCTTGAAGCGTCTTATGATGCGGGTTGGGCCATCAACCGTAATTTCATTGGCTATGTGCATGCAATTTCTCATGCGATAGGTGGACTTTACGGTTTGCCACATGGCTATATAAATGCAGTTATCATGCCATATGTATTTCGCAAGTATGGCAAATCAGCAGAAAAACGCCTTGCTGAACTGGCGTTTTGTGCAAGCGTGGCAAAGCATGGCGCAAGTGATGCTTACAATGCAGACGCTTTTATTGTGGCGATAGAAATGCTAAATGTGCATTTTGGTATTCCCAACAAGCTTGATGCGCTAAGGGAAGAAGATTTTGCCAAAATTGCCAAGCGTGCTGTGAGTGAGGGTAACCCTACATATCCAGTGCCGCAAATTTGGAATGAGCACGACTTTATAGATTTGCTTGGGCATATACGCTGCGGAGCATAGGGTTGTCTCTTACAATCCGTTTTTCGATGAACCTATGCCCCTAATGCGCTTCCATAACTTGTCAGGCTTCAGCCGTAGTTATGCCATCGCGCCGCCGCAGAATTCGCAGCAGCCTGTTGCATCGGGAGTTGTTGTGGCACCACAGTGAGGGCAGGTCATCGCCGTCTTTGGTGCGCGATCTGCTTCGATGGATTCGTGGATACGCTCGCGCTCCGTGGTAAGAGCTTCACAAATTTCCTGCGCTACCATACGTGCCTGCTCGGATTCCAAGGAGTGCGGCATTGAAGTGCTTCCACTAGATACATCAATGGTAAAGCCATCAAACCAAGGATTATTGACGTTTACGACCACCTTTGACGAATATGAATAGGTGTAGCGAGGAGGTACGTACTGTTTGTGGTTACCGTCTTTGTCCGTGTAGGTTTCTTCGTTGCGCTCTTCGTCAAAATCCACCTGTGCACCAGTAACCTGCGCTAAGGGGATAACGTCAGGGTTAGTTTCCTTCCAATTGCGCCCGTTGCGCACTACGACAAAATTACCCTTAACGCTATCAATCATGACCTTTTCATCCAAGCCAAGCGTGCGATTTGCCTGGAATGCTGCAACGTCGGCTTTATTGGCCTCGCGATATTCTAGTTGTGCTTTGATGTCCTCAACAGAAGACCTCTTGCGACCCTGATAGAAGGGAGAGAGCTTATTGGCACAATCCTTGCAGATATAGCCATCATCTATCTTGCGCTTGCCCAAAGCACCAACCTCTTTGCCACAGACTTCACAGTTGCTTTTTTTGAAGCGATCAAACAGTCCCATAGTTGCTCCCTTCATCAACGAGGGTCATTTGTTATCTCTACCGTGCCTGAGCTACCACTTGTTGCATAGAGCAGAATTACTCTTTTTTATCTGCGGTGCTCATTGCACAATAAATGACAAAGACGATGGGAGAGCGATGCAGACGGCGCTGAGAAAATTACGGAGTTATCGTGCAACAGCGTTGCTTTTAGCTGCATTTTTTATCTGGTTTTTACTACGGAAATTTTTGGGCAGTTGGTTAGGACCCTTTGTATCTTCACCAGGACTTGTATATGACATCTATTTGATTTTCGTGCTTTTGGGTTGGAGCTTTTTTCGCGTACGCAATATCGTTCAGCGATGGACACGTTATCTGCTATTAGGCATAGTCGCGCTGATGCTGCTTTGGATGATAATACGCATAATCAAATGGCACTATGTAGAAGACGCTACGCTCGTTCGCTACCTTTGGTATACCTACTATTTGCCTATTTGTTTAATACCAGCTCTCAGCGTGGTTTGTGCCGTCTCCATCAACAAGCCTATGGCTTGGCATCCCACTTGGCAACATGTAGTACTTCTTGTCATTGGAGTACTACTCGCGTTTGGTGTGTTTTCTAATGACGTGCATCAACTGATGTTTTGCTTTTCAGATTCTGCCTTTTGGGATAGATACGGCTATACGTATGGTCCTCTTCGCTATATCGTTATAGCATTTATTATTGCGTGTGCCATTGGAACCATAGTTATCATTATTCGTCGCAGTCATGTTCCCTATAGTCGAAATTGGCTGGTAATGCCACTGATTCCGCTTGTTGTGGGCATTATGTATGGGGTTTTATATCCGCTGCTTGAGCACCCAGATATGACTGGCTTTTATTGTCTGCTTGTGATGTTTGAGTATGAGAGTTTGATGTCAGCGGGGCTTATTCGTACTAACAGCAATTATCAAGAGCTATTTGAAGCATCTTCGCTCCAGGCAGCTTTGCTTGACGAGCAGGGTCAGGTGTTAGTGGCTTCTAAAAATGCGCCCACTCATTGGAAGCAGAGCGCTTCCATCGGCAAATCAGTGCACTGTATCTCCGTGTCAGGAGGCAGTTTTTGTTGGGTTGAAGATAACAGTCTGGAATATCAAGCCCGCCACCAGTTAGAAGAGCAGAGCACAGAGCTAATGGAAAATGCAGAGCTAGCGCAGGCTCGTGTTGATATCAAACGCAGACGAGCAGAGCTTGATGTGCGTGCAAAGCTTTTTAGCCGTATTGAACATGACCTTGCGGATAAATTTGCCCTGATTCACCACTTAGTTGATGAAGGAGAGGCGCTTGTAGACAAGCGTTCCGAACTCCTAGCACAGCTCTGTGTGGTGGGTTGTTACATCAAGCGTCGTTGCAATCTTGTCATCATCGAAAGTCAGCATCCTATGGCAAGTACCAGCGAGCTTTTCTGGTGTCTGCGAGAATCATGCGATCATCTGAGCGAAGCAGGTAGAAGTGCTACGGTGTTGAACTCAGGTGAGGCAGAGGCCTCCTTGCAAAATCTCGAGGTAGCATATGACTTTTTTGAAGAGCTTGTCGAATGGGTCTATCCGACACTCTCAGCTTTGTTGGTAAATCTTTCAGTAGAAGTGGATTATTTGCTGTTAAATCTACAGCTGGAATGTGCCGAGGATGCTTTTGCCGCGGAAGGTATTTTGCGCACACGCAGGCGAGCAGAGCGTCTGGGTGCAAAGGTACAAACCCAACTTGATGGGCACTCTTGGTGCGTTGAGCTTGCAATGCCACTGGGGAGGTGTTCGTAATGTCTATCTTATCCCCACTGACAATTAGGACATCCGCAACTGCGATAAAAGAAGGCATCGATACGATGCCTAGCGGTGTAGTCTTCGCCCAAAATAACGGGTTAATCATCCTTGTTAATGTGTGTATGGATGAGCTTTGCCATGAGTTTTTTGGTGCTCCGCTTGATAACGCAAAGCTTTTTTGGGAGATGTTGCTAGCGGGAGAATTTTCTGGAGATGCCCAGCTGGCGAAACTCTATGCCGAGGATGTTATCGTGGAGTTGCGAGGACAATATTGGCATCTACATCGAGCCCATATTCCCTATCGTGGCGAGGAGGCCATAGAAATTACTGCGTATAAGGTTACCGAACTTATACTGCTCAATCGTGAGCTCGAAAAGAAAAACGTCTTGCTTGCAAAGCGTGGACAGCAGCTCCATGCCTATGCGCAGGATGTTGAATCCTTGATGGTGGAACGCGAGCTCCTTGACCGTAAGGCTGCGGTGCATGATGAGTTGGGGCGGTTGCTGGCAGAGACCCATGCACTACTGCGCAATGAATGCTCCAATGTAGCGGTCGTTGAAGGCATTTGGAATCGCTGGCGGCTTAGTGCGGAGCTTGTTCTGTCTGAAAAGGGAAAAGAAACGCCTGAAGAAACCGACCTTTTGCAGCAGTTACGCGATACCGCTCAATCGGTAGGTATAAAGCTGCAGACATGGGGAGAATTGCCACAGCAAGGTGAAGCGGCAAGTCTACTGTTGGCAGCGGGGGCGGAGGCACTGACGAACCTCATGCGACATGCACATGGTGACGAACTTTTTATTGAGGGAAAACGCCTTACCAGCGGCTGGTCTTGTGAACTTACTAATAATGGTGTGGTGCCAGAGGGGCCTATTGTTGAAGGTGGTGGACTTACGGCGTTGCGCAAAAAAATAGAATCTGCGGGTGGTGCAATGCAGATTGAAGTGTGGCCTCAGTTTAAGTTGCTGGTGTTGTTGCTACAAGGAGACGAAAGCGAGGCGGATAATGCATAAGGTACTGATAGTAGAAGACGACCCCATCGCTGCGCGCCTCTTTGAGCTTATTGTGCAGGAATCGAAGGAGTGCGAGCTTGCAGGAACACTTGCTAGTGCGGCACTTGCTGAGGCGTGGTGTCTAGGGCATTCCGTGGATTTAGTGCTGATGGATGTTGTGACGGCAGGTCGTGCGAGTGGACTCGAGGCAGCATCAAAGCTCAAGAGAAGCATGCCTCAAATAAAGGTTCTGGTGGTAACCTCCCAACCCGAAGTGGATTTTATTGCGCGGGCAAAAAGCGCTGGTGTGGATGGATTTTGGTACAAGACTGCAAGTGATATATCGCTTGTCGAGCTTATACATCGCACAATGTCAGGCGAGCGAGTTTTTCCTACTTCTGCACCTGAGGTGCAGCTGGGTGATGCGTTGGTGAGTGACTTTACGCCGCTGGAAGTTCGTATCCTTCGCGAGCTGACAACAGGCGCAACCAATGCCAAGATTGCATCGCGTCTAGGCTTATCTGACCGCACTGTGGGTAACAACATTCAAAGTATGTTAAGCAAAACAGGTTTTGCTACGCGAACAATGCTGGCTGTTGCTGCAGTTGATTCTGGCGCTGTTATTAGTGGAGTATAAAGTTTAGCGCTGCGTTGCAAATTACCTTTCACAATGCGCTTTTGTGGTTCTATACCGAAAAAAACAATGCGCTTACTGAAGCTTTGGGCTGCAGGTAAAAGAAAAACAAGTATTCTTATAGAAGTCCTAAATCTAGCTTAAATGTAGTAAGGAGGAATCAAATGCACATTCGTAGGAGTGCAAGACATGGCTTTGTAAGCAAAACACTCCGCAATGTCACTGCTGCAGCGTTGACTGTAGCCATGTCGTTGTCGATGTTTGGTATTAAGCCTGTCGTATCGCAAGCGAAAGAATTAGATACTACTTGGAATATTGAGAAGTCCAAGACCGCCAAGTGGCTTGAAGAGGGTAAGACAGCTCAGATTGACCTTCAGGTGCCCAGTTCCGAGGCTCAGCTTTCCTCTGATATCGTATTTGTAGTAGATAACTCTAGCTGCAAAGACGATGCAATTAATGGCGCTCTTGATACCCTCGACAAATTGGTGACTGAGGTCAAGGGTGCTGAGCAGGTTAAGGTTGGTGTTGTTTCATTCAAGGGCGATGGCAAGGTAGAAAAAGATTTATCTGCCCTGAATGCAGGAAGTCTTGATGCTTTTAAGGCTGCTATTCAGAATGGATACACGGGCAGCATCAAGAGCGGTACCAATATGCATGACGGTCTGCTTAAGGCCAAGGATATGCTTGATAGCGATAGCGCAACCCCCGCCAATCGTAAATACATGATTTTGGTAAGTGACGGTTTGACCCGTCTCTTTACTGGCAGTGATGGCAAAGTAAAGGATATTTACTATCAGTACACTTATTCCGATCCGAATTCGAAAAAGCCCGCCAGTGATTGTGATCTGAGAAGTTTTGTCTATTTTGGAATGATTGATGAGTGGAGGCAAACGCGCACTCCTGATAGTTCTGACTACACCATGCCTTTTGGTAGCTGGAATGCCTATTACACTCAACTTCAAGAGTGGGTTGCAGCTGATGGCGATACCTACGCACGAGATTTTGAAAAGTATGGTAATGACGCAACTACTAAAGTAAAAGACCCTGCTACGGGCGCTATTATCGATACTAATTTTGCTTTTATTGAGCATGGATCCCAGGCAAAGCATGCAATGGCTGTTGACCGTGCGGTATATGAAGCCTACAACACATATCAGCAAATGGTTGCGGAAGGTTATCACTGCTTTGCTGTGCGTACGGGCAGTGACTCTGATTTCTCCAAGAAGTTTATGGACGAACTTAACAAGGGCAAGACGGACATAGGCTTCGGTGAGATTGCTAATAATATCTTGTATGCCTGCGGTCCCGAGACCAAGATTACCGACTCGATGGGTAAAGGCGATAACTACAACTTTGACTTCCAGGCTGGTAGTGCTGTTCTGACCGTGGGCGATACTCAGTTGACCGCAAACAAGAAGAGTGAGAATACTTGGGAGTTTGTTGATCCTGATACCACAAAGCTTCGCTACACCCTGACCTATGATGTTGCGTCTGATTCAATCACCCTGACAAGCCATGAGAACATCTCCAACTTTGCGCCAGTGCATCTGACCTACAAGGTTGATTTGAAACAAGCTCCTACTCAGCCAGGCAACTACACTCTGGCTACTAATACGCGTGCGACTTTGGTTCCCACTGATTCTGCTGGTGTTGTTGGTACTGCCGAAGACTTCGAAGTGCCGACGCTGCCTTTTGCGGTTGCAGCTCCTACGCCTGATCCCGAACCCGAGCCCAAACCGCAGCCTAAGCCTACGCCTAAGCCTGCTCCCAAACCTCAGACAAAGACTAAGGTAAAGAAGATCAAGAGGAAGGTGCTGCCTCAGACTGGTGACGATACAAGCATATTGCCTATCGCCAGTTCTATTGCAGGTGTTGCTGTAGTTGCGGTGGCTCTGAGTATGAAGGTCCGCAAGACCGATAACTAATATCTGATATGCAATAAAAAGATTTTCAGATAAAAGAGGTGCTGGCTTTGCAGGCAGCACCTCTTTTATCTCTCGATCTAGTGAGAGGGTTTGCTTGCCAACTCGTAGTTATGAGTGCAGCAGCTGGAAATGAATTCATTGTCGTGGGTGATAACAAGCACTGCTTGTCCTTTGTGGGCAGCGTAGCTAAGAGTTTCAGCAAGGCGTGTCATATTGTAAGAGTCAAGACCGCTCGTAGGCTCGTCGAGCACCAGTACTTGTCTACGTGCAACAAGGCCGCAGGCAATAGATAGTCGTTGCTTTTGTCCGCCCGAAAGTGTTGCGGGGTAGTGGTCCTTTAGCTCCCAAAGTCCAAGTTCATGCAGGACGCGTCGCGCGAACTCCTTGTTTGTCTCATTGGGGGAGACCAACAACATGACTTCCTCTGCAACACTGGTAGTAAAAAATTCTGTCCGTGTATCATTAGGGCTAAACCACACGTTATGCCGTAGTTGTCGGGCTGAAAGTCGCTTGCCATTGATGAGAATTTGCGAGCTTTTTGATTTAAGAAGGCCCGCGATAATGCGTGCGAGAGTAGTCTTGCCAGCTCCATTTATGCCTGTAAGAGCAACAATCTGTCCTTGATCGACAGTAAAAGACACATCTGAAAATATCTGGTGGTGGTCAAATGCCATCATTGCCTGACGCACTTCTAGGGTAGGTGTCGCATGTGTGTTCGTGGGGATGAGCTGAGGCAACGGAAGTTCAGGGCGGACTATTTTTCGCGGTGCTCGCAGACCCATGGCGCGGCGCTCATCGTCGCTCAACATAAGCATTTGCTTGCGTGTAAGTTCTGCTTGGATGCGGCCGTCGCGCACGTAGAAAAAGCGGTCAGCAACATTCATCAAGTAAGCAATACGATGTTCGGCAATAACAAGGGTGTGCCCGCTGGCTTTGAGCTGAGCAAGAGTTTTGCCCAAGGCCCAGCCCGTACTCTCGTCAAGGTTGGAGGAAGGTTCGTCCATTGCGAGCAGTGTGGGGTGGGGAGCCATAACCGAAGCGATAGCAAGCTTTTGTTTTTGTTCCCTTCAATGCGCATTCTGCTACTAGATGTTTATATCAAAAAGTAAGTATAGACTAACTTTATATAAATATTAAAAGACGCTTTCCAGCACATGCAAGTTTCGCTATTTGGAGCACAGATGGGATACAAACCACAGATACAAACCGCAAATGGTTCAAGCTTCGGGGTGAGCAAGCACAAAAGGGCAGGTCACATTTTTCTATAGTCCGAGAAATGAACCATCTTTTCCTACAACTCGAGAAACGAACCATCTATCAAAATACGAGCAGCCATGCATTTGTCCTATGTATCCAAAACAAACCGCCACAGCCTAATTGCTTGTGGCGGTTTGTTAGGTATTCAAGACGAACCCACGGTGGCCAATGGGACAACCTGTTGGCTAGCAAATAGCAACCCGCCCCCCAGCATCTCTAGCTGGAGATTTGCTCCATCAGAGTAGTGCTACATCTGATCGTGGCAGGTACGAGCAATAACATCAAGTTGCTGCTCGCGCGTGAGGTCGATGAATTTCACAGCATAGCCAGAGACGCGAATGGTGAAGTTTGCGTACTCGGGTTTTTCGGGATGTTCCATTGCATCCTTGAGCTTGTCAGTATCAAAAACATTCACATTGAGATGATGTGCGCCTGCAGCAAAGTAACCATCCATCACACTCACCAAGTTTGCCTTACGCTGCTCAGGGTCATTGCCCAGCGCACTTGGGCTGATAGTTTGAGTGTTAGAGATGCCATCAAGTGCGTACTCATAAGGGAGCTTTGCTACGGAATTTAGCGAGGCAAGCAGCCCGTTCTGCTCGGCACCATATGCAGGGTTGGCACCAGGAGCAAATGGCGTGTAGGGCTTGCGACCGTCAGGCATGCCAGCTGTTGCCTTGCCATATACCACGTTAGAGGTAATGGTAAGAATAGAGGTGGTTGGCTCAGAATCACGATAGGTATGATGCTTTTTGATTTTGGTCATGAATGCCTTAAGCAGCCATACAGCGATATCGTCTGCGCGGTCATCGTCGTTGCCGTAACGAGGGAAATCACCTTCGGTCTCAAAGTCGTAGACAATGCCATTTTCATCGCGAAGACACTTGACCTTGGCATATTTGATTGCCGAAATCGAGTCGACAACGTGCGAGAAGCCCGCAATGCCCGTGGCAAACGTACGACGGACGTTGGTATCGATGAGTGCCATCTCGGCGGCCTCGTAATAGTACTTATCGTGCATGTACTGGATGAGGTTTAGAATGTTGACATAGATGTCAGCAAGCCAATCCATCATGAGGTCGAATTTGTGCATGACCTCATCGTAGTCCAAGTATTCAGACGTAATAGGAGCAAACTCAGGACCTACCTGCATATTGCGTCCCTGCTTGTCCTTAAACTTAGCATCAACACCACCGTTAATAGCGTAGAGCAGGCACTTAGCTAGGTTTGCGCGGGCGCCAAAGAACTGCATTTCTTTGCCAGTTTCGGTGGCGGACACGCAGCAGCAGATGCTGTAGTCATCGCCCCAGACAGGACGCATGATGTCATCGTTTTCGTACTGAACCGATGAGGTATTAATAGAAACCTTAGCAGCATAGTTGCGGAAACTCTTGGGAAGATTCTTTGAGTAAAGAACCGTGAGGTTGGGCTCGGGTGCAGGTCCCATATTCTCAAGTGTATGCAGGAAGCGGTAGTCGTTCTTGGTCACCATGTGACGACCATCCATGCCAAGGCCGGCCATTTCAAGCGTTGCCCACACGGGGTCACCCGAGAAGAGCTCGTTGTAAGAGGGAATGCGGGCAAACTTGACCATGCGGAACTTGAGCACCATGTGGTCAACAAGTTCCTGGGCTTCAGATTCACTCAGCGTCCCTGCGGCAAGGTCACGCTCGAGATAGATATCGAGGAAGGTGGAAATACGACCAACAGACATGGCCGCGCCGTTTTGGGTCTTGATAGCAGCAAGGTAGCCAAAGTAAAGCCACTGGAAGGCTTCATGCGCATTGGTAGCAGGAGCAGAGATGTCATAGCCGTAGATCTTGGCCATTTCTTTCATACCCTTAAGGGCACGAATCTGCTCGGCGATTTCCTCGCGCAGGCGGATGACATCGTCAGTCATGGTGCGATCGCCGCAATTAGCGAGGTCTTCCTGCTTTTTGGCGATGAGGAAGTCGACACCATATAGTGCAACACGACGATAGTCGCCAACAATGCGGCCACGACCATAGGTATCTGGCAAGCCGGTTACGATATGAGAGTGACGTGCGGCACGCATCTCGGGGGTATAAGCATCAAAGACGGCTTGGTTGTGAGTCTTGTGGTACTCATTGAAAATCTGATCGTATTTATCGTTTACGTGATAGCCATAGGTCTCGGCTGCCTGCTGGGCCATCTTGATGCCGCCGTAAGGCATAAAAGCGCGCTTGAGAGGCTTGTCAGTCTGAAGGCCGACAATGCGCTCCAAGTCTTTCATATCAGCGTCGATGTAGCCGGGACCATATGCGGTGAGACCAGAGACAATCTCGGTTTCGCAATCAAGCACGCCGCCATTTGCGCGTTCCTGAGCCTGAAACTCTTGTACCTTGCCCCAGAGCTTGTCGGTTGCCTCAGTGGGACCTACGAGAAACGACTCGTCGCCCTCATAAGGGGTGTAGTTTTTCTGGATGAAGTCTCGCACATTGATGTCTTCAGTCCAGTGGCCTCCCGTGAAGCCGCTCCATTCGTCACGAAGTTGCATTTCTATGCCTCCTTAGCATTTATGCTTTGCATCGCATTCATCTGTTCCAAGAAGAATGCGCTCTGCGTTAGCCACACGTTCTGCAGTTGGCGGCTTGGTATCTCCCAAGGTATAGGGGATGCCAAGCTTGTCCCATTTAAAGGCGCCAAGGCTGTGATAAGGCAATACCTCAATACGTTCGACGTTATTTAGTGTTGTGATAAAGGCTCGTGTTTGCTTGAGGTAGTCGTCGTCATCTGTGATGCCGGGAACGAGCACGTGTCGTATCCAGACGGGTTGGTTGATAGAGGAGAGATATCGCAGCGCATCGAGGATGTTTTCGTTGCTCTTTCCCGTAAGGGCTTTGTGCGCAACAGGGTCGATATGCTTGATGTCTGCGAGAACGAGGTCAGTGACCTGCATGAGGTTTCGGAATTTTTCAAAATAAGACTCTTTTCGTGAAAAGGGCGCAAGCGAGGTATCAAGGCAGGTGTTAATGCCACGATTATGTGCTTTGGAAAAGAGTTCAAGCAAAAAATCGATTTGCAGAAGCGCTTCGCCTCCGCTTACCGTGATGCCACCCTCTTCTCCCCAATAGTTACGATAGCGTTCGGCCTGATCTAGCAGTTCATCAGCACCTCTGAGCTCACCTTTGTTGAGTGCCCATGTATCAACATTATGACAGTAGCGACAACGCATCGAGCAGCCTTGGAGAAAAATGAGATAGCGCACCCCAGGGCCGTCGGCCGAACCGAACGACTCTGTCGAGTGAACCCTTCCCAGCATCTGTTACATCTCCCCGCAGCAATTCCTCACGTTGTACAACGCCAATCTAAAGCGGGGGAGAGGCGCGTTCTATGATTAGAATCAAGTTGTGGGAAATCCACGACTCCATCACGGATGTGATTCTTTTCATTCAGCAACCTTTTTGAGTTGCGGGGCGTTGGATTTGAGTTGCATGGTTCAGGTTTGTTGAATCAAAGTTTTTCTGCGCGTATCCATCTGTCTGCAACAGGTATCTTCGTATGCCTGGCGACTCCCCATGCCCAATTGTCTAGTTAGTTGCTTCCAACTGCTACGTCGTGTAAAGCAGAACGATCGAGCAACAAGAGTCTTCCTTGTCCAACTCTACGCAACATACCTTTGCGTTCAAAGGTACTTAGAGTGCGTGAAACCGTCTCGGGTCGTAGTCCAACAGAGCCCGCAATATCTTGTAACTTAAGACGAATTTCAGGGCCGACGCATCGCTCATCTCGATACAGCAGATACTCTGCAAGCCTACGCTGGGGGTCACGTATACCCAGCATCATAATTTTTTCTTCGGCTTCAAAAAGTTCTGCGCCAAGCATATGTACAAGTCCTATGGCTACCCTAGGATTGTTTTTGATGAGCGCCTCAAAATGAGGGCGGCGAATGACATACAGATCAACATCGGTAAGACATCCTACGGAGTAGTGATAGGTCTGCTCTTCCATAAATACGCCATGCCAAATTGCCTGCCCATCATGGAGAACATCCAATACGTATTCCTGGCCATCACTGTCGGTACGAAATGTTTTGATGCGACCCGAGCGAACAATAATAATGGAATTAATGGGATCGCCTTCATGTACCAAGATGGATCCTTTTGGCCGTAATGCATGTATTGCTCCTGAGATAAGATCTTCTTTGGCATCATCAGGCAGTCCAGCAAACAAATGGATAGAACTCATAAAAGTGTGGTTCGCATCCTTTGGGCTGGCATTATTTTCCTTTGGGTTGCTGTGGGTGCTTTCGTGGTAGCTTTCTGCCATGTTATCCCTGCTTTTATTTATATTTTGATGCATACTGCGTCACATTACTCCAATAGTCCTTTGTTCAAAGGCAAGAAGTTTTTGTTTGCGCTGAAGACCGCCCGCATAACCTGTAAGGCTACCATTTGCACCTATAACGCGGTGACACGGAATAATAATTGAAATAGGATTGCGTGCGACTGCCGAGCCAACGGCTCTAGGCGATACGCGTCGCCCGTCATTTCGCTGAGTTTCTATCTGATGTGCAAGTGTGCCGTAAGTAGTATGCATGCCATAAGGAATTTGAGTTAGCTGTGCCCATACTTCCTCCTGAAAAGCTGTCCCATGAAGAGAAAAAGGAGGGAGGGCAGTAGGTATTTCACCTGCAAAGTAAGCGTCAAGCCATTTGCAGGTAAGTAAGATAGACTGCGAACTCTGGAGACTTGCGTTTCTTTTGATGTCGCCGTGGGGCAAATCCACCGTTGAAATGCCTAGACGTATAGCGAGCTTTTCTTCGAAATGCGCTTGGTTTTCAAACCATGCCCCACAAAGTCCTTCTGTGTTGGCAGCAAGGGAAATTTTGCCCAAAGGGGACGAGTAGGTGGCAAAATAGACGGGGAACATCTTTTTCTCCAACTCAATCATCCTTATACCTCCATTTTATGGATGTAACCTCTTGGGAAATAATGCACTGATACACGCTACGAGACCAACTGTATGATAAATACAAAAAGCTCCAGACCTAAAACAATAGCCAGTGGTTTTGCGAGTTGGGCTTTTTGAGATACAAGAAATGCGACAAACTCGCGTACCATTGCATTGATGTAGAAGTACAGGCGTGTGCGTGAACCGCGTCCATCGCACATAAAGCCATTGTTGCGCGCGAGAAGCAGTGCGCGAAATACGTGGTAGTCATCTGACACGATTAACACATGTGGGTTGACGTTGGGGTTGGTGCCGCCTTTAGCGTTGATGATGTCAAAGGAAAACTGAATATTTTGTAGCGTGTTGACCGAGCGGTTTTCTTCAATAAGTGCTGCCTTGGGAATACCCTGTTCAATTGCGTATTCGCTCATCGCCTGCGCCTCGGGGACAAGTTCATCTGCGCCTTGTCCACCTGACATGATAAGTGTGCTATCGGGGTTTTTGTGCCAAGCCTTGATGCCCGTTTCTACGCGCTTGGCAAGCAAAGGAGTCACCTTTCGACCTTCGCTGAGTCCTGCTCCCAATACAACAATGTAGTCGTAGTGTTTGCGACGCAGGGGGATAAGATTGAGCCAGCTTGCTACTACGTAGAGCAAAAAGAGAATGGAAATAAAGGCTACCGCTGTGGAGAACAGTGTGTATGCAATCCCAAAGATGGTGAGAAGGGTACTGTTGCTCGTTTGAGGTTGAAAGAGTTTCCACGCCAGAGGATAAAACAGAGCAAGTAAGCCAGTACTTAGGGAAAGCAAGTTCCTCGGCTTGAGGCCTTCGTGGCGAATAAGAGTTATGCCTGTCACAATGGCAGAAATAATGAGTACAAAAGGGAAACTAATAATAACGAGCGCCATAATGGCAAGTATTACCAATCCGATGCGAACAAAAGGCGACTCAGTCCCCAGCTGTGTACTGATACCGCCAATAAAGAATACCAAGCAAAGAATAACTAACCCTAGTTCTGCGGCCAACCTTAGGACTCTGCGTTCGCGTCGCCATTGTCTGACAAAAAGAAAGACGGAGATTGTCAGTGGGATGGTGGCAATCAGTGAAACGATGAGGTTCCAAGGCAAATTCACAGGGATCCCTTCTTTGTGTCGCGCTTGAAATGCTGGTTGGGATACAGCAAAACTAGGTATTCAAATGACTTTTTTCTAGTATAGAAAACTGACAGAAGAATTATCCTACACAAATGTATACGTATCGCATCAAACTTCATGTGTGCTAGTTAAATTAATGAGCGTTAGCTAAAAAACCGAGTGCAGGTGGGATACAAACCGCAAATGGTTCAAGTTTCGAACACGACACTCACAGATGGTTCAAGTTTCGAGGTAAGCGAGCGTAAAAGCGCAGGTCAGATTTTCCTATAACTCGAAAAATGAACCATCTATCGAAATCTATCTAAATTTTGACTTTTGGCAAGCAGGAATGCGTTGTTCATGCTCCCACTTTAAAAAGGGTTCCTAAAGCATCACCCGCTGTCGAAAAGGGTTCCTAAAGCATCACAGGCGAAAAAATTACCTGCGCATTTGTAGTCCTAAAAGAGAATCAGGAACCCTTTTCGCACGAGATGATGAATTAGGAACCCTTTTGGTCTGGATCCGAGAATTCGTGTGGCCATGCAGGATGAAATGGAACGTGGCTTTTGATAAGCAGAACTGCGCTGCTTGGAAGAGCGTGTGACTTTTGACACGCAGAGCATTACAGAAGTAAGTCGATAGCATGCTACCCATCAGCTCGGCGCACCAAAAAGGGCTGCATTACTTTTGATACAGCCCCTTTGTGGGAACTTTGATTGATGGTTACTGGATTGTTGGTTACCTGTTTTGATTTGGATTGCTGATTACTTGTTTTGTTGTTTGCGGTAGGTAGCGAGGCGTTCGCTGTAGCTGGCGCCTTGACGGCGAAATGCAAGAGTAAAGCCAGCGGTAATGATGGCAAGAATGAGCAGGTAGGAAACTGTAAAACCAATCCATGCATTAGGGTTTTTTGCGGGAAACCACGCGCCTAATGCAGCACAAAATGCAAGAACTACAAAGTAGCTGAGACCAAAACCAGCAATTCTAATGGGGTAGTTTGGCTTGATGAGCAGTGCATAGCTAAACCAAAATTGCTGTAACAATCCCCCCAAAAGGCTCGCTACGATAAAAGAACAGCACATAGCTATCCCCTGATTCCACCTGCCTGTTACTGCGCAAAAAATGCAAGAGAGAAGTAGCAATACAACTGCAAATACGCTGCCGCTGAATATGCCGCGCACAACTACGGTTAATGATTTATGCTCGTATGCTTCGCCAAATATACTGGTAGAAAGCGTGCCATTTTCTGTTTTCATAGCTGTCCTTTCTTAGAATACGGATATATGGTTGGGACCTATAGCATGCTAAGTCGTCGTTTAATTTCGGATACGTAGCTGCGTGTGACGAGTACCTGCGTACCATCTTCTAGCTCAAGCATAAGACGGTGGTTGAATTCAGGTCGGATACGCACGACCTTGTCGAAATTGACAATAACTTGCTTTGATATACGAATGAATTCTGTATGCGCAAGTGACTCCGCTAGTTCGTAAAGGCGCTGAGAACTTTCGAACTCGATGCCATGAGTACAGTGAATCCAGCATTGATGAGCACGGATATCAATGAATAGCACCTCGCTATATGGCAGCATGCGGCGTGTTATAGTGCCAGGTTCATATGCGATGAGCTTCCCATCGAGTGTTTTGAGCTTATCAACAATCCTCGTTGCGCGCGGGTCAGATGGCGCACTGGTTACGACTACCTTGATGTCGCGCTGGCCCTCTTGTTGTATGTGCTGTATAAGCATCTCTTCTCCCATATCTTCGTGTAATGAAAGCATAAGGGAGGAGAGAGAAAATGCGCTTCTGGTTACGTTAACTTGCACAAGTTGAGAGCTGAGTTGCCCGAGTTGCCCACAATAAGAAATACCTGTGCATACAAATGCCACCCACAGAATTATGTTTGTCCTTGTTCAAATTAATCCAGCTCGCGTAATTTGCATTTCATATAATGAAGGCACTGCCCGGGTGAAGTTACTGGAAAAGGTTAGGAGGTCTGGCGTGGATGAAAGGGATCATGACTCCTTGTATGAGAAGCCTCAGGAATCAATGAGTACCAACTCAGAAGTAAATGATAAATTGGAAATTAGTCAGGGGGGGGGTCGACTCTGAAGCATTAGATCCACTTGGCGAAGCCAAGGATGCAGATGTGATTGAGGTCCCAGACATCCACCTTTCTGCTGAGGAGATTGAGCTTGCAAAGGCAAAAGCCGAGGCAGAGCTAGCTATTGCAAAAGCGAAGGCGCAGACAGCCATTACGGAAGCAGAAGCTCAGGCGCGCCTCGCAGAGGTTCAGGCAAAAGCAAAGGAAGCTTCTGTTAAAGCAGAATTAGAACTCAAAACAGCCAGACGCAAAGCTAAGGCTAAAGTTTCCGAAGAAAGATCAAAGCAACGAAAAAAGATAGCTGGGCGTATTTTTCGCTTCCTAGGAGTAAAGGGAGTGCTGATAATTCTTGCGGTTGCGGCCGTTATTTCAATCGGAGGATATGTTGGCTGGTCCTCAACGCGTCCTTCTGAAACTTTAACTTCTGCTCAAATTAGCAAGGTAGTAGCCATCAATGAACTTGCTGTGGTTGATTTTAACTACGAAGGTATTGCCATATACAAGGGTGATGGACATAAAAAAGATCCCTTGCACATTTACTATAAAGCACAGTTCAAGGCTAGTTTTAACCCTGGCGATATCACCTACGCTGTGGACGATAAGGCAAAGGTTGTTATTCCCACTTTGCCCGAGATGACCATATCTGATCCTAATGTGGATGATCGTATTGACTGTCTTGAGCGTGACGCACAAAACATCAACCAGGCATCGGTTCTAACAGCATGCAAAGAGGATGCCATTTCTGAAGTTAAGAAAAAAGCAGATATCAAAAGTCTAGCTACTGGTAATGCGCGCAAAGTTGTGGAAGGGCTTTCAATGAATCTTCTGGAATCCAAGGGCTATAAAATCGTATGGCCAGAAGATAAGCCAGAGAACACTAACGTGAGTGAGGGTGATACAAATGCGGCGTAAAATCATTCCTTTTCTTACGGCGTTGTGTCTCTGTGGTTGCCTTTTTTCTATGTGTGGCTGTAAGCAAAATAAAGGGGCAAAAGAGCCTGACTTCTCCAATGCGCGCGCAGTGGCGGAACTGGCGACATACAAGGTATATACGCACAATGTTGCTCGTCATACCTCAAAAGTTCTTTTCCTCGACCGGAGGTCGTGGTTCGAATATGATGCGATTGTGACTTATGGAATCGACGCAAATAAGCTTGAAATCGGGCATCCGCATAAAGTTGGCACACGTATGGTTGTTACAGTGAAAATGCCGCAACCTCAGGTTTTTGGCCGGCCCGACTTGCAGGAGGAAACCATTCAGCTAGTTGCGGAAAACAAGCCAATAGCTTTCTTGCCAGATCTTTCGATTAGCGAAAAAAATAAAGCAATCAGCAATGCGCAAGATGACCTCGAGAAGGCAGCAAAAGCGGATACAGTCATGCTAAAACAGGCACGGAGTCGCGCAGAAGACCTTATAACTGGCTACGTTCAAAATGTTGGCAAGGCGATTGGTGAGGATTATAAGGTTGAATTTGAGGATGTAGAGTAAAGATAGGTTGTCGCAGCAAAAGGGGTGTGGTCCGTTAAGGGTCGCATCCTTTTTGACCCCTATTCGCTCTGCTGCATGCCCTTCTCTCCAACTGGTAAGAAAAGCACTACAACGTTGTGGCAAATTCTGAGTTATTACAATAGAGAGAAGTAGTAGCTATGCAGATGTCCAGCTGGGCGAGGGATAGCGAAATGAAAAAGTTCAGGCAAATAGGTTTTATGCATCGCACGGGCTATGCTGTGGTGGGTGCGCTGGTATTGATACTTGTGGCGTGGGTTGTAAAAACCAGCTCTACAAAGGATGCAAAACCGAAGGTGGAAAGTGCAAACACCACAACAATCTCATCGCCCGAATCTGGTATGAGTGGCATTAACAATGGTTCAGACGATACGTTTATCAGTGGCTCAAGCAGTGAGTACACCACTGTACCCAAATCGGAATCCGACTCTGACTCTGAACCCACGCTCGATCCCGACAAGGAACTTGCTCCCAGTGGCAAGTCTGTTTCTCAAAGCCTGCCTTTTGTTGGAATGGATGTCAGATTAATCAATAAAACAGGACTGGGCGCATCAAGTTCAGCTGCAAAGAAAATGACTTCAGGTCGCTATCGGGGTGCATATTATTATTACTGGGCGGCAGATTCGGGCGATGTCATCTATGAAGCCTATAGTAAGGATTACAAGATTATCGACGTTGCATATCGCAACAGGGATACTGACTATTGGCGAGATGAAAATGGCGAGCTGCGTTCTTTGCCTGACCGTTCAGGTACTGGTGTAGAGCGAAAGGCAAAGAAGATATACGGAACATCCAAACCAGAGAATAAGCTAATTGAGCTGCTTGATCCTTGGGATTACGATAGCCCCGAGGACTACGCCGATGATGCAGAGGAATACTTCCGTGCACAGGGATCCAAAGATCCCTGGGGCGATGCCTTTGGGTATTGGGAGAACGAGGTTGAATAGAGTTTTCTACACACTGTCTTGTTGCGAGAGTCTTTATTGTTGTGTTGGGTGTGCTCATTCTCTCACTCGAAAGGGTCCCTAATTCATCACCCTTCACGTTTGTGCAGGTAAATTTTTAGGCGTGAAACAAAGCGTGGCTTTTGGCAAAAAAGTGAAGTAGAACGTGACGTTTGGCATTTGGCATGAAATGGAACGTGGCGTTTGGCACTCGGTATGACTCAGAACAAGGGCGTAGAATGAGATGCCGTACCGATGGGTTGGAGTGCAATACTGGTCTTGAGGAGCGAATATGAGCGAGAGACTTCATTTTGCATCTGATTATATGGAGGATGCGCATCCTCGGCTGTTGCAAGCGCTTGTTGATACCAATAGGGAAAGCGTTGGCGGTTACGGGTATGATCCTTTTTGTGATGATGCACGAACGAAAATCCTTGCAGCATGCGGGTGTCCTGAGGGTGAAGTGTATTTTCTTGGTGGCGGCACGCAGACTAATCAGGTGGTAATTGATGCACTGTTGCACCCGTGGCAGGGGGTTATAGCTGCGGATTCTGGCCATGTGAGTGTGCATGAAGCTGGGGCTATTGAATATAGCGGACACAAGGTAATTGCTATTGCTGGTGAGCTAGGCAAGCTTGATGCTGCTCTCGTGCGCGTCTGTCGCGAGACTTGGGAGGACGACGCAAACTGGGAGCATATGGTCGAACCCGGCATGGTATATATCTCTCAGCCAACGGAATATGGCACGCTTTATTCTCTCTCCGAGCTAGAGGAGCTTTCAGCGCTTTGTCATGAAAAGCATATGCCGCTTTTTGTTGATGGAGCGCGTCTAGCCTATGCACTCGCCTGTCCTGTAAATGATGTAAGCCTGTCAGATCTTGCGCGCCTCTGTGATGCGTTTTATATCGGCGGTACCAAGTGTGGTGCTCTTTGTGGTGAAGCGGTCGTATTCCCAAAGGCTGGTATTGTGCCACGTTTCTTTACACAGATGAAGCAGCACGGAGCGCTCTTTGCCAAAGGTCGTCTGTTTGGTGTACAGTTTGGCGCCTTGTTTGAGAATAATTTTTATGCGGAGGTGGGTCGTCCTGCGATTGAGGCGGCTGATAGGATTCGTGCAGCTTTGGCGGAGGAGGGCTTTGAGATGCCCTATCCTGCTCCGACTAACCAAGTCTTTTTCCTTGCAGATGAGACTACAATTGCGCAGCTGAATGAGTCAGTTGAGTATGGTTTTATGGAGATGTGGCCTGATGGTCGTCAACTAGTGAGATTTGCAACGAGTTGGTCAACGACCTCCGAGGCGGCAGATCAGCTCGTTTCTCTTATTCATTCGCTTAAGAAATAAGGGACACGAGTCCTCTGACTCGTATTGCAGACGGCGTGTGTGCTCGCTGTGACAGCATGAGCCGCGGTGACAGCGCAAACGTGCGGGGATAGCGCGAGCTGCGGTGACGGTGCGAGCTGCGGTGACGGTGCGAACGTGTGGAGGCAGCGTGTGCGCGTGGGAATAGAATGAACGCGCGGCAACGCACATAAGTGGGACTCAGGATAGAAGAGAATCCAAATCCTTCGTAGCAATGTTGAGGCCTAAAAAGCTCTTGTCCGTTATTATGCCGCACAGGGAATACGCACCATTTACCAAAGCGATCCCAACAATCACGTTTCTGATGTCTATTTGCATGTGGCGAGGGGTATAACTGGGTACATGACTGACGAAGTATGTGTCTCACAAAATCCTAGAAGTTTGCTTCGTTATAGTTCTGTAGCTCTTTGAAAGGAGTCAATCATGGGTATTAAAAAGGTCACCATTGCTGGTGGCGGTGTCCTAGGCAGCCAGATTGCCTACCAAAGTGCTTTTAGGGGTTTTGACGTTACCATTTGGTTGCGCAGTGAGGCCTCCATTGGTCGTTGCGAGCCCAAGCTTGATCGTCTACAGGGTATTTATGTTGCCAGCCTCGAGGCTGCAAAGACTGACAAGAGCAAATGGGCTCCTGGGTTTGGCAAGCCCGAAGAGGCTACCGATGCGCATATTGACGAGCTTAAGGCTGCTGCTGTGGCTGCCCGCGCCAATCTCACCTTAACCACAGATTGGGACGAGGCTTTTGGCGATGCTGACCTTGTTATCGAGGCTGTCGCTGAAGATCCTCAGCAGAAGGTTGTCTTCTATGAGGAGCTCCAGAAGTACCTTCCCGAGAAGACCATCGTAGTTACTAACTCCTCAACTCTGCTGCCCAGCTCTTTTGCTGAGAAGACGGGACGTCCTGAAAAGTTTTTGGGTTATCACTTTGCCAACAACATCTGGATTGGCAATACTGCTGAGATCATGCCGCACCCTGGCACCAGCGATGATGTCTATCAGCAGCTTGTAAAATACTCCGAAGATATTGCTATGGTCCCCATTCAAATGCACAAAGAACAGCCGGGTTATGTTCTCAACTCCATGCTGGTACCTTTCTTGAGTGCAGCGCAGATGCTCTGGGCAAAGGATGTTGCGAGTCCCCAGGATATTGACCGGGTCTGGGAGATTGCTACAGGTGCCGCTCATGGTCCGTTCCGCATCATTGATATCGTTGGCCTGGCTACGGTGCTTAATATCGCCAAGATGCAGGTCACCACTGATGACCCCAACGATGTTCACAATATCCTTATCAAGAAGATCGAGGCCATGATTGCAGAGGGCAAGACCGGTATCAATGCTGGCGAGGGTTTTTATTCTTATAAGTAGACGTTTCGCAGACGTGTCGTGACACGGCTGTGTCATGATGCAATGAGTAGCGTCAGATAAATCCAAACGGGGCGTGACGCAATAGCGTTGCGTCCCTGCTTTAAAAGGAGGGATATGTTAGAAATTGGAACCATTGCACCAGACTTTGAGCTGCCAGATCAAGATGGTGTGGCTCACAAGCTGAGCGATTATCGTGGTAAAAAAGTCGTTTTGTATTTTTATCCCAAAGACAATACTTCGGGCTGTACCAAGCAGGCCTGTGGCTTTGCCGAGCATTATCCTCAGTTCCTTGAGAAGGGTGCTGTTGTACTAGGAGTTTCCAAAGATTCTGTGGCATCACACAAGAAATTCCAGGAGAAGTTTAATCTGCCCTTTACCTTGCTATCTGACCCCGAACACGAAGTCATTGAGGCTTATGGCGTGTGGCAAGAAAAGAAGAACTATGGCAGAACCTATATGGGTATCGTGCGCAGTACGTACCTCATTGATGAGGAGGGTCGTATTGCGCGCGTACAGACCAAAGTTAAGGCTGCAGAGAACCCCCAGGATACGCTTGAGTTGCTTGACGCATAGGAGATTGTCCCAGCGATGAGGATTATTTTTTCCCCAGCAAAACGTATGCGGAGTGAGGTCGATGATCTTGCTCCGCTTACAAAGCCACTTTTTCTCACACAAGCGCAAACGGTGCTTGAGTGGTTGCAGTCGCTTTCCTATGAGGAAGCAAAACGTCTATGGAAGACGAGTGACTCTATTGCACAGGCAGCTTATGATGCTGTTGCGCATGCAAATCTAGAGCGAGGACTTGTACCTGCGATTTTGTCATATGACGGAATTGCTTTTAACTATCTTGCGGCTGGTGTTTTAGAAGAAGAACAACTGGCCTATCTGCAAGATCATCTGCTTATACTTTCGGGACTTTATGGTGCACTGCAGCCTTTTGATGGAGTAGTGCCATATCGCCTAGAAATGCAAGAAAAGGCACAGGTGGCCGGTACACGCAGCCTTTATGAGTATTGGAGCGACACAGTCTACCAAGAAGTAATGCGTGGCGTCGGTGCTGACCATGTGATTGTTAACCTTGCTTCCAAAGAGTATTCACGTATGGTTGAGCGCTACCTAATACCGCAAGACCGGATGGTTACCTGCAACTTTGTTGTTGAAACTTCGCGTGGTTTGGTGCAAAAAGGTGTCTACTGCAAGATGGCTCGCGGTGAAATGGTGCGTTACGCTGCTGTGCATCAGGTTGAAGCGCCTGAGGAACTCAAGCATTTTGACTCTCCAGATTGGCGCTTCGCTGATGCGCTTTCTACTGATACCGAGTTTTTCTTTATAAGAAAAGCCCGCTAAGCCAGCCTCGTGTGTTGGCAGCACGCAGTCAAACACACCCTCAACCACAGATGGTTCAAACTTCGACTTTTATAAAATCCTGACCTGGTGTTTTTCACGTCTGGAGTCCGAAGTTTGAACCATCTGTTATTTATAACCATCTGCCATGTATTTATGGAAGGGCGCGAAATCTGCTGGTCCTCCGCATGTCTTAGGGTGCTATTTTTCCTTAGTGGGCTGATTGCCAATACCAAAGTCGGCGTAAAGACGATCGGCAAGCCAATTGCTAGCCTTGGTGGCACCCGCAAAATTAAGATGCGTACCACCATCACGCGAATCGACTGACCAGTCGATACCAACCTTAGAGGACGGCATGTTCATGTCGTAGTACTTTACACCGTTCTTTTTTGCCCAACGTGCAAGCTCAACATGCCTCGCAAAACTAAACTCACGAGCGTTTGGGGCGCTGACCAGTACTAATATCGCGCCATGTTCCTCGCAACTTTTCTTTAGGTCGTTGAGGTAGTACTCGGCAATGGGAGTCAAGGAAATCTTGTTGCCTTTGTCCTTCATGTAATCGCCGCCCTTATAAGGGACTACATGATTTTTCTTTTTGTAGCCCATATGCGGCGCAAGACCGATGGGATTGTCGTTCATATGACCGCCCGCAATGAGCTTCCAGTTATTGTGGTAGCGCAGCAGGGGGCAGACCCTGCGGCCAATATCCTGCATCACCATACGAATGCCCGTGCGATGGAAAAAGTTATTGGTTTCGGCAACGACAATCTTGGTGTGGTGATAGTTAAAAGTGTCGTCGGCAATCTCAACCGATTCGGCGAGCTTTTGTAGTGGACGAGCAGAATTGTATGAGTGGACACCTGTTCGTTCTTCAATAATCTCAGGAGCAAAACTGCTCTGTGCACTTGAGTCGCCAACAAAGATAAGATCAAGACTGTTACGGTCCAGCTGTGTGTAATCAAACTGGCTGGGGAAATGTAGACCCAGCGTAACTACAGGGTTGCGCGGTGTCACTACAGCAGAAAGCACCAGCAGAACTGCATAGAGCACAGCCATAAATCCCAACGAGCGCACAATGCCATGCAGGAGAGATGGTGCGTTTGAGTTCCCGCCCTTGGCAGAAGGTTGCTGCCCATCTGCATTTTGCGCATCAGTAGCCATATCGCGGTTCTTCTTTTCTTCAATCATGATTCATCCTAGAAGTTGGCGTAAATCGAGGGAATGGCATCATAGCCAGGCCCATAGGCTCCAAAGGTCAGCATAAAAGCGACCAAGGCGATACCTACTGCCCAACGCAGCGCCGTACCATGTCTGAGTAGCAATGGCCGCAGAGCGATATCAAACTCGTGAGCAATATCGACAGCGAGCATCAGTGCACCGCCAATAAGCGCAATGTTGAGGTCGGCATCAGATACGCGGAAACTGAGCCACAGATTGTTAACGAGGGGTTCGGTACCGGGGCCAGCAAAGATAGACTTAAACATCTGCACAAAGTCAGCGAGTGTATCGGCGCGGAACAACATCATGCCGATGATGACCAAGGCTATGGTGCGTACCATTGCGATGCCACTATTAAGCAGACCATCGCGTTTGATGCCAGTGCGCTCAAAGAAAGCTACAAACAAGGGTTCCAGCAGCATACCTACCATGACTAGTGCAAAGTAGTACAGGCCATAGGCTAGGTATTTCCAGTCGGCACCGTGCCAAATACCTGTGGCAGACCATACGGCAAGCAGAGCCAAAATGGTTGGTACGATGCGAACGGCGTTGCCTTTAAGATGCTTACGCGCCCAAGTGGAAAGCGACCTAGTGGCGCCTGACAGCGATACGGGATAAAAAACGTAGTCGCGCAGCCATCCACCCAGCGTCATGTGCCAACGACGCCAAAATTCATTCACACTTTTTGAGAAGAAAGGTTGACGGAAGTTCTGCGCCAACGTGATGCCGCAGAGTTCGGAGCTGCCACGGGCAATATCCACAACGCCCGAGAAATCAGCGTAGAGCTGCAGAGTATAGAGCGCTGCGGCAATGATTACCATAACGCCCTCGTATTTGGTGTGGTCGGTAAAAATCATGCCTACCAAAGGTGCAATACGATCGGCAATTACAATCTTTTTTATCATGCCCCACACGATGAGCTGCAGACCATAGACCAGACGTTCACCACGAGCAATCTCTCCAGCGCGTAGCTGCGGCGCGAGCTCATCAAAGCGTCCGATGGGACCTTCGGTGAGTGTAGGGAAGAAGGATAAAAATAGGGCAATAGTCCCTAGATTGTGGCAGGCCGCGTATTTACCTCGGTATACGTCGATAACATAACCCACAGCAGACATCGTGTAAAACGAGATGCCCAGTGGTAGCGCAATTTTTGCCAGTGGTAGCTTGGCGTCAGCCTTAAAGAGCTCAATAAAAACCCCCTGTATAAAGCTGCCGTACTTTAACACCACAAGAATACCCAGCAAAATGAGGGTGCCGATTGTACATACCAAGCGCATACGCTTTTGTGTGATAGCGCGGCGTTGTTTGCGTTCGTCGCGGGTCTCTTTACGTCCCTCAGGCTTTTGGATGGAATTTTTTGCCCGCTCAATAAGCAGTCCGCTGCCCCAGGTTACCAAGGTAGCTGCGATTAGATAGACCACCAAGATCTTGCTGGAGTTCCAGAAGAAAGCGTAGCTGGCGCCCAACAGGACTATCCAGCGCCAACGCTTGGGGACAATGAAATAAGCTATGTAGACAAGGGGGAGGAACGCTCCAAGATAGAGCGCCAGACCCTTCCAGGCTGTGAGGGACACGTTAAACTCTATTCGTCGAGCAGGCACTCAATAAGTGCCGCGATGGAATCAACAGAAGCGAAGTTATCGGGTGTCATTTCTAGGGGAGACACGCGAACTTCAAACTCGTCTTCAATAGCGCTAACAAGCATAATAGAGGTCATCGAGTCGATGGCACCCGATCCAACGAGGTCATCGGTGTTGTCGATATCGACATCAGGAAGGATCTCCTGCAGCATATCGTGTACTTGCTCTTTGATTTCGTCCATGACATTCCCCTTTTCTTGAAAAATTACCATTGAACAGTATATAGAAGCGAAAAACTGCAGTTAAAGCTACACATAACAAGCATCAAGCAAAGCATGACGGTCAATTTTGCCATTGGCATTAAGAGGCAGTGTAGGCAGTAACTTGATGTTGTCAGGCATCATGTATGTGGGCAGGCGATGAGTCAGCTGCTTGTGTAGCTCGTCTTTGTTGAGCTTGTTGCCTGAAGCAAAGATAACAATATGACCTTGGGTAGGTTCCCAGATAGCAGCGCAGCTTGCGACACCCTCACATGCAGCTGCGGCAGCCTCAATTTCACCTAGCTCAATGCGGTAGCCGCTGCGTTTAATTTGGAAGTCTCTGCGACTGACATAGCGCAAATCGCCATCACTAGCAGGTCGCACAATGTCGCCAGTACGGTAGTAAAGCTGTGGGTCATTTGCATCTAACGGATTGGTAACAAAGGTTTCGGCGGTTCGTTTGGTGTCACCCAAATATCCCAAGGCAACAAAAGGTCCGCCTACATACAGCTCGCCCTCGTCATCAATGCCGGCTTCTTGGCCGTCCTCGCGCATGACAATAGCTTTCATACCCTCACAGGCACGGCCAATGGGTAGCGATTCCTCGTCAGCCAAACGTCTGTTGACCTTGTAATAGGTACAAATATCGGTAGTTTCGGTGGGACCAAAGAGATTGGCAAACTGTGCCCCGGGTAGCTTATCCATCCAATAATTGAGCGTGGGCGTGGGCATTACCTCACCGGCAAAGAGAACTTTGCGGATATGTTCTAACGGAGCGACTGATAGCACATCCCAACGAGAAAGCATCCCAAGAGCGGTTGGTACCCAATAGATAGTATTGACTTTGCGCTCATTAAGCCAGTTTACTAGGGGTACTGGCCAACTAAAGAGACGCTTGGAGATGATGTACATCGTGGCGCCCTGGCGAATGGTGGCAAACATATCCGAGACAGACATCGAGAAGTACAGCGGTGTCTGGCTACCAAATATGGTTTCATCGCTGATGTCAAAGCATTCGGTAAACCAGCTGACATAGGAAATAACATTGGCATGGCTTACCATGACACCTTTGGGTGTGCCAGTTGAACCCGAGGTATAGAGCACATAAAGCAAATCGTTGGCGCAGGTCTTGCTACGAATATCGGCTAGCACGGTGGTATCAATGTCGCCCGCAACTGCCCCGTCAATAGTGATGCAAGCGCCGGGAAGCAGTTCTTCTCCAAGCTTGGCAGTCTGATCGCAGACCAAAATAGCTGCAGGTTTAAAAGACGAGACGATGCTTACCAGACGCTCGCGAGGAGACTCAGCATCAAGGATGGCATAATGGCCACCAGCAGCGACGATACCCAATAGCGCTACAACCTGATCTACCCCACGAGGTAACAGAACGGCTACCGCCTGCTGTGCTTTGCCATGCCGTGCGAGCGTGCTGCCTACGCTTTGAACTTGAGTGAGGAGCTCAGAATAGCTCAGTTCTTTCTTATCATCGGCATATGAAATCTTGTCAGCGTACTGTTGGGCTGACTCCTCAAGCCATTGAAGAACATTCGTATAGGCCATATTTTTCCTTCCGTGGTGCTGAGCAATGTGTCGGGATTTAAAGTGCTAACTTACCTGTTCAGAGGGGCTGGAATTGTCCTTTGTAAGGTTAGTGGTAGTTAAAGTATTTTCTGGTGCAATGGGAAAAATCAGGGTAGAGATATAGATACCATCAATGGTGGTTTTTTCGGTGTACGTACCACCAAGTGCCGCCATTAGTCTGCGCATATTTTTGATACCAATCCCTGTGCTTTCTTGTTGAGCAAAGTCTGGTGCGATGGTATTGCTAAAACGCACCTGCCACTTATTACCCAAACTAGTTGCATTGATACGAATAGGTTGAGTACGGTCGGCATATTTGAGCATATTGGACAAAATGTTATCTATGACACGATCGAGCTTTTGAATGTTGACAAGCATATCGGCACCTTTAGCAGTGCCCGTAGCAACGACCCGGAAGCCAGAATTTTCGAGTGTGGCCACAAGGTTGGATATCAAATCCCTCATGACAATGGCAAAAGGCCCTTCTTCTTGGTGCTCCTGCTGTCTTGCTCCAACAGTAAAATGTTCGAAGAGTGAATCAGATAAAGATTTGATTTGTAGTGCACGGTTGTCGATTTTATCGAGGTAACGATTCATGTTTGGTAGGTCTTCGGGGTTGGCTGCCTTAAGGATTTGCGTGTAGAGCAACAGTGAGGTTAGCGGCGTGCGTATGTCGTGAGAAATAGTCGTAATGAGATCGTGGTTGGCGGCAAGTGCCGTTTCTTCGCTGTGAACGCGCTCAGCAAGTGCAAGGCGCACATCATTCATCTTTTCGGCGAGTGATGCCAACTCATCTTCGCCGTCGATAGTGATCTTGGTATCAAGATCACCTTGTTCGATATGGGATATTTCTTCTTCAAGCTGAAAAATATAAGCAATACGGCGGCGTACGCCCCAGATAAAAATAGCAAGAAAGAGTACGACCGAGAGCACGCGCATGCCTATTGAGAGTAGAGCAAAAAATACGTAGTCGTAATCGTTGATAACGTAGGCTGTAGCTGCGCGATTACCCGAAAAACTAAGCTCTGCGACGTCATATTCATTGTCGTTGATGGGGGATTTAATATTGCCACTGAGTGCAAAGGGATAGATAACCGAGCCATTCTCGGTAATTGCGGCAAAACGGGTATGCGAGTCAGATTGGTTCCATGTATCAATGATGTCAAAGTCGTTTGTACCTGAGGGTTTGTGGTCAAGTTTGTATTGGAGCAAATTTACATCGTCGGTAATCTGTGATTCAACAAAGGAGTGGTGAAATGCACTTGATGTGCTGAGCCAACGCACGAGAGGCATCATGGCGTGATAAAAGACCAGCATGGCTACCGCGCAGAAGAGCACCAGTTTTGCAAGTCTATGCTCAAGCCCTCCTCGGGTGAGGAGATAATAAATCGAGGAGGGCAGTTTACGAACTGCCTGTACTAGGCGATTACTCAAAGCGATAACCCTTTCCCCACACAGTACGTACGAGGCGAGGATCTTTAGGGTCAGTCTCTAACTTGTTGCGCAGGCGGGAAATGTGCACCATAAGGGTGGCATTAACGGAGCGATCATAGGCTTTGCCCCAGACATTTTCGTAAATCTCCTGAGCGGAAAATACGGTGCCACGACCATTAGCCAAGAAAGACAGGATGCCATATTCCGTATCTGTGAGCACAACAGGCTTGCCGTCGCGGAGGACTTTCTTTCCGCGCAAATCAAGCTCGACATTATCGCGAATGATAGTGGCGTTATCATGAGATCCGTCCTGCTCGCCTTGGTTTTGATAAACGTGATAGCGGCGAAGCAGAGCGTTGACACGAGCAAGCAGTTCGACGGAGGAGAAGGGCTTTGCGAGATAGTCATCTCCTCCAGAAACCAGTCCTAATGCCTTGTCCGCATCTTGTGTTTTTGCCGAGAGAAACAAAATGGGCAAAGTGGAGCGACGGCGGAGTTCACGACAAATTTCGATGCCGGACATGCCAGGCATCATAATGTCCAAAATCACCAAATCAATATTGGGCTGCTTGTCAAAAAGTTCAAGACCTTTTTCACCAGAAGAAGCCTCAAACACTTCGTAATTTTCGTTGGCAAGCAAGATATGGATGCCCTCACGAATATCTGCATCATCTTCGACAATGAGGATGTGTGCCTTTTCCACGACTAAAGCCTCTCTCTACATGCAGCAATGTGATAAGAAACGGCTTTAATGGTAGGAGGAAAATCTTAGGAAAACCTTACATCTAAGCTTACGCTTTCTTAAGAAATGAGAAAAATAGCCTAAATGAACTGCAGTCTTAATATTTATAGCTTGTAAAGGATGGCCATATATTACGTATGCGCTGTTTTGCTATCAATATGCGCCTTAATGAAGAGGCTTGCATTGTAATTAAGGAAATGTGAAGGGCTAACACATTGTGAAAATGGGTGTTTGAGTTCAAATGTTCTGGGCAGACTAGGGCCTGACGCAAGGTTAGTGTATCGAGCCAGTCTTAGTCTTCAATAGTGCAAGTTACTACAAACGCCTTGGTGAGCCATCCGTATGGCTGATCGAGGCGTATTTGGTATCCATGAAGGTCGACGATCTTTTTTGCAATGGAAAGACCCAGCCCACTACCACTTGAACTAGTGCTGCGTGCCATATCACCGCGTGAAAAAGGTTCAAAAAGTGCATCCGTATCTCCAGCGATTGGCACACCTGTATCGCCGATAACGATAGTCACAGCTCCTGCAAGACGAACAAGTCCCACGTAGATGGTGGTACCAGCGGGATTGTGCCTGATGGCATTGGTGATGAGGTTGGCAAAAACGCGACCGAGTTGATGCGCATCAGCATAGATGGGAAGTGGAGCCTCAGGTACCTCTACCTCAAGTGTTATTCCTGCTTCTTCAGCATCGGTATAACTAGCAGCCGCTTCTCTCAGTACGATTTGGGGTAGGTCGCATCGCTTACGACTGAGGGTATAGCCCTCGCTTTCGAGCTTGGTAAAATCAAAAAGTACATCAGTCAGACGACCCATGCGGGCAGCCTTTGCTTGGATGGAGCGCAGATAACGTTCTTGGTCGTCAGGTTTACTTACTAGACCATCTGCCAGTGCCTGAGCAAGACCGCCAATGCTCATTACGGGTGTGCGCAAATCGTGAGCCATATCGGTAATCATGAGATTGCGTCTTGCGTAGAGTTTTGCTTGTTCAAGATCGCGTTTATGCTGCTCCTGCTTGACGCGACGTTCTATCATGCGAACAAAAAGCAATGAACCAATAATAAGGGGAGCCAATATCAACGACATGCCAAAGAGTAAAGTGGCGATGCCGTGACTCCAAGCTGCTGAATTACCCTGAATTGCCGAGTTGATAAGTGAAAAGGAATGTCGGAAAACAATTCTGTTAGCGAAGGGCCAAACAATCCATTCGACAAAGACCACCAAACTACATACCAACAAAAACCTAACGCTGAGATACTTGTTAAAGGATCCAAGTTCATTGACGTTGTTAGGTGGTACTTTTGGCTCGGTGTTGTGTGCCATAACCTAGCGCTCCAGACGGTAGCCAAGACCACGAATGGTGCGGATATAGGCATTTGCATCGTCGGAGAGCTTGGCGCGAAGCTTGCTAATGCATACCATGACGTTATTTTCAGCAGCCATGTAGGTCTCTCCCCAGCCTTTCTCGTAAATTTGCTGTTTGGTAAAAACGCGTCCAGGGTGTTCCATTAAAAGTTCCATCACACGGAATTCTACCGAAGTGAGTTCGATGGGTTCGCTCGCACGGGTGAGTTCACAGGCATCTAAGTCAAGTACAAGGTCTCTCACGCTGAGCTGGCGATTTGCGTCACTCTCAGTTTGAGTGGATGCTGTGGCTGTATTGGTACCCGCTATTTCTGTAGCTACAGGCTGGGAGGGGAGAGGCTGTGCGTCAATAGCGTAAACGCGGCGCATTAATGCATTGGAGCGTGCGACTGCTTCTAGAGGATTAAAAGGTTTGACCAAATAGTCATCGGCGCCTAAATCCAGACCAATGACGCGCTCAGCATCTTGACCCTTTGCCGAAATCAAAATTACGGGTGTGGGTGCTGTGGCACGCAGCTGACGTAGAACCTCATAACCATTAACCTTGGGCATCATGATGTCCAATAGGCACAAGTCAATGGGTTGAGTTGCAAGAGCATCTAGTGCTTCTTGACCATCTGCTGCTTCTACTACCTGAAAACCAGCATTTTCTAGGTAGAGACGTAAAACTTCGCGAATCTCTGCTTCATCATCTGCAATCAAGATGCAACGGCGCTCATTGCTGCTCATGTGATTTCCCCTTTAACTACACGGGCGCCGCTCGAGCGCAATGCCCGGGCGGCGCGTCTCAAGACAAATGGTAACGCTAGAAAGTAATATGCAAGCTCAGCGTTAGGCGAGTCTTGCTTAGAGGAGCGCCGTTTCGTCGGTATCGCTTGCACTAGGGCTATTAGGACTATCGTCCTCGTTGCTTTCGGCACCCTTATCGTTAGCGGCGCCTTCATCACCAGCGGCGTCTTCACCATCAGCAGTATCCTCGTCACCAGCGGTGCTCTCATCATTGGCGATTTCAGTGGATTGTTCTGTATCGGGTACTTCTGGAGTGAAATCTTCATCGGCAGGAGTTTCGATAGGAGTTGGGACTACAGAAATGGTGCTTATGGGATAACTTACCATAGGGGGTACTGGAACATGGTCGGCGGAACCGTCCCAACTGTTGTTTTGCTCATCCACAGCAAAAGGCAAGGAAGACGGGTTTGTGCCATAGCGTAGAGCCTCGTAGAGAGCAGCGTAAGTCATCTGAATGTAGGGCTCAACATAAAAGATGTCGAGAATGCCCAAGGTCAAGCCAGCGAGCAGATGCCAAGGGATAAAGGATAGGTCCAGTATAAAGGTCTGCCACTTATTACCGTCCATCATCTGACGGCTCTCGGCAAAAGCACGCTCGCGGGTCATGGTGGGGTCATCTGCCAACAGGTAAGGAATCATGCGGTACTCGTAGAACTTGATGATACCGGGGATGACTAGTAACAGGGACCAACCAAAGATGTACAGATCCATAAAGAAGAGCGTTTTGAAGTTTTCGGTAAAGTTGCGGTCAAAGCCACGACCAACCTCGGCTACATTGGCTGGCTGATTGAGATTGCGCAGGAAAAAGCGGCTAATACCAACACGCAAGGGGTTGTAGATAAGAATTTGCAACGCGGCTGCAGCGCCGATAGCCACAACAATTATCAGGATAATCAAAGTAATAACGGGTAGAAGTGCAATGGCAGGCAGGGATGAATCGGCGTACTTGTGGTGATGGAAGGTCATATCTGAGTTATTCATGACGAAGCTATCCTCATCTTCGCCAAAGTTATATCCAGAATCCTCCCCAAAGCCGTATTCGGAGTCTGTATCGAAGTCGTTGAAAAATTCTGGGTCGCTACTGGTGTAGTGTTCAGTTGAGACATAACCTGCATAACCTGCGCTGCCAGCGCCCGCTACGGCACCCTGAAGTGCCGCATTAGCAGCTGAAACAGCGCCAGCACCCATGCCAGCTCCTGCAATTGCTGCTACCAAAAAAGCAACTAGGACGGTCTTCCAATAGTTGGCACGAAGACTACTCTTGGCCTTTTCCTTTAGTTCATAACGTTCCCACATGATGTCCCTCCTTGAACACCTGTGCTGTTTGTCGATGACACTATGATGGTGCCCAAACCTAGTCAAGAGGTATGTGATTCCCTAAGCTTTTCTTAAGTTCATCTGAAATATAAGCAATCTGCTTGTCTTTTGCTGCTCATTTATACAGGCGGTTCAAAACCGTCGTTCGAAATTGCAAATGCGCAGGTTTCAATTTGAGAATCGGAGAAAAATGAACCCTTTGTGATGTGAGGCTGCGCGAGCGATGCGGGGTTGCGCGAGTGGTGTGGGGTTGAGGATGGCGCGGAGTTGTGGCGCGCGCCTACAGTCTGCGACGCGCGCCACGCTTAGACGTTAGGCAAGCAAACCAGTGGCGACAGCAATCAATGCGATCACAACGCCGACGATGGATTCTCCACCAAGCAGACCAGAGGCTATGACAATACCGTCTTCTTCACCCTTGCCCTGAGGACGTATGCGGTCATAGATAAACTTGACAAGTGCACCAATAGGAGCGGTGAGCGACAGATAAAGCGGCAGGTAAACACCCAGCCCCAACATCATTGAGGGTAGACCAAAGCAGTGCAATACTACTCCTACAACAATACCGGTGATAAAGGCAGGTAGGCTTGGGATGCCGGCAACCATTGTTGCTACAACAGAAGCTTGAGCCGAGACAAATTCCTTGCCAGGACCAAAAGCGTCTGCACCATGTGCCGCAAGCAGTGCTGCCATGACAGCAACCGAAATTATGCAGCCAAGCAGAGCACCGATAGCCTGACCCTTCCACATGGCACGAGGGCTGGTACCCAGGAGCTGACCCGTCTTGAAGTCGCTCATAACATCGCCCGCAAGACCACAAGCAACAGCCACAATACCTGCGACGAAGAAAAGCTTAACTTCATCAGCTTCTCCCAAAGCAGCAATGGCCAGCAAAACAATAAGGCCAAAAATTTCCATTGGATCGATGCCAGTTTGGCCAACAGACTGTGCACTCATGATAGTGGTCACAAAGCTTAGCGCCACAATAACGAGTGTTGCTACAGGACCTAGCCCCAAGCCAAAGCAAATGAGCAGTGCCGCTGCAGCTACCAGCAAACCTAAGGCGCCTGCGTCGGTACGAGAGAGCCAAGAAGACTCAGCAGTATCGCTACTCTGAGCTGCATCGCCATGCTTGGATTCACGCAGGAAGTGAATGAACTGAGGAATGATGTCCTTGACAATAACGCCTGCACCAGATCCCATCATCAGACCCATACCCAAACTTGGCACAATGCGGCTTGCTGTAGCGAGGTCCCAAAGTCCCAGTGCAGTGCCGCCCACCGTGAGACCAAAGTTGGCAAACAGGGCACCGCCCAACCAAAACGCCACAGCGCTACCGCCTACAAGAAAGCCGACAGAAAGCATCATTGGTGAGTTATAGATGCCAAATGCAATGCCAGGGATGGGCAACTGAGCCACGATGGGAGGCATGAGAGCCAATACATCGCGCGCAATGCTCCAAAGGCCAGCTACTGCCATTGAGCCAAAGAGTTTTTTGCCTGTACTACCACCAGCCGTACTTGCTTCTAGTGTTTGAGCTGCAGCAATACCGATGGGGTATTCCAATCCAGAGCGCTCCACTAAACGACGGCGAAAGAGTGCTGTCCAGCTGAGACCCAGCAATGTACCGCCTAGTGCCACTAGCAGCATTACTACCCAGCTTACGCGGTCAGCCATACCGAGCATCCAAGCTGCTGGAATGGTAAATGCGAGACCACCAGCAACCATTGAGCCTGCAGACATAATGATCTGTGTGACGTTTGCCTCACTCAAGCTGCGATGACCAAAAGCGCGCAGCAAAGTGAGTGCCGTAATTGAGGTAAAAATCGTCGGCCAAGGGAGCGCACCCATTTTAAGCGCGGTATAGACAGATGAGGCTGTGATGATGACACAGCCAATGATGCCTATTATGAGGCCAGTGACAGTAAGTTCACGAGGAGTCTCACCAATCGTGGGCTTTTCAGGAGAGCTTGTTGGGACTTCAGTTTTCACATCCAACCTTTCGTCAGTTGCCCTTGACATGTTGCAACCTTGGTGCGGGCTACTTACCCACGCCAAATAATTAAAGGGCTCATACTTTTACCGCAAACATTGTTGGCTCATACTATCATTTCAAGGAAGTAGACGGATTTCAAGGAAGTAGACGGCACATTTGCTGTTCGATTATCCTATTAAGAAGCGTTTGAGTTGAGTTTTTTGCGTTTAGGTTAGGGCTTTTTTGCATTTGAGTTGAGGCTTTTTAGCGTTTAGGTAAGGTTTTTCGCGTCAAAATGCACTTGTTAGGTGAATTACAGGCACGAATGCCGGTCCTTTGGTCGGCAGTGAAGTGGAGGTAAACTATGTCAATCCGCATCATTACCGACTCCGCATCCGATATTGCTCAAGGTTCTCAACAAGGCCTTGAGGTTGTTCCTCTGTCCATTACCTTTGGTGAAGGTGCAACTGCAAAAGTCTATTCTGACGGTGTCGATTTGACTCCGCAGCGTTTTTACGAGTTGCTGGTTGAAACGGATGCCTTGCCCAAGACAAGCCAGCCTGCCCCCGGTCTTTTTCGTGATGCGTATCTGGCAGCTCGCGAGGCCAATGATGATGTTGTAGTCATTACACTCGCATCTGGACTCTCAGGTACCTATCAGAGCGCTCAGCTAGCACTTTCCGAAATTGCAGCGAGCGATCCTGAGTATGCGGCGCGCGTGCATATCATTGATTCGGGTTCAGCCTGTGTGGGTCAGCGTGCGCTAGTAGAGTGGGCGCTGCGCATGGCTGGCGAAGGTATGAGCTGCGAGCAAATTGTCAAGGAGCTCGAGCTGCGCAAGCGCGATTTGCGCATTGTGGTATTGCTTGACACGCTTGAGTATCTGCGTCGCGGAGGCCGTCTTACAGGAGGCGCTGCTGCGGTGGGTACCCTGCTTTCTATCAAGCCCGTAGTTGAGGTTCGTGATGGCGTTGTAGGTATTTTGGGCAAAGCGCGCGGCTCCAAAAATGGCAAAAACCTGCTCAACCAAAAGATTGAAGAGGTGGGCGGTATCGATTACGAGCTGCCTATTAATGTGGGCTATGCCGGCACCTCTGCGCATCTTGCCGAGAAATACATCAATGACAACCATCACCTTTGGGAGGGTACTGCAAGCAAGCCGCCCGTTTGGCCTATGGGTGCCACTATTGGTACGCATGCTGGTCCTGGTGCTATTGCAGTGTCTTTCTTTGCCAAACGCGTATAGGCATAGCTTTGTACAGGCAATTTGATGGACGCAGACTTAAGGCAAGCACAGCAGAAAGCAAGACAAGCAGGACTCGAACTCACTAAAGGCGAATGTGGTTTGGTCTTAACTGACGGCACAATGGAGTTGAGTTGTGATTTTACGGCTCTGCTACCGCGTCTGCGACAGGATCGGCTGGCGCATGAATTATTGGTGCGAGCAGCGCGTATCAAAGGTGTTACACAAGCTGTAGTGATTGATGCCACAGCGGGTCTGGGTGAAGATTCGCTGCTTCTTGCTGCTGCCGGTTGTAAGGTTTTGCTTTTTGAAAGCGATGCAGTCATTGCGGCATTGTTGCGTGACGGTTTGCAACGAGCGGCGAATTTGCCTCAGTTGGCACCTGTTATTGCGCGTATGCAACTCTTTGAAGAAGACAGTATTGGCGCCTTGCCCGGCTGGGTAAACAAGGCAGATGTAGTGTATCTTGACCCAATGTTTCCAGGTCGTACCAAGTCAGCTGCAGTTAAGAAGAAATTCCAACTTTTACATCATCTTGAGCAGCCTTGCACTGATGAAGTAGCACTGTTATATGCGGCGCTTGCAGCAAACCCGCGTAAAGTGGTTATTAAGCGACCTATCAAGGCACCAACGCTTGCGGCTTCGCGTCCTAGTTACAGTCTTTCGGGTAAAGCGGTGCGCTTTGATGTAATTGTGCCGCCGCACACTTTGTCGCAATAAGGTGTCTCAAGCTATTAGAATATTCTGCATGATTAAGAGACTTAAAAAAACGGTTCCTGTGGCATTGCCTGTCATGTTGGGTTACTTGGCCATTGGTCTGCCGAGTGGCATTCTTGCGGCTCAGGTGGGCGTTCCGGCATGGGCTTGTTTTGTTGTGAGTGCAACGGTCTATTCAGGTGCGGGCCAGTTTATGTTTCCTAATATGGTGCTTGCAGGGGCAAGTCCGCTTGCAATTATTGCTTCGATTTCGCTAGTTAATACGCGCCAAGTACTTTATTCGGCAGCTTTTGCACCTTTTTTTCGTAAGGCGAGCAGGCTGCTTACGGTGATTTTTTCGGCCACGGTAACTGACGAAACGTTTGGTATCAATCTCGACAAGCTCTCACGCGTTGGTGAGGACTGGACTCCTCAAGATGCGTTGGCGATAAATCTTGAAAGTATGTTTTCTTGGGCGACGGCAAACTGTGTCGGTGCAATGGTCGGACCCTTGCTTGCATTGCCAACCGAGATTACCTCTTTTGCAATGACAAGTATTTTTATTTGTCTGTTGGTAGGTCAGCAAATGCGCATTGAGGCAGTAGTTGCGCTGGTAGTGGCTGTGTTGGGTGTTGCTGCCTGTAAACTTGTGGGATTGGGTGGGCTTGCAGTTTTTATCGGGGCATTGCTTGGCGTTATAGCGGGTACGGTGTATGGGGCGGTGAAATCATGAGTCCCTATGCGAGCTACCTTCTTATTTATGCGGGCGTTTTGCTTGAGATGCTCGTTTGTCGTGTGGCGCCTATTTTGTTGCTTAAAGGACGTACTCTGCCAGAGCGTGTTGAAGGGGCATTTTCATTGATACCAGTAGCCGCTTTTGCGGCGTTGGTGGCAAATGACCTTATCCAGCCCGATGTGTTGATGGGTGATCCCAAAGCAGGGATACTGCCTTTTGTGGCTGCGCTGCCAGTCATTCTTGTTGCAAAAAAGACGGGATCGCTCATTTGGAGTGCTGTTGTGGGTATGCTTGCCTATGCTGCCCTACTTTGGTTGGTGTGACGAAGCAGCCCAAATCTGTCAAACTAGTTATGTCTTATACCGCGAGGACGGGAGTACGATGTCGGAGTCTGCTTATGACCTTGAGGGTCTGGCGTGGAAGTTTCGCTCGATAGTAGGAGAAGAAGATGTTCTTCTCAATGAACCTATGAGTGAGCATACGACTTTCAAGATTGGTGGTCCCGCCGACCTGTACGTGATTCCTGAGGATGCGGCTGAACTTGCTGAGATTCTTGAGATTTGTCGCGAGCGAGAAGTGCCGTATTTTGTGTTAGGCAAGGGCTCTGATCTGCTTGTTGCTGATGAGGGTTATCGTGGCGTGATCATTGGTCTTGCGGATGGTCTGACAGGCGTTACTGCCGATGACGAGCTGTTGACCTGCGAGGCGGGTGTGCCTTTGCGTGAGGCGTCCGAGATGGCATGTGAATTGGGTCTGACAGGTCTTGAGTTTGCCTGTGGCATTCCAGGATCTGTGGGCGGTGCCTGCTTTATGAATGCTGGTGCCTATGATGGTTGTATTGCCGATGTACTGTCTTGCATCCGCGTAATTTTGCCAACAGGCGAGCAACAGACTCTTGGTATTGATGAGCTGGAAATGGGTTATCGTACCAGCCGCGTCAAGACGGACAATCTCGTGGTTGTAAGCGCGAGTTTTGCTCTACGTCGCGGAGATCCCGAAAAGATTCGCGCCAAGATGGATGACTTTACTCAGCGCCGTGAAGAAAAACAGCCGTTGGAATTGCCAAGCGCTGGTTCGACTTTCAAGCGTCCCGAGGGTTATTTTGCGGGTAAGTTGATTACCGATGCGGGACTTAAGGGCTACCAGTATGGTGGTGCAGGTGTATCGACCAAGCATGCTGGCTTTGTTGTCAATCTAGGTGGCGCAACTGCAGCCGATGTTCGTGCGGTGATTTCGCATGTCCAAGATGAGGTTGAGCGTCAGTTTGGCGTCCATATGGAACCTGAGGTCCGCTTTCTAGGCTAAGTGAGTGCTCGAATAGTTGAAGAAAACCTTCAAGCCAGTGCGCTAACAACACGCTACTCTTCTGTCTTGGCAGGCATAAGCACCTCTGATGTCGCTGTGACAAACTCAGTATGGATGTCATCAAGGGCAGCGAAAAGTGGTATAAGGGCGGCCATATCATCAGGTACATCACTCATTACAACAGCAATATAAGGTCCTTGGTCGGACCATACGATACCTGGCATCGACAGTGGCACTATATTCGTTGCCTGCGTCCGCTGGATACCAGCCCGTCTTACCCCAAGAGAGCTCAGGGCCTTCTAGCGCATCGTCAAGAGCCGAAACTTCGCGCTGCGACATTAAATACCCCAAGATATTAGCTGGGTCACTGTCCTGCTCCAAATAGCGATAGGTCTGTTGCCACATGGCAAGTAGCTGTTTGGGAGTGGTATTGGGATAGGAGGGCTTGGCATAATCGGCGAGTGTGTCATAGGCTCCTGCATCAACACCTGCTGCCGTAAGCCAAGCTTCGAAAGGCTCAGATCCATAGCGAAGGCGCAGCTGAGCATAGCTATTGTTGTCAGAGTAGCGCAACACATTGCTAACGGCCGCATCCAGCGCAGACTCCTTCACCTGTCCCGTCTCGACAAGTTGCTGGTAGAGGCCGGTGACATAGGGACCTTTGATACTGCTTGCAGGATAAAAAACTTCATCGGCGTGATAGATCAGCTGTCGTCCCGTCTGAATATCCAGCAGAACAATTCCAACGCTGTAACCGTCTTCTTCAAGCAGAGAAATCTCGTTGGCAAGATCGCCTATAGCTTCACTCTTTAGAAGTGCAGTTGCTTTGGGATTTTGTAGATAGGATTGACCATGTTCGTCAAAGAAAAGAGGTAGGAGACTTGCAGTATTTGCAAATGGCTCGATCTCATCTAGTGCCGTTGTATCAGACCTGCCCTTATACTAGAAGTGCTATAGGCAGATGAGCCTTCGGAATGCGAAAGAGTTGAAGCTACAGGTTCTGCTTTGCCTCTGACATGGGTCCCTTGGGAAGTGGCAACTACGAGCACGCCCACCCCTGCAAGGGCAGTAGTAAGTATTGCCAAGCCCAAGTGCCGGACTTGGCATACGAGCCTTTGAACCGCCGATATGTCCTGCTCTTCGTGCATAGAGTCTAATTTTTGAGCGAGTTAAGAGGAGCGGGGAAACGACCACCGCGATGTGCAAGTACTGTGCCTGCATGTGGATTGACATGCATGACTGGTGCAGATCCAAAGAGGCCACCGTATTCCAGTATGTCGCCTTCCTTATGACCAATCGCGGGAATTAGACGGACAGCGGTGGTTTTGTTGTTGATAACGCCGATGGCCATCTCATCTGCGATGATACCAGCAATGGTTTCTACTGGCGTGTCGCCCGGAATTGCAATCATATCTAGACCGACCGAGCAGACGCAGGTCATGGCCTCAAGCTTTTCTAGCGACAAGGCTCCCGCCTCGGCAGCAGCAATCATGCCCATATCTTCAGAGACGGGGATAAAAGCACCCGACAGTCCGCCTACGCTGGAGCTTGCCATCACGCCACCTTTTTTGACGCAATCGTTAAGCAGAGCAAGCGCGCACGTAGTGCCAGGGCCTCCACAGGTACCAACACCGATGGTTTCCAAGATGCGTGCAACCGAATCGCCTGCAGCAGGAGTGGGCGCTAGCGATAAATCGACAATGCCTTTTGCGACACCTAGGCGACGTGCTGCTTCGCGACTCATCAGCTCTCCGGCGCGGGTAATCTTGAAAGCAGTACGTTTGATTTCTTCAGCGACGTCCATCAAATCGGCATCCCTAGGCAGGCGCTCCAGCGCTGCTGCCATAACGCCGGGACCGGAAACGCCTACATTGATGACAGCATCTGCTTCACCAGTACCATGTACAGCGCCTGCCATAAAAGGAGAATCCTCAACCATATTGGCAAAGACAACCAGTTTTGCCGCGCCGTAACAGTTGGTATCAGTGGTTAGGCGTGCCGCATCAATCATCTTTTGTGCCATGAGCAGAACGGCATCCATGTTGATGCCAGCACGCAAGCTTGCAACGTTGACTGAAGAACACACACGTGTGGTTGATGCCAGTGCTTCAGGGATTGAATCAATGAGTTTACGATCGGCGGCACCCATGCCCTTGTGCACCAAAGCAGAAAAGCCGCCCATAAAGTCAATGCCCAGAGTTTCTGCGGCGCGATCCATTGCATGCGCGAGTGGCGAAAAATCATTGTCCGCACAACCTGCTGCTACCTGCGCAATCGGCGTAACAGAGACGCGTTTGTTGGCAATAGGAATGCCATACTCACGCTCGAGTTGCTCGGCTACAGGTACTAGTTGCTCGGCAGTCTGGGTGATGCGGTCATACACCTTGGTCGCCATGCGATCCATATTTTCGTCTGCACAGCCCAAAAGAGAGATGCCCATGGTGATAGTACGTAGGTCAAGGTGCTGTTCGGCAACCATGCTTCGGGTCTCGGCGACCTCTTCGGGGGTAATCGACACGTGTGCCTCCTCGAAAAAATGCCTGCAGCTGGATGGTTCTGCTTACAGACAACCCAAATTTTCTCTGCTCGTCGCTTGCACCTTGTATCGGATGACTTTGCGACTAGCTTTCACATTATGACGCGTCTGCAAAGCTTCTGCCGTCTACAGAATTACTGGGCGGTGAAAGGCAGACGGAAGTGGCGGGGCATGAGACACTATATGGGGCAGCATACGTTGTGCAGCAGGAGGTAGGCGATGAGTTCAAAGCCGCATAGCAGAGCAAAAAACGGAAATCATAATTCCCGCAGGCCAATTTGGAATTGGCTCAGCATTGCGGCAGGGGTTTTGCTTTTGCTCATCGTGGTAATTAAGCTTGTTGGTGGTGCTGTAAGTCTTGGCGCGAGTGCGGCAGCTAAGCTTTTTGAGGGTGAGCAAATGCCCATCGTGGGCGATCTCGATGTGCAGCCTGAAAAAAAGAAGGATCAGGTCACCATTAATTTGCTGGCTTCGGGCGATGTGGTTGTGCATGGTCCCGTAATCAAAAGTGGGCAAAAGTCTGACGGTAGCTATAACTATGACCATCTGTGGAAGCATGTGACCAAGGAAGTAAGGGCCGCCGACCTTGCGTTGATTAGTCAAGAGACAGTTTTGGGTGGCAAGGACTTTGGATATTCGGGCTATCCTGCCTTTAATGGACCTACAGAAATTGGTGATTCCGAGGTCAAAGCAGGTTGGGACGTGATGGTTAAGGCCTCTAACCACGTGCTGGATATGGGTGCAGATGGCGTAAGCGCAGAGCTTGCGTTTTGGCGCACGCAACATCCCAAGACAGCTATCATTGGCATGGCAGATAGTAAGGAAAGCTACGACAGTATTTACGTCTACGAAAAAGATGACTTCCGCGTGGCATTTTTGAATTATACCTACGGCACCAATGGCATTCCCATTCCTGAATCCAACCCCTATGCCACACATCTCTTTGATGATGATGCGATTCGTGCGGATGTGGCCCGAGCAAAAAAGATGGCTGATCTCGTGGTGGTTTGGCCTCATTGGGGCACCGAATATCAAGCAACTCCCGATGAGTTTCAGCAGCATTATGCCCAGCTATTTAATGAAATTGGCGTTGATGTAGTGATTGGTTCTCATCCGCATACCATCGGTCCTGTGGATATGATGACCAATGAATCGGGTCATAAAATGCTGATTTTTTATTCATTAGGCAACTTCATGTCCAATCAGATAGAAGGCACGATGACTTCGCTTGGCGGGCAGGTCAAGGTAAAGCTCGTAAAAGATAAAGATGGCGCGCGGGTAACAAATTGGGAGTTTGATCCAGTGGTAACCCAGCGTGCTAAAGGTACGGGTTTTAGTGTGTATAAGCTTTCCGATTACACCGATAAGCTAGCAAAGAAAAACTTAACAAGTATCACTCTTGAGAGCTGTCATAAGTACTGTGAGGATGTTTTGGGTTCCGAGTATGATCGTAAGAGTTGCAGTCTCAAAGGCAAACTCTAAGAGGGCAACCCGCTGCGGGATATATGAGATGAGATTTGTCAGCTGCATTGCTTGGCACC
The DNA here is from genome assembly GCF_000466405.1 of Atopobium sp. oral taxon 810 str. F0209. GTDB lineage: Bacteria > Actinomycetota > Coriobacteriia > Coriobacteriales > Atopobiaceae > Olegusella. Next base: position 41,911 of record NZ_KE952934.1, on the reverse strand, counting down.
ATTCGCAAAAAAATATGGCGAGTCTGTGGCAGTCTACAAACTGCGAGATTTTTGACACACTCTGAGTAATAATTCACACGCTGTGTAATTTGCACACTATGAGTAATAGGTTCTTCTTGTCAAAAGGAGTTCTATGTCACAGACGCTGACTATGCCGTTCGCGGCTGGAGTAGCCACCCGTTTGCCCGCGGCTTCAGGTGACCCGCGCACTCAACGTACGCGCTTGGCGTTGCGTGATGCCCTTGCTACAGAAATTGTTTCAACGGGTGACTTATCTCAGATTACGGTTAAAGCAGTTACTGACCGTGCTGGAGTGACTCGCCGTACGTTTTATTCTCACTTTCGTGACATTCCCGATTTGGTTGCTCAGATTGAGGGTGAGACCCTCTCGGATTTGCGTCCACTGATGGAAGATATTGCGGCAGTGCATTTGGATGAGCTGGAAGTGGCACTTGCGGCGCAGGAGGCTTGTCCGGGCACCGTGGCTTTATTGAGCTATTTTCGTGACCGCGCGAGCTATCTGTCGGCATTGCTTGGTGATGGGGGAGATCCTGCATTTGCTGAGCGCATGAAGGTGGTTGCTCGCCATGCTATTGAAAAGCGCGCTCAAGAAGGTCTTGACTTGAGTGTTTTTGGTGCCTTTTTTGACTACTACCTAACTTATGCCATCTCGGCGGAGACGGGCGTGCTGGTGCGTTGGCTTACAACTGGCACTCATGAAAGTGTTGAATTGATGGCACGCGTGATGACTTCGCTCATGTTTGTGCGTCCCGGCGATCTGTATGGCAAAACTATCGATTTTGATGTACCAGCGTTTGGACTTTCGCTGCTTGCGAGCTTTATGGGTCAGGATTAGGAGAAAATCATGACTAACACTACTTCTAGCAATCGCGTACAGGCGGCTGCAAAAGAGCCGCTTGAGCTTGTGCAGCACGATGCTGAACTCGTTCCGCGCAAAGCAGACTTATCGCATGCTCGCCTGCGTCTAGGTATTGACGTTGGTTCAACAACGGTCAAGCTTGCGGTGGTAGATAGCCAAAATCACTTGGTGTATGCCAACTACGAGCGTCATCATACCGATGTTAAGGCGACAGCTCGCGCCTTGTTTGCTCGCGCGCGCAAGACCGTAGGCGATGTGCCTATGCGTGTTGCTATTACGGGCTCGGGTGGTATGTTGCTGGCTGAGTGGCTTGACTTGGAGTTTGTCCAAGAAGTTATTGCTTCCAAGCGTGCAGTTGAGACGTTGATTCCCCAGACTGACTGTGCTATTGAGCTTGGTGGCGAGGATGCAAAGATTATTTTCTTTGATAATGGCATTGAGCAGCGCATGAATGGTACCTGCGCTGGTGGTACGGGCGCCTTTATCGACCAGATGGCATCGCTTTTGGAGACTGACGCACCTGGTCTCAACGAGCTGGCAAAGTCGGCAACGCATATTTATCCTATCGCTAGCCGCTGTGGTGTTTTTGCCAAGTCTGACGTTCAACCCCTGCTTAACGAGGGTGCTCCTCGTGAGGATATTGCGGCGTCAGTCTTTCAAGCTGTGGCAAATCAGACGGTTTCTGGTCTTGCCTGCGGACACCCCATTCGTGGTTATGTTGCCTTCCTCGGCGGTCCTCTGCAGTACCTCTCCGAGCTGCGTCATCGTTTTTATGAGACCTTACATCTTGATGAAGAGCACCGTGTGTTGCCCGAAAATGCTCACCTCTTTGTTGCAACGGGTGCTGCGATGGCAGGTGAGTCTGACAAGCAGGTCAGTTTTGCGCAGGTTATCGATGCGCTTGATAATCTGGGTGATACTCAGGGCTCTGAGGTCGAGCGTCTCGATCCGCTTTTTGCAACTGAGCAGGACTATCAGGAATTTAAAGTTCGCCATGACGAGCAGGTCGTACCTAAGGGTAGCCTTGAGGGTTATCAGGGGCGTGTCTTTATCGGCATTGATGCGGGTTCAACCACTATCAAAGCTGCAGTTGTTGGTGAGAGTGGCGAGCTGCTTTGGACATGGTATGGCAATAACAACGGTGACGTTGTAGGCATGGCACGCAAAATCATGGATATGATTTACGACCAGTTGCCCGAGGGTTGTACTATCGGCCATGTTACAACTACAGGTTATGGCGAGGGAATTTTGCAAGCAGCCCTTGGCGCGGATTCGGGTGAAGTCGAAACAGTTGCTCATCTTCGTGGTGCCAAAGCATTTGTCCCCGATGTCGACTTTATTCTCGATATTGGTGGCCAGGATATGAAGTGCTTGCAGATCAAAGATGGTGTTATTGAGCATATCAGCCTAAACGAGGCGTGTTCTTCGGGCTGTGGTTCTTTTATTGCAACCTTTGCCGACTCGATGAACATGAGTGTGCAGGACTTTGCCAAGGCGGCAGTTCGTGGTACTGCTCCTGTTGACTTGGGTTCACGTTGCACCGTCTTTATGAACTCCCGTGTCAAGCAGGCCCAAAAAGAGGGTGCCACCATTGGTGACGTTGCGGCAGGACTGTCCTATTCGGTCATCAAGAATGCCCTTTTTAAGGTCATCAAGCTGCGTGATTACGACGAGGTTGGCAAATATATCGTCGTTCAAGGTGGCACGTTTATGAGTGATGCGACTCTGCGTGCGTTTGAGCTGCTGACTGGTCGCGATGTTATTCGTCCTGACATTGCAGGTGTGATGGGCGCCTTTGGCGCTGCTCTGCTTGCCCGCGATCGTGCAGGTCAGGATGGCATTTCGAGCATTTTGCCGCGTGAAGAGATTGACGCTTTGAAGGTTAGGCACACCAATGTGCATTGCGGCCTTTGTGCCAATAACTGCTTGTTGACAGTTAATAGCTTTGGTAAGGGTCGCAAGTTCATTACAGGCAATCGTTGCGAGCGTGGCGCAGGCAAAGTTAAGAAAGAAAAGACTCTCGAGCCTGCACCAAACCTCTTTGCTTTCAAAAACAAGCTCCTCTTTGAGCGTGAGACGTTACCTGCTGAGATGGCTCCTCGTGGTACCGTGGGTATTCCACGCGCGCTCAATATGTATGAGAATTTCCCCTTCTGGCATGAGTTCTTTACACGCTTGGGCTTCTCGGTTGTGCTTTCCGATCAGACCAACAAAAACACCTATGAGGTGGGTATTGAGTCGATGCCATCTGAGTCGGTGTGCTATCCCGCCAAACTTAGTCATGGCCACATCATGAACTTGCTGGCCAAGGACCCTGATTTCATCTGGATGCCCTGTATTCGTTGGGAGCGTCAGGAAGATGAACATTCGACCAACCACTATAATTGCCCGATTGTTATGAGCTATCCGCAGAGTCTTGAGCTCAATGTAGATGAGCTTTCTGACCCGTCGATCGAATATATGGCGCCTTTCATTCCTTATGATAACAAGCGCGAGCTCAAGCGTCGTCTGTATGAGTTGGTTTCAATTCAGCGTGAGGCTGATGCCAAGCAGGGCAAGGGTCGCTTTAAGGGCGAGCATATCACTCGTGCTGAGATTGATGACGCTGTTAATGCTGCTTGGGATGCCGACCTTGAGTTTAAGGCGCAGATGCGTCGCAAAGGTGACGAGACTCTTGCCTGGATTGAGAAGACTGGTCGCCATGGCATCGTTGTTGCGGGCCGTCCGTACCATAACGATCCAGAGATCAACCATGCTATTCCTGAGCTAATTTCTGGTTTTGGTTTTGCAGTGCTCACTGAGGATTCCGTTGCACACAAGATGGAAATTGAGCGCCCGATTCGTGTTGTTGACCAGTGGACCTATCATAGCCGCCTGTATCGCGCGGCTCGTTTTGTTGCATCACGCAATGATTTGGATCTTGTGCAGCTGCAGAGCTTTGGTTGTGGCTTGGATGCTCTGACCACCGATGAGGTGCAAGAGATCCTGGAAGGCTCGGGTAAGATTTACACCAACCTTAAGATCGACCAGGTGTCCAATCTTGGTGCAGTGCGTATCCGTATTCGTTCGTTGATGGCAGCTCTGCGCGAGCAAGAAGCTGAGCTCAGACGTCAGACAGTTGCAGGACTGGTTCAGGAAGAGCAGCCTCAGGATGTCTACATGGCAGATGGCTCTTTAGAGCACGCACGTGCAACGGATCTTTCTCGTCGCAATCCCGTCTATCGCAAGGCGACTTCTGCAGCCTTTAAAAAGGTTCGCTTCACCAAGGAGATGGCTCAGCAGGGCTACACCATCTTGGCACCGCAGATGAGTCCCATTCACTTTGATTTGATTGAGCCATTGCTGCATGACGCTGGTTTGAACCTCGTGCTGTTACCCTCCGTTGACCATGGTGCCGTTGAAACTGGCTTGAAGTATGTCAACAATGATATTTGCTATCCATCGATTTTGACCGTAGGTCAGCTGATGGAAGCCGTTCTTTCTGGCAAATATGACCTTAACCGCACGGCACTGCTTATCAGCCAGACAGGTGGCGGCTGCCGCGCTACCAACTACATTGCGTTAATTCGCAAGGCGCTCAAAGATTCTGGTCATGAGAATATTCCAGTTATTTCACTGGCGATGGCAGGTGGCTTGGATGAGGATAATCCTGGCTTTGATGTGCTCAAGCCCAAGTTCTTGATGCGTGCGGTGTATATCTTGCTGTATGGCGACCTGTTGATGCAGCTGCTATATCGTGTGCGTCCATATGAGGCTGAGCGTGGTGCTGCTGATCGCCTATATGCGAGCTTTAATAGTCGTGCTCGCGTGCAGTTGGTGCACTGCAGCCGCAAGGAATTCTTCCGTCTGTGTAGCGATACGATTGAAGCTTTTGATGCATTGACGCTGGTCAATGACCGTAGCAAACCTCGTGTCGGTGTGGTCGGTGAGATTTTAGTTAAGTTCCATCCTACGGCCAATAATGAGTTGGTTAGAGTTATTGAGGAGGAAGGTTGCGAAGCCAACGTGCCAGGTTTGGTGGACTTCTTCCTGTATGGCTTTGCGAATCCCATTACTGGCCGTCATGAGCTAGGTTCGTCTGCAGTGACGCGCGCGGTGCATGGCACTGGTATCAAGCTCATTGAAAGTATTCGCGGATCCATTGACAAGATGCTTATTAAGTCCGAGCGCTTCGAGCCCTACGAGCCAATCATGTCTCTGGCCGAAAAAGCCGGTCGAGTAGTCTCGCTCTGCAACAATATGGGCGAGGGCTGGTTGTTGACTGCCGAGATGATTGACTTGATTGAGCACGGTACGCCTAATATTGTGTGTGCGCAGCCTTTTGCTTGTCTTCCCAACCATGTAGTAGGCAAGTCAGTTATCAAGCGTTTGCGCCAGATGCATCCAGAATCCAATATCGTCGCGGTCGATTATGACCCTGGCGCGTCTGAGGTCAATCAGCTTAACCGTATTAAGCTGATGATTTCAGTTGCCAAGGAAAACTTCAAAGAAAATGGTGGCTTCAAGCTGCAAAACGATGACGATCCAACCGAGCGTCAGGATTGGCCAGTCTTTGAGGAGCATTGCCGCCCTGGTCAGTTGGATGACTCAATTGTGAATGAAGGCGGTAGCTGCAGCACTGATATGGGTCAGGGGGAAAGTCATTTCTCGCTACATCTGACTGATGAGCAGCTGGCAGAAATTGAGCGCGCTAAGGTTGAGACCGGCGTGAAGTAGGTGAAGCGAGCTGTTGGTGATGACAGCTGGTCGACCTGTGCAAGCTTAAACGACCTTTGCAAGCTTGAATTAGGATTGCTTGCTGCTACGTCCTGCTTGGTATTATCTCCAGACGTTGCAACCTGAGGTTGCAACGTCTATTTCTGTGAGCGTCCTACCTGCGTATATATACTATTTCTGCAGCTAGATGGTCTGGTGTTGCAACCTCAGGTTGCAACGGATTTGATGTTGCGGAAGCATAGCAAGCCTGGTAGTTAGGGGTTTCAAAACATACAGCTGGAGAATTGGGGCAAGGTAGATAATTTATGCAAGGTAGATGAGGGCTGCCACAAATGAGCAGGTCAAAATTGCGCAGATGAGGTCATGATGCTGGAATCTGAGAGGGTGCAAGTGAGTGCGCTGCGCGTTTCCCTCATAACAGCGGGCGTCCAACGCGCGCGAGAGATTGTTGGCATGGCGCAGAGCGCTTGCAAAAAGAGCAACTAAAAGAGCAGTCACAGCTTGTATGCGTAGCCCCATCTTTCCCGAAGAAAGTGCAGCTCCACGAGATTCTTGGGCTTCAGAAATGGTTTGTACATCATCAATGAGTGTTGGGATAAAGCGCAACATCAGTGCTAGTACCATCGCAATTTCATGTCCTGGTAGACCTATGTGCGATAGTGGTGATAACAGAGAGTCAAAGGCATCTGCGATGGCGGTAGGGGTAGTAGTAAGTGTTGTCAACGAGCCGACAACCAGCGCAATGGCAAAGCGGGTGGGATAGAGAATAGCTGCCCATACACCATGGCTGGTGATGTGAGCGCTTCCCAAAGTTAGTAACACCGTACCTGTTTTGATGAAAAAGAGATTAAAAAGCCCCAAGATGGCAAGCAGAGCAAGTGCGGGGTGAATCGAGCGCAATACAGCTCGAGGGGAGATCTTGCTGCTTATGAGGATGGCTGTTGTGCACGTGAGTGCAAGTATGAGCTGCTCCAAAGTAACCACCGTAAATGCGGCAATTACAAAGATAAGCCCACAGCAAAGTTTGGATCGGGGATCGAGATGATGCAGCCAAGAGTCGCCCGAGATGTATTGTCTCAGACTAATTTTGACTGCCATCATGTGCCTCCTTTGCAACATATTTTGAGGCGAGACTGTCTGCCAGTTCATCAATGGTAAGCGGCTGGCCTAACTCGTCTGCCTGGATAAATCCTGCTTCTTCGAGTTTGATTGCCCACTGCAAAGCCAAAGGTAAGCCCAGCCCGCAAGACCTTAGTTCTTGTTGATTTGCTCGACAAAAAATCTCTTGAGGGGTACTTGCAGCAAGTAAATGCGATTGGTTAAGCACGTATACAATTTGAGAGTTTGCAGCGTCATTTATTGAGTGCGTGACCTGCACGATAGTAACTCCTTGAGCGTTGAGCAGCGAAAGCAGACGGTATAACTCTTGACGCCCATGCGGGTCAAGTCCCGCCGTGGGCTCATCAAGCACCAGTACCTTGGGTTTTGTGGCAAGTACACCAGCAATCGCACAGAGGCGCTGCTGACCTCCCGAAAGTTCAAAAGGAGAAGCAGTACGCTTGTCTTGTAGTCCGCAAATCTCAATCGCTTCCTCAACGCGTTTCTGCACTTCTTGCACTGAAAGCCCTTGGTTGGAGGGACCAAAAGCTATATCTTCTGCAACGGTATTAGCAAAAAGTTGGCGTTCGGGACGTTGCATAACATAGCCTACGCGTGACCTTAGCTTTGCTCGCCATGCACGTCCGCGACGGCCCTGACCTCCACTTGCACTATCTTGTCCATAAATGAGTATCTTGCCCTCATCGGGTAGTTCAAGTGCGCAAAGCAAGCGGAGCAGTGTGGATTTGCCCGAACCAGTTTGGCCTACGATAGAAACTCGGCTGCCCGCAGGAATTGTGATGGTGATATTTTCTAGCGCTTTATGCTGCGGGGTATAAGAAAAACTTAGCTGTTGAGCTGCGAGAACGGAAGCAGCTTGGGGGACTGTTGTACTGTTTTTAGCAGGGGATGCCACTGATATGCTTTTTAACTTACCAAGCTCTGCGAGTAGCTCTTTGTCTGTGGAAACCCAAGGGATCGGCAGTCCGCGCTCGCGTAGTTTGCGTGCAAGACGAGCAGCAAAAGGCCATTCAAGTCCTAGTGCAGCTAGGTTATTTTTCTGAGAAAAAATTTCGGCAGGAGTACCTTCTAGCGCAATTTTACCGTGGTCAAGTACGACAACACGGTCAGCGCCGAGGGCCTCTTCCATGTAGTGAGTGATGTGAGCGACCGCAACTCCCGCATCGCGTAGGCGATCCATTACATGCAAAATTGAACGACGCCCGCGCACATCCAAAAGCGCCCCTGGCTCGTCAAAGATAATCGCCTGCGGTTCCATTGCCAGTGCGCCAGCAATAGCAACACGTTGCTGTTGACCTCCAGAAAGACGGCGTGGATCTGCATCAGCATAGGCGTCGAGAGCAACACGATGCAATTCTCGCTCTACGCGAGCGGCGATTTCGTCGCTGGGAACGCCAAGATTTTCGGGACCAAAGGCAACGTCTTCCGCAACGACACTCGTTACAATCTGGTCGCCAGGATTTTGGAATACAAGACCGATGCCACGGCGTGCACGACGATAGGCTTCTAAATCAATCTTCCCGTTTTGACAGACCTGCTCGCCTAATAGGCGTACATCACCCGTGTCGGGTGCCAACAAGCCGCAAAGCACTGATGCCAAGGTCGACTTGCCCGAGCCATTAGCGCCCAAAATGCACAGACGTTCAGCCGCGTGTAGCTCGATTGAAATATTGTCTAACGCGTAATTGTTTTTGTTGTGAGCGTCATCGTAAATCAGACTGACATGGTGCGCGGCAAGCAGTGCATCTCCTTGCGAACTCTGCTTGACAAGGGTGTTGTTGCTGGTAAAAGCTTTGGCCACGATACCTCACTAGCCCGCGATTGCTTTGGAGATGGGCTTGTAAATAAGAGCCGTGATAACTGAAATCAAAACCACTTTGAGCAGGTTGAAAGGCAGCAAAATAGGCACGATCATCGCGATAACGTCACTGATGGCAATGGGTGTATAAAGCGGTGTGATGACGAGGTTTGCCAAAATGCAAACAATGGTGGAGCAAATGCTACCAACAACCATGCCCGTGATTGCGCCGCGCATATTGAGCTTGTGCCAATAGATTGCCGATGCTGGTGCAACAAGAGATACTAACGAAAGAATTGCCATGATGACACCGTAGGGGTTAAAGGCAAAAAGCATGTGAACAAGCCAGCTCAGCACGGCAACGAGAACGCCAGTACCTGGTCCGAAAGCAAAGCCTGCAACTAGTGCTACTACGCCAGAGGGGTCAAAACTCAGCCAAGGCGCAGGTGGAAAAATGGGGATTTCGATGAAGCTGGTTACTAGGCCAACGGCGCAAAGGATGCCCAAAGTAGCGATGCGTTTGGTTGACCACGATCCGCCTTGGGTGGTCGTTGAGTGTGTGTCGTGACGATTTGCAGATGGATGCTGCGAGGAAAAAGCTGCCATGATGGCTCCGTTTCTTCCGTCCGGACTGTACCGTTGGTTCTGGATTTACACCAGGTCTGCCGCAACGCGGCTCGCGGACTGGGGGACATAAGTCCCGTCACCGCCAGTGGGGAATCTCACCCCGCCCTGAAACTGACAAGTTGACTATACCCGTTTTGTACCGCTTCCGTGCGCGTGAATGGGAGAAGCTTTGAGTTGGAGTTGCGCGTGTTGGTGCAAGACCTGCGGGTGGGGGAGTGCCGCTGACTTCGCGCGCACGATTCATGCTGTCCCGCTGTCCTTTTTCTTGGTAGGCGTCTTCTGCCGCTTCGTTACTGAGGGTGCTTCTTGAACCCGTTGTCTTCCATTTAATGCAGACGGTTCAAAACCGTACCAAACGACTCGAGAAACCCCAGATAAAAATTGGCGTAAGGGCGCATATTGAACCGCCTGCGGACAAAAAGGTGCATCATGAACCGGATGTGGGGTGGGGACGAACGAAAGCACATCAATGAACACAAAAAGCCCCGACGAGCAGGGATACCGCAGGTCGGGGCGTCGGACGAACGCGGGGCATCGGGCAGACCACGCAGAGCAGCGCGAGAAGGGTGCGGCCAAGTTCAGCAAAGCAACAGCCGCTTTGCTTGACTACGCGCGTGGGTTTCCGCACTCAGAGCAGAACTTGCCCGTGTTAGTAGCTCCGCAATTTGAGCAGGTCCACTGGTTAGATGCTGCAGGCTTGGGTGTACCGCATTCAGCACAGAATTTACCCGTGTTGGTAGCGCCACAGTTGCTGCAGGTCCAGCTACCAGCGGGTGCCGCTGCAGGTGTGGGAGCGGAAGTTGCCACGGGTGCGGATGCAGGCGCAGGCGCAGCAAAGCCACCGCTTGCTGCGGTCTGGTACTGATTGGTTGGTGTTTGACTAGGAGCCTGAGCGTAAGTTTGCTGAGCACCCATACCAGCCATTCCCGCCATATTCATGCCCAAAAAGCCGGTCATAGCACCTGCGGTATTGCTGGCAGCAGCACGCATTGCATCGGCCTGAGCACCCGCCAAGGCGGCGGCACGCATACCGGGATCGCGCATCGTAGCAGACTTCTGCAGATCCTTAATCATCTGCTCGTCTTCAGGCGAAGCAGAAATTGAATTAACGCCAAACTCTGCAATCTCGATGCCGCGCAAATCGCGCCACTTGCTGCTCAGTTGCTCGTTGAGAGCTTCGGCAAGTTCGAGGGTGTGTGCAGGTACTGCGCTATAGCGGATGCCCATGCCAGAAATCTTGGCAAAGGCGGGCTGCAGGGCTGTCAGCAGCTCGCTCTTGAGCTGTGCATCTAGGCGGTCGCGAGTATAAGGCTGCTCAACATTGCCGCAGACACTCTTATAAAAGAGCAGGGGATTGGTAATCTTGTAGCTATACAGACCATTGCAGCGAACTGAAATATCAACATCAAGACCGATGTTATTGTCAACCACACGGAAGGGGACAGGTGTTGCGGTTCCATACTTGTTGCCAATAATCTCTTTGGTATTGAAATAGTACACACGCTGGTCATGGCCAGTATCGCCACCAAAGGCAAAACGTCCGCCGATTTGCTCGAACATCTTGGTGATGTTCTCACCAAGATCACCAGAGAAGAAGGATGGCTCGCTGGATTGATCGTAGGTATACTCGCCAGGATCGCCGCAAAAATCAACGACAGCTCCCTGGTCTACGATAATCATTGCCTGACCATCGTTAACGATGATACGCGAGCCATTGGTGATGATGTTTTCCTCACCACGAACGTTAGAACTACGTCCGCTGGTGCGTTTTTGGCCCTTTACTGCAAGCACATTCTCGGGCAAAGAATCGCAGTAAATCATTTCTTTCCAGCTGTCAGCTAAGACGCCGCCCGCTGCCCCTACTGCTGCCTTAATTAGACCCATCGTGGCCCCTTTCGCTGATCCGTCGTCGCCCTTAGCGCTTCGGATTCCTTTAGATTCCAAGCACTTGACCTTGTGGTTTGGTGCTTGTCCTTCCGTCGTTCATCGGGTATGCGGAACACCTTTAGCATACCCAGCTTGCTGCCTTTTGTGTCACGCGCTAGCTCTTAGGACGTTCAATGCGCGTGCGCGTGACACGGGTGGTGACATAGCGGTCTGACTTCTCGCTGAGCTCTAGAGGAGTCGAGATATACTCGGCGGCTTCACTTCGCTCGCGTGCGGTTTTCATTTCGGAATAAAACATCCAGCAAATTCCCGCTGCAATAGCTGCACCAACACCTATAACCGCTGGCCATAGCAGTGTATCGTCACCCATATCGAGCAGAAATATACAGATGGCCCAGGTAGCTGCCGCCGTGAGCAAGAACATGCCAACAAACCAGAGGGCAACTTTGAGCTTATCTACTGGCAGATTTCCGACAAAGCGCCCAGTTTGCCCGTTCATGGCAAAAAGGTAGTCATCACCCTGCCATTGTGTATGTAGCAGCCACACGGGAAGCAGAGCGTAGTGCAAGTCTTTCCAACTCACCCGTGCTTCGCCAGAGTTGAGACTTACACTGCCATAGCCCGTGACTGTTGCTTGCAACGAATCGAGCATTGATTGCTTCATACGCTGCTCTACGCGGGATCGGCACTCAGTTGCCTCAATGTCATAGCGTTCTGCCAGGTATCCTGTGAGATATGCAGTTGAAAAATCTGTCATCTCGCCGTAGTTAAAAGGCTCAATAGCGTCCATATGCGCATCCGGCATCTTTGATGAACTATCAGCAGGTACTCGTGAAAACGCTAGGCTACCTGCGCGTCTCACATCGTATACATCAGTTTTGGTAACGCGATAATCACCTGAAACATAGCTGTGAGTATTGGTAGCCTCAAAGCTCGCGCGCCCTGAAGCTTGGGAGTCATACAGCCAAAATGGAACGTAGACACCCTGAATATGTGCGATGCGGTTGCTCGAAGCAAACGCTTTGGGTAAGAATTTCTTTCCTTTGTAGTAGCCTGCCAAGGCTGCCTGTGCATCGTCATGTTTAATCCTAAATGGAATGACCATTTCGGGTCGTGCACTATCGGTGAGGGCTCCAGGTACTACAGCACTGCTTCCACAATAAGGGCACTCGGCCACCGCTTGGGTTGCATCAACCGTGAGGGCTGCACCACAAGATGAGCAGGTATAGGTTCTGAGTCCTGCTCGCTCACTCTCATTCCAGCTTGCGCGGTCAAGAAAAGCCTTAATAGGGTCAACTTCTGCGGCCGAAACTTTGCGAGCATCTGCGATAGACTCGGCCACTGTGCGTTTGCCTTCACCAGCGACCCTACCTGCAACTTCATAATCACTTAGAGTGCCTGCTGCGGCACGCTCATCGGCAGCTTCTGCAGCAGAATCTGCTTGCTGTTGCTCCTGAGCATAAAGAGCTTCGATTTCTGCCACCGTAAAAGTTGAGTCGCAAAAATCGCAACGGAGTTTGGCAAGCTCGCCGTCGTAGTGCATTGACCCGCCACATGCAGGGCAATGGTAGTTGACAGTCTCGTTAGGCATGCAAACTCCTTTAACGTGCTTGCGGTCTTCTTTAGTATGACCTTCACAAAGCTCTGGCGCTAGGTGGAGCAGCGACATGTCGGCGAATTAGCATCGCAGCAGTAAAAGTGGTTCGCTGGACAAAAAGTGCGGCGCACATCCAAAAACCGAGTCTGATGTGCGCCGCTCAACTAGGGCAAATTTGCCCAGTTAACTAACTCTTCTGTCCATACTTAAACTCATAGGTGGCAATGGTGTTGTACTCATCATCAGTAAGTTCAAATTTACCGTCGATATTGACGAGCTTTTCTGTGCCTCCGCCCAGCTCATCTTTGGTGAAATAAAGGTCTGCGTCAGCGTAAGCGCCTGCTTTAATTTTTTCATACATGGATGGATTGACCATCTTTCCATCGACCGACCAACTACCATATTCGCAGGTAATCATCAGGTTTTTATCGCTTTTATTGGTGACCTTAAATTCAATGACGGCATCGCTAAAGCTATTGTCATACATCTTGATAGCTTCAATTTTTATAGTTTCATCATCAGCTACCACGCTATTGATTTCTGTGACGTTCTGCTCATCATCATTACCCATCAAACTGTCAAGTGCAGCAGTTCCACCTTCTTCTGAGCCAGAAGCAGACTTATCTGACTTGTCATGCTTTTTGCCCTTTTCAAAGACCATGGTGGAGTCTTCGCCTTCTATGGAAAAACTCACCTTGTCATCTTTGAGTGTAAGAGGCTCAGTTTGCTTTTTTCCTTCGTACTCTATAGTGACATCAATTTGTGTGTTATTTTTTGCCTTCCAAGTAAGGGGAATGTCTTCTCCAAAGACATTGAAGGTGCCTTTACCATCTTTTTCTATTTCAAGATATGTCTCAATACCAAAGTCATTCATGGTTTTGATATCTTCGTGGCTGGCACCATCGTCGCCGGTAATCTCGTATAAATCCCACGTACCAATAAAGGCACTAGCATCCGCAGAAGAGGTGCCTCCACCGCAGCCGACTAGCACAAAGCAAAGCAACAGAGTTCCCAAAAGCAGGCTGATAATTCCTTTATGCTTCATAATGACTCCCTTCTCTTGCCTATATGCGTTTCGGCAGCATGCAGGCTCTAGCGTCTAGCAGAAAGCTGCTTTAGGATATTTTTGAAAAGAGAGGGGAAAAAGACTAGAGCAGAATTACTCTTATTCAGCTAAGAATTTCTAATGGAGTAGATATATGAGTGAAAAAAGAAGTAGCAAATACACGTCTCTCATTAGCCATACCAAGGCTCAAGAGGCACGCCACCATGCTGCACGCATTTATGACGAAGATGCGGTCATACGTCGTATCGGTCAGCGTAGCGCCCTATCCGAACTAAGCTCAAGCTCAACGATTGCTGCTGCAGCGATGGTTTTTGCTGCGGTGCTGGCTGTTATTGTTGCCAATTCTCCGCTTTATGAAGCAGTACGTCATGCAATTGAAGCGCCGTTGATGGTAGGTGTGGGACGGGCTGCTGTTGAAATCAGTGCCGAGCAATTTGTCAATGACTTTTTGATGGCCATTTTCTTTATGCTGGTAGGTGTTGAGCTCAAGTATGAAATGACCGTTGGCCAGCTGCGTCACCCTCGCCAAGCTGCGCTTCCAATGCTTGCTGCTGTTGGTGGTGTTGTCGTACCTGCAGTTATTTATCTCATCTTTAATCTACATGGTGTACACCAAGGTTGGGCCACTCCTATTGCAACGGATATTGCTTTTGCACTGGGAGTAATGAGCCTGTTGGGCAATAAAGTCTCTCCTGAAGCAAAGGTCTTTTTTCAGACACTTGCTATTGCAGATGACATTTTGGCCATTGTGGTGTTGGCGCTCTTTTATGGACAAACCATCGATGTGATGTGGACAGCCGCAGCCCTAGGAGCAATTTTTGCGCTTGCTTTGCTTAACCACGCAAAGGTTTACTCGCTCAAGCCCTATGTGTTTATGGGTCTCGTGTTATGGCTTTGCATGTTTAATTCGGGTATTCACGCTACGTTGGCGGGCGTTATTTTGGCGTTCTTCTTGCCTTCGCATTCCGATGTTCAGCTTTCTGAGCTGCGAGGATGGTTGGATGCGCGGGCTGTTGAGCTTGATCGTGACTACGATAGCCAAGAGCATATTTTGGGTCAGCATGATTTTACGCATGCAGCTTGGTATGTCGAACGTGTTATGCATCATGTGCGTCCACCTCTGCAACGTATGGAGCAGTACTGGACCGTGCCTGTGAACTTTTTGATTTTGCCGCTGTTTGCCTTTGTGAATGCGCAAGTACGTATTGTGGGTGTTGACCTAGGACAAGTTGTCGCTGATCCTGTGGCGCAGGGTGTATTTTTGGGTGCCGTGTTTGGTAAGCCCATCGGAATTTTTGGTGTGACTTTCTTGTTGGTCAAGACAGGTATCTTTGAGCTGCCGCACCGTGTGGACTGGCATCAGGTGGTCGCAGTTGGTCTCATGGGTGGTATCGGCTTTACGATGTCTATCTTGATTGCCAGCCTAGCTTTTGGCCCGCACGAGGCCAATATTGCCAAGTGCGCAATTTTAGCTGCCGCGGTGGCTTCGAGTACCTTGGGCTTGCTCTATGTCAACATCAGTGACGCCTTAAGCAAAAAATCCAAGTAGGATACTCAAACGCGTACGTTCAGAGCCCATTTTTAGCACGCGCAAGCTTCGCTATTTGGAATACGGATGGGATAGCTTCTCTATTTGGAACGCGGGTGGGACACAAACCACAAATGGTTCAGGTGTCGGGCACTGCACCCACAGATGGTTCAAGCTTCGGAGCATTTCCAAATAGATGGTTCAAGTTTCGGAGTTGGAGTACACAAAACAGCTGGTCATTTTTTTCGGTAGACCGAAGGATGAACCATCTGTGTGAGTGTGCGCCGAAGGATGAACCCTTTTCGGATGTTGCAGCTTACTTCGGGTCGTATGTAGGGCATTGGCCTACTCTACAGTGCCGTAGACGTAGGCCCAACCGTGGGCGGTGATGATGGAATTCAGCTGGTCGCAGAGCTTGCCGCGATGATATGAACCTGCAGGTAGCAGCTCGATAATCTCGATGAGATCCTCGGATAGATCATCGACTTCTGCACGCACCAAGGCATCCATACGTGATACCGCCTGTGAAGGTCCCTGCGCATAGAGTTCGTCAACCAAGCGTTGCAATTCTCCGTACTCTGCGGCGGGCTTGCTGCCTGAGGGCGCTGCTTGGGTTCGGCGTGTCATGAGAACTCCTAACAGATAAGTCTGTGGTGTGCACACCATACTAACAGGGTCTGAGGTCTAGGTAGTTTATACTTCGTGCAGGAAAAGATGGAGACAAGTAGTCGAGCCCATCGTGTGATGTAGGCAATGGAGGCAACTATGAAGAGCGCATTCGATTTGATGGATACCCCAACTCTTGATGCAGAAATTGCTTCTTTAGAAAGTCGTGTTGAAGAGGTGCGAGCTCGTAATCTTTCGCTAGATATGGCACGTGGCAAGCCCAGCCCCGAACAGACCGACCTGTCCCGCCCCATGCTGGATTTGCTGAATTCAAGCAGCGATTTTACAGCTGCAGGGGGAGTTGCTGATAACTACGGTTTTCCCGATGGCCTGCCCAAGACCCGCGAGCTGGCAGCTGAATTGCTTGATGTAGATCCTGCCAATGTCGTGGTTTCGGGCTCATCGAGTCTGCATTTGATGCATGACCTTGTGGTACATGGTTATACGCGTGGGGTGGCAGGGCATACACCTTGGTGCAAGCAGGACACGGTCAAGTGGCTTTGTCCCAGCCCTGGCTACGATCGCCATTTCCGCGTGACCGAAACCTACGGTATTCAAAATATCCCCATACCAATGAATTCTGATGGCCCTGATATGGATTTGGTTGAGCAGTTTGTCAACAATGACAGTTCGGTCAAGGGTATCTGGTGTGTCCCCAAGTATGCCAATCCCAATGGAATAACTTATTCCGATGAGGTGGTGTGTCGTTTTGCTGCGCTCAAACCAGCAGCACTGGATTTTCGTATCTATTGGGATAATGCTTATATCGTCCACGATCTCTACGATGAGTCCGACCAGCTGCTTAATATCTTTGATGCGATGAGAGAAGCGGGCACTTCAAACCTCGTCTATGAGTTTGCCTCAACTTCCAAGGTTACCTTCCCTGGCTCTGGTTTGGCATGGGTTACGGCCGATCCCCAAGACATGGTTGAAGTGCGCGAAACTCTTGCAGTCGAGCAGGTTGGCCCCGAAAAGCTTACCCAGCTTGCCCATGTGCTTTTCTTGCGTGATGCAGTTGGGGTCCGTGCCCATATGAAAAAGCATGCAGCCATTGTTCGTCCACGTTTTGAGCTGGTTGAGCGCAAACTCAGTGAGGGTCTCTCCGAACTTCATGTGGCTAGTTGGAGTCATCCTCGTGGCGGCTACTTTGTAAGCTTTGATGGTCCTGAGGGATCGGCGCGTGCAATTGTGTCGCTGATGGCTGAGCTTGGTGTCAAAATGACTGATGCTGGTGCAACTTGGCCTAGTGGCATCGATCCTCACGATACTAATATTCGTATCGCGCCGACCTATCCTAGCCTAGAAGAGCTTTCGAGTGCCCTCGACGTCTTTGTTTTGGTTGTCAAGCTTGTCTCTGCGCGTCTTGCTCGGGCAAACCGCTAACTGCCGAGAGGCTTCCGCTGGGCACCTGTAGGCTCTATACAAAAACGATGGGTAAAGCTTTTTCTGTAATATTATGAACTTTGCACCATAAGTGCTGTCATTATGTGCAGGCAAGTAGCTTAGTCGGTACATAGATTGCCAGTACGCAGATGGATGATTTTTCTGCCCGTTAGGGCTGGATGAAAGGCATGAACGTTTATGTCAAGACAAAACGCAGATAAGTCGCGCAAGCATAGCCGAGCGCCCGAGACCAAAAAGAAGGATGGCAAGAAAAAGCTCACCAGCATCATTATTATTGCCTTTGCGGTGCTGATGGCTCTTTCGATGACACTGCCTTCGCTAGCTCAGATTTTTGCTTCTAACAATAGTCAGGCCGACAAGCAGGCCCAAACCGAGGCAGCAGAAAAGAAGCAAAGCGCCGAGACGGGTTCTGCTTCTCAGACTGAAGCGGCAGATACCACGACAGTTGATGGCATCATGAAGCTTTACTCTGCCGATATTACGCGTCATGAAAAAGCGTTGGAGAAGGACAAAAATAGCTTGGTAGATTTGCTGCAGTGCGGCAAGACCTATATGAAGGCGGGCGGCCAGGCGACAAGCGTGGCAAAAACCAATGATGATGCAAAGAAGGTCGCCACCCTTTTTGAGCAGGCCAAAGGCTATTTTGACCGCTATTTGGCTTTACAGGATGCGGTGACCGTTCGCGTTGATAGGGCTCTTTGCGACCTCTATGAAGGTAATATCGATAGCACTATTGCAGCACTCAAAAAGGTAACCGATGCTGCACCTAAGGATGCTGGATCTGAGTACGGTTATGCTTATATGTACTTAGGCATTGCTTATCAGGCAAAAGGTGATACAGATTCTGCAAAAGCAGCCTATCAGCAGGCACAAAAGCTCGATCCAAATGATGAATTTGGTGCGCGTAGCATGGCTGTGACTCGCTTGGCACAGCTTGCGACGGCAGACAAACAACAGTCCACAACAACAGATAGTTCGAGTGCGACTGGCAATAATACTTCTAGTGTTGACAGTCTACTTTCTGATCTCAATAAGTAGATATTATTAAGGGACAACATGGACTGAGTTCATGTGAGAGGGGTGGAACGCATGGCAATGGATATCCAAGCAATGCGCCTAGAAGATACAGTGCGTGTAAGCGTTATAGGTGAAGTAGACGTATCGAATGCTTCTGAGCTGCGTGATGAGTTAGACGTGCAGCTTGCAAGCATGCCGCGTACCATTGAGGCTGATCTTGCACAGGTGCCCTATATTGATTCGACGGGTATTGGTGTGCTCGTGGCATTTGCACACAAAGCCTTTGAGGCCGGTGTGACATTTCATGTAACCAATCCACAACGCAATGTTGCTCGTGTTTTTACTCTGCTTGACGTTGCCGATAAGCTCGGCGTGCGTGAAAGCGACTAGGGCATCCTAATTACTGAGTTCTAAAGAAGAGGAGCCAAGGTGTTTGGTATCGGCACAACAGAGATGGTCATCATCTTGATCTTTGGTTTCTTGCTCTTTGGCCCGGACAAATTACCGGGTATGGGCAGGACTATTGGCCGCATGCTGCGTCAGTTCCGTGATGCACAGGAGGGTTTTACTCAGGTTGTGCAGGCTGAGGTAGTAGATCCACTGTCTGATGCGCTTAACGACCCTGCTGAGGCAAAGGCCAAGCGTGATGCTGTGGCTGCAGCTGCTGCGGAGGATGCGGATCTTGATGAGGAAACGGCAGCTATTGCTCACAAAGAGACCTTTGCCGAGCGTCGTGAGCGGCTCAAGGCTGAGCGCGCTGCTGCTGAGGCTGCAGCAAAAGAAGCTGCCGAAGCTGAGGAGAGTTCTGCTTCTGAGGCTGCAACTTCTGCAGAAGATGTTGACTCCGATGCAGATATTGATGCGGACAGTGATGCTCCTGCAGCGCCTACCGTTGAGCCTGCAAAGCCTGATACGAGCGCTGCTGCGCTGTATGCCCTCACCCCCAGGAAGGAGGGAGGGGACGCGCAAAAGTAGCGTTCCCGTATAGATATGCCTATCGGTCCCGCGCGTATGCCCTTGTTGGATCACCTTGGCGAGCTTCGCCGGAGGATGACCATCATTATCGTTTCGGTACTTATCACTACTGTGGTCGTATATGTGGCTACCCCAACGCTTATCGAGATGATGATGGATACTATCCGTCAGGCTCTGCCCAAGGGTACCGAGCTCACGGTACTTACCGCCTTGGGTGGCTTTACCATCCGCTTTAAAGTAGCGCTCTTCTTTGGCGTGATTGTCTGTACTCCTATCATTGTGTGGGAGATTTTTGGTTTTGTACTGCCAGCTCTCAAGGAAAAAGAACGTCGCTGGGTAATTCCTACCTTTATGATTATGGTCTTTCTTTTCTTCTTGGGTATGGCCTTTTGCTATGCCGTGATTTTGCAGGCAGCTTTTGGCTGGTTGGTTGACCAAGCAATCGAGATGAGAGCTAATGTCGTGGCAGAGGCTACCGACTACCTTAACTTAATGATGCTGCTTGAAGTTGCGTTTGGCGTGACCTTTCAGCTGCCGCTATTCGTTTTTTACCTGTCGATTTTGCATGTTGTTCCCTACAAAGCTTTCCGCGAGAATTGGCGCTATGTCTATGTAGGCCTGTTGGTGCTGACTGCCTGCTTTACCCCTGATGCATCGCCAATGACCATGCTGCTGATGTATTTCCCTATGGTACTTTTGTACGAGGCTGCTCTTGCGGTTGCCAGACAGGTTATTACTGTTCGCGATGGCAAAGCAGCGCTTAAATGGAGTCGCGAAGATTACGAGGAGCATCAAGACGAGCTTGAAGCTCGTAAACTCGCACGGCAGGAGGCCGAGCAACAAAAGGCTCTTGCAAAGAAAAAGTCCTAAGCCCGGCTTTGCCCAGGACATTATCAAGAAAGGCTTAGAAGCTTGATACTGATTGTCACCGAGAAAAATGACGCTGCCCAACAGATTGCACGATTGCTCTGTGACATTGGCAAGCCAAAGCCAGACAAGGTTTACAACACGCCCATCTACCGTTTTAGTCATGATGGGCGTGACTGTGTCACGATTGGTTTGCGCGGTCATATTATGGCGCCCGATTTTCCTCCCGTGTTGAGGTTTAATCAGCGTGAAGGTTGGTATGCAGAAACTCTTTCAGGAGAGCATTTAGCTGCGGATTTGCCCGATGGATTGGATCGTCCACCCTACACGAGTAAGCGTAAGCCTTACCTTGCTGATGGCATCGATATCAAAGGTTGGAAGGTGCCCAGCCTGCCGTATTTGGTTTGGGCTCCTATCGAAAAGCAGCCTGCTGAAAAAGAGATTATCCGTGCGCTCAAAAATCTTGCCAAGAAGTCTGATGCCATTATTATTGGCACGGACTTTGACCGCGAAGGCGAGCTCATTGGCTCGGATGCCCTACGGCAGATGCAGCAAGTAGCTTCAGAAGTTCCTGTATCTCGCGCACGTTATTCAGCCTTTACCAAATCTGAGATTGACCACGCTTTTGCCAATTTGGTACCGCTTGACCAAGACCTCGCAGATGCGGGTGAGAGCCGTCAGTATATCGATCTTATCTGGGGTGCAGTGTTGACTCGTTACCTCACGATGGCACATTTTGGTGGCTTTGGAAATGTGCGCTCGGCTGGTCGTGTGCAGACGCCCACTCTTGCGCTGGTGGTTGAGCGTGAACGCGAACGTCAGGCTTTTGTTCCCAAGGATTATTGGGTCATTTGGGGTATGGCGCATCGCCAGCAGGATGATGCTGAGGATGCTTTTCGTATTTCTCATCCGGGCACCAAGGAAGGTCGCTTTTGGGAAGCAGAGCTTGCAGATGAGATTTTTTCGCGTGTCCGTGATGCCAAGGAAGCCACGGTGAGTGCTGTTAGCAAAAAGACTCGTACCGTGCGTCCGCCAGTGCCTTTTAATACAACATCACTGCAGGCAGCGGCTGCGTCAGAAGGTCTTTCGCCTTCGCGTACTATGCGTTTGGCAGAGTCACTCTACATGGATGGCTTGATTTCCTATCCTCGCGTTGACAATACGGTCTATCCGCGCTCACTTGATTTGCGTGATGTAGTAAAGACTCTCTCGGCGGTGCCTAACTACCGTCCGACTTGCACGGAATTGCTTGGCAAATCAAAGCTGACGGCAACCCGTGGCAAACAGGAAACCACCGACCATCCGCCCATTTATCCCACGGCAGCGGCAGATCCTAGTAAACTCCAGCCGGCCGCATGGAAGCTCTACAACCTTATTGCGCGGCGCTTTTTGGCAACGCTGTCCGAGGCAGCGGTTATCGAAGATACCAAGGTAATGCTTGATGTTGCGGGAGAGCCTTTCCGCGCGTCAGGATCTGTGCTGGCGAAACCAGGTTTTCGCGCCATTTATCCTTATGGTCTGCGCAAAGACGAGCAGTTGCCTGTCCTTGCTGAGGGAGATGTGCTGTCGATTGCGAGCATGAATAAGGATCACAAGCAAACCGAACCCCCTGCGCGATATAGCCAAGGCAAACTCATTCAGGAGATGGAGAAGCGCGGTCTGGGTACCAAATCCACGCGTGCCTCGATTATTCAGCGTCTCTATGATGTACGCTATCTCAAAAATGATCCTGTGGAGCCAAGTCAGCTAGGCATGGCCGTCATTGATGCTTTGTCGCAGTATGCTCCGCATATTACGACTCCCGATATGACCGCCGAGCTCGAAGGCGATATGACCAAAGTGGCTGAGGGCAATAAGTCGCAAGATCAGGTTGTTATGCATTCGCGTGCGTTGCTTGCCGGCATGATGGACGAGTTGATTGAGCACAAAGATGATTTGGGTGACCGTATTTCTGATGCGGTGACCGCTGATGCCAAGGTGGGCGCCTGTCCTAAGTGCGGTCGTGACCTTGTGATGAAGCATTCGGCAAAGACTCGTGGTAGCTTTATTGGCTGTATGGGTTGGCCTGATTGTGATGTTACTTATCCCGTTCCAACGGGTCGCATTGAGCCGCTCGAGGGTGATGCAGGTGTCTGCCCAGAATGTGGCGCTCCCCGCGTTAAGGTGCATCCCTTCCGTCAACGCGTCTTTGAAACTTGCGTTAATCCTGCTTGTCCTACCAATGCTGAACCCGATCTTATTGTGGGGGAGTGCAAGGCCTGTGCTGAGGCTGGCCGCCATGGTGATTTGGTAGCGCATAAATCCGAGCGTACGGGCAAACGTTTTATTCGCTGTACCAACTATGATATCTGCGGTACGAGCTACCCCTTGCCACAGCGCGGCAAACTTGAGGCAACGGGTGAGACTTGCCCCGACTGTGGTGCACCGATGGTGGTGGTCAATACCCAGCGTGGTCCTTGGAAGATTTGCGTCAACATAGATTGTCCTAGCAAGGAAAAGAAACCCACGACTCGTGGGCGCGTCGCTGGGCGCAAGGCAAGCTCCACGCGCAAGACCAGCACCAAAAAGGCAAGCAGTAAAAAGACAGCCTCACGCAAGAGCTAGGAGATGGTCGCATGAGCGGCTTGTTCATAACGCTTGAAGGTCCCGATGGCTGCGGCAAGACAACGCAGACCACGCGGTTGAACACTGCTCTTCTTGAGGCTGGTTTTAGTGTATGCCGTCTACGCGAGCCGGGTGGGACGGTGGTTTCCGAAAAGATCCGTGCACTGTTGTTGGATACAGCAAATGCAGGTATGTGCTCTGAGTGCGAATTGTTGCTCTACGAAGCCTCGCGTGCGCAGTTGGTACACGAGGTAATTGAGCCCGCGCTGGCGGCAGATACCTTAGTACTTTGTGATCGTTTTTTTGATTCGACTTACGCCTATCAAGCAGGTGGTCGAGGACTTTTGGATTCATTGGTGCGTCAAGCTAATAAGCTGGGTAGTCTTGGGCGCAAGCCTGACAGGACGCTGGTGCTGGATATGCCAGTTGAACAATCCTTTGCCCGCGCAACCGCAACCAGCGTTGATCGCATGGAGGCGGCAGGTTTAGAGTTCCAGCAGCGTGTGCGTTCTGCTTACTTAAGGCTTGCAAAAGAAGAGCCCGAGCGTGTCAAACTTGTGGATGCCACTGGTAGTCCCGAAGAGGTTTTTGCCCGAGTGTGTAGGGTTTTAGCGGATTTGCTTCCCCGGTTGGCGGAGGCTAGAAATGAGTGAGCTTGTGTCCCCACTGCCTCCGGCTTTGGAACAAATTCAGTGGAATCCCCAGGTGCGAGATTTTCTTGCGTTTGCCTTGGCACATGATTATGTGTCGCATGCGTATTTGTTTGTTGGACCTCAGGGTTCGGGTAAAACGGAAGCAGCGCTTGCCTTGGCGCAGTGCATCGTCTGTCCTCGTGGGGGAGACGGTAATTGTCAGGAGTGTCAGCGCGTGGCACATGGTACGCACCCTGATGTGCAGGTTATGAAACCCGAGAGCGCGACGGGCTATCTGGTGTCGCAAGCGCGCGAGCTGACGGCGCAGGCTACAATGGCTCCCGTGCGAGCTCAGCGCAAGGTTTATATCCTGCATGATGCGGGCAAGCTTGGTGGTGCTGCAGCAAATGCCCTGCTCAAGACTATCGAAGAGCCACCGTCAGATGTTGTCTTTATCCTGATTGCGCGCACGCTTGATCAGCTTTTGCCCACTATTGCATCGCGCTGTCAGCAATTACCCTTTCATGCGGCTAGCGAGCAGGACGCTTGTGCGCTTATTCAGTCACAGACAGGTGCGGATACTGTTGATGCACGTATTGCTCTTTCGATTGCACATACACCCTCAAAGGCGATAGAGCTACTTTCGTCTTCACAGCGTTGGAATGCACGTACAGTTGCGATACGCACGCTGGCGCAATTAGCTCAGCTAGACGATTGGGATACGTTGCTTGCCGCTCGGACTTTTGTCGAGGCAGCAGGTATTTCTCTTAACAAAAAGACTTCCAAAAAAGATAGTGTTGAGCTGAGCGAAGAAGAGCAAGAACTTGCCGATATTCGCAAAGAATATTTAAGTGCCTCGGCTATTCGTCAGCTTGCCGATGCAGAAAAGCGCGAACAGACTGCTCAAGGTCGTTCAGGTATTATGGAAATGCTTGCAGCTCTATCGTCTGTTTTGCGGGACGTTTTGCTGCGTTCGGAGGGGGTTGGTCAGGACATCGTTAATAGCGATGTTGCTGATGTGGTTGAGCAACTTGCCAGCGCATGTGGCACTGAGGGTGTTTTCGCTGCGCTTGACGCTCTCAATCATGCAGCTGATGACCTTTCTCACAATGTCACACCTCAGCTGGCCATTGAGGCCATGCTTTTGCGCATCAAGGAGGCGCTCATATGCCCACCGCGATTCCGGTAAAGTTTCGCTATGCGAGCTGTGATTTGCTTTTTGATCCTCGCCAGAGCGAGGCTATCGAGGGCGACCATGTAGTCTGCGAGACTGAACGCGGACTTGAAATTGGACTTACCACAGCTGACGCTCGTGAGTATTCTGATGCCGATTTGCACGATATTATTGGCGATGTACCCTTGCGGGCGGTTATTCGTGTCGCAACAGAAGAAGATCTTGCTCAGGCAGACAAGCTTGCCGAGGATGCCGAGCGCGCGCTACCTGTCTTTCGTCATCTGGCCGAAGAAGAAGGTCTAGACATGAAGCCTGTCGGAGTGGAGTACACCTTTGACGGAGCCAAGGCAGTTTGCTATTTCTCGGCTGACGAGCGCGTGGATTTTCGTCAGCTTGTACGTGACTTGTCACATGAGCTGCATCGTCGTATCGATATGCGCCAAATTGGCGTGCGTGAGGAAGCAGCGCTGGTAGGTGGCTATGGTCACTGTGGCCAAGAGCTCTGCTGTGCACGCTTTGGGCATCAGTTTGAGCCTGTGTCGATTCGCATGGCAAAAGAGCAGGATTTGCCGCTTAACTCTGCCAAAATTTCGGGTGCCTGCGGACGCTTGATGTGCTGTTTGCGCTATGAGTTTGAAGCATATCGTGACTTCAAGCAGCGTGCACCCAAGCGTAACGCCATTATTGATACGCCATTGGGTAAGGCAAAGATTGTCGAGTACAACACGCCCAAAGAAGAGCTGGTGATGCGCCTGGAAAATGGCAAGACTATCCGCGTCAAACTCGCTGATATGACTACGTCAGATGCTGCGGTCAAAAAGAGCGAAGAGCTTAATTGCCCTTGTCGTCCCGATACTGTAACGCGCGATATTTTGGACAAGCTCAGTTCTCCTGACGTGCAAATGGCGCTGGCTGAGCTGGATCGCCAAAATGGTGTTGGTGCAGATGAGCAGGACTTTGATGAAAGTGACATTTTTGTGTCACAGAAAGTTCGTCGCCCTGCCGAAAAGAAAAATGAGCTTGAAGCAAAGCCCGTAGCTGTAGCGAAAGAAGCAGCTCAGCCTCGTCGCCGTCGCCGCAGAATTCAGGAAGTACCCGAAGCTCAAAATGGGCGTTCTGCTAATGGACATCCTACTGCTGAGCGCTCTGCTTCCAAGAAAAATGATAACAAGCGGAATGTTATTGCGCCGCAGACAGAAGTTCTCCGCAAGCGTCGTCGTCATCACAGTGTTGAGGGTGCGGAGGCACAACCGCAGATGAAGACAAATGCCAAGCAGAATCGTCCGACTTCTGGTAGTGGCGCTAGCCGTCATCTGAGGCGCCGTCCAGGTGACCGTGGTGGAGCAGCTGCTCAGCAGGGTGGCAAA
Organism: Atopobium sp. oral taxon 810 str. F0209; assembly: GCF_000466405.1. Classification (GTDB taxonomy): domain Bacteria; phylum Actinomycetota; class Coriobacteriia; order Coriobacteriales; family Atopobiaceae; genus Olegusella. The sequence continues at coordinate 15,987 of NZ_KE952934.1, read as the reverse complement.
CCTCAGGGTGGCTTTGGTGCTGGTCGCAAGTCTGGCAGCAATGGGACTGCTAGCACGCAGCAGACTCCTCAGCCTCGCAAGCGTGTTAACCGCCGTCGCCATCGCAACCCTGGCAGCCCCAATCAAAGTGAATAATCAGTATTTTGAATAAGCAACATCTTGCGACATATCAACTTGCCTTGTAGCAACTCATCGTGGAACAAAAAGCCACACTTCATTTCACGCTAGATGTCAAAAGCCACGTTCTGCTTCGTACCGACTGCCAAAAGACCGAGTATAGGTAGAACACAAACCGCAAATGGTTCAAGTTTCGAACA
>NZ_KE952934.1:0-15660 GCF_000466405.1 Atopobium sp. oral taxon 810 str. F0209 | reverse complement strand
AGCGAGCGTAAAAGCGCAGGTCAGATTTTCTCGAAGTTCGAAAGATGAACCATCTAGGAAAGAAGAGGCCGAAACATGAACCATCTATCGAAATTTTGGCAGCATGGGAAAAGACTCCGTTCATCGTCCTGCTCCAAAGAAAGATTTCCTAATTCATCATCTGCTGTCGAAAAGGGTTCTCGTTCATCATCTCGTCCGAAAAGAATCATGAACCCTTCTCTTCTCTTGCTACGAGCAACCGTGGTCACGTAGTGACAAAAGCCACATCATGTTTCATATCAAGTGCCAAATGCCACGTTTTGCTTCACTCTTTTTTGCCAAAAGCCACACTTTGTTTCACGCACAAAAAATTTACCTGTGCAAACGTGAAGGGTGTTGAAGCAGAACGTGGCTTCTGGCATTTTTTCTGAAGTAGACTGTGGCTTTTGACAAGCAAAGCCGTGCAGGATGAAACGGAACGTAGCTTTTGGCAGGCAGAATCGCATTGCTTGAAACAACCTGTGGCTTTTGACACGCAAGGTGTTACGGAAATAGTCGATAGATGCTGTCCATCAACCTACTTTAATCATAAGGCTGTACCAGATTCACTTCTGATACAGCCTTATGATTTATAGCACTACTTGGACTTACTAATAAATTCTTGTACAGCTGCAATGAGAAATGGGATTGCTCTTATTATCGAAACGGTGATAACTGCAACAATCAAAAAAACTAAAATTTCAGGCATGTAATCACCTACCCGTAATATACGCTGGTAACTAAATTATGGCCGCTAATATTACCATTCAAGAAACGCGTATCGCTTACACTATAGGTTACTAGATGATGTCTAGTCGTTTGTTGTGACCATTTGCTCCCCCAATTAAGCGTGCAGGAGTCAATCACAATCCCAACACCGCTACAATAGTTGTCATAACAGCGGGTGATTTTATAGTTCTTAGTTTTTAGATGATAGCTAGTATTGAGTACTCCCGTATACCAATATACCTCCCAAGTACCATTCCCGTTTCCTAGTGGAATGGTTGACATAAGAGAAAACTCTAATAAAGGAGATTCATTTACTGGGCGTATACCTAGGGTACCAGTGGTTCCATCTTGGAGAGTTACAACTGTCTCTTGTGGCCTATGTATGTCAAGAGAAAAGTTTTGTTCAATTACTTTACCCTCTTGTGCTTGTGCACTGAGAGGACAAAATAAAACCACTCCAAATATAATAACGATCACACAAGACAGGAAGGTCTGCTTAAGCTTAAATTTGTTTGCATACATATGGTTCCTCCTATCTATTGAAATCCTTACGATACACTATACACTCTTTTTATGTTTATATTTTATTATTATTGACAAACGATATATTTATGTCGAAAGAAAAGCATAAGTGCTTATAACTCTTTACATAAGGGGTAGTCTGCGGCATGCGGGAAAACCACAAGCAATCATAGAGGACTTTTTTTAAAGGGGTTTTTGTTGCAGTCTCTTTCTTGTCTTGCGCATAAAACGTGTGAGACTGGGTTGATGACCCGCAATCATAACCACCCGCATAGTGGGCGGTTATGATTAATAGAGGGGAAGCTTGCCCGTGATGGGGTCTATATCGGACGCGCGAAGGGGCTCAAAGGCGAGGCAGGTATACGTCGCCTCGCCATGGAACTCCGTGAGTCCTGCGTCGCGAATGAGGGACACCAAAAAGCCCTGTTTACGACCTTGATGTGCGATCTCGAGTAGCTCTTCTTCCGAATCAACGTAGACGCAGACCTTAGCCACGCCAAAGCGAAACCAGTCGGTCAACGCCGATGGCTCACCCGCGTCATCAATGCCAGCCCAACAAGGTTCGCCCGTCTCGTCTATGTTCAGATATACATCTTGCAGACGATCTTCGCGTGCAAGCGCCATCAACACGGCTTCAACGCAAGCATGACCTGCCTGAGCTGCAATTTTTCCTTTGCGCATCTTGAGGTCACGGCGCATGACAATGAGTTGCTTGGATTTGTACGAAGACAAACTTTCCTCAGTAGCCATTAGTCCTCAATCTCAAGCAGTTCAATTTCAAAATTGAGGTCTTTACCAGCCATTTCGTGATTCATATCAAAGGTGATATTTTCCTTGTCCATAGCACTAACGACGGCAGGATATGCAGCCCCTGACTGCGAACCCAGCGACAGATGCATACCAACCTTGAGGTTTTCGGCACCAGGCAGGCCTGCAATGGGGAAGGTCTGCACCAACTCTAGGCGACGGGGGCCGTAGGCCTCAGCTGCAGGAATATGTACGTTGCGAATTTCGCCAACTTCCATCTCGTTGACGGCAGCATCAAAACCCTTAATCATCTGGCCCGCCATGCAAACAAAAGCGAGCGCCTCCCCGCGGTCGCGTGAAGAATCAAATTTTGTACCGTCATCCAATGTGCCCACATAGTGAACCTTGACCTTTTTACCTGCGTTGCTCATAGTCTCCCACCTTTGGGTTTGTGTCCGTTCGCCTGTCTGCGTGTATTGTTGTGTCCTATAGATTCGCTTTAGGTGCTATTGTCGTGCGGTATGGATTCTAACTGTCAAGCAGAATGGCTGCCAGTGACGACGGTACTTGGTCATGAATATGTGGAGGTGATTGGGTGGCAAAGGACTTTATTGGGGTGCTTGATTCGGGTGTGGGTGGTATTAGCGTCCTGCGCAAGCTTGTGTGCGAGCTGCCTCACGAGGATTTCCACTTCTTTGGTGACTCCGCACATAATCCTTATGGTGAAAAAACTGATGAAGAAGTACGTACTCTAACGCGCAATATCATTGCTCAGATGGTAGAAAATGGTGCAAAAGCGGTAGTAATTGCCTGCAATACCGCAACTAGTGCCGCTGCTGATGCGATGCGTGACGAATACGATATACCTATTGTGGGTGTGGAACCAGCGCTCAAGCCTGCTTGCGGGGCGCTGCCTCATGGGCGTATTTTGGTGATGGCGACGCCCGTGACCCTGCGTTTGGACAAGTATCAGCAGCTCAAAAGTGAGTGTTACAGTACAGCAGAGGTTATCGAAGTGCCTTGTGCAGGTTTGGCAACGCGGATAGAAAAAGGTCATCTTGATGATGCTGATCTGCACGCGCTGCTGGGGTCTCTGATCGGGTGCTGGGCAGACAAAATTGATGGAGTAGTGTTGGGCTGTACACACTATCCCTTTGTGACAAAACAGATTCGTGATGTCCTCGGTGACGTGCGTTTCTTTGATGGAGCAGCAGGTACCGCGCGGCAGACGAGACATCTGCTTGAGGAGCGTGGCCTGTTGTATAAGGACAATCATCCAGGCAAAGTCCAGTTGAAATCCAGTCTTGATACTTCCGAGCAAGCAAAGCTCTACCGCTGGTTTTTTGAAGAAGCTCCTTTGGACTAGTGCCTTTTAGTCCTTTCCATACTTCTTAGCTGCAGATTTTGCACAACTCACCCTAACTAGACGTATCCCACTTAAATCAAGGGGATATACTAATAGTTCAGCCTTTTTGCTGTTGTTCTGCCACGGGCGCACATGGACAGAACAGAGCAAGATGGCAAATGATTTTCAAAGGGGGTGACGTGCAATGCTTACACGGTCAGCACTCAAAAAAGAAGTAAGGCCTGCAGTGTTTGAGCGTGGAAGCATGATTGCGAGCTCACCTAGAGCCTTTTCGGCCCGTGCTTGCAGATATCGAGGCACCGCAACCGATGTTGTTGCCTTGGTGGAAAGCAGCTCAGGCTATGCCGGCTATTACGAGACCAAAATTTCAGTTGATGAAAAAGCGGATCGCCTGCTGGACTATAGTTGTGATTGCCCCGCTGCTCACAGGTTTTCGGGTCCCTGCAAGCATGCGATTGCTTTGGGTCTAGATTATATTGAGCGTCCCGAGCTCTATGAGGGGCATGATGAGACCAAGCACGTTGTGACTTCGTCGCCTGTGACAAATTTCCTTGATCGCAATCAGCGTAATCTGCCTGTTGTACCAGCGGGACCAGTGGAACCGCCTGCAACTCTGCAGCTTAAGCCCACGTTGGTGACATCCCTGGCTTCAGGTGAGATGTTTGTTCGTTTTCATATTTCGGGGTCGCGCGGAGGGTATGTAGTCAAAAACCTTGGTGACTTTGTTGACGATGTGCGTGCTGCCAATGTTGTCAATTATGGGAAAAAGCTTACTGCTGTTCACGATGAGACGGCTTTTGAGCCCGACTCCTGGGAGTTGGTGCAGTGGTTAGTCCGTGCTGTTCAAAATCGTCGTAGTTATGCGGTAGAGCGTGTGTATGGTCGCTATTACAGTGGAGTGAGCGTCCGAAGTGGTGCAAGTACGGCGCGTGAGCTGCGCTTATCTGGACCTGAGCTTGATGAGCTTATCGCCCTGCACAAAGGCAGGTCACTCGAGCTGCTTATTGAACGCGATTATGAAGCAGGAACAAGCAGTGCCCAAGCAGGTGAATTGCGAAATTTCCTTGTAGAGGAAGGTGATCCTGATGTGCGCCTCGACGTAAAAGATACGGGCGATGGTGCATATGAGCTGGTGCGTTCTGATAATGGACTTGGTTTTTTTGTCTCCGAGCAATACGCCTATGCATTACAAAATGACAAGCTCCTCATTTGTTCCCCGCGCATTTTTGAGCTCAAGGATTTTATCCAAACGGTGTATTGCAGCTCCGAGGCCAAGCTGAGCCTTGCTGCTGAGGATGCCCCTCGCTTCGCGGCGACTGTCTTGCCACAGCTCCAAAAAAACCTAGGCACCGCGGCGCCTGCTGCGCTCGAGGCACTTAAACCTGTAGCTTGTGAGCTGGTATTTCTTCTTGACCAAGTCAACGGTTTGGTAACGCTTAATATCATTGCACGCTATGGTGACCAAGAAGTGCAGCTGTATCCTGCCCGTCCCGATAGCGAGCGCGATTTGCGTCGCGATCTCGTTGCAGAAGCTTCGGCACGCCAGCTGGCTTCGCGCTATTTTGTGCCCAATGTTGGCGCTGTTGGTAACGATGCTGCGTGGACCTTGGCTTCGCGAGATACAGATGCTTTGGCACGTTTGGTATTTTCGGGTCTTGGGCGTATGCGTGTCGCAGGAGAGGTACGCACGACCCCTGCTTTTGATAAGCTCATCTCTTCCGCACGTCCCGCTATTCATTGGGGCGTGACAATGGATTCGGGGTTGATTCGCCTGTCTGTTTCGGCTGATGATCTGCCTCTCTCTGAACTTTATGCTCTGCTTGCCAGCTATCGCAAACGCAAGAGTTATCATCGCCTGCGCGACGGTAGTCTATTGGACATTTCTCAGTTGGATTTATCTGAAGCTGCAGCACTGGTAGACGAGCTGGGAATATCTGCTGGTCAGTTGGGCACCGGTAATGTTGAGCTGCCTTCGTACAAGGCATTTCTCCTCAATAGTATTTTGCATGAGGAGGACAAGGACCAATCCTTTGAGCAGTGGATAGAAGATTTTGAAAACATCAATCCGGCGACTTATGTGGCGCCTGCTGCTTTGGCGCAGACTTTGCGTCCCTATCAGCTGAGGGGTTTTCAGTGGCTCTCTGCCCTCTCTGATATGGGGTTTGGCGGCATTCTTGCTGATGAGATGGGCCTTGGTAAAACAGTGCAGATGATTTCTCTGTTGCTTGCACGCCGTGGACGGGGGAGAAGTCTTGTAGTTTGTCCTGCTTCGTTGGTTTATAACTGGCAAGAAGAATTTGAAAAATTCGCGCCAGATATGGATATTGCCGTGGTGGCAGGTGTAGCTCAACAGAGGTTTATGCAGCGTCATGAGATGGGTCATGAGGTGCTTATTACCAGCTATGACTTGCTGCGACGTGATATCGAAGATTACGTGGGCGAGACTTTTCAATACGTGATTTTGGACGAGGCTCAGTATGTCAAAAACCACCAAACCTTAGCAGCGCGAGCGGTCAAGACGCTCAAGGCTCGCCATCGTTTTGCGCTGACAGGTACTCCTGTTGAAAATCGTCTATCTGAGCTTTGGAGCATTTTTGATTTTCTGATGCCTGGTCTCCTGGGCAGCTATGAACGTTTTCGTGAGCGCTATGAGCAGCCAATTGTGGCAGGAGACGAGGAGGTTGCCGCTCGTCTCAAGGCGGCAGTTGGGCCTTTCATCCTGCGCCGCCTTAAGCGCGGGGTTTTGACCGATCTGCCTGATAAACTTGAGACGCCCATTTTTGCGCGTATGGAAGATGAGCAAAGCAAGCTCTACCATGCACACGAACAGGCACTACGTCTTTCTCTAGAAAAGCAAAGCGATGCAGGCTGGAACAAGGGAAAGATGCAGATTTTGACCGAACTCATGCGCCTGCGTCAGCTCTGCTGTGATCCGCGACTGGTGTATGACGACTATAAAGGTGGTAGCTGCAAGATAGATATGATTTGGGATTTGATATCCACCTCTATTGATGCAGGGGCCAAGTTATTGGTGTTTTCTCAGTTCACCAGCTTTTTGAGCTTGATTGCGGATAAGCTCCGCGAGGAGCATGTGAGCTTCTTTGAACTGACGGGCTCGACTCCCAAAGATGAGCGTGTACGTCTAGTTAGGGAGTTTAACAGTGATGATACGCCGGTCTTTTTGATTTCTCTGCGTGCTGGTGGAACTGGCCTTAATTTGGTGGGCGCTCAGGTAGTGATTCATGCTGATCCTTGGTGGAATGTTGCTGCTGAAGATCAAGCGACTGACCGCGCGCATCGTATTGGTCAGCGTAGTGACGTGACCGTCTATAAGGTCATATGCAAAGGTACCATTGAGGAGCGTATTGTTGCTCTGCAAGCCAAAAAGGCCGACCTTGCAGATGCGGTAGTTGGTACGGGTGGTGGCATGGGCTTAGCGTCGCTTGCCCGTGAAGACCTCATTGATTTGTTGGGCTAGGGTAAGCTAGGTTGCACGTGGGTATAAAGAAGGGCAGCATGCCAAGAAATAGCCAACAGAGCTATGCCGAGCGGCGCGAGCTGCGTCGCCAACGCCGTGAGGCGGCACGACGCCGTCAGCAACGTCGTCGCATTGTGGGCGGCGTTGTCTGCGCTTTGTTGGCGACTGTGGTGTCTGTGGCTTTTGCTTGCGTAAGAGAATGTAGGCAGGGGAGTATGTCACGTCTGGGTGCAGGCTCTGCTTCATCTGCATCTCAGGACAAACAACTAAATGCTGCCGAAAAGCGTATTGAGACCGTGCGTAAACGCGCTTCGCTTAACTGTACAGGTAAGGCTCCAAGTCAGCTGAGCGATCCCCATGATTATGCAAAGCTTGGCAAAAAGTTAATGCAACATATTGCGCATAACTGCTCTTCTTGGAAAGATTTTGCCAATGCGGAGAACTTTTCTTATCGGGCGCAGAAGGCTGCCGATGGTAAAACCGCGCCGTATATGATTGCTATCAATCGAGCTGCCAATACGGTCACCATACTGGCGCTAGATGCTGATAACAAGTACACAAAGCCTTACATGGCAATGGTATGTGCAACGGGTACCTATACGCCGCTGGGTTATTTTCACACGCCCGAGCGTTATCGCTGGGGGGCGCTGTTCCAGGATGTGTTTGGCCAGTATGTGACCCGTATTGACGGTGACATTTTGTTCCACAGCGTTCCATATCTGTCCGAACATGAAAATGATTTGGAATATAAAGAATTTAATAAGCAGGGGAGTTGGGCTTCTCTGGGTTGTGTGCGTTTGCAAGTTTGTGATGCCAAATGGATTTATGACAATTGCCCGCTAGGAACGCCCGTGGTTTTTTATGATGACGCAGATCATCCGGGTCCAATGGGCAAGCCTGGCACGATTGCGCTTGACGAAAACGACGATAATCCCTCAAGCAAAACCTTCCGTGGCTTTGATCCCACTGACCCTAATGAAGCAAATCCTTGGAAAGAGACTTTTCGTACGGGTACAGCAATTCGTTCCGATGAGGCAGAGAAAGCGCTGAAGCGCAATACCAAAAATGGAGATGCAGCATGATTGTGCTTGGAGCGCTGCTTAATGGCATAGAAGCGTTGCTAGGAGCTTTGATTGGCCTGGCATTTAAGAGTCACGTATCCAATAATCTGGGAGACTTTTTGCTCAAGGGTCAGGGCCTGTGTGTAGTGTTGGTTGCGGTGCAAGGCATGGCAGCTAAGGGCGGCAATATTGTTGTGGTGACGTTGGCTGTGGCGTTGGGTGGCGTGATTGGTTGGATGTTGGAGATTGACGGTGCAGTGCATCGCCTAGGTGACTGGGTGCAGACGCGGCTGGACGAAGTGTTGCCCACGGGAGGTCAGCTCGGAAGCTTTTCTTTAGGTTTTGTCAATGCGACCTTATTTTGCTGTACAGGTGCGATGGCAATTGTGGGATCTCTTGCATCGGGTTTGTCGCTTGATCACAGCACACTTATTGCAAAGGGCATCATTGACCTTGTAGTTTGCATTCCTATGGCGGCATCAATGGGTGTTGGTGTGCCCTTTGTGGCGATGTCATTATTTGTTTATGAGGGCCTGTTGTCCCTAGGTGCTAGTTTGATTGCACCCTTGCTAACTGAGGCGGTTATTGCCGAGATGTCGGTTACGGGATCACTATTATTGTTGGCAGTTGGCACCAATCTGCTAGGCATCACCCAACTCAAGGTGGCAGACTTTTTGCCGGCGTGTTTTTTACCCATTGTGCTTGTTCCCTTAGTGAACTTGCTGCCCTTGGTTTAGAGGTACCTCAAGCCTTACAAATCTGATGATTTCTGCATTTGCACAGGGCTTTGATCCTTATGCCCAATAAGTGTTTGTCGGCACCAAAGCAAGTTTGGTCGTACTATTGGAATAAGTTAAGCTACATTAACCTCTAAATTTTTTCTGTATTTGGTAGTAATCGGTAGTAGGATAAGAAAGTCCCCATCAAGAAAGTGGTGCAAATATGGCTTCATATGTGCTGAGTTGTTGCTCTACCGTCGACGTCCCACGTGAGAATCTTGACAGACGCAACATTTCGTATGCATATTTTAATTTCCAGGTAGATGGGGTAGATGGCAAGGATGACTTTGGTGAAAGCCTGCCTCCTGCCGAACTTTATGCCAAGATTTTGTCGGGTTCTGAAGCGCATACCTCGCAGGTAAGTGTGGGCGAATACGTCGATTTGTTTAAGCCAACGCTTGAAGCTGGCAAGGATGTTGTGCACCTTACATTGAGTTCGGGTATTTCAGGTAGCTACAACGCTGCGGTGACTGCGCGAGATTTGCTTGCCGAACAATATCCCGAGCGCAAGATTTATGTTGTCGATAGTCTTGCGGCCTCTGCGGGCTATGGTCTGCTTGTTGACAAACTGGCTGATTTGCGCGATGAAGGCATGAGTGCCGAGGAGTTGGTGGCGTGGGCCGAGGAGCACAAGCTCGAGCTCAATCATTGGTTCTTCTCTACCGATTTGACCTTCTTTATTCGTGGCGGGCGCATCTCCAAGGCAGCAGGTCTTGTGGGTGGCATGCTCAAGATTTGTCCTGTGATGAACGTGGCACATGATGGTTCGCTGGCTGTGATCGAAAAGGTTCGCACCAAAAAACGTGCAGCTAGTCGCGTTGTTGAAATCATGAAAGAGCGTGCCGTAGGTGGCCTAGACTACAGCGACAAAGTTTATATTTCCAATAGTGAGTGCCTCAAGGATGCGCATATGGTGGGCGATGCGATTGAGGAACTATTCCCCAAGATGAATGGCAAGGTGCAGTACAGCAATATCGGTAGCACCATTGGCGTACACACTGGACCTGGCACCGTGGCCCTCTTCTACTGGGGTGAGCCTCGCTAACTCTGTCGCTGCGGGTCTAGAAAGCGAAGTTCCCATAAATGGTTCATTTTTCGGCACCTATGAGTCCCACCGCAGTCCCGGGGTTCATGTTTCGGTATCTATAAACACAGATGGTTCATGTTTCGGTTTCTCGAAAAATTTTACCTGCTGTTTGTGGAAGGACACACCGAAGTTTGAACCATCTATTACCCGATGCTTCGAAACTTGAGCCATTTGTAGTTTGGAACTTCGCAGTTTGAATCCTCTGTGACGGCATTTTTTATGGGCTGCCAGCCTAGTTCTGTGCGTTTTTGCGCGGGATAAGAAGGTCGTTGCATGCCTTCTTGAGGCGTGAACATTACATCAGCTGTAAGTTCTATTTACACCTATAGCTTTTTACAATGAAGCCAGGAGGTGTAAATATCATGAACGCTATTTTACAGGTTGAAAGTCTAAAAAAATATTATGGAAAGGGCTCCTCGGTAACCAAAGCCCTCGATGGGGTCTCCTTCGAGATTATGCCAGGAGAGTTTTTGGGCATCATGGGCAGTAGTGGATCGGGAAAGTCCACGCTTCTTAATTGCCTAGCGACCATCGTAAAACCGAGTGCAGGCACCATTACTCTCAACGGTACGAATATCGCTACATTCAATGCAGATGCACTTTCTGATTACCGAGGAAACAAGACAGGCTATCTCTTCCAGAATTTTGAGCTTCTGGATAATCTCACGGCACAAGAAAATATTCTGCTTCCGCTCTCTCTTCATGAAATCCCCGAGCAGGAGAGTATGAAGCGCCTGCAGACGCTGGCGGAGTACCTAGATATCAGCTCAGTGATGGATAAGTTTCCCTCACAGATGTCTGGTGGGCAAAAGCAGAGAGTGGCAGCGGCGCGCGCCTTGATTTTGGATCCAGAAATCGTCTTTGCCGATGAGCCAACCGGCGCACTTGATTCAAAGAACGCGCGCACCCTCATGGAAAAACTTACTCAGATGAATAGTGATTTTCAGACCACCATCCTCATGGTGACTCATGACAGCGCCTCTGCCAGTTTTTGCAGCCGTATCCTCTTTATTCAGGACGGCAAGCTCTATCACGAGCTTAGGCGAGACAAGCCCAGAGAGTCTCAGGAAGATTTTTATCAGAGGATTCTAAAGGTTATGGCAGGATTGGGAGGTGAACCGTATGTTTTCTAAGCTAGTCGCTCGAAATAGCCAGAGGAATCGAAAGAACAACGCGCTCTACTTTAGTTCAATGGTCTTGTCGATTATCTCTTTTTATATCATCTTGTCCCTCTCGCATCAGGACGTCATTAGCTTTTTGACAAAGATGGAAAGCGATGCAGTCAATCGTCTCTTGACCATGGTGCCCCTGTTTTATGTCTTTACCCTTTTCATTTTGCTGATGCTGGTTTATTTTGCGTCCAGTGTCCAGATGGAAAGAAGGAGTCATGAGTTTGGCGTGTATCTGACTCTGGGGATGAAACGCAAAACACTGTTTCGCATGATTTTGATGGAGGATGTCAGGGATAGTTTGATTGCGCTTGCCATTGGACTTCCGATTGCGGTGATTCTGTCTGAAGCTATCAGTCTCGTAACGGTAAAGCTCATTGGCATCGGAATTGTGGGGCATCGTTTTACTCTGTCCTTCTCTGCGATTCTTTTTACCGTTATAGGCTTTTCCCTGGTGAAATTACTGGCAATATTGGTTCTCAGCAAGCGTGTAGTAAGTAAAGAAATCGGCGAGCTGCTTTTCTTTGAGCCTGTCGGAGCAAAAAAACAAATCAATCAGAAAGCATGCTTTATTGCTTTCATATCCTCAGTGGGGTGTCTTGGTATTGCTTATTATTTGGGTCTTTCTGAACATATGTGGGAAAATCTCATATTCATGTTCTTTGTTCTTTTTAGCGGCACGCTTGGCACCATTCTTCTGTTCTATGCGCTGCGTTTTGGCATTGAATGGGTGATGAAGCACTCAAAAAAGAAGAAACTACACGACTTCAATTTCCGCCAGATACAGGAAGGAATTGTTTCTCGCTCCACCTTGCTGGCGATCTGCTCGCTCCTCTTGTTTTCTGCCTTTTGCCTGGCAGGCTATGGTAGTGCAGTGGCATCTCAGTACATTCAAGAGGACGACCACGTACTGGACTACACCTTCCTGCCAAATGAACCGACGAATGTAAAAGACCCAAATGAAACGATGAGTGTAAAAGATATTCGTCAGACCCTTTCTTCAGCAGGGCTTAGCAATTCTTTTAAGGATTTGGTGGAAGTAAAGCTGGGAAGTGCCTATCAGGAAAATATAGGAACTTCTGCCATAGATGCCTCAGCGCTTAACGATGTCATCTCTATGATAGATAATCGTGAGTTCGCAGATAACCTTATGCAATCTACTAGGGACAATGACAATATTCTTTCGGAAAGCGGATACAACGAACTGTTGAAAGCAGCAGGAAAGGAACCACTGGACCTGGGTGAAAATAAGGTAGGTCTATATCTGGGAAAAGCCTTCTTTACAGATGAGAAAAGTATCAAGAAACTCAGCGAGCTATTGAAATCAGATGTTGCTGTTAAAATCGATGCTGCAAGTTATGGGATTGATGCAAATATCCAACAAACAAACTTTGTGACCGATCGTGCCATCAGCGTTAGCATTGCTTGGATTGTGCCAGATGAACTTTTTGACCAGCTGACGGAAGGAGAATATAGCAGCTATTTGGGAGGCGTTCTGCAGCCGAAGCTTATTGAAGAAAAAGGGCTGATGATGGCGATTTCTGACATCAACACCCAGCTGGCAGGAACTGGCCTTTCCTATGAAAGCTATATTCAAAATGCTGGTAGGCAGATTTTCTACATCGTCTCATCGGCATACCTCACACTCTATTTGGCGACAATCTTTTTGATTATTGGAAACACCATTATTGGTATTCAGTTTTTGATGGAGCAGCAAAAGGCACACCGGAGGTATCAGTCACTGATTCATTTAGGTGCAGATTACAAAACCTTGTGCCGTGCGGCAAATACCCAGATTAATGGCTACTTTGGGATTCCTATTGTCGTGGCACTCTTAAATGCTGCAGTTGGAACCAAAACACTCTTCCAAGGGTTACTTCCGTATGCATATCGCGATCAGAGCGGAAAGCTCCTCATCATTGTTGTCATCATCCTTGTGCTCATTGCTATTGTAGAAGCAATCTATATCAGGGTAGTAAAGCAGAGCAGTAGTCAATACCTCTGGACACTGATGAAGCCAGCTCGGGAGGAATAGGCGGGGGACTGAAGTCTATGGCGAAACGAATTGCAATTGTCGAAGATGAGCCTATGATTTGCAGGGAACTTGAGACCATGCTGCAGGCAGCAGACTATGTGGTCGAATGTATCCAAGACTTTCACGGTGTGTCCGATCAGTTGCTGTGCCTTTCGCCGGACTTAGTTCTGCTTGATATAAATCTTCCTGGGGAAAATGGCTTCCAGATTTGTCGGACTCTCAAGAAAAAGAGTGCCATCCCTGTTCTTGTGCTTACCTCGCGCGATCAGCTCCAAGACGAGCTACAAGCTCTTGATTTGGGCGCAGACGAGTACCTTACCAAGCCCTTCCGAAAAGAAAGACTGCTTGCAAGGATTTCTAATGTATTGAAGCGCTATGAGGGAAGAAAAAATCTGCTTGAAGGTGAGCAGTTCCTCCTCGACCGCCATACGTATACGCTGTATTTCAATGACCAGTCTGTGGTTTTGCCAGGAAACCAGGGAAAGCTTCTAGAAAGTTTTCTTTTGGCAGAGACGCCTTATCTAAGCAAAAAGGAGCTGTCGCAATCACTGTGGGGGACGACGGAGTATATCGATGAAAATGCGCTCCACGTGAATATTACGCGTCTGAAAAAGAGGTTAAAAGACTTGGGAATTCCTCAGCATATCCAGCATGTTCAAGGCAGGGGGTATGCTTTGGTGAAGGATGACCAAGATGCGTGAGCTCAAGCGCATCAAGCCCTACCTGCCGTGGCTGCTGACGATTTTGGCGGTCGATGGATTCTGCATCTTTCTTCTTTGGATGGCAGATATTGAAGCCTTAACTGCTTTGATTGGCTTGATTGTCTTGGCGACCCTTGTCTTTTTTATCGCCATTTGTCTCCTTCTGATGCGAAAAGAAAAGCAAAAAGAAAAAGTCCTGCTGCGCTATTTGGACGACCCAAGCTCAGCAGAAAATTTCGATAGCCTCTATGACTTGTATGGTGCAGAAAAAGAAGAGACTCTAAAGCAGCTTTTCAATAGCTTTCAGCAGAAGAACGACTTGATTCAGCAGAGCATGAGAGAGCAACAAGACTATGAGGACTACGTAGAAACATGGGCGCACGAGATAAAATTACCCCTTTCGCTGCTCACGATGATTCTTGATAACGACGATGGAACTATTCCGCCAGAACTCTTTTTCAAACTGGACTATATCCGCAATGAAACACAGCGCTATGTTTCCCAAATTCTTTTTTACCACCGCATAAAGAGCAAGAAGAAGGATTACTTGTTCCAAGACATCTCTCTGTTGGGCTGTGTTGAGGAAGTCCTTGCGGACTATGGGCCATCGTTGAGAGAAAAAGGGTTTCAGCTGAGTTATGATCCCGTAGCTTTGGACGTTCGCGTGTTCACGGATCCGAGAGCTCTGGAATTTATCCTCCGCCAACTGGTGAGCAACTCAATCAAGTATGCCGGAGCGTTGCCTGTTCTTTCTTTTCTTGCAACAAGAGAAGCCAGAGGACGCGAAAACGGAGTGTTGCTGCGGATTTCCGATAATGGCCAGGGCGTAAAAGAATGCGATCTCCCGTACCTCTTTGAACGGGGATTTTCTGGCGATTCCGGTGAGCTACGAAAGAAATCCACCGGTATGGGGCTCTATTTAGCAAAACAGCTTGCAGATGATATTCATATCCAGCTTGAAGTAGATTCAAAGTGGGAAGAGGGATTCACCGCAAGCTTATTTATTAATGATTAGTCATGAGGAACATATAGCAGCTCGCCAGCGCACTTCTCGGTTTATTTGAATTCCGTCAGGTTACATCGTATGTGTGGAAAAGACAGGTTCGTCTTTCCAGGGGATAACGGGGTGAGCAGGGTCAGTTTTTCGTGCAGCAAGAGTTGTAGGTACATCAATTAGTCTCTGATTAGAAGAACCACGAAAACGAAGGGTAATATCTTTTTTTGCTTGAACAAACGGTCCGTCTACCAGCACATCCAAACAAGAAACAAAACGCTCGGTCACCTCGGTTACCGGTGAGACACCCAGCTTGTCATAGGGAGGATGCGGTGCGTCTTCACCCATAATTTCCTCCCAAGTAAAGCCTGAATACGACCAGATGCTCTTATTTGGACATTCTCGGCGCACACGCTCAAGAAAATCCACCAATCCACGTTGATTGGCTGGTTCGAAGGGTTCGCCACCCAACAGAGTAAGACCTTGGATATAGTCTGGCTTGAGACTATCGATAATCTGCTGCTGTACTGTCTCATCAAAAGGATTGCCATATTCAAAAGACCATGCCTCAGGATTAAAGCAAAACGGGCAGGCGCGACGACAGCCAGACACAAACAGTGTCGTTCTTACGCCAATACCATTGGCAATATCGCAGTATTTGATAGTGGCGTAATTCATATGCTCTCCTGCCGTAGTAGTCGGTAACCACAAAGTATAGACCCAAAATTGATTTATACCTACTAGATGATGTGTTTTGTAATAATTCTTTTGACGCTGGTTGAGATGGGACTAAATGTTTAAGGCAAAAGCCATTTGATTTGCTAGATACGCCTAGGTATTCGAAGTTAAGGAAATCTTTCGAATTTTGCTTCTGGTTCCTTAAAGTGCGGTCAACGGATAATTTGCTTGAGCAATACACCCATGTTGTGAAATGTCCATATCAGGAAAGGAGACCAGCTATGGCTTGTCAAGCA
>NZ_KE952933.1 GCF_000466405.1 Atopobium sp. oral taxon 810 str. F0209 | reverse complement strand
AAGGCGCTTATTGAACCGCCTGTAGGGAAATGCGAGTAAAAGGGCGCATTGTGAACCGCCTGCGGCAATGGCGGGCAAGCGCGCCTTGCGATCCCAGCGCCCAAACCAATCCGCCTACAAAAAACCCGAGACCGCAGGGGTCTCGGACACATCAGACATCTGGTGGGCGATGAGGGATTTGAACCCCCGACCTTGTGCGTGTAAAGCACCTGCGCTAGCCACTGCGCCAATCGCCCATAACCCGCGTGTTCGCGAGTGCTCACGAGAGTGTATCATGAGATGCATGAATACTACAGTGCTAAATATCGCCGAGTTACTAAAAACTCACGGACTCCTGACCGCGAGCGCCCAGCTCTTTGGCCAAGAAGAGCAGGTCATTACTGGTGCAGACTGCGATTCTCGTGTTGTGAAAGCACATCATCTTTTCATTTGCAAAGGTTTAGCTTTCCGCGCAGCATATCTGACGTCAGCTCTAAAAAAGGGCGCCGTTGCCTATCTTTGTGATGAGAGCCACGCCAAAGAGCTGGCGACTATCGCGCCAGGAATTCCCGCGCTTGTCACTACAGACAGTGGCCTTCGCCGTGCAATGGCGCTTGTTTCAGCGGAAGCTTGGGGGCACCCTGACCGTGATCTGAATATTGTAGGCATCACAGGTACCAAAGGTAAATCCACAACTGCCTACATGCTGCGCTACATCCTTGACGCTGGTGCCGATGGCAGAGGTGAACTGGGATCAGCCGCATCAGTCATTGGCTCTATTGCCACCTATGATGGTGTGGTTAATGAGGAGAGCCACAACACCACGCCCGAATCCCCCGACCTATGGCGTTACCTGCATAATGCTTCAACAACTCAACACAGCCCCATGGTGATGGAGGTTTCAAGCCAAGCACTAAAATACGACCGCGTTGACGGACTGAACCTCGACATTGCCTGCTTCCTCAACATTGGTCGTGATCATATTTCGCCACGCGAGCATCCAGATTTTGAGGACTATTTTGCAAGTAAGCTGCGTATTTTTGAGCATGCAAAAACAGCGGTCATAGGGCTAGGCACCGACCATTTGCCCGAGGTACTCACTGCTGCTACACATTGCACCAAGCTTGTCAGCTTTGGCGTTGCCAGCACAGACGGAACGGCTCCCAGTACTGCTGGCATCACGGCTGATATCTGGGCTGACCACATCACGCCAGGTGAAGGCACGGTAGATTTTGCCGTGCACACACCTGCTTGGACTGCCATCATGCATCTTGGCATGCCCGGTCTCTTTAATGTCGATAACGCTTTATGTGCAATTGCAGTAGCCCAACTGTTGGGCATCAGCCGCAGTCAAATTCGTGCTGGCCTTGCCCGCTGTCGCGTACCTGGCCGCATGGAGCTTTTGGACTCGCCTGATCCGCGCCATGTGGCTGCCATTGTTGACTATGCACACAACAAGCTCTCCTACCAGCGCTTCTTTGCTTCTGTAAGCAAAGAGTTCCCTGGTCGCCGTATTATTGCGGTCTTTGGTGCGCCAGGCGGCAAAGCCCAAGAACGCCGCCAGGAATTGCCACTTGAGGCATCAAAATGGGCGGATGTTCTCATCTATACCGAAGAAGATCCAGCTCATGAACGAGTTGAGGATATCAATGCGGAACTGCTTGCCGCAACTCCAGCTGGTCAACACGCCGAGTCGATCCCCAGTCGCCCCGATGCCATCGCCCGTGCAGTTGAGCTTGCCTATGCAGAAAAAACACCTGCTCTGCTTTGCTTGCTCGCTAAGGGAGATGAGACCCGCCAGCACGTAGGCGACGAATTCCTACCCTGCGAAACCGACGAAACTCTCTTTTTACGTGCTATGCATGAACATCTGAATCAACAATCCTAGTGTTACCACTCGTTGCATCCTAAAGGAGAAATGTATGCCAGCTCTATCTTTGCCGACATTCCCTTCTGCTCCCGCCCTGCTTCCTGATTATCTGCAAGAGCGCTTTGGACGCATCAAACACATCATTAGTGACACAGACGCCACCATGGTTACGCATGGTTCGGCACTCTGTGACTCAGCAGGCAGCCCATCTGTCGAATTACCGGAAGCCCTTGTTGCTTTGCAGCGCATTGGTATCGATGTGATTCCATGCACCGGTCGCAGCCGCGCGATGATTCGCGAGGTCGTACGCATGCTAGGACTCCCCGGCTGGATTGGTGAGATGGGTGGCATACTCTGCTTGCATGAGGGCACCACCAGTGATTGGCAGTACTTCACCGCAGACATGTCTTTTGATCCTAACTGCGGGAAAACCCCGCATGAAGTCATTGTAGAGACGGGCATTGTCGAGCGTATGCAAAAGCGCTGGTTTGACTCTTTGGAACTCTACAACGACAACGGCATCGGCTACCAATACCGCGAAGTGTCAGTCGCATTTCGCGGCGCCGTCATGGAAGACGAAGTCCGCCAGATGATGGATGAGACAGGATTGCCTCTCTACCTTGCAGACAACGGCATGGTCACGCGTATTACTGGCGACACTATCTTGCCCACCGTTGCAGGCGAGCGCCTTGAAGATGTACATACCTATCACATTACACCGCGCGGGCTCGATAAGGGTTCAGCTGTGGCACGCTACATCGAGCTGATGGGCTGGGATCCTGATGAGTGTCTAGCTTGCGGAGATTCCCCAGCGGACTGTGAGATGGCAAAACATGTGGGTACCTTCATGCTCATGCGTAACGGCATTAACAATCCCAAGTCGCAGGCAGCGCTTGCAGGTGCAACAAACGCTTTTGTATCCACTCGCCCCTCAACAGATGGTTGGTGCAATATGGCAAATCTGCTAGCTGCGCTTCATTCATAGCTCTGCGACTTCTTGGCCAAGCAGAGCAATGCCCTTCTTAGCGATTGATTTGCTTGATAGCTGTTCTCCTTGACGGTTACTCTGCTTGTCCGTGTGACAGTGCATTGTTGCGAAATATTGGAGTTTTGCTTATTAAATTTAAACTTATGGAGTCATTTTCTGCTGGGCATGATTAATGACCTCAACTGCCATAAAATAAAGGCACTGCGTCATGGTGATGCAGCCAGCTCACTATTAACGCCAGCTCCGCTGACGGCTCGAAGAGGAACTATGACCAATAAGCAGCCTATCGACGAAGAAACGCCAACATACGAGACACCAGGTCCTGGCTATCCGCCCCCTCCTGATATGCTCGATAGCCTCAACGACCTAGGCTCAACCGTTATGGGCAAGGTTAACGAGGCAGTCGAAGCCGCCGACTTTGCCGGCCTTTCGGCATCCGTTTCACATTCAATCAAGTCCGCAAGCGCCTCATTTTCGCGGGCTTTAGCAGGTCCTAGCCCATACATAGTACGTGCGCGCAGCAAAAAGACTAGTGCTATGGCAAAAATGTTTGGCTTTGGCTATTTGACAGGCATAAACGGAATAGTAACTTTAAGCAGTATCTTTGGCCTGTCTGGAGAATCCCTTATTCCAAGCCTCTTTGTCAGCGTTATTTTTGGTGGATTTACCTATTTGTTTGGCAAGCTTACAAGAAGCGCCTATCGCGAACGCAAATTACATCGATATCTTGAAAGACTTGCTCGTATTGCCAGTACGCGACAAGCATTAAGTCTTGAAGAGATTGCCCTTCAAACGGAGAGCTCTATCGGCGATACCACAAAAATGGTGCAGACAGGTATTTCTCAGGGCTATATTCCTCAAGGTCGTATTCGTCAGTCCATGGATGGCAAAACGGTTTTATATTTAACCGATCACGCTTTTAAAGAGGCGGGCGGCAAAGATTTGCCAAAGACAAAGCAAAAAACTTCTGAGCGTGTAGCTGCGCGTAGCAAAACTGCAGCTCCCGCTCCTGAATCCATCAAGCAGAACACCAACAATGGCACTACAGACAACGCAAGTAAAACTCCTATCAATCCAAAAGTGGCCGATGCAGTGGCAAAAGGTAAGGATTATATCCAACGTATTCATTTGGCGAACGACATCATCAAAGAAAAGGAGATGTCGGACAAGCTGGATGTACTTGAAGAAAATGTGCGCCGTATTACCGCACGCGTTAATGAGCGTCCCGATACGGTCGATCAACTCACGCAGTTCCTCAACTATTATCTGCCAACCACAGGCAAGCTGGTGGATGCCTATGCCGACCTCGACAAGCATGATGAGCATGGCCCCAATGCTGAGGCCACACGCAGGGAAATAAAGACCACCATTGATGTTATTAACGAGTCTTTTAATAAACTTGCAGATGACCTGTTGCAGGATGCCGCATGGGATCTACAGGGTGACATGCATGTACTGCGTACTATGTTGACCCAAGATGGCCTTGCTGATGACCACGGTCCCCGTGCTGATTCACGTCCTCTCTAGGATCACTATTATCTCAAGCAATATAAAAAGCAATGCAAAAAGCTGGGCACCCAAAAGCACCCAGCTTTTCTTTTAGTGTAAAGGAGCATTCCTCTAACGCGAAGAATCTAGTGTGATGAAACCTCAAGGAGTTTTTGCTTGAGCGCGCCTTCAATCTGGGCAAGCTCGGCTTCAGCAGCGATACGCTTCTCGTGACCTTCCTTCTGAATAGCCATAACCTCATCGAGTGTCGACATGAGCTGCTCATTGGTGTGGCGTAGAGTCTCAAGGTCAACGATGCCACGCTCGGACTCCTTTGCCGCTTCTACGGTAGCGACTTTGAGCTGATCGGCGTTGCGCTTAAGCAAATCGTTGGTCATCTCGGACACTGCACGCTGGGCTTGTGCCGCCTGAGTGGCATGCTGCACACCCAAAGCGATGACCATTTGGTTTTTCCACAAAGGGATAGTATTAACAATGGTGGATTGAATCTTTTCAGCCATAACAGCATTGGAGTTTTGCACCAAGCGGATCTGCGGGAAGGTCTGCAAGGCTACTTGGCGCGTGAGCTCCAAGTCGTAGACGCGCTTCTCAAAACGATCACACTGCTGCGCTAAATCGCGCGCGGCCTGAGCATCTTCTGCCAAACCACTTGCCTGCGCCTTTGCCTGAGCTGCGGGCAAATCCTCCGTACGAACCTTTTCCAGCTTCTGCTTGCCTGCAAGCACATACATTGTTAGCTCTTTGAAGTAGGTGACATTGTAGTCATACATGTGGTCAAGCTGATCGACATCTTTAAGCAGCTGAATCTGGTGTTTTTGCAGCTCGTTCGAGATGCGCTCCACATTATTTTCTACTGTGGCATAACGAGCTTTGAGCTCTTGCAACTTGTTGCCCTGCTTTTTAAAAAAGCCCAAGAAACCTTTTTGATCGGTCTCCTCGGGGTCAAAGCCCTTGAGATCAACAATGAGCTGAGTAATCTCGTTGCCCACACTTCCCAAGTCCTTGGTACGGACGGATTCCAGAGTACGATCAGAGAAGTCAGCCATCTTTTTCTGTGTACCAACGCCATATTGTAAAATTGCGCCAGATTGAGCAAGGTCAATTTTACCTGCAAACTCATCGACCTGCTTACGCTCGGACTCAGACAGCATCGAGTCATCAACGTTAATGGTCGCGAGCGGCGTCACCGCGGGCGCTGGCTGACTCAGGTTGGTGCCAAACTCAAGCGTAGGCGCACTTGGTTCTGGAATTGTTGTCGTGGGAGCCTGACTCATCTCGTCGCCAAACTCAAGGATAGGGCTTTCATCCACTGCCATATCGGAACCTTTCTCTGAGAGCCTCAAAGCAAAAATCGCTTGAATTGTGCTGGATACAGTATGCCCCGTTTGGCGACTCTTGTGCAGCTCAACTCGGTAGATGGGACACATTGTTAATACTGGCGCCCGCTCACTGGCTTACTGAAACACTTATTGTAAAAGTTACTGAAAAAGTTACCGCGAGGGTTGCCGCGCGAATTACCGCAAGAGACTCACCGTCAACATCCCACCCGAAAAAGGGTTCCTTTTTCACGTTTTGCTCCACAAAATGCCTGATAAATTTTGCGTCGGTGGGAAATTAGGAACCCAATTCGACGCTGGCTGATGAATCGTGAACCTTTTCCCCACGCCGCCGCAACAACCATCTGCGTCGCCGTGTTGGCTACAGCAGCGTCGCACCACTCGCTACAGCAGCCACCTGCGTCGCAGCGCCACTACGACAACCGCACTGCATCACTCACCACGCAACAAAAACCAGCCACCCCCCAACGGATACGGCTGACACCTAAGGAAAGCTCCATCCAAGCAATGCCTTAATATGCCTCATCATTTATTACGTTGCTCTCTATAGATAGTCTTCTTTGCAAGCAAAAAAATTAGCAAAGCAGAAAAAACTAATGCAGCACCAATAATAAATACGTTTGCATATGTAGATGCAGGTCCTTTTGCAACGCCAAATAGGCTTCCATTGGACATCGCATTGCTTGCAATAAGACGTCCAAGAAAAGCAACGCCTATCGACCCCGAAATCGCTTGAATCATTCCGTTAAATCCCAGCGCACGACCAGATTCTTCTGGTTCCACTGTTAGTGCGGCAGTATCAACTACTGGTTGATAGAAAAAAGAAGTTCCAAAGTAGTAAACGCATGGCGCTACCGCAAGAGCCCAAGTCTGTCCATAAGGAATAGCAAACGCAACAGCAATCAGTCCGATCACCATACATGCAAGGGCAAACAAAATAGATTTATCTCGACCCATCCAGTTAATAATAGGACCCGCGACAAAACCCATAACAGCGGCAAGCAATATTGACCACACAAGGTTATTGGAAACCACAGCTGAATTAACGCCAAAAACCGCAAGGCCAATTCCGTTTACTCCAGGCGTAATGGTGTAACTGAAAAGATACCCGACAAAAGTAACCAGATTTATGAGAACAAACGGAGCACTTGTAAGCATCTTGGGAGATACGAATGGTTCCTTCGCACGCGAGATATAAATAATAAAAATAATTGTTGTAAAAAGAGCCAGCGCGCCAAGGACAACAGTCCAACTTGTAAAGAACATTGTGATGGCACCAGCCATCAGTCCTACAAGTACAAAGCCAATAACATCAATGCGATATCCACCAAGATGCTCATCAGGCAGGTTGCGTAATAAAAGAGGGATAGCAAGAACCTCAACCATTCCGATTGTCAGCAAGATGCGCCAATTAATCAAAGTAAGATAGCCAGCTAAAAATACTCCTGCAGCCGCAGAAAAGCGGAAAACCGCAACGAAGATGCCGTACCATGCAACACGTTCATGTTCCTTGGTATATTTAGAAACAAGGATGAGAAAAACCGTCCCTGAAGCCTGCCAACCCGCTGTTTGCAGCGCTCGTCCAACAATAACTCCCCATATTCCAAAAAATTCAACGCATCCGCATGCTGACCCTATAACAAATGCAATGGTACCAAGCACCATCATTTTCTTTAGTGATACAAAATCTCCGAGAGCACCGTATACGATGCTTGTGATGCCAAGCACGATGCCTGGAATTGATGTGATGAGAGAAGCTAAGCTGGGCTGGCCCAACTGGTCGCCTATGTTGACATACACCATTCCAACAGCCTGCTGCATAAACACACCAAGCGTGTACATGCAAAGCACCAGTGGTATTGCAACCCGTGCCATCTTGTATTTTTCTTCAAATTCAGCTGTCCCTTCTTTAGGGACAGGAATTCCACTGGGCTTAGTTCTTGTTGCTTCTGTCATGCTATTGCGCAACTTTCCTCAAAAATTCTTCAACTTCAGCACGATTGGGTATTGAGGGGGCAGCGCCGTGTCTTGTAACTGCAATTGCAGATGCTGCGGCGGCATTTCGCATTGACTGAGCAGGTGTGTCGCCTCGCATTAAGCCTGCTAGAAGATATCCAGTGAATGTATCCCCTGCGCCTGTAGTATCAACTGCATCCACCGTAAAGGCATCTTGGTGAGCTTCAATATCGTCACCCAAATATATTGACCCTCTACGCCCTAACGTGAGAACCACCGTTGGGTGAGGCAAGCGCTTCCTCACCGCTTGCGCAAGAGCCGCTGGATCTAAGTCAGAATCGACCTCCGCAATAGCAGCCGCCTCAATTTCATTGAGAACAAGCAAGTCAACGCCTGAAAGATCATACCTAAGGAGTTCGGGAGTTACGGGGGAAGGATTCAGAATGAGTCTCAGTCCATTGCGAATAGCGGAACTAATGATGTAATCGAGACAGCTAATCTCATTTTGCAGAAGGATCCAATCCCCTTGTTCCATATGGGAAAAAACTTCATCAACATATGTTTCTTCAATTGCTTGATTCGCCCCACCATAAAGCAAGATACAATTCTCACCCGACGGATCTGTCTGAATGATAGCGTTGCCTGAACGGACCGTGTCGCTAATGTGTAACAGCTCCGTGTTAACTCCTTCATCTTGAAGAAGTTCTACTAAAAATCTGCCGTCTTCCCCCACCATGCCAGCATGTTTCACTGGTGCCCCTGCTTTAGCAAGCGCAAGCGATTGATTGAGGCCTTTTCCTCCTGCGTTCACGACGAGATTAGTCGAAGCAAGAGTTTCTCCTGCAGTAACGAAATGATCTACTGCATAGGTGTAATCAATATTAAGAGAGCCAAAGTTAAGAATTGCCATAATACACTCCTACTCCGTCAATAAGCCGGCAGCCCTATAGAAAATATGGCGACAATCAGTACGATTAAGACGAGCAATTGACCCAATAGCTTGGTCAGAACCAAAGAAAGAAATGTTATCAAGCAGACGCTCAATATCGTTAGAGGGAATATTGGCTTCAGCAAAACTGGTAGGCATCGTCAGTTTATGAAAGAACGATTCAACTGCCTTAATACCAGCCAATGCTGCATCTTGATCATCATCTTCATCAACTAAGAAAACTTCGCGAGCAAAGCGAGCAAAACGTACAGGGTTATATGGCCACGCCTCACGCATCCATGCACCCATAATTACAGAGAGCGAAGCACCGTGTGGCGTATCATAGATTGCACTCAGTTCGTTTCCAAGAACATGACATGACCAGTCTTGGTCGCGCCCAACACCGAGCGCATTATTCTGCGCTATGGTTGCAGTCCACATCAGCTCTGCGCGTACATCGTAATCACTTGGGTTGTCTGCAAGCCGAGCAGCATTACTGATGATAGAACGAAGGACAGCCTCTGCCATGCAATCTATCACCCCAAAATCACTGGTAGGTGTGAAGTAGCGTTCACAGATGTGCGAAAACATATCCACTATTCCGCAACACGTTGCAAACCAAGGCAATGACACAGTAAGTGACGGATCCATAAATGCAAGTGCGGGACGAATAATGGGCAAGCTCAATGTAAGCTTAAGTTGCTCATCTGAATTATTAATTACTGTGACTTGGCTAGATTCACTACCAGAAGCAGGATTTGTAAGTACACTTGCCACAGGAAGGGTCGTACTGGGAATATATTTACCCGTAAAAAAATCCCAAACATCATGTTCTGTAGGTACGCCTATAGCAATGGCTTTAGCAGAGTCAATAACACTCCCGCCGCCAATAGCTACTACCGCGTCTACGTGTTCAGACTTTCCAATCTTCACCCCTTCTCTTACAAGATTTAGCCGAGGATTAGGCTGTACGCCACCAAGTTCGACCCAACTAATTCCTGCATGCGAGAGACTGGCTCTGACAGTATTTAGTAAATTACTATCTTCTAGATAGCTGCCACTGTCATGATGCACAAGCACTTTATGTACACCTAGAACTGCAAATTCATCTCCAAGTTTATCCGTCGCATTATGCCCAAAAATAAACTTCGTACCTATACATATGCTGAAATCAGCAATCATTTTTCCCTCCTATCAAATGACTCTCAATCTGCTTAATGTCATCTGCTAAAAAGGTGGGCGCTTGCTGTCTGAGTTTATTAACATCCCCATCACCATAAGTGACCCCGATACAGTCAATCTCACATTCGTGAGCTGCAGCGATATCACTCCAACTATCACCAACATAAACTGGCTTTAAGCCAGACCAGTCATCCATAACAGACTGAATTAATTCTGCTTTGGAGTGTACAATCCCATTTCCTTCATCTGTACTGCTAAAGCCATCAAACAGTCTTGCCCACCCCTTCTTCATGAGGATTCGTTTAAGTGCAGGAAGAGGTTTGTTTGTGATTACCACTTGCTTGACGCCCAACTGACGTAGCGAATCAATCAGTTCTTCCACACCTGGATAAAGGTTTGTATGTTCAAAATCATTAAGGCATCTATAGTGGTCGCTCACATCCCTTTCGAAGCGCTCGCACAGAAAAAACGGTGGCTGTGGATCAAGATGCAAAAAAATTTCCGACACTGCTAGGGCTAGGTTGGCATCATCCACTTCAAAGCTTGCAGCAAAAGTAGAGTTGCAACGTGTAGCTGCATATCGCAGAGAGACCCATACATCCTTGCTTGTATCTGCCAGTGTTCCATCAAAGTCCCACAGCACGAGCCCGTAGTTCATGTATCTTACTTTCTAAATATGCTTATTGGTAATTTGCCAAGGTGGAGCAGACTAACTCGAGATAAGCGTTATAGTCGAGTTCGAGCGCAGCTTCCGCATTGGGTTCTTCACCACGAAACGCCATCTGAGCATCACGTTCGAGATCAACAGCAGGATTGACACCTCTTAGATGTCGGTAATCACAAACCGTCATACCGCGGGTATATTTACCATTGAGCTCGATATCGATATGCATAGGCGCAGCTTTAATTAAAGAGGGTTCTATCTCCCAAGCAACAGCACAGGCATCATGCATGCATGCAAGTGCAGGCTCGTTCTCACGCAGGTTCGAACCAATAAAGAAGTCCGTTAAGTCCGCAGCAAACGCCGCTGTCTTTGTCCCTATGAAACGGAAACGCTTCACTGTTTCGGGCGTAAAACCACATTGACGTGTAAGATTGAGGCCTGTCATTTTTACATGAACGCCACTTTCAAAAACTCGAGCAGCCGCTTCTGGATCAACAAAAATATTAAATTCTGATGCTGAAGTCCAGTTACCAAAAGTCACCGAGCCACCCATTATGCAAATCTCTTTGACCCTCTCTACAATACGCGGCTCTCGATTGATTGCTGATGCAATATTTGTTAAAGGACCAGTAGCAATAAGCGTAACATCGTCAGTTGACATAACCGTATCAACTATAAAGTCAACCGCATGCTTTTTCTGAGCCTTGTGAACGGGTTCCTCAACAACAGGACCGTCCAAACCGCTTTCTCCATGGAAGTTGGGCGCTGTAACAAGAGGCACAACCATGGGACATGAATGACCAGGGTATACACCAATTTTATCTGCAGCGTCAATCATCTCAAGTACTACGAGCGCGTTGCGTGTAACATTTGCAAGCGGGCTATTTCCTCCAATGGTGGTGATTCCCAGCACGTCAAGGTGCTGAACTGCAAGCATAATGGCAAATGCATCATCATGTCCTGGGTCACAATCAAGAATAACTTTCTTTTTATCCATGAGAATCTCCTTCTTTTATATAGCTGAATGAGTTTTAACAAATTCCTCAAGCTCCCTCGCATTTGGCGTAGTGCGAGCGCCTTTGTGTGCCACAGCAAAACCTGAAACAGCGTTGCCATACCGCAAAGCTTCTGCGAGCGAATGGTCGGAAAGCATGGCGTAGATATAGCCTGCGTTGTAGTCATCCCCTGCCCCGACCGTATCTTCAACCGTCACCTTAAAGGCGGGAAGCTCTAGGCATTGGGTATCCGTAAAGGCTATGCACCCACGACTTCCATCACGAGCGATAACTATTCTTTTTTGATTGGAAAGGGCGCGGGCATTATCTTTCCAAGACCCATCCCCAAGATAGGCGTATTCATCAGGTCCAGACCCTAATAAATGTGTCACGAATGGCAATATTTCCTGCAAGGCAGCTGCATAGTCGGGATCAAGCACACCATCGTCCACACGTAGATTGAGATCAAACGACGTAGGAACGCCAGCAGCGTATGCTTCCCTGAATACTTTAATAATTGTGGAGCGAGCACTCGTATCATATACAAGCGACATTCCTGAAGAGTGGACCCATGCCGCATTGCGAGCACGCCTAAAGAGTTCCTCGGATTCATCGATCACCTTGAATGACTGGTTTTCTCGAGGCCAGCCCCATAGATACCGCTCTCCTCGCTCATCCACAAAAGCAAACACACCAACTGTATTGAGGTCACCACGAACCGAAAGCAGCGAAACATCTACGCCCGCTTCTGCTAAATCCGCTAGAGCAAAACGGCCATATGAATCATCTCCAACGGTACCCACAAATGCACAGTGAACCCCTAATACACCCAAGGCGTGAGCCGTATTCGATGCAGTGCCACCACCAACCATCACAGGATTGCGAAACTCGACTAGCGTACGGGCTTCATTTTTGAAGCTCGGATAATGCACAATGATGTCCACATTCGCATCACCAATGACGATGACTTCACCATGCTTAGGCATTACGAACCGCCTGGACAAATGCTTCTATCTTTGCGGGATCCTTGCAACCGCCGTCAGGGTTTGTCCTTCCATCGGTATAGTTTGTCCAACTGAATGAATCGACGCCATATGGATGCGCAACATGAATAGCTTCTGCCACATTTTCTGGAGTCAATCCGCCAGCAATGATGCATGGAACATCGGTGGATTCAACAATTGCTTTGTCGATGGTCTGATCATGCGTTAAGCCTGTGGCTCCAATATCTCCTGCAGAAGGCGCTTTGGTATCAATTAAAAAGTAGTCTGCAACTGCCTCATAATCTCGCACATATTCAAGTACCTTTTGATCTTTCAGTGGCACCCCTGCAAGAACAGGAATTGCTTGCATAATCTTTAGCTTTGGAAAACGGTGGCGCAGCTCAGCAACCTGATCGGGACTAATGCCGTCAATATCACCAGAAAGATGGAAGACCTCAGGCTCAATTTCATTAAGATTTTCGCTGATCTCATCCAAATCAGTGGCAACAGTAAGTCCCACTTTTACCGCCTCGGGGACAACACCCTCAAAAATCGTTTTTGCAGCTTCACAAGTCAGTTGTCCTGGGGTTCTTTTTATCTTGCCATATGAGACACCAATGTGATGACAACCAGCATTAATGACCATATTTGCATCGCCAACAGTACGAATGCCGTAGATCTGAATTTTTACATCGGCCATGTTACTTTGCCCTTTCCTTACTGAACTCTTCTACCAGTTCATCAAGCGTCAGCACAGTCTTTTCAAAGCCCAAAGCTTGTCCAATGCGTGTAATGGGAGGGGGAACAACAAAAGATTCTTTTAATGTATCGACCTGACTAAATACTTCGCGTGTTGGCCCATCAAGAAGTTTGTGTCCATGACACATCACAATGACACGATCAAAACAACGGACAACGAATTTCATATCATGGGAAATAGTCACGCACATTTTTCCCTGGTCGTGAAGAACATCAATGATATGAGCAAGACGATCGTTGCCCACCACATCCTGGCCCATCGTTGGTTCGTCAAAAATGAGAACTTCAGGGTCCATCATGACAATCGAGCCAATCGCACAGAACTTCTTTTCAGTCTGTGTAAGGTCAAATGGATTTACATCCAGTTTGTCAGAGAGACCAACAAGTTCAGCCACTTCTACCAAAAGCTGTTCAATGCGTCCAGTTTGCATCCCGATCTGCTTGGCACCAAACTGAAACTCGTCTCTTACGCTATCCAGAAAGAGCTGGTCATCGGGATTTTGATAGACATAACCCACGCGAGCAGACCATTCTGGTGTGCTCTTGGCCTCAATATCAACGCCATCAAGTAGAACTTTGCCTGCCGTCGGGCGCAAAATCCCGTTAAAGTGCTTAACAATAGTTGTTTTACCCGCCCCATTTTGTCCAATGATTGCCACACGCTCATTGTTGTCCAAGGTAAAAGAAACCCCATCGAGCGCCTTTTCACCCGTAGGGTAGGTATGCTCAAGATTTTGGATCTCTATTTTCATGAGTGAATCGCCTCCTTTACCAATTCAATAGTCGGCTCTTCAGTTACCGGTAGACGATCAACCTTTACGCCTGCTTCTTTCAGTGCAAGTGCGATTTTGAGGAAATCAGGGGGCTCTACACCATGTTCACGAAGATCAGGCTGAGAAAAGACCTCATTAGGACTTCCTTGTGCAACAATCTCACCGCGATCGAGTACGATTACGCAATCGGCACAACGTGCCACCCTTTCCATATCATGGTCTGCCATGACCACTGTCATGCCATCCGCATTGAGATTCTTGACAATGTCAAAAATCTCCTCGCTACCCATGGGATCAAGCTGGGTAGTACACTCATCTAAGACCACTATTTCGGGTTCCATAATGAGGGAAGATCCGAGCGCAACACGCTGTACCTGCCCACCGGAAAGTTCCAGCGGATTCTTATCAATAATGTGATCAATGCGCATTATCCTTGCGATTCGATCGACACGCTCAACCATCTCCTCACGAGGCACTCCGTGATTGCAAAGTCCATATGCAAGCTCCTCTGCCACGGTGCCAGCAGTGTATGAAAGCTGGTTGAAGGGGTTCTGGAATACAAGACCAATCATTGTTGAAAGTTCAGAGATTGAGGTGTGCTGTGTATCATGCCCCTCAATAAGGATGCGTCCGTGCAAATTGCCTACAAAATACTGCGGAACAAGCCCTACCAACGCACTTGCAAGCGTCGACTTCCCTGACCCGTTCTGACCGATAACACAGACAAACTCACCTTTTTTAATTGCAAAATCAAGATGCTTAAGTGCATACTTTTTTGTCTGGCGATACTTGAACGAAAAGTCTTCGACGCGAATCACTTCCTCTGCCATATTTACCTAACCAATCGCTATGATTCCAACGCCATTGAGCACTGTCAGCACAACCGCCACAACAAACAAAACCGCTGCTCCATAGAGAATTGCCTTATCTGTAGGCGTATTTGTGTTAGTAACGAGGCTGGTGTGCTTGTTTTCCTTTAAACCAAATCCATGCGTTTCAAGCGTCATTCCACGTTCCTGGGCATCTGTCAAAGAAGAAAGAACGACTGGTCCTAGCAGCGGAATAAATGCCTTGAAACGCTCTAGGGCAGATCCTCCAGTGCTTAATCCGCGAGCACTTTGCGCTTCTTGGATACCGTGCATACGACGTTGCATCTGCGGCACAACATTTAGGGTCGCAAGTGTTAAATAGCCAGCTTTGGGTGACATACCAATATCGTTCAGAGCGGCAACCAGTCTTCCGATATAGGTTGTTTGGTTCAAAATATAAAGGCCCGCAAGAAACGTAAGAAGAGTGCCAACAATATGCAGCATATTCAACACGCCCTCGAGCCCAAGTTTCGCAAACCCGCAATCGAGGATAAAAGTCTTATTGAGGGGGCTATAAAAACCCTGAATAAAAAGCAGCATGAGTGTGATAGGGATACCAAACGAAAAAATAATCTTCGCAAAAGGCTTCAAAATATTGCCCTTTGCAGCAGCGATGAAATACAAGGCAGTAAAGACAAAGCCAAGCCAAGAAATCGGAAGAATCAAGGCTGTTAGCCCTACAAACAGCGCAACACCTGCCTTGGTAATCGGATTCATGCGTCCGACTGGCGTTTCGAGAATGTGCTTATCATTAGCGCCAACCATAGCGGGCACCTCTTTTCTATCTATCTCCAAACAAAAAGGGAGTTCATCCGCCCAAGACGCAATGAACTCCCCATAATCTTTTAGTGCTTACTCGATTACATCATCCTCAGCATCGTCAACTGCATCAGAGGCGTACTGGCTGATGAAACGACGAGGAATCTTCTTAACAACGAAGTAAGCAATAAACAAGGCAATACCTTTATCGACGAAATTCTCAATGATTGAGGAGGTAAATGCAGCTGCAAGAATGTCCCCAAGCGCAACAACTAGGCCAGCGGTCATAACAGAAGTGCCGGTCGCACCAGTTGCACCGCCAAAGAGGAACGTGGTAATCATGGAAGCAGAAATTGCATTGACGAGTGTGAGCGCAATCCAAATCAGCACAAATCCCCACTTGGTCTTGAGCATGCCAGCCTTAACCATATAGCCAACAGTCAAACCACAAAGAATACTAACTACGGAGTACGGAAGGTATACAGGATTGGCAATGAGAGAAAGGAAGACATTGGTGAGGAAACCTGTAAGTGCAGCAACCCATGGACCACTTAGGCTTGCAACAATGACTGTTCCGATCATATCCAAGAAAAGGGGCAGTTTAAGCACAGAGCACAGGGTGCCACCAACAAGGTTAATTCCCACAGCAATGGGGATTAACACGAGGGATTTTGTAGAGAATTGAGCCTTTATGCCCTCAAAGAAGCCCATCTTCTTTCCAGCTGCCATAAGTCTTCCTTTCACTTGCTGATACCTAACCGGATACAACTATCGGGCTACGGGAAAATTTATCGTTTCAGTGAGAATGTTTTCTCTATTTGTTTTCCCATTTTGAGAGTAGGCCTCTGCTGATATGAATTCGTCCATTGGTCCGTAAATGGTCGATTTTCGTCGGTAATTGTCATTCATACCCCATTTGTCACCAGCAACCTGAAAGGAGTATGGGAGAAAGTTTTTCGTTACGGTATTATTGCTATACAGAGTTTTTGGGAGATGACGTGCGGATGGACATCAAGGGCATTGCTGAACTTGCAGGTGTCTCACCTGCAACAGTTTCAAAAGTGATTAACCATAAGGATGACAGGATTAGTGATCGAACACGCGAGCGTGTGCTAGACACGGTTAGGCGATATCATTACTCCCCATATGGTTCCACCAGCTCCCCTCGCACTGATTGGCAAATTGCCGTATTACTCCGAGCGCCAGTTGCATCAGACTCAACCCTTGATGGAATTATTCGGGCAGTTCAGGAACGTGGTTTTGCTCCAATTGTCTTTGATAGCTTCTTTGATCCAGCACAAGAGGAAGCGAATATTGAGGCAATACGACAGGCAGGATGTGCTGGCATCATCTGGGAGCCAACCACTGAAGAAAGTATTAATCAACTCCCCCGTCTTAAACAACTTGGAGTTCCGATTATCACTACAGGCATATTTGGAGGAGATAACTCTTTACTACAGCCTTATTTTGAGGCTTCCTACCGCATGACAGAAAAGCTTATCCACTTAGGCCACACTAATATTGGTTGTCTTTACGCGCATGGAAGGAGAACCGAAGACTTTCTTGCTGGCTATCGTAGCTGCCTATTTGATCATGGTATTCCCTACCGAAAAGATCTGGTCTTTGATGAGTTAGGCGCAAAATCTGCAATGGCAATCACCAAGAGAGATCTCACGGCAGTAGTGTCATCTCACTACCATCGCGCTGTTGAATTTTCTAATCTTATGGAGACTCTTCACTTCAGGATTCCCGCTGATGTTTCTCTGGTATCCCTAAAAAACGATACCTCTGCTTCCAAAGTACATTTGAAAGCAACTAATATATCGACCTACACAATCAATAACTCAGATTTCGGTGCCCATATTGGTAGGCAGCTCATTTCTTCTATTGAAGGTACGGAAGCGCCTCCCTCTTTCGTTCAAGGTTTTCATCTTGACAACGAGTCAACCGTTGCAGTACCCCCATCAGCAGGAACCAAAAATGTAGTTGTCGTAGGTAGTCTTCATATGGATAACTATCTCCGAATGTCCGAGTTGCCCAGCAACGGTGTCACCATGAGTTCACATGCTCCTCGATCCTACCTTGGTGGTAAAGGCGCTAATGAAGCAGTAGGCGTTACTAAGCTTGGACATCGTGTTGCCATGATTGGCAATGTTGGAACGGATTATGATGCAAATCTTTTCTTTCATGAGTTTGAGCGCTGGGGCATCAATGACTCGGGCGTAAGACGCGTTGAAAATCAAGAAACTGGCAAATCTTTTATTTTCTTGGACTCTAAAGGCAGGTCGATGATTACGATTGTCTCGGGGGCCAACGCCACGCTAACAGCCGAAGAGGTTCACAAACGCGCAGCGCTTTTTGATGATGCGGCATGTTGTCTTGTGCAGACAGAGGTACCACTTGACGCCGTTGAAGCCGCTTGTCTCGAAGCCAGAGAGCGCGGTCTTCTTACAATACTCAAACCTTCTGCGTGTGGGCCACTACCCAAAAATCTACTTGGCCTTGTCAATTATCTTGTCCCCGATGAAGGGGAGTTAGGTGAACTGATACCTGACGCAGGTAGCGTGGATGAAAAAGCTGCAAAGTTGGTTGCTGCAGGAGTAGGTACTGTCATTGTCACGCTTGGTGCTCACGGATGCTATGTAAGGACGAGCAATTCTGGCAAGTTATATACAACACAAGAGAGAGCTGCGGTTGATGATGCGGGAGCAGGAGATGCGTTCATTAGTGCGCTGGCCTCATATTTACTCTATGGATATTCCCTTGATAAGGCTGTCCGTATTGCAAATTATGCAGCGGGACTCAGTGTAATGCGTCATGGAGTAATTCCATCGTTGATTGACCGCTTTGCTCTTGAAGCTGCAATTGCAGATGGAGAGCTAAAAGACTAGCGAGTGCAACGCTCTGCTTTTTAGCTTCAGACTCAGCACTGAAACACTTGCCGTAAAGTGGCTGAAAAAGTTGTTGTAAGAGTTACCGCACGGACTGCCACAAAAGGTTCCTCTTTCTCACATCGCAATGTTGGCTACAAAGCTACGCTTTGCACCGCTTGACGCAGCAGCCAGCTGCATCGCAGCGCCACTACGACAACCACGCTGCAGCGCCCGCCACCGCAACAAAAAACCAGCCGCACCCACAAAGGACACGGCTGGCGTAATTACGCGAAGTTTCGCGCGTCACACAACATGACAAGTGGCTTAGAACTCCACGGGCAGGTCGTAGTAGACACACTTGAGGAGCTGCTCCATCTCCTCCTGGGACGGCTGGCGGGGGTTGGAGCCGGTGCAAGCGTCGGCGATTGCGTTCTTGGCAACCTCGGGGAGCTTCTCAAGGAACTCCTTCTCGTCGATGATGGAGGTCTCAGCCTTGACGCCACCCTGGCCGTAGTTCTTGATGGCCTGAGGAATGTCGAGCTTGTCGTTCAGGTCGCGGATGTACTGCACGAGAGCAGCAACGAGCTCTTCGTTGGTCTCACCCTCGAGGTGCAGAATCTCCTTTGCCACAAATGCATAACGCTCAGCAGCACGCTCGTCCTTGGCGTTGAACTGGATGACCTTGCCGAGGTACATAGCGTTTGCGCAACCATGGATGATGTGTCCACCAGAGAAAGCGGCGCCTGTCTTGTGAGCCATGGAGTGAACAATGCCAAGCAGACCAGAGGAGAATGCAATACCAGCGATGCACTGAGCATCGTGCATGTGCTGACGTGCCTCCTTATCGCCCTTGTAAGAGACAGGCAGCCAGCTGGTGATCTCGCGGATACCGTGCAGAGCGTTGCCGTCGGTGTAGCAAGAAGCAACGGTGGAAACGTAGGCCTCAATGCAGTGGGTCAGAGCATCCATACCGGTGTGTGCGCAAAGCTTTGCAGGCATGGTGTAGGTGAGCTCAGGGTCAACAATTGCGACGTCGGGGGTAATCTCGAAGTCAGCGATAGGATACTTGATGCCCTTCTGGTAATCGGTAATGATCGAGAATGCGGTGACCTCGGTCGCGGTACCAGAGGTGGAGCTGATTGCGCAGAAGTGAGCCTTGGTGCGCAGGGTAGGCAGGCCAAAGACCTTGCACATATCCTCAAAGGTGCACTCGGGATACTCATACTTGATCCACATTGCCTTTGCAGCATCAATGGGGCTGCCGCCACCAACAGCGATGATCCAGTCGGGGCTGAACTCGGACATAGCCGCAGCGCCCTTCATCACGGTCTCGACGGAAGGGTCAGACTCAACGCCCTCAAAGAAAGCAACCTCAAAGCCAGCCTCTTTGAGGTCGGCCTCGATGTCCTGCAGAAAGCCGCCACGACGCATGGAGCTACCGCCAGAGACGATCATTGCCTTGGAACCCTTGAAGTTCTTGACCTCGTGGCGAGCGCCCTCGCCAAAGTAAAGGTCGCGGGGATTCGTAAACCTACCCATTGTTGTTCCTCTCCTCCAGGCCGCATGCAACGCGGCAAATATACTTGCAATCCATATCAATTTTGCTACGGATTGTTTTGCGGAAACCCATAAGTCCGCAATTACTCACAGTCTAGCTTGTCTCTGATATTTTCAGAATCATTGCATAATTTTGCTCGGTTACAGAATAATATGCTTGTCTACCGAATACTTCTTGATTTATATAAATGTACAAAGGATAGTAGACATGTTGACTAGAATTTGCATCTGAGGGGGCGGAAATGTCATTTGATGCCCATGCCGAAGACTACCAGAGATTAAAACTGCGTTTGGCACAAACACTCAATTCTGCAACTCCTACAGAAGTACAACAAGCGTATGACGACTTTGACAAGCAGTTTGTGCAATCGCGGGATGCTATTCCCCAAACTGACAATGACCGCGCATTCAATCTTGTGGCGCGTGCAGCAACTTTGATTGACCGTCAACTCCCTTTTTCGGAAGAACAACGTGCACGCGAGATTATCGACCGAGCACACGGGTTGCTTGCCGAAGCAGTGTCACTGGATCCGCACAACGCTGATGCCCACCGCATGATTGCCGCATCCGAACAGCCAGGATTTGACGCCTTTTACCAGTGGCTTGATGCCGGAGAAGCTCAGGTGCGCGAGCAATGCCACAAGCAGCGCGTACACGCCGGAGACGATTTGCCCAAACCTTTGCACGAACTTGCAGAACATCTGACAATGAGGCCATATTTCCGCTGGCTAGCGACAATGACATCACAAGCGGTCATCTGTGGGCGCAATCGTGAGGCACTAAGGCTTTGTGCCAAATCACTAGAAGCCGACCCGCTCGATATGGGAGATGTGCGCTGCACTGCAGCTATCGCTTTTGCAAAACTCGAGGATTCCAATGGATTTGCTGCGCTTGAACAAAGTTTTGCCGCCACTCCACGCAATGGTGGCGGGCCTAACGCTTGGCTTTCCATTGGTCGAATGGCACTCGCATACAAGCAGTTCGACTTTGAAACAGCAAAATCGGAACTTCAACATGTCATAACTACCTATCCGCATGCAGCAGCAACCTTTATTCGTCAGCACGAATTGCCCGATGGTGTATTTGCACGACTACCAGTAGCTCCTTGCAGTGAGGACGAACTTATTGTGGCACTATCCGAAGCAACCGTACTTCTGCAAGAAGGACGTGAACAGGGCGCACGCGGACCCTTTGGTTTGTGGCTAGC
The DNA here is from genome assembly GCF_000466405.1 of Atopobium sp. oral taxon 810 str. F0209. Classification (GTDB taxonomy): domain Bacteria; phylum Actinomycetota; class Coriobacteriia; order Coriobacteriales; family Atopobiaceae; genus Olegusella. Next base: position 7,303 of record NZ_KE952933.1, on the reverse strand, counting down.
CGAAACAGCCACTGAAATGGCTCCTTCCCGTGAGGCGACAGAAATTGCCCAAGCTCAGCAGCAGGCAGAGGAGCGCTTCCGCCTACTGAGCGATCTTGCCAATAATCAGGGCAACTCCAATAAGAACGATTCTGGCGAGGGTAATGACAGTTCCCGTAAACCCAAAGGAGGTGTGCAGTGAAAACCCATGAAGAACTGATTGCTCGTCTTGCTCAAAGACGCAGTGCCAAGCTTGGAAACCTCTCAAAAAGTGGATTTGAAGAGCTGCTACGTGCCGTCCAAGCAAAGCCCAAAAGTTTTATAGATGATCCCCGCGATGAAGCATTTTCATTATTGATCGATGCTCTTGAACGCTATGAAAAATCTGCTGAGAACGCTGATTTTATCGATGCAGATAATGCTTTCTTTGCTGCACGCAGCCGTAGGCTCAATCGCCTTATCTCCGATTGTGATCGTGCACTCGCCATCGATGAAAACTGCGCAGATGCCTCTTTGTGCAAGCTGCTTGCCCAAGACTTACAGGGTGATGATCTCATCGAAAAGCTCATCACATTGCGCCAGAATCTAGCGCATAACATAGAGTCCGAACCACTTCTCGGAACTCATGATGATAACGAGGATGTCTGGGACGACGTGTTTACTCATGGCATGCTAAGGGTTCAATCGGCCCTTAGTCGTGCGCTTTTTGACACCGCGCGCTACAGTATGGCTGAAGACGCCTGTAGACAATTACTTGATATGGCACCAAGCGATATGCTCGGCGCACGCCATACCTGCGCTTTAACCCTAGCCCGCCTTGAAAATGAAGAGGCTTTTGATGAGCTTGATGTTCACTATGGCCGCCATGGCGATTCATGGTCACATCTTGCCCGCGTGATTTTGCTCTTTAAGCTCGATCGAATTTCCGCGGCAAAACGTGCTTTGCTTGGTTACTCAAACCTCGTTGAGGGCGGCGCTTACGCACTACTGCGGCCTGTGCTAGTAGATACCTACATTCCCGACCGCCCCGAACTTCCTGCCTGCAGCTTTTCGGAAGCAACACTAGCCGCACACGAAGCAGATCCCATCATTGTAGATACACCAGATTTGGTGCCTTGGGCAGAAGAAATCCCACAGATAAACTCTGCCGCTCGCAATTGGGCCGAACAAAACGGTTTTGACTGGTAAGTATCTGCACGCGCATACGGGGAGCGCAGTGTCTATCTCAGCTAGTAAAACGGTTTTGACTGGTAAGCATCTACACAAGCACTAACGCTCGGACATGGAGTTTTTCTTTTGGATGAGTTTACGACTCGATCGAAATGCAGCAACCGGGATTTAAGCGTTTTCCGCCGAGTTTTTCTTTCTCCAAGAAATCTTTCATTCCTGTACTACCAGTACAGCGACGTGCATGGTATACTCTTTGACCGCGTCCCCATCGTCTAGCGGTTAGGACACCGCCCTTTCAAGGCGGCGACACGAGTTCGAGTCTCGTTGGGGGCACCATTTTTGCACTGCTTACCGCCTCCGGGCGGTTTTTTCTTTTAGAGTGTGCTTTAGACTGGCATAAGACTGCACTCCTAATACAATCACACGATTGAACATAAATTCTGTAAAGGTGTGTGCAAGAACTCCTGACCTAGGCCCCTGACAGTTATGCCTAATTTTTCGGTAATCGTAGGAATATCCAGTGCCAGAGGCTGTTCAAGCGCCTCTGGATAAAACTCTGACAGAAACTCCTCGGCGCGGTCATCCAGCTCTTCTTTCCAAAAGATCGGCACAAGACTATCCGACAGTGGATTATTTTGTTTTCGTTTTCCTGTATAAACCTCAATCGCATGAATCTGAAAACCATGAAGTCCATCTTGAATATCAGCAGTGCATCTAAGGGTAAACCATTGCTCGCACATGGTTTCCTCATCATAGCGATTTGCTTCGCTAGATATCAGGAGCTCAGCTTCTAAAACTAAATCAAACTTTATCGCTGCTCCAGGAAGGTTTTCAATTGAGGAAAATTTAATACGATATTCGTAGAGTTCAACCTGTTCTACGTCATCATAAAAATCTAGTTCTGCGTGAAGGGGAGACTCTTCCAGATAGTGCGATAAGGCAGCCATAATCTCATCATCGTACAATTTGGAAATTAACTCATTAAAGGATGCATTTCTTGTCATGATGATCACCTGCCTTACGTAACATAAAATGTTATCTATTTCATATATTCACTAAACCTTATTCTCCAAATTAGCCTTACCTACTTCCAATGACAAAACAACCCAGGAAACAAGAAAGAAACTTTCTTATTTCCTGGGTCATTCTTATCAACTAGATGAGTTTAATCGTGCTTTTTCCTCAGTTGAAACTCCCGCTTAATCATGATCAAGAACAATCCCAAGCTTAGCAAGAACATCTCTAACCATCCATAAATACTTCCTGATTCACCAGTGCGTGGAAGAGTGGTAGGCATCTTAGGTTCACTTGGTTCAGTAGGAGTAGAAGGATGATCTGGGGGATTTGGAGTACGGACATTTGTAACCTTATATCCGGTTCTTTGATCTCCACTAATTACCGTAACGTAGCCGTTGCCAATGGCGACTTCTTTCACGGTGTAGGCGATCTGCTCACCGTTAGCGTACTCATCGAGGTCAGCGAACGTACCGGTCCAGTTGTTTGTGGCCGTCAAGACTAAGGTCTTGCCTGTGTCTTTGCCATTGGCTAGAAGCTTAATCTTGACGGATTCCGGTCTCACACCGTCCTGATTGTTTTCGTCTGCCCAGGCCTTGGTCACCTGGACGGAGGCTTTTTTACTATAGGTATTCGTTACATTCAAGCCAGTTTCAACTTTGGTATAGTTTTCCGGCGTAAAGTCATTGCCAGCAGCATCAACCTCCTGAACTTTATAGGAATATTCCTGACCGTTTGCGTCATAGCGGAGTAATAACTCAGCAAGACCTTGATCTGCTTGATCCCAAGTGACGCTGCTGCCTTCTACTTTTTTAGGATTACCAATCTTGGTCTCGGTGTCATCGGGATTGACACGAATTAGCTGGAACCAGATATCCGGCTTTTCAGTTGGACCACCTTCCCAAGTTTTAGTGGCTGTGACCGACATGTTTTCAGTCTGTTTATTAACAACTTTCACTGATTGTGAAAGGCTGCCGATGTCAATATTTACGTTAACGGTATTGCCTGCAATCGGTGCGTCATTATTAACCTGCATCGTGGTTGTATAACCGGTCGTTGTTTCCGTTACTTTATAGCTACCTTTTGCAAGACCTTCAAGTGTCTGTGTCCACGAGCCATTGTTCGGGAGCGTAAAGTTTTGAGAGTAGCCATCTGGTCCCGTAACCGTAAAGGAGAAGGAAACAGGATTTGTCTCGCCGCGTGTAGATGGCGATTTTGCTGGCGAGGGGATAACCGACTGATCAAGAACTTTTGTGATGACCAGCGTGCCCGACTTTTCTTTGTTAATAACCTTTATTTCTACGTCTTCTGTGTTGTTATCATCGATATGAAATGACAAGTCCGAAGTCTCTCCACCGTTGATGTAGTAGGTTGTGTCATAGTCTGACAAATCACCGGTCTCTTCAAAGGTATAGGTGCTCGCATACCGTAAATCAGTTAAAAGTTTTGTGCTATTTTGACTGCTGGTATTGAGGGTAAATTTACGAATCGTATTGTTGCCGTCATTCCCAGGGCCTTTTACCTGAATGCTAAAATTACGATCTGCTGTGATTTCATTGCCATCTTTGTCTTGAAGGATTTTGACCACCTTATATAAAACAGGATTAACCTTGGGGGTAGGGAAAGATCCAGTCTGTTGATTTCCGTCGGCATCTGTATATGAAATCTGTGCATCACCATTCGTGGGGTACTCGCCATTTGTATCAGGCGTTTGATTTAAAATATCATTGGTCATTTCTATGGTATAGGTTAATTCAGCATAATTGATATCGCTGCCTTCACTGATTGGCTGAGTTAATGTCCCTGGATTCCAGATGACCTTATTATTCTCATAGGTCGGCGTTCCTTGTGTAGCCGTGATGTTTGTAATCTCGCCTAAAGGGATTTCAAAACCCATTCCCATAGGATCATTCACTGCCACACCCTTAGCTGCAGCTCCTATTTGTCCGGAGATTTCTGTAAATATGGTGCTCAAACTTGCAGGATCAGCGGTGTAGTAGCTGCCGGGGGAAGCCATGCTACTGAGAACTGATTGACCTGTACTGTCTACCTCTAAGGCGATTGTCCATACTCTATCGCCAGCAGTTTTTGCAAAACCAGCCTCTGCTATAGCACTATTGCCGTGATTATAGTATTTTTTATAACGATTCCACCAAGGTCCTCCTTGCCCATATTTCCAATGCATGCTATTTCCTGTACCTACTCTATCAGACAAATAGGATGATGATGGTGCCTCTGTACTGGTTTGATAGTTATCCCCATAAGGAATCAGATAGTTGTCTGGATTATTAAGTTGGTAAGAATAGGTTGGTACACCATCGGAAAGTAGGACAATATGTTTATTAACTGCATCAGAACTACTGAGCATGGCTTCTGCCTGTTTGACACCGGCTTGGGTAAATGTACCGCCATTGGCATAAAGTCCATTAACAGCATCTTTCAGAGTTATACTGTTATTGGTTAGATTGCTCTCCACAGAAACTTCAGACGCAAAGGCTACAATACCTATCCTAGTATTATCAGATGGAAGCAAGCTGTCGATGAACTGATTTGCTGCTGCTTTTGCTGCCTCCATTCTGTTGCTATCTTTCATGCTGCCGGAGGTATCAATCACCAGAACGATATCACTTGTGGTTGGCTTGTTTTTTCCTTCGATTCTCAGCTTAACTTCCCAAGTATTAACCTTTCCCGCTACTGGTTTTGCTTCTTTGAAAAGCATCACCTCACCTGGAGTTGTAGGATGATCTGTTCCTATCACTGGAGGATCATTTGCTCGAGTCGAGCTCCTGAGCATCATAGGTGCTAAAAGACCAAATTCGCTTAAAGGCCAAACGTTGTAATCGATCTCGCCGCCGTAAGGCGAGTCATCAGGCACCAACAAATGATCAGGATTATCGGCAAGGATAGAGTCTTCTGGAATTAGCGGAGACGGCAGAACCTCATCCACATCAATCTCTTCTTGTGAATTAGACTCCGCATTAGTAGTTTCTCCAAATTGATTAGCAAAGGCTAAATTTCCTGGTATGATTAGCAGAGCAACAAGGAGTATTGCAACTAACCCCATATATTTTTTCATAATGACTCCTCCGTCAAAGTACACCTTAGCAAACAAGACTGCAAACTAAATTTGTTCCTTTCCGCTTTCTTTTCATACCCAACTTGAACCCATCCTGTCGGAAGAGTCTCTCAGTTTCATATTTGTTCTTTATTTGTAGCATATTTCTTATCTAAAATAAACCATTAAATTACGTTAACTCCTGGTAACGGGCACTATTCTTCTTTGTTTACCTGCGCCGACCTCGTTAAGTCCAAGAATGATTCGTTAACCTAACTAGTCCGTCAAAGTGTACTTTGACGGATATTTCTGTTTATAAGCAGAGTTTTTTAACTTTATCATAAAAATAACTACGACTGACGCCCAATATTGATAACGCTTCGTTGAGCGTTATTTTTTTGCTACGCCAAGATGAAACAACCTCGGTAAAATTTTCCGGGATAGGAATACCAGGATTACCAAACTTCACACCACGTGCTTTTGCAGCAGCAATGCCCTGAACTTGCCTTCTTCTGATATCTTGTCGCTCTTTTTCAGCCACATAGGATAGAATTTGCAGCACCAGATCAGCAACAAAGGTTTTCGTAAGATCTTCTTTGGCTAAGGTACTTCTAGTATCGAGAATGGGCATATCCAACACGACAATATCAACCTGTTTTTCTTTGGTAAGAATCCTCCACTCGCCAAGGATTTCTTGATAATTTCTACCTAGACGGTCTATTGAATCAATAAAGATGACATCGCCTTCCAAGCATTTATTAACCAGCCTTTGATAAGCTGGTCTTGAAAAATCCTTACCGCTTTGCTTGTCAATAAATAAATTGTTTTCTAATATACCCACTCTCCTTAGAGCATCTTCCTGCCGTTCTATATTCTGATCAGCGGAGGAGACTCGAATATAACCATACTTAGTGCCCATGACACACCTCACTTTCCAGTATGTTTATCATAACAAGAATTGATTAGCTCACTCTAATTAGATGATGAACCATGTGCCAGTATGACAGGCTATCATGTGTCAGTACCTGTTAATCGTGTGCCAGTGCACACCCCTGTATTAAAAAATTTGGAGGCTGAGAATATTAGATAAAAAAGAGGACCCCTGCACACTCATCGTGTTAAACAGAAGTCCCCAAAGCCTTGAGTTCAGGCAAAAATAAAGACACAGGCGATTGTATCATAACCTACGTCTTAATATGGTAGGGGCGGTGGGACTCGAACCCACAAGACCAAGGTCGGCGGATTTTAAGTCCGCTGCGTATGCCAATTCCGCCACGCCCCCATATATACAAGAACAACGCCTGAGGCAAAAGTTGTGTGGCAGATATTATAACAAGCCAAATCACAGAGTGAGTTCCAACTTTGCACAGATTTAGTCGAAATGAGTAAAGCCTTGAATATCAACTTCATCCGAACACCTCCCACATTCATCCGTACATGTACGGATGAATGTGGGAATCCGATACCCTGAGGGCCGGATCGGCCGGCCCCGGGAGATCGGAGGACGTCATGTCCGGAAAGAGCGGGAAGGGCGCCGCGAAGGCGGTCCCGAGGGCCTACGGCAGGCTCACCGGGCACGAGCGGGACACGGTCCAGAGGATGCTGGTGCGCGGGGCCTCGTGCAGGGAGATCGCGAGGGAGCTGGGCAGGTCGCCCTCGACGGTGGGCGCCGAGGTGTCGTCGCACGGGTTCATCACGGCGCCCAAGCCCAGGCGCGGCGAGGCTGGAGGCCATCGGGGACTGCCTGCGCCGGGGGCTGTCGCCCGAGCAGATGGCGGCGCGCAACGGCGGGCCGGTGGACCTGTCGCCCTCGACCATCTACCGCTGGGTCTCGGCGGACTACGACGGCATGACGAACATGGAGCTCAGGCGAAAGGTCGGCTACAGGCCGAGGAAGCGCGCCGCCGGCCGGGCGGCCACGTGCCACTCCGCCCGCAGGTCATATGCCGCGTTCCTCGCCCTCGGGGAGGACGCGTGCGCCGCGGCCTGGGAGATGGACACCGTCGAGGGCGCCCGGGAGGACTCCGCGTGCCCGCTCACGCTGCCGCACCGCCCCAGCAGGCCGCAGCTCGCGCTGCCGCCGGA